>NZ_CM020866.1:991452-1083403 GCF_009866525.1 Spiroplasma poulsonii
GTTCTAATTGAACCTAATTCAATGTTTCTAATAATTGATTTTACTGGTCTACTATATTTAATATTTAATTCACCATTATAAATATTTATATCATTTGAACTAACTTTAGCATTACTTGTTGTAATACTTGTAACATTAATTTTTGTTGTGTCTAATTGTGGGTTTAATTCTAATAATCTAAACTTAATTTGTTCTTCATAACTATTAACTAATTTTGAAAAATCTATTTCTCCTAAATTATGGTTTGCAATAACATTGTTTAAAGGTATAGATTTATCAACTATAAAAGTAAGTGTTGTTTCTCCAGAAAATCCATCTATAGTAATATTTACATAATTACTAGTAATATTTTTGACTTTAATTTGTTCAGCCGCTATGTGTGGATATTTATTAATTAATTTATCTTTGATTTGTTGTTCTGTTGGAATGTCAGCTCCATTAGTTTTAAAAATAGGACTTTGTGTTTGTCTTTTTACTCTTATAGTTTGTTCTTTTTGATAAGGACTAGCGGCAATTGTTGTTGGTACAGCACTTCCACTAATTGTTAATAAGCTTAATAAACTTAGTAATTTTTTCATACTTGTATTTCTCCTTCTTATCAATTTCTATTGGCATTATATATATATATATATATATATACAAGCAAAATTATGAATTATTTTAAAAATTTTATCTTGAAAAATAGTTCTTATTACACGTTTTAAGGTTTAAATTAGCAACAAAATACATTAAGTTTAGTATTTGTTTATAAAAAGTATTGTATTTATAAACTATGGGTGTATAATTAAATTATGAGTTTAATCTTTTTCCATAAAAAAGGGTTTATGCTGACTTGTTAATCGAACAAGGATAAAAAAAGAGGAGTTTATAAAATGGCGCTTACAAAAGAACAATTAATAGAACAAGGTTTAAGTGAAGAAATTGCAGAAAATATCTTAAATCAGTTTAATAATGAAGCCAAACAAATTAGAGAAAGTGTGCAAAAACGCGAAGATGTTATATCAAAAGAAGACTTTATTAAATTATCTAATGAATTAGATGAATTAAAAGCCTTTAAATATGTTCCAACTACTAAAATTGAAGATATTAAAACTAACTTAGATAAAGTTAGTGGTAATTCTTTAACTGAAAAAATGCAAACTTTAAAAGAATTAAAACCTGATTTGTTTGTTGAAGAACAACCATCAGTTTCACCAACTAATTTTATTAAAGATATGATTGAAAATTCAGTTGAAAATAAAAATGATGAAATTGAAATTATTAAAGAAAAAGGAGCATATACTCCGGAAGAGATTAAAAAGATATCAGATTTCACACTTAAAAACCTTAGATAATAAGGAGTGAAAATTATGGCAACAATTAATTTGCCACAAGTACCTTTTACATTACAAGGTAATACAACAGGTCAAAAAGCCTATGTTGATATGGTTAATGCTTTATTGCGTGGACCTTTATATAATGAATATGCAAGTATTATGCAGTATGCAACAGCAACTGCCGAACAAGTTGCTTGATTACCTAATGCAGGACAAGCATTATATAATTTAACTCATCGTGTGGTATGACAAAATGATTATTCATTACCAAATGGTGGAGCAACTCAAACAATGGGATTAACAAGAATTCCAGTACCTATTGATAAAAGATTTAATTTAAAATTAATGAATGAGGCTTTTGATTTAGCATTAATAGAACAAAATATTAAAAATGGTGTTATTGCTGATGCTATTTCTAGTGTTGTACAGAATAAATTTGTTAATTTAGAATGTGAATTAATTCAGGCTATTTATGATTATTGTTTAGCAGATGGTCAATATGAAGTAATTCCATTTCGTAGTTATACAGCAGAAAATGCTGATGATGCAAATAAGGCATTCTTTACATTAAATGAAACTTTGATTGAATTAACTAATCAAATTAGTAATTTATATTTTGGATTGCCAACCGATAAAATGTTTATGGTTTTAGGACGAAGAGCATATTTAGGATTAACACCGGCTTATTTAAAAGTAATTGGTTCACAAGCTCAATTAAAAGCAATGGTTAATGGTGAATTATATGAAAATACCGCAATGGGAATTCCTGTATCAAAAAGTTTTCATTTAGAAAAAACATATACAAAAGGACAAGTTAACCGTGATAAAGGTTATAATTTTACTAATGTAAGTGGTTTAATTATTAATAAACAAGTATGAGCATATCCAATTAATATGGATACTATTCAACAAGTTTTAGATAATGATACTGCTAACCCTAAATGAATTGGTAAAGTACAATATGCAACACCAACAATTTTATATCCAAAAACATGTAAAATTATTTTAGAAAAAGAACCAACAATTGAAGAAAGAACAGCAGCTTACAATAATTTAAATAAAACATTTAGAGTACCAGTTGATTATGTAATTAATGAACCAACAACAAATAAAATTGATATTAGTAAAATTAATAAATTAGATAAACCAACTATTCATGTCACAGACCCAACAAAAGCAACAATCGAACAATTAAAACCACAATTTAAAGCTGTCGTTTTAAAAGCAGTAAAAGCGGTAGATAGTTCTTTAACTGAAAATGATTATGATTACTTTATTGAAAGTAAGGGTGAAGATTGACCAATTGATATTACAAATGATAAAGCAATTTCAGTTCAGATTGAGGGTAAAAACAACGCTACTGGTCAAACAAATCCAATTGATGTCGTAATTAAAAATACTTAATAAACAATGAACTTATTAATATTACGAATTTTAACTTTATTAGCAGAGAATTTAGGTAATAAATCAATAATAAATAAATTTGTTAATTTAATTAATAAGGTTAACAAATTTGCTTCATATTATTCTAATCCGCTACAAAAAATTACAAATAAGATTGAAGATATTTATCAGTGGTTAAATCCATTTACTTATTTAGATTTAATTAAAAAGGGTCATAAAAGAGAAATTCAACAAATATTAAGTCAATTAGAAAAAGATAATAATATTAAAAATAGAGAACAATTTAAAAAAGAAAATTATCTAAATACTAATTGACAACCTTTAAATAGTAGTTGACTTGATAGTGGTATGTTTAATATTACAAATAAATTAACTTTAACAGGTAATTTAACTATTTTAATATATACAAAAACAGCAAAACACCCGAAGTTTTATGGTCCCTATGTTTATCCTAGTGTTCCAGTTGAAATTTGAAAATTATTAAGTAATGCCGTTTCTAATGCGGGTACTTTATTTTGACGTTATTGATTAAGAAAATGATTACCTAGTCATTTAAGAAATTATATTAAAAAAAGACTGCCAAGAGGATTAAAAGAAAAATATCCCAAAGGAACTACTAAATTAACATTACCAACAGTTCAAAAATTACAACAAATTAAAAAGTTTATTAATAATTTAAAGATTGGCCATTTTAATTTTAATTTTGCTGGTGAAATTAATAATAAAAAATGGTATCGAGAACGAAAAAGTGATGTTAAAAATATTAAGAATTTATATAAATCACCAGTTAAAAATATGTTTTACAAAACTAATCAAACTATCAAAACAATTAAGAAAACAAAAACAAGAGTTAATAGTTATAAGCCAAGTAATTTAAAAAATAAATATCGTAATCAATTAAGAGGTGTTTTATATGGAAAATAATTTAAGTAATTTGTTATTTATAACAGTTGAAGATGTGAAAGAAAGTAAACTTTGACAACCTATTAATGATAGAAAGCAATCTGCTTGTAATGATAACTTAATTTATAATGCTATTTTAAAAACTAGTTTATGAATGGATAGATTATCAGGTGGGACAATTTCAGATAAAATTAATAAAAAAGATTTGTTTCCTTGAGTAAAAAAAGATAATACTGGTTTAATTGAATATGATAAATGATTAAGTTATATTCAATCGGCTTGTTTATTAGCAGTTATAAATTGATATTTACCAAAAGGAGTTAATGATTTAACTGGTAGTGCTTCATTTTCACAAGGTGGTGTAGCATATTCACAAACTAATGACCCAGAAGCAAATGAAAATATTACTCGTGATGTTAAAAATGCTTTAAAATTAGCAGGTGAAATAATTGATATTATATCTAGTAAAACGGTATCTAGACCGTATAATTATCATTTAGGAAACTATTCTCATCCATGAGAAGAAGAATATAAATATATTACTAAAAAAACATTTTATCCAACATTATTATTTTGATTAAAAGAGCGATTGCAAACAGATGGTTCAATAAATATTACTTATCCAATTATTAATGATTTTTCTAAAATTGATTATAATGAATATATTAAATTAATAGTTCCATTTGATAATAACACGATTTATTATGAAGATAATGTCTGAAAAGCAAAACAAAGTGGTGATATTCCATCATATGGTATTAAAGATAGTGATTTAAATAAAGCTTATATTGATAAGCAAGATGATAAATATATTGTAAAAACATCACAAGATATTATTCTTAAACAAGATAAATTAGTAAGTGGGGAAAATATTAAAACTATTAATGGTAATTCATTATTAGGTAATGGTGATATTTCTATTAGTGTTGGTAATGATTGAGAATTTGTAGATACTAGTGATTTTAAACCAGCAACTGAATATCAAATTAAAGATTTTGATAGTTCTAAATTTAAATATAAAATATGATGTCAATTTTCAATTTTACCATATATGTTTGTAGAAACTTTTAAAGATTTTGATATTGGTTGTGGAATTGTTTGGTATATTGACACAAATGGTCTTATTAGTTCTTATGATAATGTAAATATAGTTAATTTAAAAATTGAAAGAAAATTGGTGAGTTAATTATGAAGCAAGATAAAACAACTTGATTAAAGGGGGCGTTACCTTGAAATTGATTTAAAAAAGACCCTATTCCAACTTATAATTGAACTCATAAAGATATTAGAGAATGAGAAAGAAAATATAAAATTCGTAGTTGAGTAGTTAGTTTTTATACATTGATATTTTTAGCATTAAATTGTTGGTTAGAATATGGAATGATTAATGCAATTAAAGATGATATTAATTGATATAATTATGGTCAATATTGAGGTAATGGCATTGCTATTTTATTAACACCTTTATTTACGTATGGAATTCAGGGCATATTTGTTGCTAGTAGTAAACCAAAAGTAGATATGAAAATTGATATACCAAGATTAAAAATATCTAAAATGGGATTAGTATTTACAATATTACCTTTAATTACTTTAATAATTTCTTTAATTATCATTTGAATTGATAAATCAAAATGAAAAAAAGACCATTTAAGACATTGTTTAGATTGTCGGATTAATCCGCGTGTTATTCAACCAAGATTAGCAAAACAATGAAATAATTTAGATGGCATAACAGAAGAAATATTTAAAAATATACAAAATGAAAATATTAAAAAACAAAAACAAGAAGAAAATAACAAAGAATTAAATTTAAAATAGACTATATATAGGGGCGGTTGATATTTTTGGGTGGTTATATAGTTTAATTTATAAATTATTTTGTTCTGAAAGGATAGATGGCCACTGTTTGAGTAAGAATAAGAAAGGAATTAAATAAAATGAATGAAACATTAATGATTGCTTTACTTGTGTTAGCGGGTGCGGGTGGAATGGGTAGTCTTGGTATTCTAGGATTATCTGCTAAAAAAATTAAAAAATATAAAGCAGAAATCAGAGAATTAAGAACTGCTGTTATTGCCCACGAAAAACATTTACGAGGACCTGATTATGCAACAGAATTAGCATTAAAAACAGGTCAAATTAAAAATGTTAAAAAACAAGTTAAAGTTAATGATAAAAAACAAGCACAAAAAGATGCCATTAGACAATTAACAAATAATATTTAAAAAAATAACCTTAATTGGTTATTTTTTATTTTTCTTTATTGTGTGTTATATAAAAGTTTATAAGATATTCAATTCGTTGCGAATAAGTATTAAAATTTAATTCATTTCAAACTTGTTCTTCATTTTCATTTAAGTAAACATTTATATTCCGAATTTTACAAGAATAATATTTTCCTGTTTTTTGATTATATGAATGTTTCATAAATTAACTTTCATAATTAGCAATAATAATTGCATCTCGTAAATGATTACTTATTTTTTCATTATTATATTTTCAACTTTTACCATATTGATAAGTTAAATTAACATCTTTTTCATATTTTCATATATAACCATCATTATATTTACTTAAATTTTCCATATTTTTAACAACTGATTTTGTATGTTTTGGTGAAATAGTAGCAATATATCCTTGCGTTTCTAATGAACCTAATAATTTCAATAAATCATCTCTATCTTTTGAGCCATTGGCATTTGTATATAAACAATTTTCTATAAAAATTAAATATTCTAGTTTATGATTATTTGATAATATTTTCCCAAATAGTTTTTCATTTTTCAAATAATTTATAATAAATTCATAATGTTCTTTTCAGCCTTTATTTGTAAATTCTTGTTTATCTATTAATTTATTATTTTTATAAACAACAATAGCCGTAGTACCAGTTCCTGATGGGTCAATACCTATTTTTATCAATTGGCTCATTCTTCATCATTGTTATTATTAACTACTGGTACTACATTTGATATATCTTCTTCTTTAACTACATTATCGTTTATGTACACTATTTCATCATTAGGTGGGGTATTATAATTTAAATTTATATTATTTGATAAAGTTTCATCGTTAATATGCCCATTATTTTGGATGAAAGTAGCATCATTATCAATATAAATCTTTTCATCATTAGTTGTAATAACTGCTTGATCTGATTTATATGCTTGTTGTAATTCAACTGACATAATACCTCATTTTCTTAATAATGATGTTAATACTGTTTTAAGGGCCATTTCATCAAAACTAGCAATATAAAATGATTTATTTTTAGCATAAGTTTTAGAATATTTCATAAAATGATTTTCCATTTGCTCTTTTGTCATATATAAAGTTTTTTCAAAACCATTAACCATTTTAAAATATGCTACATAACCTATAATTGATAATTTTTCTCGTTCATCTTCATTTTGATTTCAATTAAAAGCAGTACCTTTTAAACGATCATAATTTATTAATTCATTTGCTCTAACATCTGATACTGACATATCTAAATATTGGCCACTTCTTTGGGCTAATTGAATATAACCTTTATAACCCATTTGAAATTGGGCTTGATTAATTCATTCTTGGATTTCACGACCATTAATAATTCTTGTTATTTTTGTATTATATGGTACTACATAAGCATAACCGAATTGTTTTTCCATTGGTAAATTTAATAAAACACCTTGATAACAAGCAGTCATAATTGTTTTTGGATCTGCTTTTTGTAATAATTCATTACTATTTGATATTGCAATTATATTACTTTTAAATCTTGCAATTTCATTTTCATTAGAAAATTTACTTTTTATTCAATCAGTTACCTTATCTGTTCTTAAAAATTCTACAATATTTGTCATGTTATTTTTCTCCTTTATTTATTTTAAAATTAATACCTTTAACCCCAATTAAATTAATATCTTTATTACTATCTCATTGATCTTTAATTTCATTTTTAACAATTTGTTCATCAACAGTTAAATAATTTTTAATAAGATTAATAAGTTCTAATTTATCAGCATTTTGTAAAAAATCATCATTAATACCAATAACCTCAATATCTTTAATTAATAATTTTTCTTTCCGAAAATTACTAGTAATAATTTTTAATTCTTGTTCTTGTTTTGCTATACTTTTAATTTCTAAAAATTGCTCTTTTTTATGAGTTTCAATAATTTTATTTTGTTTTTGAAATTGAATATTAATGACACTATTTTTTAAAGAATCATGATTATTCTTAATATTATTTTCTAAATTTAAAATATCTTTTCTAATAAAATTTAATTCATCTTTAAAAGATTTTATTATTTCTAATGGTTCTCTAAAAATATAATCAATTTTTGAAACTACTAATTTTAAATCTTTTAGTGATTGTGATTTATATTCTCCATTTATTAATCAAGCTTGTTGTCGATATATAAATTCTGCTAATTCTTGTCCATTTTCATCAATTCACTTTTTAATTGTTAATGCTTTTAAGCTTAATTCTTTAAAATTATTTCCTTTTAAATAAAACGGATAAGTAATATTTTTAACTTCATTATTTAATTTTAAATCTTCCATAATTAAATTTCCTCTAATTCCATTTCATTAATTAAATTATCAATATATTCATAAGCACTTTCTTCTGAATAACATTCATCTAATGCTAAATTAAATAAATCTTCTTCTGTATAAACATAACCATTTTCATCTTTTCACATAATTATTTATCTCCTTGTCATTTAATATTGCTATCTTCTAAATCAATAATAGTTGTTAATCAATGATTTTCATTTTCAACATTAGCAGTAATCCTCGCTTCTTCTAATGTATAAAAAAAATCTGTTTTAAAAATAGTTGTTTTATCAAACAAATTATTATATTTCATTATTAATACGTATCTTTTATTCATAATTTAATTCCTCCTAATTTTGTTTCCCCAATGCTCAATGTTCATCAGTCATATCTTAAAATGATACTGAATAACTTTTAAACATTAATTCTTGTAATTTGTTTTCTTGATTGCATTTTGAGCAATATCCTCAATATTTTTGTTTAAGACAAATTTTATTTAAATTTTTCATATTTACCTCCTAAATTATTTTTCCTATTTTTTAACTCGCTGGCACTCACTACCAAGTGAAAGTGCCAAAGCGAGAATTAGTTATATAAGTATTGTATTTATCTATTTTATTTACTACGCCATCCGCTTCGCTGTGGGTGAGCGGTGGCGGTATGTTGTTAGTTAAATAATCGACAGTTGTTTTTTGTTTTTGTAGCCAGAGAGTTTTCTCTCTCTTCACCCGCACCATTTCAGGTCAAAGCGTTCAGTTTTTAAAATAAATCTACTTGCACCTTGAAGAGCCTAATGCTGACTTTGTGGTTTTTAAACCGCTGTCACTTCTAAGAAGTAATATCTATCGCAAATTTATTTATAAAGTGACCATCTCTTTTGTTTATTGTGGTTCGATGTTGACCGCGCACTTATCACCACTATCGCTTGTTAAAGCGTCTATTATTTCCGGACTGATTACCGCTGTGCTAGACCGCCTCCTGTGGAATAAAAACACTTAGTTATTTAAAATAACCGTTCCACTCTGCATTAAGTTGTTTTATAAAATCAAAGTTTTAAAAAACCAGTTTTATAATCAAAGATAATTTTTGAATTTTCTAAACGTTTATAAAACCACTCTTGGTTTTTATCTTTTGTATGATTTAATAAATTTTTATGTTTTTCACAAGTTCATAAAACTTTATTTGATAAAAATTCTTTGGTAATGAATGATATTGATTTATAGCAATCAATAACATCACATATTTTTTGTTGTTTATTAATTTCCATTACTTACTCCTTCTTTTATTAAGTTTTTTTATTTATTAACAAACTAATTAACTGAAACAAAGAAAAGACAACACCTTAAATTAGGAGAAAAAACAGGTACACTTTGTAAAAATTTCTAAGATATTTATAAATGTGTAAACAACTTAAAGAGGGTATCAGAAAGTTGTGTAAAAAGTTTCTATTTTAAGAATTTAAGATGCTGTCCTTTCTCTGAATCAATTAATAATTTTGGTTTTACAAATAAAAAAACCATTTTAGTAAATGGTTTAATTTATTATTCTTATTCAATTTCCGAGTTTTTTTCCAAAACCCCAATATTTTTTATACGACCATTTTTTTTGTGGAAAAATTTAAAAAAATAGAAAAATATATTGACAATAAAATTAAAAGTAATACAATCTAAATAAGTAAGTGGTATATTATTCCACAATTTCTAAGATATTAATTTAAGACCCCAAAATAATTTATACGACCATCTTTTTTCTTCCTTGCTTTGTTGAATCTAACATTTTCAAATAAGTCCCATCCATTTGAATATATAAAGTGTGTGGAATATCTATTTTTTTATTACTTTTATTAAAGTAATATTCTTCGTCAGTTTTTGCATTTTTCATAATATTAGATACTGTCATTAAACTAATTTTTACATGCTCCATAGTATCTAAAATATCTTTATTGGATGGGTTAAGATAAATTGGACAACAATAATGTGGAGTAAGGATTATAATTAAATTAATAAATGGAGGTGTAATTATGGCAAAGAATCATTATACCGATGAATTTAAACAACAAATTGTTAGTCTTTATAAAACAGGTAAAACAGCAAAACAATTGTCCAGTGACTATCAGGTCGGTAAATCAACAGTTTGAAAATGAATTTATGAATTCAATAATTCTGGTTCATTTAAAGCAAAAGATAATCGAAGCCCAGAAGAAAATGAACTAATTCATCTAAGAAAAGAAATTAAACAATTACGAATGGAAAATGATATTTTAAAGCAAGCCACACTGATAATAGGCAAAAAATAGTAATTATTAAAAACAACAAAGAAAAATATGCAATTACTAATTTATGCAAAACACTAAAAGTTCCTAGATCAACGTTTTATTATCAATTGAAATCAAATAATCCTAAATCAAACCATACTATTGATAATGCTGTTATCAGTATTTTCTTAAAAAGTCGTAAAAATTATGGCACAAGAAAAATTAAAGTTATGTTAGCACAACAAAATATTTTATTATCACGAATAAAAATTAGTAAAATAATGCAAAGATATAACTTAATTTCCAATTATACAAAACTTAAATATAAACATCAAAGTAACAAAAACGCTATATACAAATATCATAATTTGTTAAATCAAGAATTTAATAATTATAAACTACATGAAGTTGTTGTCAGTGATTTAACACAAGTTGCTATCAATAGCAAATGATATTATGTGTGCTTTCTAATTGATTTATTTAATCGTGAAGTTATTGGTTATGATGTTAGTTCTCATAAAGATGCCAAATTAGTTGAAAATACTTTTAAAAAGCTTAGTTTTTCTTTAGATAATATTAAAATATTTCATACTGATCAAGGAAGCGAATTTAATAACAATATCATTTACAATCTTTTAGCTAAAAACAATGTTGCAAAATCTTATAGTAAACCAGGCTGTCCTTATGATAATGCTGTTTCTGAATCAACCTATAAAATTTTAAAAACAGAATTAATTAAAAACAGAAAATTTAAAAATATTGAACAATTTAAATTAGAATTATTTGACTATGTTAATTGATACAATAATGTACGAATTCACAGCAAATTAAATTATTTAACACCAATTGAATATAAAAATCTTTACTCTACATAAAATTTGTCCAAAAAACCCTTGCCATTCCAGATGTCAATTTTCAATTTTACCATATATGTTTGTAGAAACTTTTAAAGATTTTGATATTGGTTGTGGAATTGTTGTATCATATAGTAAAGGTGTTTCAGGTTGGTATATTGACACAAATGGTCTTATTAGTTCTTATGATAATGTAAATATAGGTAATTTAAAAATTGAAAGAAAATTGGTGAGTTAATTATGAAGCAAGATAAAACAACTTGATTAAAGGGGGCGTTACCTTGAAATTGATTTAAAAAAGACCCTATTCCAACTTATAATTGAACTCATAAAGATATTAGAGAATGAGAAAGAAAATATAAAATTCGTAGTTGAGTAGTTAGTTTTTATACATTGATATTTTTAGCATTAAATTGTTGGTTAGAATATGGAATGATTAATGCAATTAAAGATGATATTAATTGATATAATTATGGTCAATAATGAGGTAATGGCATTGCTATTTTATTAACACCTTTATTTACGCATGTAATTCAGGGCATATTTGTTGCTAGTAGTAAACCAAAAGTAGATATGAAAATTGATATACCAAGATTAAAAATATCTAAAATGGGATTAGTATTTACAATATTACCTTTAATTACTTTAATAATTTCTTTAATTATCATTTGAATTGATAAATCAAAATGAAAAAAAGACCATTTAAGACATTGTTTAGATTGTCGGATTAATCCGCGTGTTATTCAACCAAGATTAGCAAAACAATGAAATAATTTAGATGGCATAACAGAAGAAATATTTAAAAATATACAAAATGAAAATATTAAAAAACAAAAACAAGAAGAAAATAACAAAGAATTAAATTTAAAATAGACTATATATAGGGGCGGTTGATATTTTTGGGTGGTTATATAGTTTAATTTATAAATTATTTTGTTCTGAAAGGATAGATGGCCACTGTTTGAGTAAGAATAAGAAAGGAATTAAATAAAATGAATGAAACATTAATGATTGCTTTACTTGTGTTAGCGGGTGCGGGTGGAATGGGTAGTCTTGGTATTCTAGGATTATCTGCTAAAAAAATTAAAAAATATAAAGCAGAAATCAGAGAATTAAGAACTGCTGTTATTGCCCACGAAAAACATTTACGAGGACCTGATTATGCAACAGAATTAGCATTAAAAACAGGTCAAATTAAAAATGTTAAAAAACAAGTTAAAGTTAATGATAAAAAACAAGCACAAAAAGATGCCATTAGACAATTAACAAATAATATTTAAAAAAATAACCTTAATTGGTTATTTTTTATTTTTCTTTATTGTGTGTTATATAAAAGTTTATAAGATATTCAATTCGTTGCGAATAAGTATTAAAATTTAATTCATTTCAAACTTGTTCTTCATTTTCATTTAAGTAAACATTTATATTCCGAATTTTACAAGAATAATATTTTCCTGTTTTTTGATTATATGAATGTTTCATAAATTAACTTTCATAATTAGCAATAATAATTGCATCTCGTAAATGATTACTTATTTTTTCATTATTATATTTTCAACTTTTACCATATTGATAAGTTAAATTAACATCTTTTTCATATTTTCATATATAACCATCATTATATTTACTTAAATTTTCCATATTTTTAACAACTGATTTTGTATGTTTTGGTGAAATAGTAGCAATATATCCTTGCGTTTCTAATGAACCTAATAATTTCAATAAATCATCTCTATCTTTTGAGCCATTGGCATTTGTATATAAACAATTTTCTATAAAAATTAAATATTCTAGTTTATGATTATTTGATAATATTTTCCCAAATAGTTTTTCATTTTTCAAATAATTTATAATAAATTCATAATGTTCTTTTCAGCCTTTATTTGTAAATTCTTGTTTATCTATTAATTTATTATTTTTATAAACAACAATAGCCGTAGTACCAGTTCCTGATGGGTCAATACCTATTTTTATCAATTGGCTCATTCTTCATCATTGTTATTATTAACTACTGGTACTACATTTGATATATCTTCTTCTTTAACTACATTATCGTTTATGTCCACTATTTCATCATTAGGTGGGGTATTATAATTTAAATTTATATTATTTGATAAAGTTTCATCGTTAATATGCCCATTATTTTGGATGAAAGTAGCATCATTATCAATATAAATCTTTTCATCATTAGTTGTAATAACTGCTTGATCTGATTTATATGCTTGTTGTAATTCAACTGACATAATACCTCATTTTCTTAATAATGATGTTAATACTGTTTTAAGGGCCATTTCATCAAAACTAGCAATATAAAATGATTTATTTTTAGCATAAGTTTTAGAATATTTCATAAAATGATTTTCCATTTGCTCTTTTGTCATATATAAAGTTTTTTCAAAACCATTAACCATTTTAAAATATGCTACATAACCTATAATTGATAATTTTTCTCGTTCATCTTCATTTTGATTTCAATTAAAAGCAGTACCTTTTAAACGATCATAATTTATTAATTCATTTGCTCTAACATCTGATACTGACATATCTAAATATTTGCCACTTCTTTGGGCTAATTGAATATAACCTTTATAACCCATTTGAAATTGGGCTTGATTAATTCATTCTTGGATTTCACGACCATTAATAATTCTTGTTATTTTTGTATTATATGGTACTACATAAGCATAACCGAATTGTTTTTCCATTGGTAAATTTAATAAAACACCTTGATAACAAGCAGTCATAATTGTTTTTGGATCTGCTTTTTGTAATAATTCATTACTATTTGATATTGCAATTATATTACTTTTAAATCTTGCAATTTCATTTTCATTAGAAAATTTACTTTTTATTCAATCAGTTACCTTATCTGTTCTTAAAAATTCTACAATATTTGTCATGTTATTTTTCTCCTTTATTTATTTTAAAATTAATACCTTTAACCCCAATTAAATTAATATCTTTATTACTATCTCATTGATCTTTAATTTCATTTTTAACAATTTGTTCATCAACAGTTAAATAATTTTTAATAAGATTAATAAGTTCTAATTTATCAGCATTTTGTAAAAAATCATCATTAATACCAATAACCTCAATATCTTTAATTAATAATTTTTCTTTCCGAAAATTACTAGTAATAATTTTTAATTCTTGTTCTTGTTTTGCTATACTTTTAATTTCTAAAAATTGCTCTTTTTTATGAGTTTCAATAATTTTATTTTGTTTTTGAAATTGAATATTAATGACACTATTTTTTAAAGAATCATGATTATTCTTAATATTATTTTCTAAATTTAAAATATCTTTTCTAATAAAATTTAATTCATCTTTAAAAGATTTTATTATTTCTAATGGTTCTCTAAAAATATAATCAATTTTTGAAACTACTAATTTTAAATCTTTTAGTGATTGTGATTTATATTCTCCATTTATTAATCAAGCTTGTTGTCGATATATAAATTCTGCTAATTCTTGTCCATTTTCATCAATTCACTTTTTAATTTTTAATGCTTTTAAGCTTAATTCTTTAAAATTATTTCCTTTTAAATAAAACGGATAAGTAATATTTTTAACTTCATTATTTAATTTTAAATCTTCCATAATTAAATTTCCTCTAATTCCATTTCATTAATTAAATTATCAATATATTCATAAGCACTTTCTTCTGAATAACATTCATCTAATGCTAAATTAAATAAATCTTCTTCTGTATAAACATAACCATTTTCATCTTTTCACATAATTATTTATCTCCTTGTCATTTAATATTGCTATCTTCTAAATCAATAATAGTTGTTAATCAATGATTTTCATTTTCAACATTAGCAGTAATCCTCGCTTCTTCTAATGTATAAAAAAAATCTGTTTTAAAAATAGTTGTTTTATCAAACAAATTATTATATTTCATTATTAATACGTATCTTTTATTCATAATTTAATTCCTCCTAATTTTGTTTCCCTAATGCTCAATGTTCATCAGTCATATCTTAAAATGATACTGAATAACTTTTAAACATTAATTCTTGTAATTTGTTTTCTTGATTGCATTTTGAGCAATATCCTCAATATTTTTGTTTAAGACAAATTTTATTTAACTTTTTCATATTTACCTCCTAAATTATTTTTCCTATTTTTTAACTCGCTGGCACTCACTACCAAGTGAAAGTGCCAAAGCGAGAATTAGTTATATAAGTATTGTATTTATCTATTTTATTTACTACGCCATCCGCTTCGCTGTGGGTGAGCGGTGGCGGTATGTTGTTAGTTAAATAATCGACAGTTGTTTTTTGTTTTTGTAGCCAGAGAGTTTTCTCTCTCTTCACCCGCACCATTTCAGGTCAAAGCGTTCAGTTTTTAAAATAAATCTACTTGCACCTTGAAGAGCCTAATGCTGACTTTGTGGTTTTTAAACCGCTGTCACTTCTAAGAAGTAATATCTATCGCAAATTTATTTATAAAGTGACCATCTCTTTTGTTTATTGTGGTTAGATGTTGACCGCGCACTTATCACCACTATCGCTTGTTAAAGCGTCTATTATTTCCGGACTGATTACCGCTGTGCTAGACCGCCTCCTGTGGAATAAAAACACTTAGTTATTTAAAATAACCGTTCCACTCTGCATTAAGTTGTTTTATAAAATCAAAGTTTTAAAAAACCAGTTTTATAATCAAAGATAATTTTTGAATTTTCTAAACGTTTATAAAACCACTCTTGGTTTTTATCTTTTGTATGATTTAATAAATTTTTATGTTTTTCACAAGTTCATAAAACTTTATTTGATACAAATTCTTCGGTAATGAATGATATTGATTTATAGCAATCAATAACATCACATATTTTTTGTTGTTTATTAATTTCCATTACTTACTCCTTCTTTTATTAAGTTTTTTTATTTATTAACAAACTAATTAACTGAAACAAAGAAAAGACAACACCTTAAATTAGGAGAAAAAACAGGTACACTTTGTAAAAATTTCTAAGATATTTATAAATGTGTAAACAACTTAAAGAGGGTATCAGAAAGTTGTGTAAAAAGTTTCTATTTTAAGAATTTAAGATGCTGTCCTTTCTCTGAATCAATTAATAATTTTGGTTTTACAAATAAAAAAACCATTTTAGTAAATGGTTTAATTTATTATTCTTATTCAATTTCCGAGTTTTTTTCCAAAACCCCAATATTTTTTATACGACCTCCATTATTTTATAATTGAATCAATAAATTCTTTTTCCATCACAGTATATCCCAACTTCTCTAAGTCAATAACAATGTCTCCTAATTCAGCTTTTGTATTAATATCAACTACTAATCGAATAATTTCTCGATTAATTTCTAAACTATTTTCTAATTGTAAATCAGAAATTTTATGAATTTGAACACCATGAGAATCAACAACATTCGTAATCTTTGTTAAATAGACTTCTTGCATTACTTGTTAAAAAATTGCAAATATTTGTAAAAAAGATACTAATAGAAAAATATAATTTTAATTAATTATGTTTTTTATTTAAAAATTTAATATTTTTCCACAACGAAAAATTAATTTATTATTTAAATTATTTAATTTTAAATAAATATTTTATGTTAAATATAATAATTGTAAATTATAAATTGAGGCAATTAAATTAAATCTTAAACCAAATCTTTTTCTTCGATTACGATATTTTTCTGTAATAATTTTAAATTTTTTAAGAATAGCAAAAATATTTTCAATAATAATTCTCATTTTTGAAACTAGTCTATTATATTGCTTTTGTTCTTTGTTTAAAGGGTTTTTCTTTGTTTTCTTTGTAGGTATTAGAACATTATTGTGATTTTTTTGTATTCCTTGATAACCACTATCAACTATTAATTTGGTATTTTTTAAAATTGGGATTTTTGATTCTTTAAATAAAGCATAATCATGTTTTTTTCCGAGCGAAAAACTTGTTGCAATAATTTTTTTGGTTTCTTGTTCGATAATTACTTGTGTTTTGATCGTGTGTTTTTTCTTTTTACCAGAATAAGATTGTTTTTGTCTTTTTTTGGGCGTTGGATTGGAGTTTCGGTAGCATCAATAATAATAGTTTTATCATTAAAATAATCATTTATTAGTGCTTTTTTACCAGCAAGTTGTTGAAAATCAGAGTTTTTAATTAAAATATCTTCAATTCACTTAATATTACGATAACAATTAGCCTCACTAATATCAAAACTTTTACCAAGATGAAAATAAGTCTGATATTCTCGTCAATATAATAAAGTCATCAATAATCTATTTTCTAATGATAATTTATTAGTTTTACCACCTTTTTTAAATTTTTCTATTTCAGCAACTTTTAAAATATCTAACATTTTATTAAAAGTGGATTTTTTTATTCCTGTTAATCTTAACCATTCTCTATCATTAAGAGTATTAAATTTATTATTGTTCATATTTTTATGTCCTCATAAATTATATTTTATAATAATATTTTAATAAAAAAGGGTATCGCAAGAAGTCTAATGTCCTTTCCCTAGTGGTGCATCAATTTTTAAAACAACCCTACGCCGCTGATTGATTAAAGCTCGGTTTGTAATATTTAAGAAAGTTGTCACCTCAATATTTCCCCCTGATAAAACACAAACAATTTTTTTGTTTTTAACATTTAGTTTATTAAATAGCATTGCGGCCGTGGTTACTGCCCCTGCGCCTTCTGCGACAATTTTACAATTTTCAAATAAAAATAAAATTGTTTCAGCAATTTCTGCTTCTGATACAAGGATAACATCATCAACATATTTATTTAAAATACTAAAGGTAATATAACCAGTTTGTTTAACCGCAATTCCATCGGCAATTGATAATTTACCGTGAACTGAAAACGATTTATTGCTTTTCCTTGCTTCATAATAACTTGGAACATTTTGACTTTGTACACCGATTAATTTACAATTGGGATTTACAGCTTTGACATAACTTGCAATTCCTGAGTTGTACTTTACCATAATTTACTGTAATTTATGACACTTTATCATTCCCTAACGACCATATCCCCCGGTCCAGGACCTACCCCAGGACCTGGTAAAAAATTTTTGACTTTTTTGATTTGATTTTTTTCGTAATTTTCGATTTGTTGTCATATTAGGTGGTAAAGTAATATTTAATTTTTGTAGTAAGAAATCAAATGAAAATTCAACTTCACTAATTTTTACAATCTTAATCCGTTTCTTTAACGCATACTGAGTAACATAATATAAATGTAACGGCGAATTTAAAACAAAATTTAAATAATTATTGGTCTTATCATATCAATTTGGTACCCGATTAGAGTTAAAATAACGCATCATAGCCTGTGGATTATTAGTAACAAGATAATAACTGTTTTTAATATTAAAAGCCGCTAATTGACCACTATAAATTTGGGTTCCATTCATAACCATTGTAAATTCATCAATATATTCTTTAATTTCATCTAGTAAATGTGATGAAAAAAAGACTGTTTTTCCACGTAGGGTTAATTGTTTTAAATAAAAAATAATTTTTTTACGATTATTAATATCTAATCCTGCTTCTGGTTCATCCAAAATTAAAATTTCTGGATCATGAATAATTCCTTGAATAATCATTACCCTTTTTTTCATCCCCGATGAAAAAGAATTAACATCTTTATCACGGTGTTCTCAAATTTCTAATGACTTCATTAAGCATTCAATTCGTTCCCGTAAATATCTTCCACGCAAACCATTTGTTTTTCCCATGTATTTTAAGAAGTTATAAGAACTAATGTTTTCTGGAAAAGTAATAAATTCTGGTACATAACCAATCATTTTTTTCATTCCAACTTTGGTTGCTTTTTTACCAAAAATAGAGATATCACCTTTAAAACCTTTTAACCCACCAATTAAAGACTTAATGAAAACGGTTTTTCCACTACCAGAAGCTCCTAAAATTGCATGTAATTTTCCTCGTCCAACATTAAAGTTAAAAGGACCAACAACACTATTTTTAAATTTTTTAGTAAAATTTCGTGATGAGATTGCAACTTCACTGACTACTAATGCATTATTATTCATTTCTTAGCATCCCCTTTCAACTTTTAAGTAATATTTTTATGGCGTAAGATTAAATAAGCAAATATTAAGAAAAGACACGATAAACCGAGATAGATATATTGAATTAAACTAATGTTCAAAAATGGTGCTGGGTCAACATCAATTTTCTTATCAACCCCTAAGGCTAGACGGAAATCTTGATAACTCATTAAATAGTTATTTTGAACCTCAAAGTCAATGTTACTCCGCTGTAATGGCTCAAATCAATATGGCGTGAAGTTTAACGAAGCGGTTCAAATTTGGTTTCAATGTTCAATAATATTAAACTTCGAAATTAAACCATAAGTATTCATTAGGTTATCATATTTAATTCACTCATTGTTAATTTTAATTGGTTGTTCTTCAAGTAATTTATAATCCATTATTTTCTTTAAAATATCAATTTCAATTTCACGAAGAACAAACAGGGTTGGTGAATCAAAATAATCTAAGACCCAATCTCTAAAATCACTACCATTATTATAATCGGACAATGTTCCTTTGTATTCATTATCTCATTCTTGACGAAAAACATCCGTTTGGTTAAATGAATTTCCTTCCAATAATGTCCGATTAACTGTTACTAATTTGCTATCATTTGTCGTTGATAAACTATAATAGGAAGCAGTGGGATTAAAGTAAAATAACGATGTCCCACTAAAAAGATTCATTGTAATATAATTTGTTCATGAACCCGCTGCCTTTGAGACAACTGCCATGTAATCAGCAAGTTCTTTTTGAACGGGGTCATTTTGATCTAATTCTTGTTCTGATTTGAAAAAATAATCTGTTGCAAAATTAACTTTCATTGAAACATCATTTCCGCTCGCTGCTCCAACATTATTAATAATTGTTTTAAGATCTTCAAGTTTATTATCATAAAGATATCTTGTTGATGAATCTCATGTTTTAAGTTTTTTGATTTCAAATTCTTCTGTTTTAGGAACAGTTAATCCTAAATTTTTATAAAAATCTAAGCGACGAACACGTAATGCTGGGTCACTAGTAATATCTTTGTAGTCATCATTTTTAAAGACTAAATTTAAATCACTATAACTTCATTCATCATAAAAGTTTCAAATCGCATTAGTTAAATGAGGATATTTAATTAAATCTTTTTTAAGATTCTTTTTAAAATTAATTGTACTTTTAATAATTGGAACTGGATAGTTTTGAGTAATACTATCATTAGCAAATGTTAATTCAACGGTTTTTGCTAAACTCATAATTAATGAATATGGCATCCCACCAACTAGAAACAAACTACAGAAAATAACAACAATTAGTAAAACAACTTGTGAGTTTAAAAATGTTACCGCAAATAAAATCCCACTTGAAGCAAAAAATGATAATGCCATTGAATAAAGAAATAATTTTAATAATAAATTTTGATAAACTTGTAAATATTGGGGATCCTTATTAAAAATATTACCTAAATAACCAATCCCAAAAGCAAAAAGAATAATTGTTCCTAAAAAAAGAAGAATTAAAATTCAAAGGGCAATTATTTTTAATAAGAACAGGACAAATCGTGAATATGGCTTTGAAATTAATAACAAATATGTTCCATCTTCAAATTCACGACCAAAAATTTTAATAATTACTAATAAAATAAATAACAATAACAAAATATTATTAAAGATAAAAACGCCATACTGAAAATTCTTAAAAAACTCATAAACATTTTTTGAAGAAGAAAATAAAGTAATAGCAACTGCCCCAAATAAGACAACTGATAAAATAAAAAGAATTCAAACCGCCATTGAACGGCGTATTTTAAAAATTGAAAAAAAAATCAACGACCACCATGAATTTGATTTACCTGATCTTAATACTCTATTCGCCACCTACAACCCCTCAAATCTTTTAATTAATTTGTTATACATATACATTATATAACATTTTCATAATTTTTGATACTGCTTTTTTACTGCAGCGAAAAATACCATAATGACCAAAAAATAAATAATATTAGACTTCTTGCGATACCCTTTTTTATTAAAATATTATTATAAAATATAATTTATGAGGACATAAAAATATGAACAATAATAAATTTAATACTCTTAATGATAGAGAATGGTTAAGATTAACAGGAATAAAAAAATCCACTTTTAATAAAATGTTAGATATTTTAAAAGTTGCTGAAATAGAAAAATTTAAAAAAGGTGGTAAAACTAATAAATTATCATTAGAAAATAGATTATTGATGACTTTATTATATTGACGAGAATATCAGACTTATTTTAATCTTGGTAAAAGTTTTGATATTAGTGAGGCTAATTGTTATCGTAATATTAAGTGAATTGAAGATATTTTAATTAAAAACTCTGATTTTCAACAACTTGCTGGTAAAAAAGCACTAATAAATGATTATTTTAATGATAAAACTATTATTATTGATGCTACCGAAACTCCAATCCAACGCCCAAAAAAAGACAAAAACAATCTTATTCTGGTAAAAAGAAAAAACACACGATCAAAACACAAGTAATTATCGAACAAAAAACCAAAAAAATTATTGCAACAAGTTTTTCGCTCGGAAAAAAACATGATTATGCTTTATTTAAAGAATCAAAAATCCCAATTTTAAAAAATACCAAATTAATAGTTGATAGTGGTTATCAAGGAATACAAAAAAATCACAATAATGTTCTAATACCTACAAAGAAAACAAAGAAAAACCCTTTAAACAAAGAACAAAAGCAATATAATAGACTAGTTTCAAAAATGAGAATTATTATTGAAAATATTTTTGCTATTCTTAAAAAATTTAAAATTATTACAGAAAAATATCGTAATCGAAGAAAAAGATTTGGTTTAAGATTTAATAGACTTCTTGCATTACTTGTTAAAAAATTGCAAATATTTGTAAAAAAGATACTAATAGAAAAATATAATTTTAATTAATTATGTTTTTTATTTAAAAATTTAATATTTTTCCACAACGAAAAATTAATTTATTATTTAAATTATTTAATTTTAAATAAATATTTTATGTTAAATATAATAATTGTAAATTATAAATTGAGGCAATTAAATTAAATCTTAAACCAAATCTTTTTCTTCGATTACGATATTTTTCTGTAATAATTTTAAATTTTTTAAGAATAGCAAAAATATTTTCAATAATAATTCTCATTTTTGAAACTAGTCTATTATATTGCTTTTGTTCTTTGTTTAAAGGGTTTTTCTTTGTTTTCTTTGTAGGTATTAGAACATTATTGTGATTTTTTTGTATTCCTTGATAACCACTATCAACTATTAATTTGGTATTTTTTAAAATTGGGATTTTTGATTCTTTAAATAAAGCATAATCATGTTTTTTTCCGAGCGAAAAACTTGTTGCAATAATTTTTTTGGTTTCTTGTTCGGTAATTACTTGTGTTTTGATCGTGTGTTTTTTCTTTTTACCAGAATAAGATTGTTTTTGTCTTTTTTTGGGCGTTGGATTGGAGTTTCGGTAGCATCAATAATAATAGTTTTATCATTAAAATAATCATTTATTAGTGCTTTTTTACCAGCAAGTTGTTGAAAATCAGAGTTTTTAATTAAAATATCTTCAATTCACTTAATATTACGATAACAATTAGCCTCACTAATATCAAAACTTTTACCAAGATGAAAATAAGTCTGATATTCTCGTCAATATAATAAAGTCATCAATAATCTATTTTCTAATGATAATTTATTAGTTTTACCACCTTTTTTAAATTTTTCTATTTCAGCAACTTTTAAAATATCTAACATTTTATTAAAAGTGGATTTTTTTATTCCTGTTAATCTTAACCATTCTCTATCATTAAGAGTATTAAATTTATTATTGTTCATATTTTTATGTCCTCATAAATTATATTTTATAATAATATTTTAATAAAAAAGGGTATCGCAAGAAGTCTATTAAAGCTTTACAAGAAAAACCATACTTTAAATTAATTTCTTTGTTGGAAACGGAAGTAACAACTAAATCAACTTCGAATCTTCTATTTTTAAGTGGCGTTCAAATTTTAGGCATAAAAACTTAATCCCACAGATCCAAAATTATTCATTTTTGGATCTAAATCACTAATTTTTTGAACGATGAATTTTTTATCACTTAAATTTTCTAATGAATAAATATTAGCTTCATCATAATTAGAAAATTTTGCTACAAATTTTTTATCCGAAATTATAACAATATCCTCATTTTTTAAATTATATTTTTTAATTAATTCATTTTTATTATCATTAAATCATTTAAAATTTTCGTCAATATAATTCTTATTTTCACTTTTACTCATTTCACATCAACTCCTATTACATATTAATTATAACTTATTTTTTTAATTTTTAAATAATTTAAACCTAAAATAGCTAAAACAACATTCAGCTGCATTTATCATATCCAATTTATTTACACCAGGTTTTTCATCGCGAATATTAGTTTTCTCATTATTAATACAGTTAAATAATTCTTGATATAAATAACCATTCTTTTTTACTAATACTTCTTTGTCATTAAATGTTTTAAAAACATCTAAATTATCACTAAAATAAATTTTTCCTTCGGCTAATAATCTTTTTCATTTATAATGTCGGTCTTGTACACTTCATCCTTTTGTTCCAGTAACTAAAATAGTAGAAAATCTTGTAATATCTAAATACATATTTTTTCAATCATTATTTTCAAGTAGTGTTTTTCTAACAAAATGGCCAACTGTACGAGCATCATGCCCAATACGATAACTAAAGTCTTCCTTTAAGTTATGATAAATTTGTGATCAACTATTAATTTTATTAACCATACTATCAACTTTTTCAGTCATATCCTTAAATTCTGTACTTGATATTGATTGTTCTTCAAGAATATAAATTCCTTCAATAAATTCTTCCTTATCAAATTCAAATCCTATTAAAATTTGAGTGGCATCATCTTGCCCTTTTATACTATCAGCATAATCTGCACCAATTTTAATTTTAGTAAATCAATATTTGTTCATGTCTTTTCAATAAAATTCTTTTGGATTAAAAAATTTGGCACCAGTAATTAAGTCTTTTTTGTAACTATAACGTTCCGGATTAAATTGACGCTCTCCCCCACGAAATAGTGAATCATATACTTCTGGTTTATTTTCATTTAATCAATTTCCTAAATCAAATACTCTTTGATTAAGATTTTTGTTATTTACTTTTGTAGTACCTCTGACAACTGTCACACCAATATCATTCATAAAAGTTTGATCATTAAAATATGATATATCATTATCATCTAGTTCTTTTTGGACTTACTCTGTTAATGGAAAAATAGATTGGACGAATGTTTCATAAATAATATGATCAGCATTATGATTGTTAAAGCCAAAAATAATAATCTGTTCTTTTCGTAATTCCATTGTTACATCATCATCTGAATAACATAATTGTGGAACTACTTCTCTTGTAGTTGCAATATTTTTCCCACGTGAAATTTGAATTATCATATTGAATAATCGATACATGTATTCGTTTTCATCTAAAATTGTTGCTGGATGGGTTAAGATAAATTGGACAACAATAATGTGGAGTAAGGATTATAATTAAATTAATAAATGGAGGTGTAATTATGGCAAAGAATCATTATACCGATGAATTTAAACAACAAATTGTTAGTCTTTATAAAACAGGTAAAACAGCAAAACAATTGTCCAGTGACTATCAGGTCGGTAAATCAACAGTTTGAAAATGAATTTATGAATTCAATAATTCTGGTTCATTTAAAGCAAAAGATAATCGAAGCCCAGAAGAAAATGAACTAATTCATCTAAAGAAAAGAAATTAAACAATTACGAATGGAAAATGATATTTTAAAGCAAGCCACACTGATAATAGGCAAAAAATAGTAATTATTAAAAACAACAAAGAAAAATATGCAATTACTAATTTATGCAAAACACTAAAAGTTCCTAGATCAACGTTTTATTATCAATTGAAATCAAATAATCCTAAATCAAACCATACTATTGATAATGCTGTTATCAGTATTTTCTTAAAAAGTCGTAAAAATTATGGCACAAGAAAAATTAAAGTTATGTTAGCACAACAAAATATTTTATTATCACGAATAAAAATTAGTAAAATAATGCAAAGATATAACTTAATTTCCAATTATACAAAACTTAAATATAAAC
This sequence comes from Spiroplasma poulsonii, assembly GCF_009866525.1. Lineage (GTDB taxonomy): Bacteria > Bacillota_I > Bacilli_A > Mycoplasmatales > Mycoplasmataceae > Spiroplasma > Spiroplasma poulsonii. The sequence goes on from NZ_CM020866.1 coordinate 1,016,929, forward strand.
ATCAAAGTAACAAAAACGCTATATACAAATATCATAATTTGTTAAATCAAGAATTTAATAATTATAAACTACATGAAGTTGTTGTCAGTGATTTAACACAAGTTGCTATCAATAGCAAATGATATTATGTGTGCTTTCTAATTGATTTATTTAATCGTGAAGTTATTGGTTATGATGTTAGTTCTCATAAAGATGCCAAATTAGTTGAAAATACTTTTAAAAAGCTTAGTTTTTCTTTAGATAATATTAAAATATTTCATACTGATCAAGGCAGCGAATTTAATAACAATATCATTTACAATCTTTTAGCTAAAAACAATGTTGCAAAATCTTATAGTAAACCAGGCTGTCCTTATGATAATGCTGTTTCTGAATCAACCTATAAAATTTTAAAAACAGAATTAATTAAAAACAGAAAATTTAAAAATATTGAACAATTTAAATTAGAATTATTTGACTATGTTAATTGATACAATAATGTACGAATTCACAGCAAATTAAATTATTTAACACCAATTGAATATAAAAATCTTTACTCTACATAAAATTTGTCCAAAAAACCCTTGCCATTCCACTAAAAAAATATTTTTCATAATAGACTCAATATTATGAATAATAAACAATATAAATTTATCCACCATAGAAAATATAGTTAAAATTATATGTATAATAGTAATTTTTATAATTCCAACATTAACAATAATAATAAAATTTATTAAAAAATAAATTTGTAAACAGTGTATAGTGTAAAAATAAACAATAAAATTATTTAATAAAATCACATATAAAAACTAGTGTGCCACAGCTAAGATATATGATCAATTATAATAAATATTAAAATCCTTTAACCATAACACGGAAAAAGTTTAAAATCTTAATAATTACAAAAATACCAAATGGAATTAAAATAATTCATGCATCACCTAAAAAAGTCATTAATTGTGGTAATACAGCATAAATTGCTTCTTTAAATTTCATCATGGCTTGTCCTAAACCACTTCAAATAGAACCCATTCCATCTGAAATAGTAGGTTTATCACCAACTGCTAAAAAATTAACCGCTGTTGTTAAATACATACCTAGCATTATTTTTTATCCTCCTTATTTTCAATTTCTTTCTTATCTTTTTTCTTACCTTTAATTTGTCTAATTTTTTGATAAATTGATAAACCAATTCACGCAAAAATACCTAATATAATAACAACACTAAAAATTATCGTTAATCAACCTGGCATAATATATCTCCTTTCAATAAATTAAAAAATTGAAATTTGCAAACTCGCTCCGCTCGTTGTCGCTTTGCTCCACTTAAAAAACATTATTGAATAAATTATCCGCTAATAAATTACGCGGAATAATTTATTCTTTACTTTTTAATTTCAATATCATTTGCAATCTTATTAACAGTATTAATAACAATATCTTTACCATACTTTTTCACTAACGACCGCAAAATTAAATACTGCTTTGTTTCCATAATTTCAACTCCTTATTTAAAATATTAATAAAATTTATTTTATAAAAATGTAAATACCACAAAAGTACAAAATGTGTGTGGTTTCTACAAAGTTGCTAAACCTCAACCCTATTGTAGCACTATTTTAAATTAATACTTGTTTTATTCTATTATTTTTATTTTTATCAAAATAGTTGCAAAATATTTAAATAAATTATCATATTATTTGCTCGTTTCTAAATCATCAATTGTTTAGAAAAAAATAAAAACTAATTAACATATCCTTCCAAGATCTTAATTAGTTTTAGCAAAAAAAGCCCTTAACTTAAAAATAAAACTAGTTTTTCCCTCATGTTAAACTTCATCAATTAGCAAAAGTTCAATTTAATGGATAATCAAAGTTAATTGCTCAAGTCATCAGACCACGAATCATAATATTATTTTTTGTTAATAAAACAAAAGCTTGATTAATTGCTGCTTTTGTCGCGGCGCCACGACCAGCTGGTTCACTTGTTGATGCACCAATTACTAATTTATCAGCATCAATTTGTAAAAAATTATTATACTGGCTTTGACCTGTTGTAATATATTTTATTAATAGATAATAAAATTCACCACGAAGTTCATTATTATCATTACTAATAACCATCCCCGGAGTTAGACACAATTCTTTCGCATCTTGTGAATCAACAAAAACGCCATCAGCTCAACCATTATAAAATTGCGGATGAATTCAATTATAGAATCCTGCTAAGACGGTCAGAAATATCTCATAAGACATTGCTGATGTTTTACATAGATTAGGAAATTCTGGGGCCATTGTAATATAAAATTATTTCTTTTTTGTTGCTTGTCATTCTTGTTTAATTTCTTTTAAAGCAATAGCTGTTGTTTGTTTTGATTCGTTATCTTGTAAACATTCTCCTTCTCAATCAATATCAACCCCATCAAATTCATATTCATTAACAACACTTTTAAATGCTTTTTTTAAATCATCTTTTTGGTTTTGACGAAAACGCATACTATTCTCAGTTTGACCACCCATTGAAATCAAAACTTTATGGCCTTTTTCATGTTGTACTTTAATCCCCTTCTTTAAATTAACTGGATTTTGAGCAACAAAAGTTGGCATTTGATATGGTTGATCAGTATAAAGAAAGGATACAATAATTACATTATACCTTGCATCAATTTCTCATAATTCTGGCTTTTGTTGATTTGTGCCACCTCATTCGTATCAATAACCAATTAGTAAATTATCATTTTGTTCAGTACCTTCGTTATTAATCCGAAAATTAACTTTAACTTCCCCTTGATACATTGTTGAGTTCTTAATAGCTTGAATAATAAACGATTTATTAGTCACCGACCCTAATTTGATTTCAATCTATTCTAAAATAAGATTCGGATTTGCTTTTTTTAAACTAGCAAAAATTGTTGTGGAATTGCTATTTGCCAAAATTCCTAAATCTTGGTTTTTGATAATTTTATTAAGAAAAATTATTTCATTTTGATAATCACCAGTATTTTTACAACCATATAATGTAATAGTTGTTGTGCTGCTTAAAATAATAATTTATTATTTTTTACAAATTAAAAATCAATCCACTATATATAAAAAAGAGGAGGATCCTCTTTGTTTTCATTAAAATTTAGTTAAATTTTGATTTGTTTTTTGAAAATTTCTTATTTTTTCTTTTGTTATTTTTTCCAAATTGTGGGGCATTACTCTTATTAAAGTTACCACGATCAGTTTTATAAGAATTATGATATTTACTATTATTATTTTTTTGTTTAGAATCTGCCTGTTTGTAATTCCCACCAAAATTTTTTGATTCTTTTGTTTTTTCTTTTAAATCATAGCCAGTAATATCAAATAGTTCAATTTTTTTCTTTTGATATTGTGCTAAATGTTTAATTTCATTTAAATCATTGCGATTAGAAACAATCGTTACTGCCACACCTGTCGCACCTGCGCGGGCTGTGCGACCAATGCGGTGAATATAACTTTCTCGTTCTGTTGGAATATCATAATTAAAAACATAATCAATTTGATCAATATCAATTCCCCGGGCAGCAACATCAGTTGCAACTAATACCGTTGCTTTTCCTTCTCGAAATGATCGCATTGCTTGCAATCGTTCACGTTGGCGCTTATCACCGTTAATAACGCAACTAGTAATTCCAATTGTTGCAAGCATTTTAGCAATTTTATCAGTAAAAGCTTTTGTATTAGAAAAAATAATGCTTCGTTTTGGTTGTAAATTCTTATATAAAGCAATTATCACATCTTCTTTACGATAAGAAATTGCATCAACATAATACTGGGTAATATTATTTTGTTCGGTAGCATTTTTTGTTACAACAATTTCAACAGGATTATTTTGATATTTATTAGCAATTTCTAGCACTTGTTTTGGCATTGTTGCTGAAAATAATAATGTTTGATATTTTTTAGGAGCATTCTCAAATACCTTATCAAGTTCGGTTTTAAAACCCATTTTTAGCATTTCATCTGCTTCATCTAAAACAATTGTTTTAATTGTGTTCAATCGTAATGTATTACGGTTAATATGATCAGCAATTCGTCCTGGTGTTCCAACAACAATGTTACTTTTTCGTAATGAATAAATTTGACGTTGTAAATGAGAACCACCACATAATAATGTTGCATTAACCCCTTCTAAATAAGTTGCAAATTTTCGAACCTGATCAATTACTTGCATTGCCAATTCTCTTGTTGGACATAAAATAATAGCTTGTGGCCGTTTTAATTGTGGGTCTAGTCTTTGCAAAATTGGTAAAAGAAAAGCTGCTGTTTTACCAGTTCCGGTATGACTCTTCCCAATAATATCTTGATTATTTAATACAACTGGAATAGCTTTCTCTTGGATTTCCGTTAAATTGGTATATCCCATCTTAGTAATCATTCGTTCTAAAGCTGGGGATAAATTTAGTGTATTAAAATTCATTTAGTCTCCTTTAAATAGTTAGTATAAAATAGTTTAGTTGTTTTTTAACATTACGCCTGTTGAATTCACATATTGGCATTATTTTGGATAACAGAATAAATTAAAGTTTAACAACGTAATAAGTATATCCTAAAATAACGAAAAAACCAAGCATTTTGGATTAGATGTTAGATTAAATTGCTTTTTAAAGTCTAACAAAAATTTAATGGATCTCTTATTTTGCAAATAAAAAACACTATTTTCTAATAGTGTTTCTGTTTGATTTAATTATTATTTTAGAGTAATTGTAAAATCAAATGTTCCTGAAATTTTGGTTGATCCTCCTGTTGCAGTAACAGTAATTTTAACAGCACCAGCTGCTTGATTAGCATCAGCAGTTTTATCACTTGTTAAAGTAAAATCTGTTGTTGCTTCTGTACTAAGAGTAGTTTTTGCTTGAATCCCAGCAATAACTGCCGTAATTAAACCTTGTTCTTTTAACAAATCAGAATATTTCTGACTTGTATTAGCTGTTAATTGTGGATCAACCACTGTTGTCCCTGTAATATCCTTTTTATCTACTGTTCCTTCTTTTGGCAAAGTTATTTTAATATATCCTGATGAATTAACAACAACTTTTTTACCTTTTGCGGCAGTAATTTTAACATAAACATCTGCTGTTCCTGTTTTTAAATTAACATTACTATATGCAGTCCCTTTGTTATCTTTAAAAACATAATATGTAAAATCATCTGCTTTTGCTGATTTAGCAATTCCTTGTACTGCTAATAATACATTTGCTGCTAAAGCTGTTTTAACTTCATCTTTTGTTACACTTTCTGGTTTAACCGCAGTTACTACTGATGGGGCAGTAATTGTTTTAACTTTTAATAAATCATTATCTGCAACATTTTTGTTATTACATGCAACTACTGATGTTGCACCAGTCGCCGTTAACACGAAAGCTCCTAAGATTACTAATAATCGTTTCATTGTTTGTTTCCTTTCCTTGTTTTTTAAAAATATTAAATATTATTTTATATTTAATATTTTTTATTGTAAATTGTAAATGCAAGTGCAACAAATCTATTAATTAAATAATAACATAAAATAAAAAATATTTTTTGTAAAATTAACATAATTTAGTAAATTATGATATTATATCTCTATGTTAAAAAAGGAACTATTTTATGAAAAAAGAAATAATTGTACCAAATAATGTAAATAAAGAAGGAACTGAAATTAATTTTATTAAAAGAAACATAGAATATTATAGTAAAAATAAGTTTTAAGGATGAAATGGGAAATTTTAATTTTATTACTCAATCTGAAATAGATTTTTTCAAAGATTATTATTACTTGCATTGTAAATTAAACCAACCAACAAAAAATTTTGAAAATTATAAAGAAGATTGTTTTATAACATTATTTATTAACATAATTTCTAAAAATTCTAAAATAAAAACAAAAGAAGAACTATCTATTTTTTTGAAAAATAAGTTATCAAAACAAAGTTATAATTTTAATTGAATTTTAACAATTATTGGTTCTGAGTATTCTAATATTAGAAATAATATACTTATAATTTTTGATACTTTAGTTGATTGAATTTTAAAAAAAGATAAAAAATTTTATTATATTACTTTAAAAAATAATTTAATAAATAATGGATACTTAATAGTACAAAGTTTTATTAGAATGATAAATATAGCATTTTTATTCAAAACAAATAAATTAACAAAAGAAACCGAAGATAAGATTTTAGATAAAATTTGATTTAATCCAAAAAATGACAAATTGTTAAAAACAAAAGAAGATATTAAGAATTTTGGGAGTGTTGCAAATAAACGGGTATTATTTAATTTATTTAAAAACAAGAAACTTTTTTCTTTTATAAAAAAATAATAACACAAAAAAAATAAAAATACAAATAATAATTTCATATTTTTACACACTAAAAAATATTTTAAAAACTAAGATTATATTATTTTAAATTAACTAAAATTAAATTTCATAATTTTTAAATCTAAAATTTTTTTAAATGTTGAAAACGAAAATGTTTTATTCCCATATCCTAAACAAGATTTTACAACTCTTGAAACATCGCTTTCAGCAGATACGCCAATATTTCACTCTTTATTTTGATTTAAAATACCATTTTTTAAATTAATAAAATACCTTAATTTAATTCTTTCATTCTGTAATGATTTTAAAAAAGTTATAAATTCGTCGTATTTTCCTTGTAAAAATAACTCTTTTGCGTGTAAATAATTTTTAAAGGATTCTTTACTACGATTACCACAATATATATTAGACTTCTTGCATTACTTGTTAAAAAATTGCAAATATTTGTAAAAAAGATACTAATAGAAAAATATAATTTTAATTAATTATGTTTTTTATTTAAAAATTTAATATTTTTCCACAACGAAAAATTAATTTATTATTTAAATTATTTAATTTTAAATAAATATTTTATGTTAAATATAATAATTGTAAATTATAAATTGAGGCAATTAAATTAAATCTTAAACCAAATCTTTTTCTTCGATTACGATATTTTTCTGTAATAATTTTAAATTTTTTAAGAATAGCAAAAATATTTTCAATAATAATTCTCATTTTTGAAACTAGTCTATTATATTGCTTTTGTTCTTTGTTTAAAGGGTTTTTCTTTGTTTTCTTTGTAGGTATTAGAACATTATTGTGATTTTTTTGTATTCCTTGATAACCACTATCAACTATTAATTTGGTATTTTTTAAAATTGGGATTTTTGATTCTTTAAATAAAACATAATAATGTTTTTTTCCGAGCGAAAAACTTGTTGCAATAATTTTTTTGGTTTCTTGTTCGATAATTACTTGTGTTTTGATCGTGTGTTTTTTCTTTTTACCAGAATAAGATTGTTTTTGTCTTTTTTTGGGCGTTGGATTGGAGTTTCGGTAGCATCAATAATAATAGTTTTATCATTAAAATAATCATTTATTAGTGCTTTTTTACCAGCAAGTTGTTGAAAATCAGAGTTTTTAATTAAAATATCTTCAATTCACTTAATATTACGATAACAATTAGCCTCACTAATATCAAAACTTTTACCAAGATGAAAATAAGTCTGATATTCTCGTCAATATAATAAAGTCATCAATAATCTATTTTCTAATGATAATTTATTAGTTTTACCACCTTTTTTAAATTTTTCTATTTCAGCAACTTTTAAAATATCTAACATTTTATTAAAAGTGGATTTTTTTATTCCTGTTAATCTTAACCATTCTCTATCATTAAGAGTATTAAATTTATTATTGTTCATATTTTTATGTCCTCATAAATTATATTTTATAATAATATTTTAATAAAAAAGGGTATCGCAAGAAGTCTATTATTCTTTAATTCTCTTATTGCATGAAATCTATCAAATATAAACATACCATCTAAAATTTTAGCAGTTTTTTTAATTCATTTAGCACTATCTCCACCAATAATTAATTTAATATTTTCATAATTTTTAAAAAATTTCTGAATTTGTTTTTTAATAAAGAACGCATTAAATTCTGCACCCCGAGTTTTCTTATTAAGAAAAAAATAACAATATTTTTTATTTAAAGATTTATTATTTTCTTTTCCAGTATTAAATGAAATTATTCTAACAGTTTGCAAATAAGATTTATTATTTTTATTTTTTAAAGTTACATATGCATCATCTAAATTAATATATAAATTTTTACAATTTTTCAAATCTATTTTTTTATCTTTTATTTTTATTAATGCTTTTCGTAAAATACGCGAAACAGACGAACAATGTAATTTGCAATTAAAAATATCTAATATATCACTATATCTTTTATTTTTTACTATTTCAACAGTTATTTTTAGTTTTAAATTATTAATTATTCTTTGCCATTTTTTAACTCCAAATTGTTTATCAACAAGAGGAACATATTTTCACTTACCCTTATAAAAATATTTGTAAATTCTTCGCTTATAAATCAATATTCCAAATTCTGTTTTAATTTTTCTAGTTTTTATTTCTTTTACAAAATATTTTGTTTTATCTCGTTTTTTAAAAATTATATTATCAATTCTTTCTATTTTTTCTATTAACTGATTTAAAGCATTTTCATAAATATTTACGCTAAATTTATTAAAATTAAACATTTTATTATTTCCTTTCGTTGTTAAATTAAAATTATTAATTAATATATTTCATAAATTTACACCTACTTTAAAAAATGTATAGTATAATTAAAAAAATTATAGCATTTCACAGAAAGGAATAAAAATATGAAAAAATGACTAAGTATTTTAGGAACAATCGGATTAACTACAGCAAGTACAACAACATTAATTAGTTGTGAAAAACCAAATAACAATGAAAACGGGGGGGTAATAAACCAGAACCTAATAAACCACAACAACCGCCAGTTGGAAGTAAATGAAAGTTTATTCCTAGCGGTACAGAAGTAGAAGAAGATAATAAAGAATAGACTTCTTGCATTACTTGTTAAAAAATTGCAAATATTTGTAAAAAAGATACTAATAGAAAAATATAATTTTAATTAATTATGTTTTTTATTTAAAAATTTAATATTTTTCCACAACGAAAAATTAATTTATTATTTAAATTATTTAATTTTAAATAAATATTTTATGTTAAATATAATAATTGTAAATTATAAATTGAGGCAATTAAATTAAATCTTAAACCAAATCTTTTTCTTCGATTACGATATTTTTCTGTAATAATTTTAAATTTTTTAAGAATAGCAAAAATATTTTCAATAATAATTCTCATTTTTGAAACTAGTCTATTATATTGCTTTTGTTCTTTGTTTAAAGGGTTTTTCTTTGTTTTCTTTGTAGGTATTAGAACATTATTGTGATTTTTTTGTATTCCTTGATAACCACTATCAACTATTAATTTGGTATTTTTTAAAATTGGGATTTTTGATTCTTTAAATAAAACATAATAATGTTTTTTTCCGAGCGAAAAACTTGTTGCAATAATTTTTTTGGTTTCTTGTTCAATAATTACTTGTGTTTTGATCGTGTGTTTTTTCTTTTTACCAGAATAAGATTGTTTTTGTCTTTTTTTGGGCGTTGGATTGGAGTTTCGGTAGCATCAATAATAATAGTTTTATCATTAAAATAATCATTTATTATTGCTTTTTTACCAGCAAGTTGTTGAAAATCAGAGTTTTTAATTAAAATATCTTCAATTCACTTAATATTACGATAAAAATTAGCCTCACTAATATCAAAACTTTTACCAAGATGAAAATAAGTCTGATATTCTCGTCAATATAATAAAGTCATCAATAATCTATTTTCTAATGATAATTTATTAGTTTTACCACCTTTTTTAAATTTTTCTATTTCAGCAACTTTTAAAATATCTAACATTTTATTAAAAGTGGATTTTTTTATTCCTGTTAACCTTAACCGTTCTCTATCATTAAGAGTATTAAATTTATTATTGTTCATATTTTTATGTCCTCATAAATTATATTTTATAATAATATTTTAATAAAAAAGGGTATCGCAAGAAGTCTATTATATTTTTATAAAAATTTTTTACTTTCTCTAAAATATTTTTACGCTCTTCTTGAGAAAATATTTCATCATTACCAACATTTATTTTTTTTATAAATACTCATTTACTGTAATAAACACTGTTAATAACATTGTTAAATATATAAAAAATAAGTAAGGCACACTGAAAAATACTATTAACAATGTTAATAGCAAATATAAAATTAATAAATCAAATAACAAAGCTAGTGTGCCAGAGCTTTCTGAGTTGATTTGTTGCACTTCATATTACAATTTACATATTATAAAAAAAGCAAGAGATTTAACAATAAATTTACTTTTTTATTTAAAAAATTCAATTTCTTTTAAGAAAAAAATAACAATACTTTAATTAACTTCTATTAACTTATTATTAATAATTTGATATTTTTTTGTAACTTTATTAGTTGTCGAAACTGCTGTTCAGTCATTTAAAAGGGAATTAAATTTTAAAACACGACTTGCTTCTTGTAATTCTAATGTAATCAAATAGTTTTCATCATAACTAATTTCGTTTCATAAATTATTAGTTCGAATAACATTAAGAAAATTATCTGTACCAAAGATTTTAAGATCATAAAGTATGATTCCATTCTGATTACTAATAATAATTCGATAATATGACGGATCTTTATCACCAAAATAACTATGAATAATTTCAGCATCACCATACAATCTAATTTTTTTATTATTTTTATCCAACCCTAAAATCCCATGATAACTATTTGCAAGACCTAAAAACTTAATAGTATTATTATAATTACTTGATATTGCAAAAACATATTTATTTGGTAATTTTCCCGTTGTTTTAAAACCAATAAAAACATTCACTTTATACTTATCACTAGTCTTTTGATATATTTGATAATTTTGCATTCCTACCTCTCAGATAGATAAATTATGATCATAATTAAAATATTTTCCATAATTTGTCATATTAATATCTGTTCCAAAACTAATTTCAACATTATTTTTTAAAGAAACATCAGTTGTTGTAATTTCATATTTTGCAAGATTGTCTTCAACGATTGATTGATGAGTACCATCAATAATATTTTCTCAAATGTTTTTAGTTAACATTGGATAAGTTTTATTTTTTTGATTAGTTGCTTCGGTTGGTATTAAACCTCACTTTATAAAAAAGGCGCTAAATTGCAGTTACTTACTTGCGAAGTCATTTCAATAAATAATTGTTGTTTTTCAACATTTGTTCCAGGATTATCAGAAAATGGTAAAAGACGATAATATTGTGATAAAGTTGGATAAAAATTATTACCAAAAGCCATTTGTAATTGTCAAAACATCGCTAATTTAGTAAATAAATCACTAATATCATCAAAATTTCGTTGCTGATCTGATTGCGCAAAATGATCTTTAATTTTAGTAATTTGACTAGGAGTGTCTAACCGATTCGCATTGAATAATTTTTGTTGAACATAAAGCGCACTAATATTAACTGTTACTTCAGTAAGACCATTTCATTGGTATTGTGGAGTTTGATAAGTATGCCCAATTTCATGTCATAACCCTCATTGATTATTACTTGTACTAGTAAATAAATCAGCGCCGGCACTTGTATCATTTTGAAAGGTAATATGATAATTGGTTGCTGAAGCATAACCTGCCCCCGTATCTGGATTAACAATATGAATATATTGTTGATGCTTCTTTGCAATTCCTGAATAATTTGGATTCAAACCATATGCTTCACTTGTATATTTTCAAATATTGTCTTAATTTTCTAAAATTTTTTCAATATTAACATTATTTTGGTTTTCCCATAAAAATATTTTAACAATTTGATATGTTTGCATTGTTAAAGAAATGGTTACTAATAAATTCAACAAAAGGACTTTTAGTTGTTGCAACATTATTTAAAAAAGTTTTTTGATCAGTTTTCCCTATTTTAAAAGTTGGAACTTGATAAATTGCTGGTCCAGTAATGCTTTCAACTTCAACATCTTTATTTGTACTATAATTAGTTAAATAAATCATCCCTTGAATTTTAGGAATAATTTCGGTTGTATTATCCAACTTGTAAATAAACATTTTTATTATCAAATCCGTTTTTTAACGTAATGGTAAAAAGTTCATAATCATTTGCAAAATAACCTGTGGACAGAAGCTCAGAATGCGCAAATTGGCGATTTTCTAACAGCGCATTTTGTTTTGCTGGTCCATCCGCATTCAGAATTACATCTGGTGAAAACTTTTTAAAACTATTAATAATTAAATAACTTGTCATACTAATAATTGCTCCTAAAACTATGACTAACAATAAAATAATAATAATAATTCATTTTTTATTAATTTGACGATGATAGCCACCAGCAGGTTGTTCTTTAATCTTTGCGGGTGTTAAATTTTGTGGTTTTTAATTTCTTGTTATTGTTTTTTGATGAAGTTGAAATACCTTTCAGCTAATTCTCTTATTATTAATAAATTTAGGATTTGATCTTCCAGCAAGACTAAAACCAAATAATTGATTATTACAACGAAAAACATCAATTGGTTTTAATTCAAGAATTTTCCTATGTTGTCGATGTTGATACGAAAAAAAGGTAATTTCTTCACTATTGATATCATATGTTTCTAATAGTTTTGTAAGATATATCTCTAATCCTGCTTTGCACCCACTACAAACAGCTGATATATTGTTAATCTTGCCCATAATACCCTCGTTAATACTATAAAGTTATTTCAAATAACTCTTGAATTAATCAGCTAATTAAAAAAAGTTTAAAAACCTTATACTATGTCATTTTGTCAAACACATCGTGGTGGAGATATGCCTCTATTAAATATCATTAATATTCCACATTTTTTTGATTTATTTATTATAAAAAGTAGCGAAAATATTAAGAAACATAAATTGGTCTTTTTTTACTATGATATAATACTTTTATGAATATATTAAATTTTAAGAGAAAACCAAAGAAAGAGTTTTATGCTAACGGTTCTGCATTTATTAATAAAAATAGTAAACACAAAATTATTTTTAAAATATTAAAAATTATTGCATTAACTGTTGTTATTACCCTTTTTATCGTAGGAAGTATTTGCGATAGACCAATTGCAAAAGCGATTGGTGATTTAAATGATAATGGCCCTGTCAGTTGGTTGAGTTTATTTTGAGATAAACTAGCTTATACAATGACAGCCCCATTTATGTTTGCAGGAGCTGGAATCTTGTTAGAAAGTTTAAATATAAAATATAAAGCAAAATTTAAATTTTTAAATATTATTATCATAATAGTTTATGCCCTATTTATAATTTTATTTACATTAATTATTAGTAGAATGATCTATCAACAAGCAACCTTTGATGCTTTTAGTGGTAAAGGAAGAGACTATTGATTTGGTCTTGATGGAACAAATACGATTATAGTAATGACGATTCAACTTAGTATTGAAGTTATATTAATGTGTAGGACTGCTTGATTCTTAAGAGTTAAATTTTCAAAAAGATATGATTTGTTAACTAATAATTATTGAATTGATGCCCTAAAAATATTTGTCGTATTCGGTCTTTTTGGTGTTACTTTTGACCCAATTTTAAAAACTTTTTTTGGAAGACCCTATTGAGTTCATGTTGATTATCAATATGTTATTGATAACTTACCAAGCAATTGAACAAACAAACCAACTAATATAGTTAATGCACAATATTTAGATTGATGACAAATTCAAGAATTTAAAGCTGAATACTGAGATTTCTTATTGGGTAAAAGTGGCGAAGGAAATCATTTTTGAAGTGACAAGGCATTTCCATCTGGCCATATGAATTCATCATCAATGCCCGTTTATGGATTCTTACTATATTTCATGAATGAAAAACGTAAACAAAATATTGTTTGATGAAAATGATTAATATTTGGCTTCTTTATTGCCGATGTTGCGATGATGGGATTTATGCAAATTATTTCAAGAACACATTATTTAACAGATTTAATGTTTAGTTTAATTGTTTTATTAATATGCTTTAAAGGGGTAGCTTATCTCGTTGATCATGTCATTTATAAAATTTTATCATTCATTTGAAACAAACAAAATAAAACATATAACATGTTTGAATGAAATAATGGTAAAAGAACAGTTTTATTTATTAATATTGATGGTGTTTTATGAATTGTAGCAAAAGTTAGAACTTCTAACATTAACAAATCTAAAAAATATAAATATTGACATAAAGATAATACTATTTATAAAGAATAGGAACTATCTATTATTTTCTAAATAAACTACAAAAAAATAAAAAAATAAGAAGAAAAAAACCTTCTTATTTTTTTATAACTGATTTAACTGTTTCATCAACAGTTGACTTTAAGGTTAATTCATACATTATCGTATCATTAACGTTTCGTGGTACAACTAACATAATCTCATATTCAACACCATTATCAATCATTCGATCACCAACTTGATACACCGTTTGAAACTCAACCAGATTCTTCCCATTGTCAGTTGTATAATCATAATCATTTAAATTAAAACCAACTTTTTCACGAAAGGCTTTATCCTCAATAACTGTTGGGTCATTAAATTCTAATGGAAAAGCTTTAAAAGCTTCTTCATTTTCGGTTTGATTATCATCTAATTCTAAATCAGGTTCTGCTTCTAACTCTTCTTTAATTTTTTTTCGATCAAAAATTGAACTTAAAGAGAGTTTTTTCTCACTTTTTGTTTCTGTTAACATTTTTGTTGATAGAAATTGTTGCGTTGGAAAATCATTAACAAAATTTGTATCACGTTTTGGCATAATATATTCGGTTGGTTTAACCAAACTAATTGGTCGTTCAATCCCACTGTTTGTTCGTTCAAACTCATCACGATCAACTGTTTTTAACATTTCAACGTGTTGCTGCTGCTGTCCTAATTTTTCTTGAATTACATTTAAATCATGACCAAACCGTTCAATTTGTTCTTCGCTAACTTGGTTTGAAGAAACCTTTGCTTTTGGGGTAATTAATCCCGTAAATTTTTTTAAAGCCTTTACATCATTATTTAATTTAATTAAATAATCTTGCACTTGGTTCATATTAGTTTTTAAATCATTTAATAATTGATTATCTTCGTTTTTAACTATTGGCGGTGTTGATGGCAGTGATTTTGTTGCTTTTTGCCAAGTTAATAAGCATACTATAATTGTAATTAAAAAACTAAATCCACAGACAGGAACAAGGAATATTAAGAAAGAATAACCAACTTGGTATAAAGTTACAAAATTAGTTGTTAATATTTCCATATTATTTTGGTTAATAATTTTCATTGAGAAAATAAAATTAATACCATATTGGATTAACCAAAAAGCTGATGGAAAATCTGCAACAACAATAGTTGCTTTACCATAGGCATTAGTTCCTGATAAAACAAGGGTTTGGTTATTAACAAGTAATCGATGGATTTGATTTCCAGCAATGACAATTAAAATGATTGATAATAATAGAAACAAAAGCATGAAAATAAAAAAGATAAGAAAAGTAATTTGTGTTTTTGTCAGTTTCATTAAATTAAAATTAAATCACGCTTTGCTTCTGTTAAAAGTTCATAACCATTTTCTGTTACTAAAATATCATCTTCAATGCGAACACCACCGACATCAGGAATATAAATCCCGGGTTCAACAGTAATGATCATCCCCGGTTCTAAAGGAACATTACAAAATGGTGATACTCGTGGAAACTCATGAATTTCAATCCCAACCCCATGCCCAGTTGAATGGGTAAAGTATTGACCATAGCCTTTACTTGTAATATAGTCACGACAAATTTTATCAATTGTTGCAGTGCTAACACCTGGTTTGATTGCTTCAATCCCTTGTTTTTGTGCTTGATAAACAACATCAAAGATTTCTAGCATTTGTGGTGAGGGTTTTCCTAACCCAATCGTACGAGTAGTATCAGAACAATAACCATTATAAATACAACCAAAATCAATTGTAATTAATTCGTTATTTTCAATCACTTTATCTGTTGCACGACCATGTGGTAATGCTCCCCGTCAGCCCGAAGCAACGATTGTGTCAAAACTTGGTTTATCGGCTCCTTCCTCAATAAAACTATTAATAATAATTTGTTCAACTTGCCGTTCCGTCATTCCTGGTTTAATATTTTTAATTACATTATTAATAGCAATATCACCGATTGCACAGGCTTGTTTTAACACATTAATTTCCTGGTTTGATTTAATTGTTCGTAACTCAGAAAAATCAACTGGTTTTAATTCAATCGTTGCTAAACTTACTGCTAAATTTTGATAAGTTAAATATGTTAAATAATCGCTTTCAAAAGCTAATACTTTGACTTTGTTTTTCGTTAAATCATTTTGTAACATTCCAAAAAAACCACCAGCATTATTTGTTGTCATTTCCTGAACATTAGTTACATTTTTGGCTTGTTTTTTTCCGACCGTAATATATCTACCATCTAAATACAAAATTAATTCATTTTTTGTAAATAACAGATATCCTTCTGATGATTCAAACTCAGAAAATCAAAAACGATTAACTGTTGAATGAAACAAGATCCCATCAACTTGATGTTTTTTTAAGTATTGCTCTAGTTGTGCTTGTTTATTTAATTTGAATTTAACATATTCTTTCATATTCCCTCTCCTTTTTCATATATATAAATTTAACCCTTATTGTCCTAGAATACAAGGTTTTTTTATTTAATTAATTAAATTTTGTAAAATTTCTTCCAGAAGATTACTGTTATTTTTACCTAAGCCGTTTTGATAACCATAATGAGTAATGGTTGTTTTATGCCGTGGTAAAAAATCAATAATTTTTGCATATAGTCCTGTCTGGTTAATAACTTCTTCAAAAACAATAATTTGTTGATAATTATCTGCACTAATTTGTCCTAACATTGTTTTATCGACGGGATTAATAAATCTTGCATTAACAAGGTTAATTTTATTAGTTGCTAATTTAGTAATAATGTTTTGTGCTTTTAAGACATTATTACCATAAGTTATTAATAAGATTGATGCATCGCTATTATTAATAACATATTCTCAATCACCAAGGTTAAATTCTTTTATTAAAGGTTGTGTAACAATCCCACTTTTTGGATAGCGAATAAAAAATGGGTTTTGTTTGTTTGCAAGAGCTAATTTAAACAAGTGATCAAATTCACCAGTTGTTGCTGGTTGACTAATAATTGGAATATCACCCATACTATTTAAAAAACCAACATCATAAATACCATGATGACTATCACCATCACCAGGGGATAAACCAGCACGATCAATTAAAAAAATAACAGGTAACCGGTTACGAACAACATCATGTAAAATTTGATCATAAGTTCTCTGCAAAAAACTAGCATACATACTAACAACAACTTGGTGATGATCTAACGCAAAACCAGATGCTAATGTAATTGCATGTTCTTCTGCTAAACCAACATCAATACAATATGGTGCATTTTTTATCATAAACTCTTCTAAGTAAATCGAAGCTTGCATTGCTGCTGAAATAAAATAAAATTTCTCCGGAACAGTTTGAAAAACTTTTTCAACTGTTTGGGCAATATGATAACTTCATTCACTATTTTTGGTATCTTTTAAACTATATGAATGATACTTTTCTTGTTCTGCTTGGGTTAAACCATAACCATAACCTTTTTTCGTTTTGACATGAACAATAACACTACTTGAACTTTTTTTTGCTTGGCGAAAACTTTTTCTTAGTTTCCGAAAGTGATGGCCATCAACAGTGCCAATATAATCTAAGTTAAATCCAGCAAATAATCCTGGGATTGCAAAACTACGAATAATTTTTTCCACTAATAAATGCACTAACCATAGTAATGTTAATGGTGGAATGTAGTGTAATACTTTTGAAATCTTACTAGCACTACGATATAACCATCCTGTTCGAACTTTACTAACTGTTGTATGTAAAATATTAACATTTTTTGAAATACTCATTCCATTATCATTTAAAACAACAATAATTTTATTTGAAATTAATCCTAAATGAGTCAAAGCTTCTAACGTTAAACCATTTGTAAACGATGCATCACCAATTATACAAATAATATTATTATATTTTGGATTATAACTATAAGCAATTGCCGTTGATAAACCCGTTCCAGCATGTCCATTTGAAATATAATCATATTTACTTTCATTAACGTGCTGAAATGCTGCTAAACCATCAGGTAACCGAATTGTTGAAAAATGGGTTTTTCGATCAGTTAAAATTTTGTAAGCATAAGTTTGATGACCAGTATCAAAAATAATAATATCATTGTTGTCAATATCAAATGTCTTTAATAAACTAATTGTTAATTCAACTGTTCCTAAATTACTAGCTAAATGACCCCCATTTTTAGTTACTGTTTCAATAATCAGCTGGCGAACATCATTAGCTAATTCAATTAATGCTTTTGTTTTCAAATCCTTTAGATCATAATGACTCTGATAATCTCTTAACTTCATCTTCTAACCTCACTTAATATTTTTGTAAAAAATAATTAATTTGCTGTACAAAATTGTTGAAATATAATGGCGTAATTTCACCAATTAAATAATGACAATTAGCTGTTACATCTAATTTAATTTTATAAATTTCAACATTCGCACTATCTTTAAATAGTTTTTTCATTACTGTTAAATTAATTAAAAAAACAAGATAATATCCATAATCAAAGTACAATTTAGCATTACGTTTTTTCATAAAAGGTTGATAAAAAATATTGGCAATAAAATTATATAGCAAATCAAAACGATAGTATTTTGCAATACTTGGATCATCAATTTTAACATTCGCAAAAATTTCTTTTTCATGATTAGTATCAATTTTATTAACTAAAATTTTTTGTTCCAATTCTTTAATAACTTTTAAAATCTGAATTTCTTCTCCTTTTACTCCCGGATGTCGAACATATTGCATATGATAATAAATTAAAACTAACCTAATTAAAATAATACTATCAAAATATTCTTGTTCATCAAAGTTATTTAATCGTAATAAATAAACAAAATTCTTAATTAAAATATCTTTTTCATCAAATGTTTTAAAGTCTTTTAAAACAACTGAACTTAATTTCAATTTAAATAATTTTTTTCTAATTTTATTATTATTTTTTTTAACTCAGCCACTTCGTTCAAAAATTTGTCCTGCCATAATAAATTATTCTTCATCAACTTTAAAATCAGTCGGATTATTATTTTTCACAATTTTAGTGACTTTATCTTTAATATCTTGTAATTTAGTTTCTGCTAATTTAGTTAATTTAATTCCTGTTTCAAAAGCATCAATCGCTTGATCTAATGGTAACTGATTATTTTCTAAATCATTAACAATTTGTTTTAATTGTTCTAAAACTTGTTCAAATGATTTATTATCTGCCATTTTCTTCACTATCCTTCTTAATTGTTTGTACAACTGACTGAATAATTCCATCTTGCACACGTGTCATAATTATATCATTATTCGTTACTTGTTGAATTGATGTTAACACATTTTTATTGTTATTATAAGTAATACTATATCCTCGCGTTAGTGTTTTTAACGGACTTAATAAATCTAATTTACTTAATAAATTATTTTTTTTATATTCAATTGCTACCATTTGTTGTTGCATTAATGTAATTAACCTTTGATAATAGGTTTGAATAACATTCTTGTTTGCTAAGAAAAAATTTTCTTGACAAACATTAAACTGTTTTACTAATAATTGATAAGAATGTTCTTGTTGTGCATACAATGCTTGCGGTTTTGTTAAAACATAACCATTCCTTAGTTCTGCTACTTTATCTGCTAATTTATCAACTTTTGTTTTAATCGTTGTTATTAGAATACGTTGTTGTTGTTTTAAAAAATTCATTAATTCTTTTTGATCTGGTGTTGCTAGTTCTGCCGCTGCGGTTGGTGTTGGTGCTCGTAAATCACTAACAAAATCTGCTAAGGTAAAGTCAATTTCATGACCAACCGCTGAAATAACAGGAATTGTTGCTTGAAAAATTGCTTCAACAACTTCCAATTCATTAAAAGCTCACAAATCTTCAATACCACCACCACCACGGCCAACAATCAAAGTATCAATTTTAGGTTTAAAAGCTAAAGCTGCTTTAATGTTTTTGCGAATATCGTGTTTTGCATCTTCTCCTTGCACTAAGCTTGGAAATAAATAAATGTTAGCTTGAGGGTAACGTCGATGAATCGTAGTAATAATATCACGAATGGCAGCTCCAGTTGGAGCGGTAATAACCCCAATATTAGTTGGAAACTGAGGAATTGGTTTTTTTAATGACTGATCAAATCATCCTTTTTTGCTTAATTCTTGTTTTAACGCTTCATATTTTAAGAACAAGTCCCATACCCCATGCAAAGATAAAGTAACAACTTGTAAACTATATGTTCCCTGTGGCTCATATACTTTAATTGAACCAGTCGCAACAATTTTTAACCCTTCTTTTAATTTAAACTGTAAATTTTTAGCATTAAATGCAAACATAATTGCTCGAATTTGTGCTTTATCATCTTTAATCGTAAAATAAATATGTCCTGATGAATGGTTTGCAATATTAGAAATTTCACCTTGTAAAGAAATATTAATAAAATTAGGATTTTGTTCAATTGATGTTTTTAAATAAGCATTAACTTCACTAACCGTATAAATATTTTTACTCATAAAACTTCTCCACAAGCCATTCTCTTCCAATTAATAATATCATTGAAAAGAATAAAAATTAGTTTATTTTTAAACTAATTTTAATAAATATTATTAACTTCTTCTAACTGATCATGATTGATTCGAAGCATTTTATTATTTTGTTCATCAATAAGATAACTACGAATATTATTTGTTGTTTCTTTTTCATTAATAATTTTTTTTAATAAAAAAGTTTGGTTTAAGTAATCAATTTGGTATAAATTCCCGAGTGTTGTCATAAGATATGTTACACCTTTTGCGGTAAATAATGAATTTGTTGTTAAATATTCTTCGCCAGGACTAAATCCTTGTTTTAAATTAAGAAAAATTGGCGTTGTTAAATCTAAAATTCAATCAGAACCATCATATTGTAACTGAAATAAAATTGGATCTAAATTTTCTGTTGCTGGATTAATAACATCAGCATATAGTTTATTACGAATTTCAATGACTTGAATTAACGCAACGGTTAATAAATTTCATTGATCATGCCCTTGCACTTTAATTACTTTATATTCTGGTGAGGTTAATTGACCATTATTAACATTTTGGATTGCCATATATAATTGCTTCTTATTTTGAAAATGTTGCACAACATTAATTCGCATTGTATCATTTGGAATTTTGTTAATGTTTTTTGGTCACATCATACGACCAAGTTGTAATAAGTTTTGATGATTAAGTGTATCACAATCTCACTGTAATAATTCCTGATCCGTTGTTTGATAACCTGTTGTTGTTTTTTCAATTGCAACGGCCCCCTGACTACCAAGACCTAATACACTATTATTAGTAATTTGAAAAGCACTACTTGTGGTAAAAACTAAATTAGGTTTAATGATTTTATCAGGAGCTAAATGTTTTAAAAATAGTCAAAATGATTGCTTAGTTAAAAACTCAAAACTATTATTAATATCATATTTTACTTCAAAAATTATTCCAACTGAAAAATTATGATCATCAAGAATTTGTCCATCCCGATTTAAAACACTTGTAATTTTAATATTACTAGGTGTAACACCATAAATATTATTATCGCCACCAAATGCTTGATAAATAGTATTTACAGCATAAGTTTTACCTTCCGACAAGGTTACTTTGTTATTATCAGTTTCAATTTCTTGATATGTCTCAACTGTATTTGTAATCTTTTGAATCGCTAATGCTAAGGTATCTTTTTGAACCGGATATAAATTATCATTTGTTGCACAACTTATTAATGTTGAAGGTAATCCCAACATTAATGTTCCAACTGTTAAAATTGTTCATATTTTTTTCATTAATCCTATCTCCTATTCATCACTTAAGGTAACGATTGTTTGAATTGGTAACTGGTTAATTTTTCTTGTTGATAAAACAAAAGTTAAAGTAAAAATAAAACTAATTATTCCAAAAATAATAATAAATAATAGACATGGCATTGGTAAACTTAATGGTAAATTAATCGCTTGTAAGCCGATTTTAAACGCAAAATAAACACTTGTTCAAACGAGAAAAAAACCTAATAATCACCCTAAAATTGCAAAAGGAATAAAAATTGCCAAGGTCATACTATTAATTTCTCCGCGCCGGTAACCAAAAACCCGCATTAAAGCAATAAACTTAATATATCGTTCCATAAAAAAATCTGTCACCAAGAAAATAATAATAACTGCTGTTAAAATAATAATTGATACTAATGCTCCTGCTAATACAGTCGTAAAATAGCTTAATTGATTAACAACTTGCTTTTTATTATGCAAATAATCAACTTTCCCAACGGCTGAACTAAAAAAAGTTAAACCATCACTCAACGCGTTATCGGCACTAATAGAAGATAAGACATAACGTTGAAATTGATCAGCTGGTTGAATTGCTTTCGTATATTTACCATTAAATCATTGCGGACTGTTTTGATAACCAAGGACTTGATTTCCTCATTTTTGATCTAAAAAAATCCGTGCTTGATCATAAGAATGTTGAATTCCAACAACTTTAAATTGATAATCAGATAAAACATTAAAGTTAGATGTAGTTACTCGCAATAACCCTAATTTTAAGGATTGACCATACCAATTTTTACCAAAGCCACCATTTACTAAATCAATTAATGATTTTAAAGGATGGTCAAAGTTTAAATCATATGCCCCAATAATATAGTTATTTTGTTTAATTTTAGTAACTTTATTATTCAACAAATCAATTTTAGTGGGACCACTTCCTGGATTAATATCAATTTTGTCCTGACTTCAAACATGGGCATCAATCATATTAACTGGTAAATTTAATTTTAATCCACTAATTGAAGCATATGGTTGATTAACATTTGTTCCTCACTGGTCATTATTGGTTCCTGTTAATAAGGAGTTTGTTAAATGCGATAAATTCAAAGTTCAATGGTCATTTGTAACATTACCATTTTGATAAGTTCACCACTCTGGTTTAATGTCATAATATTGTTGATCTTTGCCTAAATATTGTAATCGTGGTTGATTCGTATAAAAATTAATAATATCATTTGTTCTTAAATTATATTTTGTTGCTGCTGAATCATTAATTGCAATTGGAATTGTTTTGCCTTGATTTGAAGGAGGTTCTTGTAGTTTTGTCTTTAATTTATTTGTAAAAACAACTTGGTTATCATTAACATCAAGACCATATGATGAAATTTGATTTTTTGCACTATCACGAATAATCCCGTTAACAGCAGCAATTTTTGTATCAAAACCAGTGAATAAACTATCTGTTTTTTGATCATAAGCCATTGAGTTGAACCCAAAATTAAAACGTAACTGATATTTTTCATTTGCTGCTCATTTTTCCTTAATAACCGTTGGTAAAATCGTATTAGTTGCTTGTTCAATACAATATGATCATTTATGTCATGTTGTCCCGGCTGCTTCTGAATTTGAAACTGGTGATTGACCAAATAATTGTGGTAAAAAAGTACATGTTACTAATGATAATTGATTATCCAGTCGCGTCTTAATATTACTATCAGTTGGTAAATCATATAAATAACGTAATAACCCAACTGAAATATTGCTTCCTTTAAACACCGTCATGTTTTGTACTAACATATTAACAACAAACGAAGGATAAGATGTACTGTAATTAGGATTAGTTGCTAATTCTTGTAAAGTAATTCATTTTGTTGTATTATCTGCACCATGGGCATAAACATATGGGGCAATTGGCACATTTTCTAACTTTTGATAAATTGGGTCATTAACCCCGCCATAATCAGGAACATCTTCACTAGGACTATCATAAAGTTCATACCGACTTAATGGATTATTATAAATAACATTTTGATAGTTCAATTCATTGGCATAATTTAAATTTTGATAATATTGTTTACTTAAGGTTTTAATACTATTTGGAACCAAAGCTGCTAATGTAATCGTTCCAGTAGCAATAAAAGTTGTTATTAGGAACATAGTAACTGCTTTTCAACTTGCCCCTAATAACACTAACCGAAAGCGCGTTTTAAATAAACGATTAGTAAAATATAATGATAACCGACTAATTAATTTGTTTGGTTTAAAATCACGATTTGGATTTATTAGTGCTAATACCTCCCGTCCCAATATAATACTACATTCAATAACAACAAGAACAAAAATAATACTTCCTGCCAAAAGGAAAAATAATAATAATATTTGTCAATTAACAATAAAAGTACTTGGTAACACAAAATATTGTCCAAATAAGTTAATAATTGGCACCTGGAGTCCTAAACCAAGTAATCATCCAATTGGTGTTGCAATAGCTAAAGCAGTTAAGAAATACATCAAATAGGACAATGCAATTTTAAAATTATTATAACCATTTGCTTTTAAGATACCAATTTGGCTACGTTGTTTTTCAATCATACTCTTTAATTGAATAAACAAAATAATCATAACAATAACAGCAAAAAAGATTACAATCCCAATTGTGACTAAATGATAAATTTTAATCGCATTATTTAACAATTGATAACGATTATTGACTAATT
Source organism: Spiroplasma poulsonii (assembly GCF_009866525.1). Lineage (GTDB taxonomy): Bacteria > Bacillota_I > Bacilli_A > Mycoplasmatales > Mycoplasmataceae > Spiroplasma > Spiroplasma poulsonii. Next base: position 1,041,551 of record NZ_CM020866.1, read on the forward strand.
GGTTTGCATTAAACTTACTAAAACTAACATTATTAATAACATCAGTTTTATTTTGAAAGATTGCTCCAACTGTTTTTCCCAAACGATTAATATTATCAGCTAAATAAACCCGATAATAATTTAAATCAGGTTCCATATTATTTTGATTAGCACCATGATATGTTAGTTGAACGGTACTGACATCTTGATACTGTTGACTAGTAAATCCTTCGTTATTGTAACCAAATAAACGATTAAACATTTGCGGGTGGACATAAATAATTGATTCATTACTTGCATCAGGTAAAAAATCAGTATCATAAATTGTTGGATAAATATTTTGAGTATCACCCCCAACAGCTTCAATATAAAGTTTTAATTGATTAACTAAAATTGTATCATCAAAACGTAAGTGATTTGCTTTAAAATACTGTGGTAAAACAATTGCTGTATCAACCATTTCATTTAAACCACGATCAAATCATTTTGATTTCTGTAAGATTTTTAACTGCCCTAAATTATAGGGTTGTGTTCAATCAATAAATTTATACTTTTTACCATCAGTTGTTCAAGCAATTGCCTGGTTTCGATTAACAATTTCAAAATTACTAACCATTCCCAACATATCTTGATAAGTTGTTAAAAAATCATTATTAATAAATTTATTATTATAATCATACTGGCCAAAAAAGTCATATGTACTTAAATTACGAACTTTATAACTACCGTTTAGTAAAAAGTTTTTAGTAACATTACTATGATCATTTTTATCATTTAAAAGTTGGATAATATTATCATTTTTAGCATCAGTTAAAAAATAACGATAATTTTCGACACCAGTACAACCAGTACTATTTTGACAATCAAGTTCTTTTAACCCCAAAGTATTATTTGAATCATAAATTGGAAAACCTAATGTTCCCCGCATTCCCCAATATTTATCAGTTGCTGCTGTTGGTGTTAAAAAAATTCGATCGGCACGAGCAACATTTTTACCAGGATTATCAATTCCTAAATTCTTTGTTTGCCAATGTTCACCTAAGTTCACACCATTAATAAATTGATTTAGCAGATTAACATCTGTTGTGTTATTTTTTAAGGCATAAATTTTAATGTTTTTATATACCAAATAAGTTAACCGCGACTCTAAGATAAAATGGATATAACGTTTTACTAAATTAATTGCCTGTGTTTTAAGAGTTGGATCAACAGCATTATTAAAAATAAAACGATTATATAATTGCCCTAATAATGATTTTTGAAATGAATAGGCATTAAAATTAAACCGATATAACTGTGAAAATTCTCCTGTTAAAACATTATTATCAGTAATATTAATTGCATTATAATCTAATAAAACATTTTCAAATGGTACTCAACGCCCACTCTTGGCAATTTGTAAGCGGTTTCCTTCAATTTTAAACTGATATTTTTCTCCTTTTAAGCCAGTTCCTAAATCAAACGGTTTTAAAACATCATTTGAACCACCAATGGTCAAGGTTCCATAATTCTTTTCAAAAAAACCAGTTCCAATTCCAGCATAATCAACATCAAAAGCAAACCATGGCGTAATTGTTTGTTGATTATTTGCTTCATAATTAGTTGAAATATAATTATAATTATAATTAATATTTAATGTTCCATACCCCATTGTTTTGTTTGCTTTTTGTAAGCGGTCAAAAGAAGTTCAACAAACAGTGGAAAAAAGTGCAGTTAAAACAATTAAAATCACAAAAATAAAAACTTGTGTCTTATTTTTAAAAGTATTTAAAATTCCTTGTTTTAACAATAATCACATTTTTCTGACCTCTTTCGTTAAAAATAATAATGCTTTTTAATTTTCCTTAGTAGTTAAATATTGATAAGTTTTAGAAAAACGAAAAATAATTGTAAAAAAAATTTTATTCCGATAAATTAAAACATGTTTGTTTACAATAATTTTTTTATTTTTAGTTTGATCAAAATAACTACCAAAAAAATAAAGACGGTCATTTTTTCAAAAGATTGTAAAGTAGATTGAACAACTACTTAAATAAATAATTCATAATATTGCTAAAATCAAAGTACTTATTCCAAAATAAGCGATATTTAATAATGTTGATTCATTAGAAATATCATCATTACCAAAAATAATTGGCTGAAAAATTGCTAAGAGGGATAAAATTACTAAAATCAATAATATTAATGTTGTTCCAACATTAACTCCAAAAAAGATTCATGAAATTACTCGCTCTTTACGAAGAAAACTTTGAAAATAACCATAAATTAAATATATCATTCCAATAAATCAAATTGCAACCGATAAATAAATAAAAATTTCAAGAATAACTAAATAAAACGGAACCATCTTAACCTCCTAAATGTGTCGTTACAACTTTATTAATAATGTTTTCAAATGTTTTAACAACCATTACTTCATCAATATTATTCCGTGTTAAAAAACGATATAAGAATGAATTTGAAATTTTAATATCACTTTCTGCTGTTAACCCATTGTAATTAAAATCAAACTTAGTACGACTCGTTGGTTTACTTAATTTAACATTACTATTAACATATGACATCATTGTTGTATAATTTGATAATAAGTTTAGTTTTTTTAAGTACATAATTTTATTATTCATATTAATTCCATAAGCAATTGCATCTAATCGTGTTGAGGGATTAAAAGCAGCTTTATTATTATTGTTTGGATCAGGATTAGCAATCGAAGGATAAGCAAACATTGTATCACCAGCAATATAAATTAAACCAGTATGTTCATCATAATCAGCTGATCAGTATGCTGTTTTTGTTCATCCATTTAAAAGATAACGCATATAATGTGGGGCATTCTCTTTTAATAAAGCTAATTGAATGTAAGAACTTACTCCTGGTTCAGAACGAATTAAATTAAAGGTATTATCAACATCTAATGAATACTGGCCAGTAATATATCCTTTTTCATTACGTTGTTTTACTAAGTTAATAAACTTACTATTTTGTTCATTATAAATATCTAAAAAATAAATATGTAAAATATCAACTTCATATGTTGCTGGGTCTTTATAATCAATGTCACGTTCTCAATCACAAGCCGCTAACTTAATATATTTTCGGTTAGGATCATATTTTTGAATTAATGCTAAATATTTTCCAATTGCTGAACCAGGTAATTCATCAATATAAAGATATGGTGTAACAGTTTGCGTTCATTTCGGGTTACCTGTTTTAATATGGTTTAACAATTGTTGTAAAAACCATTCATTATTTCTAACCCCATCTTCAACATACATGTTCATACTAATTTGCATATAGTCTTGTTTATCTTCATCTCAAACATTATTAGTTTTATAAGTTTTATTTCAAGCTGCTTGTCATCCACTTAGAAGTGCTTTTGTATAACCTACTTCGGCCATTTTGTTCATATAATGATCTCATGCTTTTCAATCTTCATCGGCGATGTACAACCCCTTTTGCTGATTATAACGTAATGGCAAAAAGGTCTGAACTTTATTTCCATCTAATCAATTATTATGTCATTCGGTATTTTTTCGCTCATTTAGTGAAATTGAACTTTGAAAATAATCCATCCCCAACACATTATGTAAATATTTGTGCTCTGGTTCTCAATAATGTTCTCAATTATAATCAATGTATTCAATATTATCATATTTGTTTTTAATACTATTTGGAACTTGATAATTGTTATAGTAAGCAGCACTTCAACCAAAAAAGGAATAAATATTAAAATCAGATTTCTTTTGCTCTGCTGGTAATAGTAAATCATTAACTTTAACTTGAATTTCATTTTCATTTAAAATAACATTAGTTTGTTTTGTGCCGGGAACATCCCCCGTTAACTGAACCTTAACCGGATAATTTCCTGGATTAGCCACAATTTTATCTTTGAAACTCATAATTTTAATTCATAAAACATAGACTTTATTTTTATAAGCAGTTTTTTCAACTGAATTTGTAGTAATTGCATCAGGAACTAATAATTTTTCATTAATTCCGTATGGATTTGGGATTTTTTGATTTGTTAACGAATATGATGCATAAATAAAACGATTAAAACCAATCTGGACGGTCAGATTATTTTTTTCTAATGCAGCAGCATTAGTAACAGTTGCTGTTAAATTAGTAATATCATAGTTATTTGTTTTTACAATTAATTGTGTATTAATAAAGTCTTGTTTTCATAATTGTAAATTAACATTCGGATTAATACAATTATTATAGTTTTCTAAATTACCATAAAATTGTGCATCTTTTAAATCATTGCTTACCTCATTTGGTTGGTACAAAGCATAATTATCATGTTGGCTCCCAAAAAAGGTATGAGCATAAGGTGTTTTATCTTTGCTTTGGATTTGTGTTGTTGGTTCACAACCATCCAATCATACACTTCGCATAAAACTATCTTTTTTCGCAAATAAAACAATTGTCACTACAGCAGTAAAAATCGTTAAGACTAAAATTAATGACATTGAAATTTTTTTAAACATTTATAAAACCCTTTCATATTTTTGATCAATTAATATAAGAAATAAATTTGTTTTCAAGCTCCACTTTGCGTCGAACCGATTCCATTCGTAACTTCACCTGAACGAACATAACTATCAATTTTAGTAATAATTCACATTGGTTGTTCTAAATTACCAACATTAGTTCATTCAATATGATATTTATGACTAACTGGTTTTAAATTATCTGATAATCCTAACCCGCTATAGGCGATGTTTTCTTGTTTATTATCAATACTATAAAACTGTTTTGGATTGTAATGATCATCATAAAATTGATCATTAACATTAATTTGATTAGTACGACTTTCAGTATATAGCTTTGTTACTGAACTATCACCCACACCATTGTATTCAAAATCATATGATAAGCGTTCTTCCGCACCAACTACTTTTTGCGTATATTGTGGATTACTTACTGTTCAATATTTATCATCAACAACATATTGTAATACGTTTTCATGAAGCGTTTTCATCACATTATTAACACCCGCAAAAAAAGGACTATTACTATTAAAGAATAAGTAATTATAATCTTGATACGCAATGGCATGTGTATCAGAAATAGCAACTAATAAATGTTGTAATAATGAATTGTCTTCAAATTTGTTTGTCCCATTATTTCAACCCATTGTTTTTAAAACATTGTTTAAATTTGTTGTTGTTAACTCTTCAAAAGAGTTTGCTAAGTTTTGATAACCACTTAAAGTTGTCAAAATATCATTATCACTAGTTAAAGTTTTAATTAAATCTGTTAAATCAAAGAAAATATTTGATAAAGTAAATTTAAAATTAACTTTATCACCTTGTAAAGCCAAGAGAATATCTAATAATTGTTGTAAACTTGTTTTTTGTGCTTGTTCTGAAGTTAACAAAATTGCAATTTTTATTTTTTCAGATAGACTATCAATAATATTATTTGTTATTTTAAGATTTAATTCTTTTTGGGTTGTTGATGACAATTTTTTTCAAATATTTAGTAATAATTCACCAACATGACCAATATTTTGATAGTTTCCAACAAGATTATTATCATTATAAGTTTTAAAATCAGGAATTTTTTTATTCATAATGGCCCCTACTAAATCAAAATTATGATATCCCTTGCTTGCTTTGCCATTTAACTTTGTTAATAATTCTTTTGCTTCCGTGCTTTGTTCTACTAATCCTTTTAATTCATCATTAATTCTTTCTTCATTACTTGAAAAAAATCAACTACTCTTAATTCCTGCAAAAGAATTAATTTGTTCTAAAAATTCACTAATAATTACTCGCAATAAAACATAAATTGGATTTGTTTCTACTTGAGCATCTTTCCCAATAAAGTTAAAAATATTATTTAAAAACAACGCACTAATTTGAGCACCTAAAGGATTTTCATCAACTTGATTTAACATTGATAAAAATTGTGCTGTTTTACCATAGATGGCCGTTAAAGTTGAAGTTTTTTCAATCGTATATTCATTATCACCAAATTCATATTGTGGTTTTAAACCAGTACTTTGTTCAGTATCAATAAATAAATTTTTGTCTTTAACACCAACATGTTGGTAATTATAGAAAGGATTGGTTGACAGTCCCATTCCTCCTGCAGGATAACTAACATAAAAAGCACGTGTTGCTGGCATTCAAAACTTAATACCAACATTGTTCATTAAAGTTGACAATGCACCCATGTCATAGTTATAACCTAATAATTCACTTCGATTAAGATCAATTTCTTGTTTTGCAGGGTCAAAAAAACCATTCGCAAGAAAATCACGATAATAATAATTATTATACATTCCAATATAATATTGTGGTAATAATTGTTCACGTGTTGACTTCGGATCAGCATTTTTTGTGTGGGCAATCATTTTATTGTAATTGTTGTTAAAATCTTGAATTAATTTTGATAAATTAATTTTTTGATTATTGTAAGTATAAATACTTGGAATTGATTTTCAATATGATGCTGGAGCATATAAACTTCGCACAAGTTCACTTGGGTTAAAATTTAAATTTTCATGACGTGCTAATAAGGAAATTTTTGTTAGCAACCCTGTTGTATTAATCATACTACGAAGTTTTTCAGAAATATCATTGTTGTCATTATTACTGTCATTTTTATGGCGACAAGCTAATAACGGCATGCTATTTCCAACTACAACAGTTGTAATAGCAAAAAAACTTAATATTTTTTTCATAAGATAAAACCTTCCCTTTGTAAATTATAAAAATAAATACTTTTTTATTTTAATGAAAAAAAAAAAAAAAACAAGTAAAACTTGTCTTTTGTTGAAATAAAATTCTTGTTAATTAAATTCCTAAATCGGGATAACTTGGTATTTTTGGTTGTTTTTCTTCTGGGTCATTTACCACAATTGCTTCTGTTGTTAACAATAATGCACTAACACTACCAGCGTGTTGTAAGGCATATCTTGTTACTTTAACGGGATCAACAATTCCAGCTGTAATCATGTCTTCTCAGACATTTGTTGCAGCATTATAACCAACATTATTAGGTTGGTCTTTTAATTTATTAATAATGATTGAACCATCAACCCCTGCATTAGCAGCAATTTGACGAACTGGTTCTTCAATTGCTCGTAAGACAATATTTAATCCTAATTTTTCCTCTTCATTTAATTTCAAATTAGTTAATTTATGTCCAACTTGAACTAAAGCAGTTCCCCCACCAGCAACAATTCCTTCTTCAACTGCGGCTTTTGTTGAATTTAATGCATCTTCAATTCGAAGTTTTTTCTCTTTCATTTCCGTTTCGGTTGGTGCCCCAACTTTAATAATTCCAACCCCGCCTGCTAATTTTGCTAAACGTTTTTGTAACTTTTCTTGTTCAAATGATGAAGTTGCACTTTTAATTTGACCACGAATAAACTCTTTTCGTGCTTCTAAATCAGCTTTTTTGCAACCGCCTTCAATAATTGTTGTTGTATCTTTTGAAACAATTACTTTTTTTGCTGTTCCCAAATCATCTAAAGTTAATGTTTTAAAATCCATTCCCAATTCATCATTAACAAATTTTGCCTTAGTTAAAATAGCAATGTCTTCTAATAAGTTTTTACGATTATCACCAAATTCTGGTGCTTTAACAACAGCAATATTAAATGCTCCACGCATTTTATTTAGTAATAATGTTGGTAGAACATCACCATCAACATCATCGGCAATAATTAATAATGGTCGTCCTTCTTCAACAATTTTTTCTAAAATTGGTAAAATTTCTTTCATGTTACTAATTTTTTTATCAGTAATTAAAATATAAGGATTTTCAAATTCTGTTAACATTTTTTCACTATCAGTTATCATATATTGTGATAAATAACCTTTATCAAACTGTAATCCTTCGGTGATACTTAATTCAGTATCAATTGTTTTTGACTCCTCAATTGTAATAACACCATCATTACCAACTTTTTCCATAATTTCAGCAATTAAATTACCAATTTCTGGATCTTTTGAACTAACACTAGCAACTTGAGCAATTTCTGCTTTAGTCTTAATTTGTTTTGCTGATTGTTGTAATAATTCCACAATTGCTTTAACTGTTTTTTCAATTCCATTTCGAATTGCTACCGCATTAGCTCCAGCAGTAATATTTTTTAATCCTTCTTTAACAATTGCTTGTGTTAAAACAATTGCTGTTGTTGTCCCATCACCAGCTACATCATTTGTTTTATTTGCTACTTCAGCAACTAATTTTGCTCCCATATTTTCAAAATGATTACTTAATTCAATCTCTTTTGAAATAGTAACACCATCATTTGTAATTAATGGTGAACCATATTCTTTTTCTAATAAAACATATTTTCCTTTTGGTCCTAACGTTACTTTAACAGTATCAGTTAATTTATTAATTCCGTTAATTAACATCATTCTTGCATCTTCTGAAAATTTAATTGATTTTGCCATAATTTGATTCCCCCTTTAAAGTCTATTATTCAATAATAGCTAAAACATCTTCGACAGAAATTAAAACTAATTTTCTATTATCATATTCAACTTCGGTTCCAGCATATTCACGATAAAGAACTTTATTATTAATTTTTCCTTCAAATGCTTGTTCTTTTTCAACTTCGGTACTAATTGCAATTATTTTTCCGATATGGCTTTTGCTTTTCTCATCTTCTTGTAAATAAATTCCATTAATAAAAGTTTCCTCTTTTTCTTCTTTTGCTAAGACAATATTTTTGCCTAATGGTTTTATCATCAAAAATCCCTCCTTATTTATAATTTTAGCAAATGGCATATGTAACTGCCAATAATATATTTAACAAATTTTATTAATAAATGCAAGTGTTTTTGTCTTAGAAACAGAAAAAAACAAACTGTAGTTTGTTTTTTTATTTTAAATAATTATTTAAATTTATAAAAAAAATAAAGAATTTAGTAATTTAAAAATTACTTCATTCTTTATTTTACTATACCGTAAAAAAATAGTTGTTAAATATTCCGACATAACATTTTAAAACTATTAATAAAATTAAATATCTTTTGTCCTTTTATTACCATTTGTAGAATAAACGATGAAATAGGACAAAAAAATCGACCCTTATTAGGGTTGTTTTTTTTATTTTTAAACAATCTTACAATTTAATATATGTGTTCTAACAAATCGGTATAAAATCCGTGAGTAATAAAATAGACGCTTTAAAAAGCGATAGTCGTGATAAGTGCAGGGTTAACATCGAACGACAATAAAAATAGAGATGGTCACTTTATAAATAAATTTGCGATAGCATTAGGCTCTTCAAGGTGCAAGTGAATTTATTTTAAAAACTGAACGCTTTGACCTGAAATGGTGCGGATGAAGAGAGAGAAAACTCTCTGGCTACACAAAGAAAAAACACCTACAAATTGTAGAACATTGTAGTACTTTGTAGTTAATTGATGGAGGTTATATGAAAAATAAAATTAACAAAATAATTAAATTAATTGAAAATTTAGAAATAAGTGGTAGTAGTTGAGATGAATCAAGCGTTTTCAGCCCTATTTTAGAAATAATTTTAAAAAAACAAAATTTTAAATACGAAGAACCTTATCAGTTTTATCATCAAATTCACGATAATTTATATAAAAATTGCCAAACATGTAAAAGTAAATGTAAAACAAGTTATAAAACTCATTAGACTTCTTGCGATACCCTTTTTTATTAAAATATTATTATAAAATATAATTTATGAGGACATAAAAATATGAACAATAATAAATTTAATACTCTTAATGATAGAGAATGGTTAAGATTAACAGGAATAAAAAAATCCACTTTTAATAAAATGTTAGATATTTTAAAAGTTGCTGAAATAGAAAAATTTAAAAAAGGTGGTAAAACTAATAAATTATCATTAGAAAATAGATTATTGATGACTTTATTATATTGACGAGAATATCAGACTTATTTTCATCTTGGTAAAAGTTTTGATATTAGTGAGGCTAATTGTTATCGTAATATTAAGTGAATTGAAGATATTTTAATTAAAAACTCTGATTTTCAACAACTTGCTGGTAAAAAAGCACTAATAAATGATTATTTTAATGATAAAACTATTATTATTGATGCTACCGAAACTCCAATCCAACGCCCAAAAAAAGACAAAAACAATCTTATTCTGGTAAAAAGAAAAAACACACGATCAAAACACAAGTAATTATCGAACAAGAAACCAAAAAAATTATTGCAACAAGTTTTTCGCTCGGAAAAAAACATGATTATGCTTTATTTAAAGAATCAAAAATCCCAATTTTAAAAAATACCAAATTAATAGTTGATAGTGGTTATCAAGGAATACAAAAAAATCACAATAATGTTCTAATACCTACAAAGAAAACAAAGAAAAACCCTTTAAACAAAGAACAAAAGCAATATAATAGACTAGTTTCAAAAATGAGAATTATTATTGAAAATATTTTTGCTATTCTTAAAAAATTTAAAATTATTACAGAAAAATATCGTAATCGAAGAAAAAGATTTGGTTTAAGATTTAATTTAATTGCCTCAATTTATAATTTACAATTATTAGACTTCTTGCATTACTTGTTAAAAAATTGCAAATATTTGTAAAAAAGATACTAATAGAAAAATATAATTTTAATTAATTATGTTTTTTATTTAAAAATTTAATATTTTTCCACAACGAAAAATTAATTTATTATTTAAATTATTTAATTTTAAATAAATATTTTATGTTAAATATAATAATTGTAAATTATAAATTGAGGCAATTAAATTAAATCTTAAACCAAATCTTTTTCTTCGATTACGATATTTTTCTGTAATAATTTTAAATTTTTTAAGAATAGCAAAAATATTTTCAATAATAATTCTCATTTTTGAAACTAGTCTATTATATTGCTTTTGTTCTTTGTTTAAAGGGTTTTTCTTTGTTTTCTTTGTAGGTATTAGAACATTATTGTGATTTTTTTGTATTCCTTGATAACCACTATCAACTATTAATTTGGTATTTTTTAAAATTGGGATTTTTGATTCTTTAAATAAAGCATAATCATGTTTTTTTCCGAGCGAAAAACTTGTTGCAATAATTTTTTTGGTTTCTTGTTCGATAATTACTTGTGTTTTGATCGTGTGTTTTTTCTTTTTACCAGAATAAGATTGTTTTTGTCTTTTTTTGGGCGTTGGATTGGAGTTTCGGTAGCATCAATAATAATAGTTTTATCATTAAAATAATCATTTATTAGTGCTTTTTTACCAGCAAGTTGTTGAAAATCAGAGTTTTTAATTAAAATATCTTCAATTCACTTAATATTACGATAACAATTAGCCTCACTAATATCAAAACTTTTACCAAGATGAAAATAAGTCTGATATTCTCGTCAATATAATAAAGTCATCAATAATCTATTTTCTAATGATAATTTATTAGTTTTACCACCTTTTTTAAATTTTTCTATTTCAGCAACTTTTAAAATATCTAACATTTTATTAAAAGTGGATTTTTTTATTCCTGTTAATCTTAACCATTCTCTATCATTAAGAGTATTAAATTTATTATTGTTCATATTTTTATGTCCTCATAAATTATATTTTATAATAATATTTTAATAAAAAAGGGTATCGCAAGAAGTCTAATGAAATTAACTTTGTTTCAAATTACTCTGGAAGTTTAATTGACCAACGTAATATTCATGATCCAACCGGAAAAAATAACGATTTAACATCATTATTAAATGCTAAATTTCAAATGTACTAGGGAATGAATATAATGATTGAAAACAATATATTCAACCTTATGCTTTTAGTGACTTAACACGAAAAGCTACAACAACAATTAAATTTAAAAATCCTACTAATAACCGGCAAGAAGTTTGAACATTTGAAACCCCAATAAAGATTATGTTATCAAAAGATTATTGAAGTAATGAGTTAAATGAGAGATTGCATATTCTACCTGGTAAAGTAGTCAATCCAGATGATTCAACAAAAGGAATGGTAACAGATGAACCTGAACAATTGACCCCACCTGATACTTCAAAAAATTATGGGGGTAAGTGAAGATACCATACAACAGTTGGATTAGAATTTGATGCTTTAAAACAAGCAGAAGATGGAACAGTTAATCCTGAATGAGTTGAAATAAATGGCGTTAAAATTGATGTTTTAGATAATAAATTTATTGCTACACTAGAAGATAATCGTATTAAGGGAGAAGAGAAAAATGATTATTCTATTGTAATTCGTCATAAAGATAGTAAATATGATATTACTTATTCAATTGATATTGTTATTGAAACGTTAGTACCAAATTTAAAGTTAAAATGACATGCATGAGATCCAGAACACAATCCACAACAAAAAGAATTAATTACTCCAAATTTGGAAAATGGTCAGCCTAATTCTAAATATGATAAAGAAATCAATCCAAAAACCGGTACTAAAACTCAAATTATTTGAGTTAAACAAAAATCAACTGTGCCTTTTCCGTTAGACCCATTAAGCAAAAATGGTGAAGTTATAAACCCAGAAAAGAATCCAGAAGAATATGATTTGGGCTTTATTGTTGAAGGTTCGGTTGTGGGGAAAGGTGTAAATCAAACTTTTTCAAGTGAGGCAATAAAAAATGTTTACCGGGAAGGAATTGATGAAAAATCATTTAAAGCCTTTGAAAAACCAGATGATATACAAAGAAACACTAAAATAACTTCAAATACAGCAACGCAGTATTGATCAGACAGTGGAATTTGGCATTATACCGTAGAAATGTCAGATAAAACTACGGCCCAAAAATATGCTATTATAGGTCCTGAATATCAAAATCAGTATCCCCGTTTTTTAGATATTGTTGAAAATAATCAAGCAGTTGAATTTTGAACAACAATTCATGGTGTTCATTTAAAAAATTATTTAGCAACTTATAAAAATTTAGATTCTACCGGGATTGCCGGATTAAGTTATGAGCAGGTGTTAGCATATTGAAAAGATTATACAAGTGATGTTATTGCTCAAAAAATTCCACCAAATCCAACGCCTGAAAATTACCAAGATATTAATGGCAATATAGATGTCTTAAAATTAAATGAAGAAGAAGTTAACCCAATTAAGGATGCAATTATTGATAAGGTTAAAAGATATGTTGCTAAATTTAGTAATAAAGCTATTCTTGGCATTGATTATCAGATTAAAACTCCTGATGGTAAAGATATTACAGTTGACGCATCCGGGTTAGAACCTTTACTAAATAATAAAGATAATCCACAATTTTTAACAGTTTCAGTTAGCACCTTGGTTACATCAACAATTTTAATTGGTAATGCGACTTTGTCAACCCGCAATTCATCAATTTATAATCCAGAAACTAGCTATTATTTAAGCAAAATAAAATTTAAAGATTATACATATAATTTTGCTGGTCAAACTCCAGAGCAACTAAGAGATTGATTATTAAGAAATAATGATAATTATTTTAAACAATACGGATATAAATCATTAGTATTAAATACAGATTATGGAATTACTGGTAATAAAATACCAATATCTGATCCTAATACACATCATAATACACCGGGTGATTTATCTGATGAATTATTAACTAATTTTCTAGATAATTCAGTAGAAATTAGAACCTTGACAATTATTGTATATGCTGATGATGCAACTGATTTGGCGGTTGGTCAATCACAATTTATTTTAACAAATGATTCAGGTTCAACGCTAGTTCCACCTGACCCGCCAGTTCCACCAAATCCACTTGACCCAGATATTAATTTTCAACATAAATATTTATTATGACTATTACCTGTTATTTTATGTCCAATGATAGGAATAGGCATTGGTGTTATATGGTTTATAATTAGAAAAAAGAAAAGAATTAAGTAAGTTTGCTTAATTCTTTTTATGTCGTTTCATTTTTAATTGGGCATCAACCGTTAAAATTAATTGTCGTCAATTTTTATATGGTTTGAAATATTTTGTATCTTCTTTGTTTTTAAAAAGAAATCATTTATTAGACTTCTTGCATTACTTGTTAAAAAATTGCAAATATTTGTAAAAAAGATACTAATAGAAAAATATAATTTTAATTAATTATGTTTTTTATTTAAAAATTTAATATTTTTCCACAACGAAAAATTAATTTATTATTTAAATTATTTAATTTTAAATAAATATTTTATGTTAAATATAATAATTGTAAATTATAAATTGAGGCAATTAAATTAAATCTTAAACCAAATCTTTTTCTTCGATTACGATATTTTTCTGTAATAATTTTAAATTTTTTAAGAATAGCAAAAATATTTTCAATAATAATTCTCATTTTTGAAACTAGTCTATTATATTGCTTTTGTTCTTTGTTTAAAGGGTTTTTCTTTGTTTTCTTTGTAGGTATTAGAACATTATTGTGATTTTTTTGTATTCCTTGATAACCACTATCAACTATTAATTTGGTATTTTTTAAAATTGGGATTTTTGATTCTTTAAATAAAGCATAATCATGTTTTTTTCCGAGCGAAAAACTTGTTGCAATAATTTTTTTGGTTTCTTGTTCGATAATTACTTGTGTTTTGATCGTGTGTTTTTTCTTTTTACCAGAATAAGATTGTTTTTGTCTTTTTTTGGGCGTTGGATTGGAGTTTCGGTAGCATCAATAATAATAGTTTTATCATTAAAATAATCATTTATTAGTGCTTTTTTACCAGCAAGTTGTTGAAAATCAGAGTTTTTAATTAAAATATCTTCAATTCACTTAATATTACGATAACAATTAGCCTCACTAATATCAAAACTTTTACCAAGATGAAAATAAGTCTGATATTCTCGTCAATATAATAAAGTCATCAATAATCTATTTTCTAATGATAATTTATTAGTTTTACCACCTTTTTTAAATTTTTCTATTTCAGCAACTTTTAAAATATCTAACATTTTATTAAAAGTGGATTTTTTTATTCCTGTTAATCTTAACCATTCTCTATCATTAAGAGTATTAAATTTATTATTGTTCATATTTTTATGTCCTCATAAATTATATTTTATAATAATATTTTAATAAAAAAGGGTATCGCAAGAAGTCTAATATTACGATAACAATTAGCCTCACTAATATCAAAACTTTTACCAAGATGAAAATAAGTCTGATATTATCGTCAATATAATAAAGTCATCAATAATCTATTTTCTAATGATAATTTATTAGTTTTACCACCTTTTTTAAATTTTTCTATTTCAGCAACTTTTAAAATATCTAACATTTTATTAAAAGTGGATTTTTTTATTCCTGTTAATCTTAACCATTCTCTATCATTAAGAGTATTAAATTTATTATTGTTCATATTTTTATGTCCTCATAAATTATATTTTATAATAATATTTTAATAAAAAAGGGTATCGCAAGAAGTCTATTATCTTGGTTTTGTGGACCAACACCCCAGCAAACCGCATCATAATTCCCATTCCTAATGATGTTGTAAAAAATGCTAACGAGAAAACACTACTTCAAGTTTGGCTTTGCTTTAATTTCTCTAGGTTTTCAACTAAAAACAATGTCGCTAACCCTTGACTACTACCAGGCACCGTTAAAATATAGATTGCTAAAATTAAAATAATTAAAAATAATAAGGGCATAAAAAACTTATTAAGTTTTTCAATTCCTTTAATACCAAATAATAGTACTAATCCAACTAATAACACAATAACACAACAAAAAGAAACGCTAAAAAAACAATCCACTGAAAACCACCGTTATTAGTGATCCCAAAGCCACCATGTTGTAAAATCTGACTATTAAAAATATTACCATTAACATTACTAATTAACGCAGGACTAAATTCAATCCCAATGGAAATAACGGTGTAACCAACTAATACAGCATAATAAATTGGAATAATGATCATTAAAGTTGCTTGAAATCAACCAACAAATTTACTAAAGCAAACACTTTCTTTTTCAAAAATATTAATAACACTTTTACGACGAAGATTCCCTAAATTAAATTCAAAAATTAATAATGGGACTCCGACAATTAACATTGCAAAAATATAAATTAAGAAAAAATAAAATCCTCCATTTTTATTAATATATCCCGGTAACCCTCAAATTGCCCCTAAACCAATTGCTGCACCTAACGATGAAACAATAAAACCAAATTTTGTCATCTGTTTCTTATTACTCATTTTAATCTCCCTTCTTCTTTAAATTAAAAAATGCAATCATTGCATTTTTTATTCATCTGTTTTTTTACGAGTTGCTTTTCTTCGAGCAGTACTTCAAATAATAGCAATAATAATGCTGACACAAAAGACCCCAAAGATAACAATCAAAGCAATTTTCATAGCACTAGCTTTTGTATTATAATTAATAATATTATCATAACCAAAAACATTGCCACTATATTCCCCTTTAATTCCTAATTCATTTAAAATATTACTAAATTTCTTTGCGGCATTTGTTGGAGCCGAAGTTACCATTCCATAATAAACATCAACCGCATGCCCCATTTCATGGTCTAATGCAGTAAAGATGTTTGGTGAACTTCATCACCCCATTTGGTATTCTTGACTAATACCACTTTTTAAATAATTGTTAAACCCTTTTGCCGAAAAAACAATAAAAGCAAGAGAACTTGATCAAATTTGATCCGTACCTGGAATTCTATAAAAATCATATCGTGTAAAAGCCTCGGTTTGATCTGCTTGGTTAACTAATGGGGTATCTGGTGAAAATAAAAAACCAGCTAAGAAATATTTAAAATTATCACCAGTCATAGTATAAGTAATATTAAATAAATTTAAAATTTGTTTCTCAAAACTATTGTTATTGAAATAATTGTTTTAATTGGTGATACCATTCATAATAATCAAAAAATAGATGGTATCACATTTGTAAAAAATTAATTTATTAAATAGACTTCTTGCATTACTTGTTAAAAAATTGCAAATATTTGTAAAAAAGATACTAATAGAAAAATATAATTTTAATTAATTATGTTTTTTATTTAAAAATTTAATATTTTTCCACAACGAAAAATTAATTTATTATTTAAATTATTTAATTTTAAATAAATATTTTATGTTAAATATAATAATTGTAAATTATAAATTGAGGCAATTAAATTAAATCTTAAACCAAATCTTTTTCTTCGATTACGATATTTTTCTGTAATAATTTTAAATTTTTTAAGAATAGCAAAAATATTTTCAATAATAATTCTCATTTTTGAAACTAGTCTATTATATTGCTTTTGTTCTTTGTTTAAAGGGTTTTTCTTTGTTTTCTTTGTAGGTATTAGAACATTATTGTGATTTTTTTGTATTCCTTGATAACCACTATCAACTATTAATTTGGTATTTTTTAAAATTGGGATTTTTGATTCTTTAAATAAAGCATAATCATGTTTTTTTCCGAGCGAAAAACTTGTTGCAATAATTTTTTTGGTTTCTTGTTCGATAATTACTTGTGTTTTGATCGTGTGTTTTTTCTTTTTACCAGAATAAGATTGTTTTTGTCTTTTTTGGGCGTTGGATTGGAGTTTCGGTAGCATCAATAATAATAGTTTTATCATTAAAATAATCATTTATTAGTGCTTTTTTACCAGCAAGTTGTTGAAAATCAGAGTTTTTAATTAAAATATCTTCAATTCACTTAATATTACGATAACAATTAGCCTCACTAATATCAAAACTTTTACCAAGATGAAAATAAGTCTGATATTCTCGTCAATATAATAAAGTCATCAATAATCTATTTTCTAATGATAATTTATTAGTTTTACCACCTTTTTTAAATTTTTCTATTTCAGCAACTTTTAAAATATCTAACATTTTATTAAAAGTGGATTTTTTTATTCCTGTTAATCTTAACCATTCTCTATCATTAATAGTATTAAATTTATTATTGTTCATATTTTTATGTCCTCATAAATTATATTTTATAATAATATTTTAATAAAAAAGGGTATCGCAAGAAGTCTATTATATTTAACATAAAATATTTATTTAAAATTAAATAATTTAAATAATAAATTAATTTTTCGTTGTGGAAAAATATTAAATTTTTAAATAAAAAACATAATTAATTAAAATTATATTTTTCTATTAGTATCTTTTTTACAAATATTTGCAATTTTTTAACAAGTAATGCAAGAAGTCTATTGTATACTTTGCTACCACGCATTAAATTAGCATTTAATAATAGGTTTTTACCAACACATTTTTTATGAAGATTAGTCATAATGTTATATCACTCATTAGTATTAATTTTGCTTATTTTATCAATATTTAATCCATATTCAGACAATAGACTTCTTGCGATACCCTTTTTTATTAAAATATTATTATAAAATATAATTTATGAGGACATAAAAATATGAACAATAATAAATTTAATACTCTTAATGATAGAGAATGGTTAAGATTAACAGGAATAAAAAAATCCACTTTTAATAAAATGTTAGATATTTTAAAAGTTGCTGAAATAGAAAAATTTAAAAAAGGTGGTAAAACTAATAAATTATCATTAGAAAATAGATTATTGATGACTTTATTATATTGACGAGAATATCAGACTTATTTTCATCTTGGTAAAAGTTTTGATATTAGTGAGGCTAATTGTTATCGTAATATTAAGTGAATTGAAGATATTTTAATTAAAAACTCTGATTTTCAACAACTTGCTGGTAAAAAAGCACTAATAAATGATTATTTTAATGATAAAACTATTATTATTGATGCTACCGAAACTCCAATCCAACGCCCAAAAAAAGACAAAAACAATCTTATTCTGGTAAAAAGAAAAAACACACGATCAAAACACAAGTAATTATCGAACAAGAAACCAAAAAAATTATTGCAACAAGTTTTTCGCTCGGAAAAAAACATGATTATGCTTTATTTAAAGAATCAAAAATCCCAATTTTAAAAAATACCAAATTAATAGTTGATAGTGGTTATCAAGGAATACAAAAAAATCACAATAATGTTCTAATACCTACAAAGAAAAACCCTTTAAACAAAGAACAAAAGCAATATAATAGACTAGTTTCAAAAATGAGAATTATTATTGAAAATATTTTTGCTATTCTTAAAAAATTTAAAATTATTACAGAAAAATATCGTAATCGAAGAAAAAGATTTGGTTTAAGATTTAATTTAATTGCCTCAATTTATAATTTACAATTATTATATTTAACATAAAATATTTATTTAAAATTAAATAATTTAAATAATAAATTAATTTTTCGTTGTGGAAAAATATTAAATTTTTAAATAAAAAACATAATTAATTAAAATTATATTTTTCTATTAGTATCTTTTTTACAAATATTTGCAATTTTTTAACAAGTAATGCAAGAAGTCTAATCATTTATTAGCATTTTTTTCATTTACGCGTGGTATTTTTTGAACTAATGTAGGACTTATTTTTTGAATATTTTTTTCAATTTTTAATAAATTATTAATTGTTTCTAAATTAGAAACTTTAAAACCTTTATAAAAATCATTTCGGGCTAATTTTCCAATTGTATATAATAAAGTTTCATTATTAGCCTGCTTTGTAAAATCAAATATTAATTTATCAGATAAAACCTTTTTACCCGTAACTTGTTTTACAACATCTTCTAAATTATTAGCAGTTATTACACCTAATTTTTCAAGTAGTTTAATTTCTTTTGCTAATTTTAAAATTCTAGTTGTGCGAGCAGCACGCGTTAATTTACCAATTCCACCAATTGCTGGTAATAAATTTAAGGATGTACTTTTTGCAGTAATTCCATAAGTTAATTTGTCATAAATTTGATTAACTGTAAAATCTGTTGCTGTTTCTACTCCAAACGAGATAAATGCTGCGGCAAAATTAGATAATCCCGCACCAAGACCAACAGCAGATGCTACACCACCAGTTAAAACTGATAAACAAAGGGCTAAAACTTGAATTCCTAAAAATTCTAATAACTGTAAACCAAAACTTTTTTCTTGTTGTTGGATTGACAATCTAGTTGGATTTTTTTTAACAGCATAAATAAGCGCTGTTTTAGATGTTCCAATTGGCATATCTATCAAACGAAAAAGTACTATTTTTTAGTACTATTAAGAATTTTTAATTTTAACATCAATCGGATTTGTTTGACCAGTAGCATTGTTTTTACCTTCAATTTGAACTTCAACAGTTTTATCATTTGTAATATTAATTGGTCAATCTTCACCTTTACTTTCAATAAAGTAATCAAAATCACTTTCAGTTAAAGAACTATCTACGGTTTTAACTGCTTTTAAAACAACAGCTTTAAATTGTGGTTTTAACTGTTCTGGTGTTGCTTGTGTTGGGTCTGTAACATGAATAGTTGGTTTATCTAATTTATTAATTTTACTAATATCAATTTTTGTAACAATATGTTTAATAATTCCTTTGGGTTCAACTACTGCTCCACCTAAATATAAAACTCTTTCCATAATCAAAGTATTACCCATTCCAGTACCTAACGCAGCAGCACCAACTCTTAACGGAGTATGATCTTTTTTGCGTAAAATAAGCGGGTCATATTTTTTGCTAAATTTAAAGGCAATTGCATTAACACCATCTGGTAATAGAGTAATTGTTCCTTCTGAACCATCTTTATTAATAATTGGTAATTTTTTAGGAACCATATAGTATGTTGTTCCTTCAACAGTTTTCATTGCTCCACTTGTTTCAATTACATTATTTATTTGGTCGTTTGCTCCAAGTTGTAACTGTAATTTATTACGAATTCCACGAATAAAATCAGCCGAACCCAATACAACTGTTTCTGATGGAGTAAAACCATTTTCATATATTTTATCCATAATTTCATCGTGAATTTGCAAAGCATTTGTATCATCTGCTTTTTGGCCTTGAATAGTTGTAACTGTTCCTTTATTAATAATTTCTAAAATTTTATTGCGTTTATAAGCAACTTCAGTATCCATTGCTTGCTCAATATCGACAGCCCAAAGATTAGGATTAAAATCACTTTCTACAGGGTCTAATTTACGAGCAAAAGTTAAAATTGTATCTAATTCAACAATTCCATCTTCAAATTCCACTGTTGAATATTTCAGTAGGTTATCATCAGTATTAAATACTTGTCCTTCGTTTCCTAGACCTTCATTGTATTTAATATTTTTCTTTCTTTTATATGTTAAACCAAACTTATTTGCTTCTTTTCATGCAAATAAAGCTTCTCAACTAAATTTTTGTTGATAAGTTTGTAAATATCATTGTTCAAATGTTTCTAGGTCTCGTTTTGTTGCTTGATTAGCAATATCTCCGAAAATTCTTTGTGGGTTTTGTGCCATAATTTACTTCCTTCTTTCTATTTATTAAATACATTGTCTGTATCTAAAATATTGTTTTCTTTGTTTTCTACTTTTGGTACGCCACCAGTATTAACTGTTTGTACCTTAATTAATTCATCATAAACACTTTGCAATTGTGTTTTAATGATTTCAATATCATCAGTAATATCATAAGACTTTAATAAAACATTTTTAAATTCTTCATTATCAGTTAAAGAATTAATAAAGTCAATTATTTCAATTTGTTTTAATTGAATTTTTTGTTGTTCAACTTGTGAAGTTAATTCAGTATTTTTTGTTTGTAGTTCGTTGATTTGCTGATTATTATTTTCTAAATTACTTGTATTAAATTTTTCAACTTCAGAAGTATTTTCTAAAATAATTTCAGCAGTTTTAATATCTAAACTGCCATCTTCATTTTTAATAGGTTCATTATTTTCATTAATAAGAACATATTTTACATTTTTTAATCCCATTGTTTTTCCTCCTAATTTTTAATATTTGTATTTGTTCTTTTTCTAATTGCTTTTTGTATAATTTCAAAACTATCTACTCTAAAAGATAAAAAATAGCGTTTAGTTTTTATATTTAACTGATTAAATACTGAGCCTTTAATTTTTATCTCATCATCTTTTTTTAATTTCAAAAACTCAGTTAAAATAGATGGGTTATATATTGATAATGTTGAGTAATTTAATCCGTCTCATTGACATTTAGCCGAACAAGCATCAATTTCAACACCACCAGCAACCAGTGCCTTAATTTTAGTTTTAATCGGATTTTCATGTAATCTAACAGTTAATTCTAATTTATTAACTTTTTTATTTTTTATTTTAGGTTTATTAGTTATTGATTTTTTAGGTAAATTACTTTTTGCTTGTGCCATTTTTATCAACTCCTTTTGTTATAAAATATTGTAAATGTTTCCAAACATCGTGTTCGTGCTCTGACATTTTAATATTTCCTTTATAAACATAATTTTTCTTAATAACTGGTGATTGTAAAACATAATTTAAATTAAATAGATATTTGCATAAAACTTTTAAACCACCAATGAATTTAGGAGTAGATAATGGGTTTTTTATTTTTAAACCTTTATGAAGTTGATAATCTTCAATTATTACAATAACTTTATTTAAATAAGAACAAATTTTATTTTTAAACTCATTTAATATTAAATACATATTATTTATTGCTTCTTCTTCATTTTTGGAATTAAAAGTAATATTATTAATTATTTTCTTTTGCAAAACATTATAAATAATAATACCAGTTTTACCAATTCCAGCAGGGTCAATTGCAATAATATATTTTAAATTATTCAACATAACTATTTCTAATTTTATCTGTAATATCTTCTATTAAAAGTAGGTAATGTTTGTTATCATTAGGTGATTTAAAGCGATAACCACTATTAACTTTTTCAGTTAATTCATCAATTGTTATCTTTTTTAACTTTAACTTTAATTTTAATTTTTTCATATAATCTCCTAAATTATTCCTTTGATTTTTTTGTCAATTTGTAAGATTTTTCATCCATCTTATGCTAAATCTAAAATATCGTTAATTTTGTAATGTTGCATATATGAAACAATAACATCTCACTTATTTTTAAATAAATTTAAGTACATTTTGGCTCATTCTAAACATTGCAAATCATAATGATTTTTATGATGTGAAATACGACAATTAACAGGTTGACAATTAACTCAATCAAACGAAGTTGTTATTTCATTTCAAGTTTTATTAATATACAAACTTTTATATTCTGTCATTATATATACTCCTTAATTTTTTTTATTTGTTGCTCAAATTTCAACATTAATATCATTTACCGTTACTGGATAAGCTCGTATCATTAATTCTTGTAATTTATTTTTAATTTTTTTATTTCATTTTTTCATTAAATATTTTCCTTTCTGTAAAAAAACATAATATTCCTTTATTGGTTAATATTTTGATATTAGTAAATAATTTATTTTAGTATTTAATTACTTCGCCGCCTGCTTCACTTTGAAGGTGAGCGGGGGCGGTAGGATATTTTGATAGAGTTTTACCCCCACGGAAATAAACAAAAAAACAGTTTACCCAGTTATTAATTACGCTTCATCCATCCCTAGACAACTTTATATAAAGAAAATAACCTTTTGGAGTTCTAACCCTCTTGTTTTTTTAGTGTCCGATATTGTTTTTTTTCGGTTTAACAACACTCTTTTTATGAAAACAAGCCAAAAAACACGCGCTCTGACATTTCGCAACTTATTAATCTTGCCGAGAATTAAAGAAATAAATAGGAGAGTAAATCCAATCGCTTTCACACTTTCTTTAAGGTTTCGTGCCATAGATGAGTTATCCATCTTTAAGCATCAAAATATTAAGTTTTAGATTGCATTATTCATCAGATAGTACCTTTATTAAAAATGATATTATTAGTTGTTAAACCGAAAAAATATAATAAATCACAGAAAGGAAATTATAAAAATTAACTAGTTTGTAGGGCAAAATAGGTTAATTTTTAATTTTAAAGATACTATCTGATGAATAATGCAAATAAAAAAATCGCTCTAATAAGCGATTAATTTAATTTGTATTTAATTATTTTATTTATATTTTTTATAAAACCTCAACTTTTTTCTTACTACCTAAACCCATAAAAAAATAACCATTTAATAAACTCCCCTTTTAGTTTTTTCGATGTCTTTAATATTTTATCTTATTATCAGCTTAATTGATATAAAACATGTTTTGATAACCAATTAGTTTTTGTTAGGTTTGGATGATTAAACTCTTTTGTTTTTGACATTCCAAGTTTCTTCATAACATTTTCTGACCGCTGATTAAAAATACTGGTAAAACTATAAACTGTTTGAAAATTTAAATTATTTTTAGCATAATTTAAACACCCCTGTGCGGCTTCAGTTGCAAACCCTTGTCCCCAAGCTGATTGTTTTAAACTTCATCCAATTTCAATACAAGGAGTAAAATCAGCCTGAAAAGTAACATTATTAAAACCACAAAAACCAAGGAATTCATGCGTTGCTTTTAGTTCAACAACATATAACCCATAACCATTAGTTTTAAAATTAGTTTGAATGTTAATATAAAAATCATTTGTTTTTGCGGCTGATAATACCTTTGGAAAATATTCCATTACCGTTTGATCAGCATTTAGTGCTTGAAATGCTGCTAAATCAGTTTGCTTCCACATTCGGATTATTAATCGTGCTGTTTCAAATAAAATCATTTGTTACTCCTATTTCTAATTCAATTATAAATAAAAAATGCAATTGCCATTATTTTGATAATTGCATTTTTTTACTAATTGTATTAACAATATTTTCAACATTAAAACCAAAATATTCTAATACATCATGGAATGGTCCTGATTGTCCAAAAGTGTCGATTCCAAAGTTTAATCCTGTATTTGAAGTATAACGTTCTCAACCAAAGGTTGTTCCTAATTCAATTGAAGCAATCAACGCTGTTGGCTCTAATAATTTTGTTTTATAAGTAATATCTTGTTTATCAAATAATTCCCACGATGGCATTGAGATTACTTTTACATTAATTTTCTTATCATGTTCTAATTTTTTCGCAACCACAATTGCCATATTTACTTCACTACCTGTTGCAACTAAAACAACATCATTATGATGTTCTGAACCATAAACTTGATATGCCCCTTTTTTAACCATTTCAACGCTAGAATGTTCTAGTTCTGGTAAATCTTGTCGCGTAATTAAAATAGCACTTGGGGTATGACGAGATTGCAAGGCAAGATGATAAGCTCCTAATGTTTCATTAAAATCAGCCGGGCGAAAGACATTTAAATTTGGTTGACTTCGTAACATTGCTAACTGTTCAATTGGTTGATGTGTTGGTCCATCTTCACCAACGGCAATTGAATCATGTGATAAAACATAAACAACTGGAATTTCCATTAATGAACTTAATCTAATTGCTGGTTTCATATAATCAGAAAAAACAAAAAAGCCACTAGCAAATGATAATAAACCACGATGTAAACAAATTCCATTATTAATAGCGGTCATTGCGAACTCACGAACCCCATAAGCTAGATTACGTCCTATTCGATTTTCAGCGCCATAAACACCATCAGCACCTTTTGCTTTTGTACTACCACTTAAATCAGCACTACCACCAATTCAATTTGGAATAATACTTGAAATTCGGTCAATAATAGCACCACTACTAATTCGTGTTGCTTGCGGTTTAGTTGGTTTTAAATCAAGAAATTGTTCTGTATTAAAAGTAAAGTTCCCATGAATTGCTTCATCTACTTCTTTCCCAAATGCTGGATTTTCCTGACAAAATGCTTCATACATTTTTAATCATTGTTCATACTTTTTAATTCCACGGTTTTTAACATTAACTTCAAAATCATCATAAACTTCACCAGGAATTTCAAATGGTTTTTCAGTTCATCCTAATAAATTACGAACAGTTTCAATATCTGTTCCCAATGGTGCGCCATGAACTGCTGGGGTGCCCTGTTTCGTTGCCCCAAATCCAATTACTGTTTTAACTTCAATTAACGTTGGTTTATCACTTTTTTTTGCTTTAATAATAGCTTCGTTAATTGCTTCAACATCATTCCCATCTTTAATAAAAAGATAACTTCAATTTGCTGCTTGAAAACGATCACCAATTTTCTCACTTTGCGCAACATTAACCATATTATCTAATTGAACATCATTTGAATCAAATAGGACAATTAATTTATTTAATTTTCAATGTCCAGCTAAAGAAATTGCTTCTTGAGTTACCCCTTCTTGTAAATCACCATCACCACATAAAACATAAGTATAATGATCAAAAAGTGAATATTTTTTTGTATTATACTTGGCTGCTAAATGAGACTCTGCTAATGCTAAGCCAACTGCTGTTGCAACTCCTTGTCCTAATGGGCCAGTAGTAACATCAACTCCGGGTGTCAAATATGACTCCGGATGACCAGGAGTAATTGAATCAACTTGGCGAAAATTACGTAAATCTTCAATGTTAAGGTCAAATCCTGATAAATGTAATAAAGAATATAATAAAGCACTTCCATGTCCTGCTGCTAAAACAAACCGATCACGGTTAGTTCATTTATCAACTTGCGGATTAACATTTAAATGTTTAGTAAATAAAGTGTAAGCCATTGGCGCAGCACCAAGAACAATACCTGGGTGTCCTGAATTAGCTTTATTAACTGCTTCAATTCCTAACATTCTAATTGCATCAATTGATTTTTTCATTCTGTATTCTCCTTTTTATACACTATTTAATTAATATTCATATTAACATTGTACAACGAATTAAAAGAAAGATATTTATAATTTACAAAATAATTGCTTAAATCTTACTTTTTTTGATTATTAATTTATAATAAGAAAAAGTTTATATTTAAAAATAGAAAAAGAGTGATGGTAGTGGTCAAATATTTGTTCAAGAGTCGTGATAATGTCCTTTAGCTTTGCCAAAAGAACACATTTTAAATATATAATAATGAATGGAGAACTTTTATATGCAAAAGATGTTAAATAATATTATATTTGGAACTATTCACTCTTCTTTTTGGTTGATAATCTCAAATTCTATTTTTGATGGTAAAAAATAAAAACATTTTGATGATGCAAAAAAGAGTTGAAAAACAACTTTATTATCAGTTAGTTCACAAATTAATTCTTAAAATTACTATTATTACTTCATATTTTAAATTTATTACTTTGTTCAATAATTATTTCTTAAATAATAGTAAAATTAATTTATATAAGATAACACCACAAACAAAACAAGAAAGCAAAGGATGTGATAACAAAAATGACAACTAAATTACGTAGTTGAAAAACATTACTAATTATACAAGGAATTTTAATGGGAACTTTATTTTCCTTTTTGCCTTTTGAAATTTATCAAAAATTTGGACTCACAAAAATTTGATTTTTTCTATTACTCCCAACTGCAATGTTCTTCTTTACTCCGTTATGAGCAAAAATAAAAAAGAAAAAAGATAACATCTTTATCTTACAAATTAATAGTTTTTTTCTTTTTGTTTTTGTTTCTTTACTAATGATAATTAATTTCTTTGATAATAATTTAATCATTTATTTTTATCCGCTTTTACTCTTCGCAACTGGCGTTTTTGTTGCGGGAATGGTTCCTTTTACAATGGAAATCATTCGGAGTTATGCCCGTCAACATCAATTAAAAACAAATCCAAGTCTTTATTTTACCTTGGGTAGTGTTGTTACCATTATTATTCCCTTTTTATTTCAATATTTCTTAAATGATTTAGGAACTAATATTGCTTTACAAACATATTTCACGTTGATTACTTTAATTAATTTTAGTTTAATCTTTTTTAATTATGATTTAAAAACAAAAGAAGTTACCTTTAAAATTAATCCAACGAGTTGGAAAACATTAAAAACAAATCGACAATTTTGAAGTTATTTATACTCATCAAGTTTTTTATATAGTATTAATGAAGTATTTGGTTACTTATTACCAGTTTTAATTTTTAAAGATACAACATTAATGATCATTGCGATTGGAGTTTTATATGTTATTCGAAAACTAAGTTACTTACTTGGATATTTGATTAAAACCAATACTATTACTATTAAACGCGATGTTTGTTATAATACTATTATTGCTATTATCGCTGTTGCTCTATTATTAGGATTAACAATCACTTATTTGATGCAACAAATACAATTAAATCACCTTTTATATTTAACGCTTGGGTTGGGGGGTAGTCAAATTTTACTTGACCTTTGTTTAGGGCATTTAAGCCGCATTCAAAAAAATAACATTATTAGTTTAGTTGGAACTGAACATCTAACATTAGCTTTAATGTTTGAACATGTTTTTGGTCATGCTATTTTTAGCCTATTGTTAGCTATTATCATTATTCCAATTATTATTAATTTTCATACAATAATGTTAACTTATATCATTATTTACAGTGTTATTATTGCCATGATAATGTTAGGTTGTTGTTTTGTTTTGATAAAACCAAGCATTAAAACAGAACTAAAACCAAAACAATAAATAATAATTTAATTTTATCAACAAATTAAAAAACATCTTTATTTGAATAAAGATGTTTTTTAATTTATTAAATTTAACCTTTTTTAAGATAAAAATTACCAAAATAAACAGCTGATCAAGGTGAATAAGCTATTGAACCATAGAAAGATTTATCCCCAAGCATAAAACTAAAACTATACCCTTTTCCTCTAGCATTAATTTGTAAAGTATCATCATCTTTTACCCTTCATGTTGGATACTTTGGATGGGTTAAGATAAATTGGACAACAATAATGTGGAGTAAGGATTATAATTAAATTAATAAATGGATGTGTAATTATGGCAAAGAATCATTATACCGATGAATTTAAACAACAAATTGTTAGTCTTTATAAAACAGGTAAAACAGCAAAACAATTGTCCAGTGACTATCAGGTCGGTAAATCAACAGTTTGAAAATGAATTTATGAATTCAATAATTCTGGTTCATTTAAAGCAAAAGATAATCGAAGCCCAGAAGAAAATGAACTAATTCATCTAAAGAAAAGAAATTAAACAATTACGAATGGAAAATGATATTTTAAAGCAAGCCACACTGATAATAGGCAAAAAATAGTAATTATTAAAAACAACAAAGAAAAATATGCAATTACTAATTTATGCAAAACACTAAAAGTTCCTAGATCAACTTTTTATTATCAATTGAAATCAAATAATCCTAAATCAAACCATACTATTGATAATGCTGTTATCAGTATTTTCTTAAAAAGTCGTAAAAATTATGGCACAAGAAAAATTAAAGTTATGTTAGCACAACAAAATATTTTATTATCACGAATAAAAATTAGTAAAATAATGCAAAGATATAACTTAATTTCCAATTATACAAAACTTAAATATAAACATCAAAGTAACAAAAACGCTATATACAAATATCATAATTTGTTAAATCAAGAATTTAATAATTATAAACTACATGAAGTTGTTGTCAGTGATTTAACACAAGTTGCTATCAATAGCAAATGATATTATGTGTGCTTTCTAATTGATTTATTTAATCGTGAAGTTATTGGTTATGATGTTAGTTCTCATAAAGATGCCAAATTAGTTGAAAATACTTTTAAAAAGCTTAGTTTTTCTTTAGATAATATTAAAATATTTCATACTGATCAAGGCAGCGAATTTAATAACAATATCATTTACAATCTTTTAGCTAAAAACAATGTTGCAAAATCTTATAGTAAACCAGGCTGTCCTTATGATAATGCTGTTTCTGAATCAACCTATAAAATTTTAAAAACAGAATTAATTAAAAACAGAAAATTTAAAAATATTGAACAATTTAAATTAGAATTATTTGACTATGTTAATTGATACAATAATGTACGAATTCACAGCAAATTAAATTATTTAACACCAATTGAATATAAAAATCTTTACTCTACATAAAATTTGTCCAAAAAACCCTTGCCATTCCAACTTTTGTTTTAATCTACCAACTGCATCATCAATATTGAATAAATTAATTCCTGGTAATGTACTAATTTCAGGACGATTAATAAAATCTTGTACTAATGGTTTTAACGAGTCCATGTAGTTCCTTGCGGCTTTCATTTGATCAAAAACATTACTTGGTACAACTAATTGTTGATAACGAAGATATGATTCGACACGATATGTTTCAAAAAATTTCACAACAATTTGACTGTAATCCATCAACTTTGTTTTTAAACCCTCTTTTGAAATTGCAATAATAACTGCTAAAGCATTTCCAGTATTATTTTCAATTACACCATTTAATGTTAACCCAGCAACTGTTAATTTTGATAAATTAACAGTAAAACTAGCTAATTGTAAGTCATTCCCACTAATGTTAAAAACATTTAATAGTTTCATCAAAAATTGATAAAAGGTATCAGCAGTCACCTTACTACTATCAAAAGGTCCCTCTCCTGCTCAAACATAAACTGTATTTTCTGGCCGGGAAGGAACAGCAACCCCACTTGTAACATCATTTAAAGCTCCCATTTGTAATAACAACAATTCTTGGTCAGCGTTTCATGTTACATATTCTTTAATCTCTGCTAGTTCAGGATCACTATTAATTAAGGTTGTTAACTGTTGTTGAATAATATTATCCAAATCAATATGACGTTTTGAATAATTAATATAAAAATTATCATATAAAGTTCTAAATCCAGGTGTTTTATCTAAAATAATTTTTCCTTTCTCATTAAAAAAACGAACAACAACTTTTGATAATTTTGAGACAATTCCACTTTGTAATTTTTTTATTTTAGCAGTGTCATTTGAAATGGTATATTGAATGACATAATCAGAAGTCATCACATATGTTTTAAACTGAACTTGAAAGCGAAACTTAAAATCAATTCGCCCGGCTTTTAAATTACTTAAGTCTTTTTCACCATTAATTTTTCCTAATGTTACAAGGTCAATATAATGTAAAGTATACCTTGAACTATTTAATAATTTTAGTGGTTTTGAATCAACATAATAATTTGAATACTCATTTGTAATAACATTATTAATGTTATTAAAGGCAATATTAAATTTACTATCTAAAATATTTAAAACAGGAGTAACATCAGGATTGTTTTTATTTAAGATTGCAGTTGATAACTCTTTAGTAACCAACGCATATAATTTATCAAAATCAACATCAGAATGATCATTAGTATCAAGGGTTGAACTATTTTGTGAAAATTCTAAAAAAGCATCAATTGCTTGTTTTGAAATTTTGTCTAAGATTTCAATATCCTTAAAACTTCCCGTATCATCATCGACTATTGTTTCAGGGTTGACGGTACATCCAACAAGAGCTGTTCCAAATCCCCCACTTAAATTAGCAATTCCTACTAAAGTTAATAATTTTTTCATATTTTTTCTCCTAATATTTTTCTATCGGGTGTGAAAATAATTATATTGTATACTGTAAAACTAAACCATAAAAAGTTAAAAGTATTATAACAAATTAAAAATAAAATACAATAAAAAAGTAAAAAGTAGTATAAAAACTATTTTTTACTTTTTTATTGTATTTTACTAATTTATTCATTTTCATTTATTTTATTAATATTTTCAATATTGTCTGTTTTATTTTGTTTTTTATTTAAGTTTTGGAATGCTGTTTTTATTTCCTGAATTTCTTTATCATCATTTTTTAATAATTCAGGGTGACAATTTTTATAACTTAATTTAAGATGTTTTCTAACTATATTAAAATCAAGCACATCAACTTCAATTTCATCACCAATATCAAAAAAATCTTTAATATCTTTAACAAAATAATCTGAAACTTCACTAATATGGATTAAACCATCAGCTCTTTCTGCTCTACAAAAAGCACCATAGGGAGTAATATTTGTTATTTTTACAATAATTTTGTTATTTTTATCATACATATATTTTTTCTCCTTTACTAAAATCTAATTGGATGGGTTAAGATAAATTGGACAACAATAATGTGGAGTAAGGATTATAATTAAATTAATAAATGGAGGTGTAATTATGGCAAAGAATCATTATACCGATGAATTTAAACAACAAATTGTTAGTCTTTATAAAACAGGTAAAACAGCAAAACAATTGTCCAGTGACTATCGGGTCGGTAAATCAACAGTTTGAAAATGAATTTATGAATTCAATAATTCTGGTTCATTTAAAGCAAAAGATAATCGAAGCCCAGAAGAAAATGAACTAATTCATCTAAGAAAAGAAATTAAACAATTACGAATGGAAAATGATATTTTAAAGCAAGCCACACTGATAATAGGCAAAAAATAGTAATTATTAAAAACAACAAAGAAAAATATGCAATTACTAATTTATGCAAAACACTAAAAGTTCCTAGATCAACGTTTTATTATCAATTGAAATCAAATAATCCTAAATCAAACCATACTATTGATAATGCTGTTATCAGTATTTTCTTAAAAAGTCGTAAAAATTATGGCACAAGAAAAATTAAAGTTATGTTAGCACAACAAAATATTTTATTATCACGAATAAAAATTAGTAAAATAATGCAAAGATATAACTTAATTTCCAATTATACAAAACTTAAATATAAACATCAAAGTAACAAAAACGCTATATACAAATATCATAATTTGTTAAATCAAGAATTTAATAATTATAAACTACATGAAGTTGTTGTCAGTGATTTAACACAAGTTGCTATCAATAGCAAATGATATTATGTGTGCTTTCTAATTGATTTATTTAATCGTGAAGTTATTGGTTATGATGTTAGTTCTCATAAAGATGCCAAATTAGTTGAAAATACTTTTAAAAAGCTTAGTTTTTCTTTAGATAATATTAAAATATTTCATACTGATCAAGGCAGCGAATTTAATAACAATATCATTTACAATCTTTTAGCTAAAAACAATGTTGCAAAATCTTATAGTAAACCAGGCTGTCCTTATGATAATGCTGTTTCTGAATCAACCTATAAAATTTTAAAAACAGAATTAATTAAAAACAGAAAATTTAAAAATATTGAACAATTTAAATTAGAATTATTTGACTATGTTAATTGATACAATAATGTACGAATTCACAGCAAATTAAATTATTTAACACCAATTGAATATAAAAATCTTTACTCTACATAAAATTTGTCCAAAAAACCCTTGCCATTCCAAATTATATTATTAAAATGATGAAAATAATTTGTTAAACACAAAAATAATTAATAAATTTTATTATTTTTATTATATACATTAACTAATTAATGAACAAATATTTTTTTAAAATATTGTTTTGATGTAAAATTTTCTAAACAAGGTCTTATTGTAGTATTTAATATATTTAAAACATTTTTTAATCTACTACGAATATTAATCAAAGGTTCATTTGATCCAAATCATCGCCTTATATCTCTATTTATTCGTTCAACTAATGCTTTTTGTTTTGGTTTACCAGGGTCACAAAAATAAACTCTTATTTTAAAAGATTTTTCTATTGGTTTTCATTTATAAAATTCTTTTCCTCTATCTGTCAAAATACAACTAAATTTATTACTGCCAATTTGTCTAATCATTTTCATTAAAACCATTAAAACAATACTTGCTTTTTTAGTAAATAAAATATAATAAAAAACTATTTTAGATTTCCTATTTACTAAAACTAATAAATGAAAATTACCACAATCAAGAGTATCCATTTCTCAAATTCCACTAAAACTAAAATCATCACCATAATCATTTAAAAATTGCTTATAATCTCTAATATTAAGCAATATGGAATGGCAAGGGTTTTTTGGACAAATTTTATGTAGAGTAAAGATTTTTATATTCAATTGGTGTTAAATAATTTAATTTGCTGTGAATTCGTACATTATTGTATCAATTAACATAGTCAAATAATTCTAATTTAAATTGTTCAATATTTTTAAATTTTCTGTTTTTAATTAATTCTGTTTTTAAAATTTTATAGGTTGATTCAGAAACAGCATTATCATAAGGACAGCCTGGTTTACTATAAGATTTTGCAACATTGTTTTTAGCTAAAAGATTGTAAATGATATTGTTATTAAATTCGCTGCCTTGATCAGTATGAAATATTTTAATATTATCTAAAGAAAAACTAAGCTTTTTAAAAGTATTTTCAACTAATTTGGCATCTTTATGAGAACTAACATCATAACCAATAACTTCACGATTAAATAAATCAATTAGAAAGCACACATAATATCATTTGCTATTGATAGCAACTTGTGTTAAATCACTGACAACAACTTCATGTAGTTTATAATTATTAAATTCTTGATTTAACAAATTATGATATTTGTATATAGCGTTTTTGTTACTTTGATGTTTATATTTAAGTTTTGTATAATTGGAAATTAAGTTATATCTTTGCATTATTTTACTAATTTTTATTCGTGATAATAAAATATTTTGTTGTGCTAACATAACTTTAATTTTTCTTGTGCCATAATTTTTACGACTTTTTAAGAAAATACTGATAACAGCATTATCAATAGTATGGTTTGATTTAGGATTATTTGATTTCAATTGATAATAAAACGTTGATCTAGGAACTTTTAGTGTTTTGCATAAATTAGTAATTGCATATTTTTCTTTGTTGTTTTTAATAATTACTATTTTTTGCCTATTATCAGTGTGGCTTGCTTTAAAATATCATTTTCCATTCGTAATTGTTTAATTTCTTTTCTTAGATGAATTAGTTCATTTTCTTCTGGGCTTCGATTATCTTTTGCTTTAAATGAACCAGAATTATTGAATTCATAAATTCATTTTCAAACTGTTGATTTACCGACCTGATAGTCACTGGACAATTGTTTTGCTGTTTTACCTGTTTTATAAAGACTAACAATTTGTTGTTTAAATTCATCGGTATAATGATTCTTTGCCATAATTACACCTCCATTTATTAATTTAATTATAATCCTTACTCCACATTATTGTTGTCCAATTTATCTTAACCCATCCAAAGACATAATAATATTTTGTGGAGAACGACCAAAATTATTATATTCATTAGAAAAATAACTTAATTCTTGTGAATTTAACATTGAATATTTACGACATTGTCTTTTATTTTTATCGTGTATTTTTTGTGCTTTTGTAGCATTATAATCATTAATATTATCAAACACATTTAACTCTTGCCAAATAGTTTTATAATCTCTATTCATTTGTTTAGCAATTTTCCGAATATTAATTGTTCCATTTTTCTTTTTAAACAAGTCATTATCTTTTAATTTTTCTAAATTTACTCTTTCATTAATATCTAATCTTTCATATTTTTTCATATTTTACCCCCTAAAATATGTTATGATTTACATAGAGTAATTATAACATTCTAAATAAGGAGATAAGTATATGAAAAAATGACTAAGTATTTTAGGAGCAATCGGATTAACTACAACAAGTACAACATCATTAATTAGTTGTGAAAAACCAAATAACAATGAAAACGGGGGAGAAGGTAATAAACCAGAACCACCATATAATCCGCAACAACCACCAGAAAATAGTAGTTGAAAGTTAATCCCATTAGATAAATTAAATAGGAATCCAGATAATAAATGATATATTGGAATTGTAAAAAAGAAACAAAATGATAATTTTTCTATTATAAAATTTAATTTTTCAAATAAATCAATTTGAGATAATAGTGGAGTACCTTATCATATTATTAATGGTGTATGATATCTTTTTAAATCATATTATTGTTGAGATGGTTTAAATGAACCTCAAACACCTGAAATTGATACAAATACCGGTAAAATTACAGATTGAAAAGAATAAAAGGACTAACAAGTCCTTTTTATATTAATCTTACAAATTTCATAAATATAATTAATAAGAATATATTTGTTATTGTGTTATATAATGCTGGACTAAATTTTCATACCTCAAATGTTTGACTAAAAAAACTATATATTGTTTGAAAAATCTTACCAACTCCACTTGCTAATTCATTTACTTGTTTTACACCAGGAATATTATTTACAACTCAAATTGCGGCATTTTTTATATGACACGCTAAATTATATCAACTACAACTTTCATATTGTGCTTGTCATCATTGTCCATCGGGGAATAATCCACCGTTGTTTATTTCTTGTCAGTTGTAAATCCCAAAATTAAAATCATAATAACGATACATATCATTTTCTTTTTGCGCTTGTAATTCAAAAACATTATAACCAATTTTTTGTTCTTCAATTTTTTTGTATTTTAAACCATATTTATCTTTTAAAGCGCCTTCAAAAACATAACCCTCATTTTGATTAATATTATAATTATTTGCAACTGAAAAATCATAATTAAACACATTACCATAATTGGTGTTATAAAATCGATTTTTAAATGCTGAATATAATTTAATATCTAACTGATTATATTTATCTGAAAAATAAAAATATCGTGGGTAAATTTTAAAACCATTATTTGCTAATAAACCATATTTTTTATTATAACCTTGCACATAAGTATTATTTTCTAAATCAAAAATGGTACGTAAATAATCTTTATAAAAGTTTTGCGAAACCGTGAACATACTATTTAATAACTTTTCAAATTGACTTTTATTAGTATTAGTTTCATCAATTAAAACATCTCTAAAATTAACTAATTTTAAACCAAAAAAGTTAATTAAAACAGTATCATATTCTAAATTATCAATATATCCACTTTCAATAAAATTACTACGATTTTGAAAAACAGGTACCAAAGCATGGGCAAAAAAGGATTTTAAAAATTTATTAATATCAATTTGACCTTTCATATGCTCAAAAACAATTTTACCAGTATTGGGAGTATTACCTCGATAATAATTATAAGTTTCAGCACTAAAATTAAAAGTATCTTCTTTTTCTTTTATGAAAGAAAATAAAAAACCTAAATCATCAGTATACCGATAACTATTTGCATTATTACCATCCCAATATTGTTTAAAATGTGTTAATTCTAAACTACCTGCAACAATATTTTTATTTTCATCAATTGTTAAAATCATCCGATAAATTGATTTTCTAGTTAAAATAACATCAGGTTTTCAATCTAATTTTTCCATATTATTAATAATTTTAAAATCAAATATTATTCTTTGACTACCTAAATTTGAGTCATCATAATCAGGATTACCACGTTGCTGAACTCTAATATTTTCTTGCACAATAGCATTAATATATTTTAATAAAAAAGAACGAATATTTTGATATTCATCATCAGTTCAAAAAATTGGATTGTCATTAATATCTATTTTTGGCGTTTCAGGTTCATTTAAACCATCTCAACAATAATATGATTTAAAAAGATATCATACACCATTAATAATATGATAAGGTACTCCACTATTATCTCAAATTAATTTATTTGAAAAATTAAATTTTATAATAGAAAAATTATCATTTTGTTTCTTTTTTACAATTCCAATATATCATTTATTATCTGGATTCCTATTTAATTTATCTAATGGGATTAACTTTCAATTTTTAAATTTTAAATTAACTTGTTGTAAATTATCAACACTTTTTTCTAATTTATTAATAACTTCAACAGTATTAAAATACTTAGCAAATGAATAAAAGAAATTAGTTAATTCTTTTAAAAATTGTTTCTTATCCACATCATAAAATTTATCAATATTATATTGTTTAGCATAAGTATCTCAATTTTTATATAAATCCATAAACTCATCACTAGGCTTATCAAATGAAATCCCAGTTGAATAACTATCCTTTAAAAAGTCTAAATATCATTTATCATTATAAGTTAATGTTTGTAATGTTTTTAAAGTTGGGTTAATAAAATAATTTGTTTCTGACCAGTTTTCAAAAAAACTACTGCGTAAAAACATTGTATTAATAAAATCAGTTTCATTCATTCCCGTTGTTTGTTGATTAACAGTATAATTCTGCTGATTTAAGGGTTTAAATGCTGTTAAAGTAATAAATGGGATAATTAAACCTAAAATACCTAAAATAGATATCGCAAATAAAGATAATGACTTACGCATTATTCTTTACCACCTTATCTTTTTTATTTTCTTTTATTAATTTAATAATTTGATTAAATAAATAACCATAAAAATAATGAATTACTAAAATATATCATAATATATCAAATCATAAACCATAAATTATATAACCATTTATACCAGCATATTTCTCTTTTAATTCATCAATAGTTGAAACTGTATCTAATACACATATAAGGGTTAACAAAAAACTTATAACAAGATACAAAATTAAATCAACCCAAGAAATAAATAAACCATTTTCTTTTTGTTTCTTTTCATTTTTATTATCCATAAATTCAACTCCTAACTATATAATGTTTTTGAAACAATAAAACCTAAAATATATAAACTTGATATTGTAAGCATTAACGGATGACTAAACAAAATTGCCATTTTACCAAATAAAGAAAGTAAAAAAGTATCTGAGTTATATAAAACCATAATGATATTTTTTGCTGATGTTAATTGATTTATAATCACCGTAATAAAACCAGTACCAAAAATAGCGATTGCCGCAACCAATAAAACTAATCTAATCATTATTTATTCACTCTCCGATATCCTTGTTCTCTTGTTTTTGCTTGTTTTGCTAAACTTGATAATTGTTGTTTATTACGATTAATTTTAAACTGTTTACGCTCTTTAAAATGTTTTTGCATACCTTGTTTAGTATCTGATACTCCACGAGCAGTCGTAGAATAAATATTTGATACCCCCCGTTTGTACTGTTGAACCTAATTCGTTATATTGGGTTCTTGTTCCGTGAATAGCATAAATCGATAACTTAACAACCATAAAAAAGATAATAAAATAAGCAATTGTTGTATTTGTCATTGGCAATTTAGTATTTCAAATTACATCAAAAATAAACAAAAATACATCAAAAATAAAACTAAAAATTTTATCTCAATTACTACTTTCTGATAATAAATTAATCATCTTTACCACTTCCTTTTTCTTTTTTAGGTTTTAAATTCTTTTTCAAAATATCAATATCAAACAATGTTAAACGCTCTTTAACACTTAATTTAGTAATTTCTGACCAATAATATTCTTTTTTATTAACTATTTCATAATTTTTTAAATCACGAACAAACTTTAATCATTGACTATCATATTTCTGTGCAAATTCTAACGGAATAATTATCTTAAAAAACCTGATTCCTAAACCAACATCAGATTTATGTTTTGCTCGTTTACCTTCTGCTGTTCGTTCTACTGATTTTGTCTTTCAAATTTCATAATCCGTAATATCTTGAAAAATACCAATTCGCATAATAAAGAAACGATTAAAAAAATTAAATCCTTTTTTAACAATAGGTTTTTTCAATGAAATTGGAATAATAATACCACTTGCTAATTGCCGAATATTGTTCCAAATCATACCCTCACGCTGAGCAGTAAACAAAGCACGATTACCAAAATGTCTTGCTAAAACAATTCACGGAATCTTACCACTATGAACTTTTTTCTCATCGTGGGGACTAGTTCCATCAATATATAAATAACTTTCATCAAATAAAATAACACTATCATCAGGAGGGACAGGTTTTGTTCTATCTGTAAAATCTAAATTTTTAAATGTTAAAACCTTAACTTTATCATCTTCTAACGGATAATTACTATAAATCTTATCTGTTAATAATTTCATAGTTTGTGATAAATAAGTTAAAAGTAAAGTTTTACCCGTTCCTAACTTACCAATAATTACCGATAACGGATTATCTCAAACAAAATTAACTAACCGAAAAGCATTCAACTGATAAAATATGTTTTTTCATACTCATCAAACAAAATAAACACATTGTAAAGCAAATAATAATCAAAATATTAAACCAGTATAATTTAATGAAATTATCCAAAGTAATAAATCAATTAAACTAAACAAAATCATTGAACAACTAATATAACAATAATTTTTTAAGAAAAATATGAACTTTTTCATTTTACCTCCAATAGTTATTTATAATTAAACTAGTATTATTATGGTTTTCTCTCCCCACAAATCAAAAAAGAAAGTGATAAAAATTAAGAAAATTTTAAAAATAATTTCAATATTATTGCCTATTATTGGAATTATAAACTTTTTAATCAATCCTATCGAGAAATTAATTACTACAATTAATTTTGTAAAATGAATATTTAAAAATATTAGTCAAATAAATGCAAAAGAAATATTTTTTACAACATTATTTATATTAATAATTATTGCATTCATAATAAAAATATATATTATATTCAAAAAAAGATTTTAAAATTTTGTGGGGAGAGAAAACCATAATAATAACAAAATTTAATTATTTAAAACAACTAACTATTTTAAAAACCATTCACAATAAAAACCACGTTAAAAATAAAATTACAATTCAAATACCAATCATAAGAGTTAAATATTCATTTTGTGTTAAATTTCAAGTTGTAATACTTTCAACGTTAAATTTGTCAATAAACAAAAATATATGAATAAAAAACTCTTTTAATTTTTCTCAATCATTTTGCATTTTTAAAAACTCCACATTTTTTGAATAAGTTTAAAAAATATTCCAAAAAATAAAACAATAAATAATACAAAAGATATAACATATAAAAATTCAGGGGCATTTGAACCAATAATATAACTAACAAATTGAACTCAATAGTCATATAAACTCATTTAATTTAAACTTTCTAGGTCTTTAATTAATTGTTGTTCTTTTTCATCACTTCAATTTGTTAAATTATTGTTAGTCGTTTTTACTTTTTTAGGTTCATTTTGAAATAAAGCTTTTTTCATTTGTGTAAAATAATTTTGTTTATATTGATTGTATAAATTTATTAATTCTGTTCCAGTTAAATACTTTCATACATGACGTTTTAAATTTTCATCATATTTTACAATAGGATAAGAATTATCATAAATCAAACCGATTGCTACTTGTTCTGAGTGTTTTTCACTCGGATAAATAAACTTATTACTCAATCAAAAACCAATATGGCGATTATGATTAGGTAAATTTATAAAACTTGCTTTTTCTGTTTCAAAAACTATCAATTCTTTACGAATAAAATAATTTTCTACATTTTGATTTTTCTTAACAAAATTACTCAATTTTATCAACTCCTTAATAAACATTGTTTCTAATTAACAATGTTATAAATATTGTTAAATATTGCTTATCTATTGTTAAATAAACACTGTTAATAAACATTGTTAAATATAAAAATGATAAAAATTGGCACACTGAAAAATACTATTAAGTTTAAAATAATAGTTATATAAAATAATAAATTAATAAAATATAAATAAACTAGTGTGCCTTAACTAATACAAATAATTAGTTATAATAAATATTAAAATCCTTTAACCATAACACGGAAAAAGTTTAAAATCTTAATGATAACAAAAATACCAAATGGAATTAAAATAATTCACGCATCACCTAAAAAGGTCATTAATTGTGGTAATACAGCATAAATTGCTTCTTTAACTTTCATCATTGCTTGTCCTAATCCACTTCAAATAGAACCCATTCCATCTGAAATAGTAGGCGTATCTGCTGCTAAAAAATTAACCGCTGTTGTTAAATACATACCTAACATTATTTTTTATCCTCCTTACTTTCAATTTCTTTTTTAT
This sequence comes from Spiroplasma poulsonii, assembly GCF_009866525.1. Lineage (GTDB taxonomy): Bacteria > Bacillota_I > Bacilli_A > Mycoplasmatales > Mycoplasmataceae > Spiroplasma > Spiroplasma poulsonii. The sequence continues at coordinate 1,082,972 of NZ_CM020866.1, forward strand.
CTTTTTTCTTTCCTCGAATTTGACGAATTTTTTGATAAATCGATAAACCAATTCAAGCAAAAATACCTAATATAATAACAACACTAAATATTGTCGTTAATCAACCTGGCATAATATATCTCCTTTCAATAAATTAAAAAAATTGAAATTTGCAAACTCGCTCCGCTCCGTTGTCGCTTTGCTCCATTAAAAAACATTATTGAATAAATTATCCGCTAATAAATTACGCGGAATAATTTATTCTTTTACTTTTTAATTTCAATATCTTTTGCAATCTTATTGACAGTATTAATAACATTATCTTTACCGTACTTTTTCACTAACGACCGCAAAATCAAATATTGCTTTGTTTGCATAATTTCAACTCCTTAAAACTAACTTAAAAAAGTTAACTAAATTGATAGTTAACTTTTTATGGTTTGGCATTTACAA
>NZ_CM020866.1:1083503-1293406 GCF_009866525.1 Spiroplasma poulsonii
TATTAAACCAGTATAATTTAATGAAATTATCCAAAGTAATAAATCAATTAAACTAAACAAAATCATTGAACAAACTAATATAACAATAATTTTTTAAGAAAAATATGAACTTTTTCATTTTACCTCCAATAGTTATTTATAATTAAACTAGTATTATTATGGTTTTCTCTCCCCACAAATCAAAAAAGAAAGTGATAAAAATTAAGAAAATTTTAAAAATAATTTCAATATTATTGCCTATTATTGGAATTATAAACTTTTTAATCAATCCTATCGAGAAATTAATTACTACAATTAATTTTGTAAAATGAATATTTAAAAATATTAGTCAAATAAATGCAAAAGAAATATTTTTTACAACATTATTTATATTAATAATTATTGCATTCATAATAAAAATATATATTATATTCAAAAAAAGATTTTAAAATTTTGTGGGGAGAGAAAACCATAATAATAACAAAATTTAATTATTTAAAACAACTAACTATTTTAAAAACCATTCACAATAAAAACCACGTTAAAAATAAAATTACAATTCAAATACCAATCATAAGAGTTAAATATTCATTTTGTGTTAAATTTCAAGTTGTAATACTTTCAACGTTAAATTTGTCAATAAACAAAAATATATGAATAAAAAACTCTTTTAATTTTTCTCAATCATTTTGCATTTTTAAAAACTCCACATTTTTTGAATAAGTTTAAAAAATATTCCAAAAAATAAAACAATAAATAATACAAAAGATATAACATATAAAAATTCAGGGGCATTTGAACCAATAATATAACTAACAAATTGAACTCAATAGTCATATAAACTCATTTAATTTAAACTTTCTAGGTCTTTAATTAATTGTTGTTCTTTTTCATCACTTCAATTTGTTAAATTATTGTTAGTCGTTTTTACTTTTTTAGGTTCATTTTGAAATAAAGCTTTTTTCATTTGTGTAAAATAATTTTGTTTATATTGATTGTATAAATTTATTAATTCTGTTCCAGTTAAATACTTTCATACATGACGTTTTAAATTTTCATCATATTTTACAATAGGATAAGAATTATCATAAATCAAACCGATTGCTACTTGTTCTGAGTGTTTTTCACTCGGATAAATAAACTTATTACTCAATCAAAAACCAATATGGCGATTATGATTAGGTAAATTTATAAAACTTGCTTTTTCTGTTTCAAAAACTATCAATTCTTTACGAATAAAATAATTTTCTACATTTTGATTTTTCTTAACAAAATTACTCAATTTTATCAACTCCTTAATAAACATTGTTTCTAATTAACAATGTTATAAATATTGTTAAATATTGCTTATCTATTGTTAAATAAACACTGTTAATAAACATTGTTAAATATAAAAATGATAAAAATTGGCACACTGAAAAATACTATTAAGTTTAAAATAATAGTTATATAAAATAATAAATTAATAAAATATAAATAAACTAGTGTGCCTTAACTAATACAAATAATTAGTTATAATAAATATTAAAATCCTTTAACCATAACACGGAAAAAGTTTAAAATCTTAATGATAACAAAAATACCAAATGGAATTAAAATAATTCACGCATCACCTAAAAAGGTCATTAATTGTGGTAATACAGCATAAATTGCTTCTTTAACTTTCATCATTGCTTGTCCTAATCCACTTCAAATAGAACCCATTCCATCTGAAATAGTAGGCGTATCTGCTGCTAAAAAATTAACCGCTGTTGTTAAATACATACCTAACATTATTTTTTATCCTCCTTACTTTCAATTTCTTTTTTATCTTTTTTCTTTCCTCGAATTTGACGAATTTTTTGATAAATCGATAAACCAATTCAAGCAAAAATACCTAATATAATAACAACACTAAATATTGTCGTTAATCAACCTGGCATAATATATCTCCTTTCAATAAATTAAAAAATTGAAATTTGCAAACTCGCTCCGCTCGTTGTCGCTTTGCTCCATTAAAAAACATTATTGAATAAATTATCCGCTAATAAATTACGCGGAATAATTTATTCTTTTACTTTTTAATTTCAATATCTTTTGCAATCTTATTGACAGTATTAATAACATTATCTTTACCGTACTTTTTCACTAACGACCGCAAAATCAAATATTGCTTTGTTTGCATAATTTCAACTCCTTAAAACTAACTTAAAAAAGTTAACTAAATTGATAGTTAACTTTTTATGGTTTGGCATTTACAATTTACAATTAAAAATTATTTTAACTACTTTGAAAGATGATTTTTATTTAACTTGATGAAATCAAAGTCAAAATGGTAATAATCCTAACCCATATAATCAATTTTATTGAAAACCGGATAAGGGTAGTAGTGTTAGTGAAGCAATAGGCTTTAAAATTTTATTTAATAGACTTCTTGCGATACCCCTTTTTATTAAAATATTATTATAAAATATAATTTATGAGGACATAAAAATATGAAAAATAATAAATTTAATACTCTTAATGATAGAGAATGGTTAAGATTAACAGAAATAAAAAAATCCACTTTTAATAAAATGTTAGATATTTTAAAAGTTGCTGAAATAGAAAAATTTAAAAAAGGTGGTAAAACTAATAAATTATCATTAGAAAATAGATTATTGATGACTTTATTATATTGACGAGAATATCAGACTTATTTTCATCTTGGTAAAAGTTTTGATATTAGTGAGGCTAATTGTTATCGTAATATTAAGTGAATTGAAGATATTTTAATTAAAAACTCTGATTTTCAACAACTTGCTGGTAAAAAAGCACTAATAAATGATTATTTTAATGATAAAACTATTATTATTGATGCTACCGAAACTCCAATCCAACGCCCAAAAAAAGACAAAAACAATCTTATTCTGGTAAAAAGAAAAAACACACGATCAAAACACAAGTAATTATCGAACAAGAAACCAAAAAAATTATTGCAACAAGTTTTTCGCTCGGAAAAAAACATGATTATGCTTTATTTAAAGAATCAAAAATCCCAATTTTAAAAATACCAAATTAATAGTTGATAGTGGTTATCAAGGAATACAAAAAAATCACAATAATGTTCTAATACCTACAAAGAAAACAAAGAAAAACCCTTTAAACAAAGAACAAAAGCAATATAATAGACTAGTTTCAAAAATGAGAATTATTATTGAAAATATTTTTGCTATTCTTAAAAAATTTAAAATTATTACAGAAAAATATCGTAATCGAAGAAAAAGATTTGGTTTAAGATTTAATTTAATTGCCTCAATTTATAATTTACAATTATTATATTTAACATAAAATATTTATTTAAAATTAAATAATTTAAATAATAAATTAATTTTTCGTTGTGGAAAAATATTAAATTTTTAAATAAAAAACATAATTAATTAAAATTATATTTTTCTATTAGTATCTTTTTTACAAATATTTGCAATTTTTTAACAAGTAATGCAAGAAGTCTATTATACCTTATTTTCTAATTCCTAATTCTTCAATGATTGCTTTATATTCATTAAAATCAGTTTTAATTAAGTAAGCAAGCAAATGCTTTCTTTGTGCTACTTTTTGTAATAAACTTCTTCTTGAAACAATATCTTTACGATGAATTTTCAAGTGAGCAGTTAAATTGTTAATATCTTCTGTTAAAATAGAAATTTGTACTTTTGTTGAACCAGTATCTTTAGCATTTTGACCAAATTTTGATACTAATTCTGCTTTTCTTTCTTTTGAAACCATTATAAATTTCTCCCTTCATTGTTGTGGCTCATAACGTTAAATCAAAGCATTTAAGAAAGGGTTATCTTAAATCAACGAAATAACAACCTTATTAATATTATGCTTTATTTGCAAAAAATGCAAGAGTATCAGCTAAATCTTGTTCTAAAAGATTAACTAATTCGGTTAAGTTATTTATTTTAATATTTTCACGCAAATATTTTTTAAAATAAACAATAATTTCTTGTTCATATAAATTTAAATTAGCATCTAATAAATATGTTTCAACAACTTCTTTTCCTTCAAATAACCGATATGAAGTCATTGATGGGTAAAGATGTCCTTGTGCTCACGTTTCTGTAACATAAACCCCATAAGGCAAAATTACTTTTTGTGGTAAATACATGTTGGCAGTTGGAAAATTAATTGTTCGCCCAATTTGTTTCCCTGGTTTTACTTTCCCACACAAATGATAATCTTCATATAATAATTTATTTGCAGCTGGTAAATCATAATTTAATAATAAATTACGAATTGTTGTTGAAGAAAAAACATCATCTTGCCGATTAATTAAATAAACATTTTCTTGACCAAAAAAAGTAATAATTTGTTTAAAATCCCCTTCGCGATTTTTCCCAAACCGAAAATCAGATCCAATTACAATTTTAATAACATTAAACCGTTCTTTTAATATTGTTAAAAATTGTTGCGCTGATAAATTCATAAATTCACTTGTCACTGGAACGTCTAAATAATAATCAAAATTTAATTTTGCTGCTGTTTCCTGTTTTGACCTATTATCTAATAATTTTGTATCAGTTTGATGTAAAAAATCAGTAACACTTTGTGACATTGTAAAAAATAATGCCGCTAAATTTTGTTCTGCTTTAATTTCCATTAAACGATTAATTAGTTTTAAATGCCCTAAATGAAAACCATCAAATAGCCCTAAGGAAACAATTTTTGCTTCATTATTAGCTAATTTATTTCATGTTAAAATTTTCATTAATAATGATCATCCTTATCTATTTTTTGTTGTTGATTTGTATCAATATTTGCTCATAATCCCCGTTGACAAGCATAAACATGTTTACCAATATGTTTATAAATTGCTAAAACATTTTTGTTTTTATCAATGATAAAAATAATTGGATCAGTATGATTAATAATAACAATTGGTTTTCCTTGTCTAATTTCTTCATCATAATGATAAAGTAACAACTGTTGTTTATTTGTAAACAAGGCATCATACATTGAAATTAAACGATTAAAATTTACTTCTTCTGGAGCAATTGCTTTCGATAACAAAAAGTTTCCTGATTGTGTTCGACATAAACTCTTAACCGTTGCAATTGTATTTAATTTTGCAGCAAGATCAATAACTAAACTACGAATATATGTTCCTTTGGTACATAATACACTAAAGGTAATGGTATGGTCATGATGATTATATTTTTTCAACTTAATTTCCTTAATCGTAACTGTTCGTGGTTTAATTTCAACTTCTTCATCGCGCCGAGCATATTCATAGAGTTTCTTCCCATTAACTTTAATAGCAGAATATTTAGGCGGATATTGCTCATACATAAACCCATTAAATTCACTAAAAATTTTTTTCAATTGTTTTTTGCGCAGTTTAAAGGGAGTTTCTTCCTTAATAACATTACCAGTAATATCACCAGTATCTGTTTCAACAAATAATTTCATTTCGACATCATAAGCTTTATCTGCTGTTAACAAATATTCACTCATTTTCGTAGCATTATTCACTAATACCACTAAAAGACCTGTTGCTAAAGGGTCTAAAGTTCCAGCATGGCCAACTTTTTTAATCATCAAGGTTTTTTTAATATCTTGAATAATTTGATGACTTGTTTTCCCAACTGGTTTATTAATTAAAAAAATACCATCATGCATATGTTAAAATCACCCACTTCTTGATTCATTAGACTTCTTGCATTACTTGTTAAAAAATTGCAAATATTTGTAAAAAAGATACTAATAGAAAAATATAATTTTAATTAATTATGTTTTTTATTTAAAAATTTAATATTTTTCCACAACGAAAAATTAATTTATTATTTAAACTATTTAATTTTAAATAAATATTTTATGTTAAATATAATAATTGTAAATTATAAATTGAGGCAATTAAATTAAATCTTAAACCAAATCTTTTTCTTCGATTACGATATTTTTCTGTAATAATTTTAAATTTTTTAAGAATAGCAAAAATATTTTCAATAATAATTCTCATTTTTGAAACTAGTCTATTATATTGCTTTTGTTCTTTGTTTAAAGGGTTTTTCTTTGTTTTCTTTGTAGGTATTAGAACATTATTGTGATTTTTTTGTATTCCTTGATAACCACTATCAACTATTAATTTGGTATTTTTTAAAATTGGGATTTTTGATTCTTTAAATAAAGCATAATCATGTTTTTTTTCGAGCGAAAAACTTGTTGCAATAATTTTTTTGGTTTCTTGTTCGATAATTACTTGTGTTTTGATCGTGTGTTTTTTCTTTTTACCAGAATAAGATTGTTTTTGTCTTTTTTTGGGCGTTGGATTGGAGTTTCGGTAGCATCAATAATAATAGTTTTATCATTAAAATAATCATTTATTAGTGCTTTTTTACCAGCAAGTTGTTGAAAATCAGAGTTTTTAATTAAAATATCTTCAATTCACTTAATATTACGATAACAATTAGCCTCACTAATATCAAAACTTTTACCAAGATGAAAATAAGTCTGATATTCTCGTCAATATAATAAAGTCATCAATAATCTATTTTCTAATGATAATTTATTAGTTCTACCACCCTTTTTAAATTTTTCTATTTCAGCAACTTTTAAAATATCTAACATTTTATTAAAAGTGAATTTTTTTATTCCTGTTAATCTTAACCATTCTCTATCATTAAGAGTATTAAATTTATTATTGTTCATATTTTTATGTCCTCATAAATTATATTTTATAATAATATTTTAATAAAAAATGGTATCGCAAGAAGTCTAATGTATAAAACCCCTAAAATCAGTAAGACTGGTCAACTTGTATCTCAGCCATAAATCAAAGTTTTTGCTGGAACACCTGCCGCAAACAAAATTACAATTATAATAAATTCAAGCAGCGCCAATAAACATTAAAATTTTTGGTTATGTCAAATTTTTCATATTTTTTCTCCTTTCGATAATTATAGTAATTATACCGGAAAATTATGAAATTATTTTGGCATTTTTATAACCTTCAGTATTAAAAGAATTAAAATTTTTTGATTTTAAGAATATCAAAACATCGGAAGCACGAAAGTTATTATTAATTGCAGGAATTAGTTGTGGTGAAATATATTGGGCATTATTATCACCTTTAATTGTAAAGTAAAAACCTCAGTGGGGTAGAAGATATTTTACTTTGTTAAAACTATTATTTATTCAATCTTCTTGATAATTTAAATCAATTCGAAATACATTGTTGGATGGGTTAAGATAAATTGGACAACAATAATGTGGAGTAAGGATTATAATTAAATTAATAAATGGAGGTGTAATTATGGCAAAGAATCATTATACCGATGAATTTAAACAACAAATTGTTAGTCTTTATAAAACAGGTAAAACAGCAAAACAATTGTCCAGTGACTATCAGGTCGGTAAATCAACAGTTTGAAAATGAATTCATGAATTCAATAATTCTGGTTCATTTAAAGCAAAAGATAATCGAAGCCCAGAAGAAAATGAACTAATTCATCTAAGAAAAGAAATTAAACAATTACGAATGGAAAATGATATTTTAAAGCAAGCCACACTGATAATAGGCAAAAAATAGTAATTATTAAAAACAACAAAGAAAAATATGCAATTACTAATTTATGCAAAACACTAAAAGTTCCTAGATCAACGTTTTATTATCAATTGAAATAAAATAATCCTAAATCAAACCATACTATTGATAATGCTGTTATCAGTATTTTCTTAAAAAGTCGTAAAAATTATGGCACAAGAAAAATTAAAGTTATGTTAGCACAACAAAATATTTTATTATCACGAATAAAAATTAGTAAAATAATGCAAAGATATAACTTAATTTCCAATTATACAAAACTTAAATATAAACATCAAAGTAACAAAAACGCTACATACAAATATCATAATTTGTTAAATCAAGAATTTAATAATTATAAACTATATGAAGTTGTTGTCAGTGATTTAACACAAGTTGCTATCAATAGCAAATGATATTATGTGTGCTTTCTAATTGATTTATTTAATCGTGAAGTTATTGGTTATGATGTTAGTTCTCATAAAGATGCCAAATTAGTTGAAAATACTTTTAAAAAGCTTAGTTTTTCTTTAGATAATATTAAAATATTTCATACTGATCAAGGCAGCGAATTTAATAACAATATCATTTACAATCTTTTAGCTAAAAACAATGTTGCAAAATCTTATAGTAAACTAGGCTGTCCTTATGATAATGCTGTTTCTGAATCAACCTATAAAATTTTAAAAACAGAATTAATTAAAAACAGAAAATTTAAAAATATTGAACAATTTAAATTAGAATTATTTGACTATGTTAATTGATACAATAATGTACGAATTCACAGCAAATTAAATTATTTAACACCAATTGAATATAAAAATCTTTACTCTACATAAAATTTGTCCAAAAAACCCTTGCCATTCCAAATCAGCTAGTTGATTAACTAAAACTAAGATTAAACCAATTAAACAAAAAAACACAACATAAAAAAAGAATTAAATATTTATTTTTTCGAAAAGCAGTCCGAATTGTTAATTTTTGTTTGGTTGTAAAGTCATCATTATGTGAATTTTGACGAGCTTTCCGTGACTGTCGTCACCATCAACCACCACTTGCAATTGATAACAATGTAAACAATACAACCAAAACAATTAAGACTGATACTGGAATATTACTTGCTTGCGCATTTAAATAAAACATTAAAATCACCTATTTAATAAAAAAATAACACTAATAGTGTTATTTTATCAAAAATTTAAACATTTAAAGCACTTTTTGTTGTTTTTTGTACTAAAGCTAATACTTCTTCAGCGGTTTGACAAGTTAGAGCTTTTGCCACTAATTGTTCCATCGCTGGAACTTCTAATTTGCTAATAACTTGACGGGCATTTAAAATACTTGTTGCTGACATTGAAAAGTAATCTAACTTCATTCCCATTAAAAGGGGAATTGCTTGTTCTTCTCCCGCCATCTCACCACACATTCCAACTCATTTGCCTTCTTTATGAGCTCCATCAATAATTGTTTTGATTAAACGTAAAATTGATGGATTATATGGTTGATATAAATAAGCAACAAATTGACTCATCCGATCAGCTGCCATTGTGTATTGAATTAAATCGTTTGTTCCGATTGAAAAGAAATCAGCATATTTTGCAAACTGGTCCGCCAACATAGCTGCTGATGGAATTTCCATCATCATTCCAATTTCAATATTATCCGCAACTTGATGTCCGTCTTTAATTAGATTTGCTTTTTCTTCTAATGTAATTTCTTTTGCTGCTTTAAATTCATCAATTGTAGAAATCATTGGGAACATAATACCAAGTTTCCCGTGGACACTCGCGCGTAATAAAGCTCGTAATTGTGTTCGAAACACATCCGTTTTATCTAAACATAATCGAATCGCACGATAACCTAAAAATGGATTCATTTCTTCTGGGAATTTAAAATATGATAGTTTTTTATCTCCCCCAATATCCAACGTACGAATAATTACTGGTCGGTTTTGCATTCCTTCTAACACGCCTTTATATGCTTTATATTGTTCATCTTCCGTTGGAAAATGATCATTATCCATATATAAGAACTCACTTCTAAAGAGTCCAATTCCTTGGCCACCATTATCTAACACCCCTTGAACATCTTTTGGGGCCCCAATGTTACCTTCTAAAACAAATTTTTGGTATCCATCTTTTGATACGGTGGGTTTATCTTTAAATGCTAATAATTCTTGTTGCAATTGGAAAAACTTTGTTCGTTCTGCGGTTCAAGTTTTAATCTCGTCAGCTGATGGGGCTAAAATAACCTCCCCAGTTGTTCCATTAATCATCATCACTTCATTATGTTTTGCCTGTTTTGTAACATCTTTTAGGCCTAACACTGCCGGAATTTCTAAACTACGAGCCATAATAGCGGCATGGCTAGTTCTTCCCCCCATATCACAACTAAATCCTTTTGCAAATTTAGGGTCCAATTGCGCTGTTTGTGATGGTGTTAAATCTTCTGCGACAATAATAACTTCTTCATTAATTGTTGCTAAATCTAACACCGGCACATTTAAAATATATTTAATTAACCGATCAGTTACATCTTTGATATCCGCTGCTCTTTCCTTAAAGTATGGATCCTCCATTCCAGCAAATATTGTAATAAATTTCTGTGCAACAGTATGAATTGCATACGCCGCATTGTTTTTATCATTATTAATCATTTTTTTTGCTTCATCAATCATCGCTGGATCCTGTAAAATCTGACTATGGGCTTCGAAGATCGCCGCTTTCTCAGCTCCCAATTTTTCTAAGGCAATTTCTTGTAATTTTTCAATATCAGCATTTGCCTTCTTCATTGCTGTTTCTAAACTCTTAATTTCACTAGCTGAATCAGAAACCGTATTATTTGAAATCTCATATTTTGGTTCTTCTAATTTAAAAACTTTTGCAATTGCAATTCCATTACTCGCACCTATTCCGTGCAGTTTTTTTGACATAATAAAAATTCCTCACTTCTCTTTCTACTAAAACTATTTTTATTATATACTGAAAATTGGAAAATTACTGTAATTTAAGCATAGTTTTCATCCTCAAATTATTATTTTTATTACAATTTGCAAAGTTCATCAAAAATTATTTAAAAATTAAAATGATACCCCAACTCACGAATCTTATAAACTAAATTATTAGATGTGTGGCACTCCCACATTTCCTGTTTTCTATTCTTTTGTAAATATATTCAGCAAGAGTTATAATGATATGGATTATTTAATAGACTTCTTGCATTACTTGTTAAAAAATTGCAAATATTTGTAAAAAAGATACTAATAGAAAAATATAATTTTAATTAATTATGTTTTTTATTTAAAAATTTAATATTTTTCCACAACGAAAAATTAATTTATTATTTAAATTATTTAATTTTAAATAAATATTTTATGTTAAATATAATAATTGTAAATTATAAATTGAGGCAATTAAATTAAATCTTAAACCAAATCTTTTTCTTCGATTACGATATTTTTCTGTAATAATTTTAAATTTTTTAAGAATAGCAAAAATATTTTCAATAATAATTCTCATTTTTGAAACTAGTCTATTATATTGCTTTTGTTCTTTGTTTAAAGGGTTTTTCTTTGTTTTCTTTGTAGGTATTAGAACATTATTGTGATTTTTTTGTATTCCTTGATAACCACTATCAACTATTAATTTGGTATTTTTTAAAATTGGGATTTTTGATTCTTTAAATAAAGCATAATCATGTTTTTTTCCGAGCGAAAAACTTGTTGCAATAATTTTTTTGGTTTCTTGTTCGATAATTACTTGTGTTTTGATCGTGTGTTTTTTCTTTTTACCAGAATAAGATTGTTTTTGTCTTTTTTTGGGCGTTGGATTGGAGTTTCGGTAGCATCAATAATAATAGTTTTATCATTAAAATAATCATTTATTAGTGCTTTTTTACCAGCAAGTTGTTGAAAATCAGAGTTTTTAATTAAAATATCTTCAATTCACTTAATATTACGATAACAATTAGCCTCACTAATATCAAAACTTTTACCAAGATGAAAATAAGTCTGATATTCTCGTCAATATAATAAAGTCATCAATAATCTATTTTCTAATGATAATTTATTAGTTTTACCACCTTTTTTAAATTTTTCTATTTCAGCAACTTTTAAAATATCTAACATTTTATTAAAAGTGGATTTTTTTATTCCTGTTAATCTTAACCATTCTCTATCATTAAGAGTATTAAATTTATTATTGTTCATATTTTTATGTCCTCATAAATTATATTTTATAATAATATTTTAATAAAAAAGGGTATCGCAAGAAGTCTAATATAGTTTTTTTATTTTTGTATTAATCAAAGTACATTTTTAAATTAAATTATTATTAAATAATAAAAAATTTTAATTTTAGTTATGTTATTAATTATTTGATTATAAAATAAAGCAAATTTATTTACTAATAAAAAACATTAATTAAAATTAAAAAATAGTAAAACATTTATCATATCATCAAGTATCAAAATCATTAAAACAAAATATTTTATCAATATTATACATTTATAGTTCAATTCTTCGTTTGATAATGATAAATGCGGTACATGACTTTGATTATGGTCATTTAAAATAATCAACAAATATTAATTATCAACAGGGAGAACAAAGCAATATGAAAACAGTAGAACAAGCAATTAAATTTTGCCGTTCAATGTCTGGTTTTAATACAAATAAAAAAATAAAAAAAAGATTTGAACTTAATTTTAAATGCTGGTCGGTTAGCTCCAAGTGCACTTGGATCAGAACCAACAAGAATTTTAGCAATAAGAAATAATCATGTTAAAGAAAAACTAGCTGAAATTTCTTATGATGAACCAAACTGAAAAAAGGTGAAAACAGCAGATGTTTTAATTCTTTTTGTATCAGTAAAAGGAGATATTTTAAACAGTAAAACATTTATTAAAAATAGATTAGATAGATGAGGTTTACCAGAAGACCAATTAGAAGACCGCGTTGATTCTTATTTAGAATATCTAAAACAATTTGATTGTGATAGTTATTCAATCAACCAAGAATTTATATCTGCAGCATATATGAGCTTACAAGCTGCATCAATAGAAGTTTATTCAATAATCATGCAAGGTTTTAATTTAACTAAGTTAAATGATTGTTTAAATAAAAAAGGATATATAAATAAAGAAAAAGAATCTGTCCATTTATCAATGGCAATTGGTTTATCTAATAAAGAACTGAAAAATAAAATTTATCCACAACTTCGATTATCATCAGAAGAATTCTACACATTAATCGACTAAAAAAATACCCTTAATTGAAAATATTAAGGGTATTTTTTTATTTAGTTTATTCTAAACAAAATCAATATAATTGTCTACAATATTGTGGTTAAATCAACTGCTTCTGCAATACATAGAATAAATAATGATTAGATCGGTTTTATTAACAAGTAACTAAAATAATAGTTTTAGCATATTTGCTCTTATCATTTATTTAACAAAATAAAAAATGCTTTTTCATTTTAAAGATAGCGCGGAAGATTATATCAACGACTCTTAATAATTCCGTTGGTAAAGATTCGATATCAATAACTGCCAATAAATAACGTATGATTATTAAAATTAAAATTTTGGTAAGTCTTTTCTGACATTTGACGAAGTTTTCTGGCTCTATAAATAACAAACCATCTTTCATTACACAAAAAAGCATAATCTGGAATTAACTCGGTTAAATCAAGTGTTCCTCCTGAAGTTCTCAATTTTCTTTGTACACAAAAAATAAATAATTTATTATTTTGATTGTTTAATTTTCATCTTTTATGAAATGATTTAAAATTAAAACAACAATTATCACAAATTGGATGTAAAACATCAGCACGCATTTAAAAAATGTTCCCCTCTTTCTTTTAAATTAAGTAATAGCGTTAGTTTAAATAAAAAAATTTGTAAATAAAATATAAATAGAGTTTATAGTTTTTTGCTAATTAAATTATAATGGATTTTTTATATTTTTAAATATATTTATTATTATATTAAAAAAAGACACTCATGTCTTTTATCAAATAATTTGTAGTTAACTCTTGTAAAACAAACAAATAATTTGCTGAGATTAAGCAAATTATTTGAATCAATATTTTGTTTTCCTACTGTTTGTAAATTTATCTTAAATTAGATTTTATTTTTTGTTTCACCAGTTGTTAAAATTTCTTTTAAATTTTCATATGTTGTTTCAATCATATTTTTAACCGCTTCATCGGTATATGAACCGACGTGTGGAGTAATAATTACCCGTGGATATAATGTTAATAGTTTATTAGTAATGTCATCTGGCATTTTTTTCACCCTTAAAATCTTTAAAGAAAACATCACCTTCATTTTCTAAAACATCTAAGCCAACCCCTTTTAAATGGTTTGACTTTACTGCTTCATAAACAGCTTCACTATCCATTAATTGTCCTCGTGCGGCATTAATTAAAACGGACCCTGGTTTCATTTTTGTTAAAAATTCTTTATTAACTAAATGATGATTTTCCTCTTTAATATATGGACAATGCAATGAAATTAAATCTGATTCTTTAATTAATGTGTCTAAATCAGTATAAGTTAAAATTTATTTTGCTGCATCACTTTCATAGATATCTTGTCCTAGAACTTTTGCTCCCATCCCATGTCATGCTTTTGCTGTCTCAAATCCAATGCGTCCTGTTCCAATAATTCCAATTGTTGAATTACGAATTTCTTTTGCAAACATAAAATCATCAACCTTAAAATTAGTATTTTTTTCATTATTCGCCATATAAAATAAATTTCGTAACAAAGCATTTCCCATTGCAACCGCTAGTTCACTCACAGCATTTGGTGAATAACCTGGAACATAAGCCATCTTAAATCCTAATTCATGCGCTTTTGCTAAATCAATGTGATTATACCCAACTGTTCTTGTCAATAAATATTTAACACCATATTCTTTCATCTTTAATAAGTTTTCCTCATAACAATCACAATTAGCTCGCACCATGACAGCATCATGGCCTTTCGTTGTTGCAATATTATCTTTTGTTAAATATTCTTCGATTAAAGTTAACTCATAACCATATTTTTCATTTAACTGTTCAAAAAATGGACGTTCAGTTTTACGAACCCCATAACAAACCATTTTAATTTTTGTACTCATTAATATTTTCTCCTAATTTGTATTAATTGTTATTTTTCCTAATATGTAAATAATGAAGTTGCTCCAATTGCTGTTGTAATAATTACTCAGAATGGTAACGAAATAATTGAAAATAACGTTGAAACTAATGTTAAGTTACTTGTTAACATTGGTTGTTTATTATAGCCAATTGAATATGCAACAATTACCGAAGCTGGTGGTGCTGCTAACATAATAACAATTACCGCTAATCCGATTGAATCTAATTTTCATGCGCCAGTTTGTTTTCCAATTACGGCAAAAATAACTGCCAACACTAACCCAACCACTGGTGCTAAAATAACTTTCATCATCATTCCATACCATACTTTTTTATCTTGCATTGCTTCGCGAATTTTTCCTTTCGCCAATGTCATCCCAATTGCTAATCAAGCTAATGGTGTACAGACTCCTTCTAATGTTTTTGTTATTTTAAATAATGGTGGAAAAGAATTATCTAATCGTAATGGTGAAAAGAATTTACCACTACCAATCGCATTTTGATCAGGAACAACTGCAATTCCTGGAATTAACTGTGTTACTCAAAAGATAAATCCAATAATTGTTGCAATTAAAATTGGATTAACAAAAATTTGTTTTAAGTTTGCTTTAACTGTTGCCATTTTTTTAGCTCGCATTTCAGCTTTTACTTGGGCATAACCGGCTGGATCCATTTTGACATCAACAACTGTTTCAACTGTTGTTTGCCCAACTGGTGCTAACTGACCTGCCACTGGTTTACTCATTACAATAAACCCTAATGAATATAAGAATACTCGATAAGGAATATTAAAGATATTAGCTGGTAAAGCTGCTTTCCCTGCTCCGAATAAAGCAGTCACAACTGGAATTCCGAAGAAAGTAGTTGAGGCAAAAACAGTACACATTGCTAAAGTATCTCGAACATCTTGATCATATTTAATGTAAAAATATTTTGCAACAATTCCTAAAATAATATAAAATAAAAATCCCACTAATAAAATGGCTGCTTGTGTTTTAACTTGTTCAACAGTTGTATCAGCCATAAACCCATCAAATGCTAAACATGGTAAACCAACTACCATTACAATTTTAATTAAAACTGCTTCTCAGTCTTTTTTAAAGGTTCCCCGTTTTGTTAAAAATCAACCCAAAAAAATCACAAACATCGTCGCAATAATTGCACTTCAAAAGCCCCATGCTTTTAAAGTATCAACAACCGCTTGCCCAACATCCGCTTGTAAATATAAATGCATTAACTTGCGTCTCCTCTCATTTTTTCTAATAATGTACTTTTGTACTACTAATATTATACAATAATAGTGGTAAATTTTGACAAATTAAAAAACTAACTCTCGTTAGTTTCTTAAATCTTATAATTCAATTAAGACTTTAATTCCTGGCCCCATTGTTGTTGTAACAGCAATATTCTTAATATATGCTCCTTTAACAGCAGCTGGTTTTGCTTTCCGAATTGTCTCATAAATTACATCATAATTAGCTTTTAAATCTTCTGCTTTGAATGATGCTTTTCCAATAATTGAATGAATGTTTACATTTTTATCAACACGATATTCAACTTTTCCTTTTTTAACATCATCAATCGCTTTTGTAACATCTGGTGTAACAGTTCCTGTTTTAGGGTTTGGCATTAGACCTTTTGGTCCTAATAATTTCCCAATTTTCCCTAATTCAGCCATAATATCTGGTGTCACAATAATTACATCATAATCAAATCAATTTTCTTTTTGAATTTTTTCAATTAAATCTTTTCCCCCAACAAAATTTGCCCCAGCTGCTTTTGCATCAGCTTCCTTATTATTTGTTAAGACTAAAATTCGTTGTGTTTTTCCAGTTCCTTTTGGTAAAACAACTGCTCCCCTAATTTGTTAGTCAGCATGACGAGGATCAACATTTAAATTAAAAGCAACTTCAACTGTTGAATCAAATTTTGTTGTTGCTGTTTTCTTTGCCAATTCAATTGCTTCAGTAATTGGATAAACTTTGTTTTTTTCTACTAATTCAACAGCTTGATTATATTTTTTTCCAAATTTTGCCATTGTTAGTTTTTCTCCTTCTTACTTGGCATACCGTCAACAACAATTCCCATATTACGAGCAGTTCCTTCAATAATATGCATTGCTGCTTCAACATCGTTTGCATTTAAGTCAACCAACTTATATTCAGCGATTTTACGAACTTCGTCTGCTGAAATAGTTGCAACTTTTTCATCCTTTGCTTTTGCCGATCCTTTTTGGATTTTAGCAGCTTTCTTTTAATAAGATCGCTGCCGGAGTAGTTTTTAATTCAAATTTAAATGATTTATCATCAAATGCTGTAATCACGACTGGTACAACATCACCTATACGGTCTTTTGTTGCATCGTTGAACTGAGTACAAAACTGCGGCATGTTAATTCCTAATGAAGCTAACTCTGGCCCCGGTTTTGCTTGCCCAGACTGAAACTATAATTTTGCAATTGTAGTAATCCTTGCCACGAGCAATTTCCTCCTTTTGAATTCTCGCTGTGGTCCAAACGTAATGTTAACATTACTACCACATTTAAGCATATTCTACTAAGTAGAATAAATGCCTAATTAATTATAACAATAAGTTAAGAAAAAGCAACTTTATTTTAATTTACTTTTTAACCATTAATTAAAAAATGAAAGAACCAATAAAGTTCTTTCATTTTAATATCATGTTATCTTGTTTTTGGATAAACATAATCTGATGGTTTAAAAACAATTCCGTAGATATTTACAGGTCATGGCGTATAATAAATATTATTAGTTGTTGCATTAACTCCAAAATTAAAACGCAAACTATAATTTCTATTTGCATAAATACTTAATGACCGATCGCTTCCGATTACAGGTACCAAATCAACAACTTCTGTTGTTACTCAAAATTTATCAATATCTGGTAAAATTTGATTTTGTGGATCAGTTTTAAATTTATTTAACAGCATTTTTCAAATTTTACGGTGTGACAAACCATCAGTTTTAACTTGTTTTTCTAGACCATTTCAATAATCAACATCTAAAAACAAAGCACCTTCTTTTCAAACCTTAATATCTCAAGTAATTTTATAATAGACTTCTTGCGATACCCTTTTTTATTAAAATATTATTATAAAATATAATTTATGAGGACATAAAAATATGAACAATAATAAATTTAATACTCTTAATGATAGAGAATGGTTAAGATTAACAGGAATAAAAAAATTCACTTTTAATAAAATGTTAGATATTTTAAAAGTTGCTGAAATAGAAAAATTTAAAAAAGGTGGTAAAACTAATAAATTATCATTAGAAAATAGATTATTGATGACTTTATTATATTGACGAGAATATCAGACTTATTTTCATCTTGGTAAAAGTTTTGATATTAGTGAGGCTAATTGTTATCGTAATATTAAGTGAATTGAAGATATTTTAATTAAAAACTCTGATTTTCAACAACTTGCTGGTAAAAAAGCACTAATAAATGATTATTTTAATGATAAAACTATTATTATTGATGCTACCGAAACTCCAATCCAACGCCCAAAAAAAGACAAAAACAATCTTATTCTGGTAAAAAGAAAAAACACACGATCAAAAACACAAGTAATTATCGAACAAGAAACCAAAAAAATTATTGCAACAAGTTTTTCGCTCGGAAAAAAACATGATTATGCTTTATTTAAAGAATCAAAAATCCCAATTTTAAAAAATACCAAATTAATAGTTGATAGTGGTTATCAAGGAATACAAAAAAATCACAATAATGTTCTAATACCTACAAAGAAAACAAAGAAAAACCCTTTAAACAAAGAACAAAAGCAATATAATAGACTAGTTTCAAAAATGAGAATTATTATTGAAAATATTTTTGCTATTCTTAAAAAATTTAAAATTATTACAGAAAAATATCGTAATCGAAGAAAAAGATTTGGTTTAAGATTTAATTTAATTGCCTCAATTTATAATTTACAATTATTATATTTAACATAAAATATTTATTTAAAATTAAATAATTTAAATAATAAATTAATTTTTCGTTGTGGAAAAATATTAAATTTTTAAATAAAAAACATAATTAATTAAAATTATATTTTTCTATTAGTATCTTTTTTACAAATATTTGCAATTTTTTAACAAGTAATGCAAGAAGTCTAATATTTATAAAAGGCACTAATAATTCGACCAAAATTTTTAATTTTTTCAATCATTCCATCACGCGTAATCCCAACACTTAAATAAAATGGTTTACCATCATTTAACACTACACCAGATAATGGTACTCCCGCTACCAAAATTTTTGCTAAGTTAATTTTAAACTGCCCTAATTGTAATTTTGGACCTAACGTGCTTGTTAGAATATTTAATTTTTCTCCATAATATTCTAAAAAGTTTTCTGATGTTAATTTATCGGGAGCATAACCAGTATTAACCCACGTATATTTTTCATCATCAGGAATAACATGGGTAACACCATTTGTATCTGGATTAATAATTGAATTTAATAAAACTAAAATTTGTTCATCTTTAGTATAAGTAATACTATTTCGAATTTCACCAAATTCATCATCAGCCTGTAAGGCTGTATTTAATTCCTTTTGAACAATTCCATCTAACATACTATGATCAAACGCATAATTTAAATCAAAATTTTCATAAATATTTCGAAAAGCTGGATTTTGATCCACAATAATGTCCTTAGCCATTGAATTGAAAAACTTAACAATTGATTTTGAAACAGCTCCTGTCACAGCTGCTAAAATTTCTTGCATTTTTACTTTATCATTGGTAATAGTATACTGAATCAAAAAAGGTACACGTGTTTCTAATGTTTTAAATTGAATTTTAACTGCTAACTTAAAGTCTAACCGAACTCCTTTTAAATTGTTAACATCAATATTTACTAAAGAGCCTAATTTAGCAATATCAATATAATTTAACATAAATTTATCATCTTTTGAATCAGTGCTTAAAGGCATTGTATCAATATAATAATTTGAATATTGATCAGCAATTTCACGGTTAACATTATTAAAAACAGCCATAAAACCATTTACTAACGCTTGCAATGCTACACCAACATTGTGATCATCTAATTTTAACTCCTGTTGAGGACTACCGCTAGTAACCATTGTAAATAACTTTTCAAACTCTTGAGTTGAATAGTCATGAATATCAACTAATGTTTTTTCCATTGCATATGTTTGAAAAACGGTACTAACTTTTTTACTAATTTCATTCAAGATTTTTAAATCACCTTGATAATCAATACCCCTATTTTCATCTGAATTACTCTTTGGTCTTTCAACACAACTAATAATCAAACTCGGGCTGACAACACCAAAATTAAAAATTCCTAGTATTACTAATAATTTTTTCATAATGTTTTCTCCTTTTAAAATATTTTGTGTTAAATATTCGTGATGATTATAATAAAAAAAAGCAAGTGTCAAAATAACAACACTTGCGACTTTACTAAGATATACTGGTAAGTTTAGACATTAAATATTCTAAAATTACGACTTTGTTGAACAAACATCTATAACTATCAATTTATCATTCTTGAACAAAATCATATAACTTGTTCGCTACTATTTGATGTATTTGTCACGATGGATGAAGTTGATCAAAGAAAAAATAATCATCTGGATTGGCATCTTTTGGAACATCAGGATTAGGATTAGCTAGGATTTCACCAAGCATTCTCCCTACCACGAGTGGTGTACTTCTAGAAAAGTTAACAGTAACATCAGCATTTTCACGTAATTTTTTAAATTCCTCAAATAAATTTGACATATTATTGTATAAACTTCATTGTTTAACAACATTTTTATAATGACCATTTATATTTTTAACAATTTCTGCTGTCTTTTGGTTAAACATTTTTGAAAAATTTGTAATAATTTCCTTAGATTTTTGATTTACAGATTTATTATTAAATTCTGGAACTAAACCCATATTAGGTGGACTCATTAGTAGAACCCTTTTAGCCCCATTATTCGCCAACATATACAAAGCTATTTCATATCTTTAATAATTTTATTTAAAGCTTTTACACGCTCATTATGGTTATTAACTAAACTAATGATATTACGTAAATCATTCCCTCCAATTGAAATCAAAATTAAGTCATTTGAATTAATGATGTTTTGACTAATTAATTGTCCCGTTTGTTTGCGAATGCTGAAATTATTATATATCATACTTGCCGTAATACTATTATATTCACTTGCAGTTGCCCCAGCAATTGCAAAATTACGATTTCATTCATCTGGAAAATTATTTTGGTCAGCAAGTTTTAACTGTGAAAACTGTAATTTATTAGACTTCTTGCATTACTTGTTAAAAAATTGCAAATATTTGTAAAAAAGATACTAATAGAAAAATATAATTTTAATTAATTATGTTTTTTATTTAAAAATTTAATATTTTTCCACAACGAAAAATTAATTTATTATTTAAATTATTTAATTTTAAATAAATATTTTATGTTAAATATAATAATTGTAAATTATAAATTGAGGCAATTAAATTAAATCTTAAACCAAATCTTTTTCTTCGATTACGATATTTTTCTGTAATAATTTTAAATTTTTTAAGAATAGCAAAAATATTTTCAATAATAATTCTCATTTTTGAAACTAGTCTATTATATTGCTTTTGTTCTTTGTTTAAAGGGTTTTTCTTTGTTTTCTTTGTAGGTATTAGAACATTATTGTGATTTTTTTGTATTCCTTGATAACCACTATCAACTATTAATTTGGTATTTTTTAAAATTGGGATTTTTGATTCTTTAAATAAAGCATAATCATGTTTTTTTCCGAGCGAAAAACTTGTTGCAATAATTTTTTTGGTTTCTTGTTCGATAATTACTTGTGTTTTGATCGTGTGTTTTTTCTTTTTACCAGAATAAGATTGTTTTTGTCTTTTTTTGGGCGTTGGATTGGAGTTTCGGTAGCATCAATAATAATAGTTTTATCATTAAAATAATCATTTATTAGTGCTTTTTTACCAGCAAGTTGTTGAAAATCAGAGTTTTTAATTAAAATATCTTCAATTCACTTAATATTACGATAACAATTAGCCTCACTAATATCAAAACTTTTACCAAGATGAAAATAAGTCTGATATTCTCGTCAATATAATAAAGTCATCAATAATCTATTTTCTAATGATAATTTATTAGTTTTACCACCTTTTTTAAATTTTTCTATTTCAGCAACTTTTAAAATATCTAACATTTTATTAAAAGTGGATTTTTTTATTCCTGTTAATCTTAACCATTCTCTATCATTAAGAGTATTAAATTTATTATTGTTCATATTTTTATGTCCTCATAAATTATATTTTATAATAATATTTTAATAAAAAGGGTATCGCAAGAAGTCTAATGATATTTATAATATGTTTTTAAACCGAGGTGCTTTCTTTGAAGATGGTGGTAATAATCGTAAAATGTGAAATATTGCACAAAAGATTCAATCTTCAATTTATAATGTAATGAGCGTTGTTGAAGGGGTAAACAAGATTGCTAATGGTTATCAAAGTCTCTATAAAAATAATAATACTAGTGATAAACAAATTCAAACTGGGCGAAATAATTTAAGTCGGAACTTAAAGAGCGCAATTGGTAGTTCAGCTGGTAAAATTTTAAGTAAGTTAAAACTTGTTGGTAAAGTTCTCCCAATTGCTAATATTTTTAGTGGAATATGAGAGTTAAGCAAAACTTTTAGTTTTATTTCTTTAAAGACAATGGAATATAAAATTGATCATAATAATTCAATATATTATGTGACACCAACATTTAAATTACCAATTTTTGATATTGAATTAACATCTTCTCAGTCCAAAACAAGGGTAACACCATTAGCAACTTCAGCATTAAATTATATGTTACCAGATGGCAAAGATGCTAAAGGCCAAAAGTTATATGAATTTAATGATCAATATTATTTATCAAAAGATGCTGTAAAAGCAGATTTAATTCGACAAATTTATTTACATCCAGAGCGTTATGTTCCAAATAGAAAATTAATGATTAGTATTATGGCAAAAGATGTACCATACTGATTACCCGAAACAATTAGTAATGCAAATATTTGTGGGACAACAGCTGATGATACTAATTGTATTAATCAGGTTGATTATGATTCAACCTTAAACGAGGAAAAAGATCAGTTTATTAATCAAATTTTTACAACTTATTTTAAACCAAGACAACAAAGTTTTTATTTAGATGGTTTTGGAAACTATTTTTCAAGTAAGGATGAAGCATTAGCTAGTTTAGCTGAGAATGTTGCGTTAGCTAACTTTGATGTTTTATATCGTTATCAAACAAGAACGGGAAAAGAGTTTTTTGCTAATAGTAAAACTGAAATTATTAATTTTATTAATAACAATGAAATTATTGATAATAAACAAGTTATTAATAGTGATTTAATTACAACATCACATTATGATACATTATCAGATTATTTAGGAATTAAGTTTGAACTTTATATCTTAGAATATTATGGTGATCACAAATACTTTATGTCGCACCAACAAACGTGAAATTATCTATGAAATCATATTAATTATCAAATCTTAAACTTTGATGCAACAATGAATAGTTTTCAGTTTGGTGAACATGCCTTTTTTAATGAAAATGATTTTATTGCTTGAATTAATGTCAATATTATTCGAGTGCAAGGGAAAAAAGATGATAGAAAGGTTGTGAATTAAAAATGTTAAAGTTATTAGTGCTAGTAACATCAATTTTTACTATTACTCCAACAGTAACTTCTAGTATTTATTATACGGCAGTTGCACCAACAAATCATTATGCGATTAGTCGCGAAGTTCTTCGAGAAAATATTTTAGCTAATCGTGTTTATGGTGGTCAAGTTAATTATAGTGAATATGATGGTCAAACCTTTCAATCTGATGAAGCATTAAATGAATATTTATTAAAAAATAATAAGGTAACTACCATGTTAACTGCTTCTAATCCAAATAAAATTATTAAAAATTATGAACATATGACATTAGATGATAAGAAAATTTATGATGCTGATTTAAATAATTTTCAACAATTGTATCGTGATGCTTTTGGGAATGTGGCATATAGTCGACAAGATGCGTTAAATACTTATGCAAACTAAGGGTTAGTAAAACCACAATACAGTTATGATGGTTTTTATTGGTTTGATACACCAGAAGAAGCAAAGATTAATGAAAAATATAAAATGAAAATTAATAAATAATTATATTATATTTATAATAATCAATATTATAATGCTTTTAATAATCAAGATATTAATGCCTTGGTTTCCTTAATGGAAGAGGGTTATTATGCTAATATTAACCAATCATTGCTAGGAAAACCATTAGTAAAACCAATTGTTGAACAAGGAAATATTAAATTAATTTATGATTTATTAAAAAAAGATCTACGCAAAGATTTTAATGGTGATTATTATAATGATGTTGCTAAAACCGAAACGAGATATCGGTTAGCAATTGCTGCAACAGGCACTAATCGAATAACAGTACAATATTCTGATTTAAATGGTAGATATTTAACAGGAGAAGATTATTACGCTGGAACTAGTCCAATTTTGGAATTCACAGATGTTGGCGTGAAAAAAAGTGGTCAAGATCTTATTAATTGATTTAAGAATACAGGATATTGAGTACCAAGAAAACAAGGAAGTGTTGGCTTAGGACATAAATATTGAACCCGTCAGTTTACTGGAATTTATAAAAATCAACGTGTTAAGATGCAAATTAATTTAGTTCCAAAATGAAGTTATGGTTTTGGAAAGACAAAAGCACCTGATATTAATAGTTATAGTGTCGTTGACCAATCGGTGGGGAAAATTAAGTTATATGCTAATCCGAAGCAGAATGATGATCAGTTTTTAGATGCTACCGCAGAGAAAAAAGGAGTTTTTTCGAATGGGAATATTACGACTGAAGAAAAAACCCACTTTTATGATACTTGATATGACCGTTATTTTAATAGTGTTTTAACTAATTTTTGTTCAAATAATAACCGTCAAGTAACATATCAAGATATTAAAAAAGGTAATTATCTTACAAATCCTACTTTTGAGAGTACTAATGGGAAAGGATTTATTTATAAGGATAAAGCTTATGATGTTAATTATAACAAAGGATATAGCCAATCCTTAATTCAAAGTTATTTAAATTGAATTCCTGTTAAAGAAAAGTTATTAGCAAAGCCGGTTGTTCATGATGGTCAGTATTATTATCAATTACGACCAGATTTTTTAGCAACAGCAGAACAATTAGATAAATTCTTATATTTAGAAGGAAGCTTTCAGACAAAGTTAATGTATTCGTATTCTCCTGATCCTGATGTTTCTGATCGTGATGGGCGAATGTTAGCAGCAACATTACAAGAAGCAAAGGAAAAAGAATTAATTAATAAGGACCGAACATTACGGAAACAATATTTAGCGTATGATGTTTTTGGTAATAAAGAAGTAACAACAAGTAGTGCCAGGGAGGTAATCCAACAGTTAACTAATAAAATTCAGTTAACATCAAAGTTTGTTCATAAAAATGAAATTAAAACATGAAACTTAAAAATGAAAAGATCATGAGATTTAATAATTTCTGATGGACGTTATGTTGTATATCGAATTACTGATCCAAATCAAGCGGGGAAATTTATTTATTTTTCTTCACAAGATGTCGCATTAGCAGCCATTAAAACGGCGGCAAAACTTAGTTCAGCGGTTAATAAACTTGAAAAATCAGTTTATTTATATAGTTATACAACTCAATCAAAATCAGTTGTTCCTTTTGTCTTTTATGATAATGATGTTGATAGTGTTATTACCAAGATTTATGAATATGAACAATGAAATTAAGTTTTTAAGTGATTTTTGTTGTTTTAATAAATTAAAATAAAGACTAGCCATGTGAAATATATTAATTGGTATTCAAAAGGGTTAGTCTTTTCTTCATTAATTATAAAATGTTTAATAATTTGTTTGAGGGATGATATTTTTTTATTTTATTGAAAATTAGTTATTTTTTATTTTTTTTGATAAAATAAATAAGTATCTTATTTAAACTGACATAACATTTGAGGCCAATTAATATCAAAAGGAGAAAAAATTATGCGAAAATTTCAGACAATACTAAATAGTTTATTAGTGTTTAGTTCTGCTACAACAACATTGATTCCCGCTACTAATTTTATTATTCAACCAGTACCCTATAAGGGATCATCATCAGGATCTAGTTCAAACAATATTGATGATTTTGTTTATTCTGGTTATTTATTACGTTATTTTATTTCTAAATCTTCAAATATTAGTACTAATAGAACTGTTAAAACATTAGAACAAAATATTGTTAACAATAAAGCCATAATTTATTCAACAGCCCGAAGTACAAGTAATGTTACAATGCAAAATGCGAATGTGTTTGAAACAGCATTAATGGCATCAATTGTTAATATTAGCATTTATGGAATGGGTAGTTGAAAAGAATTTTTTGCGGAAACTTATTCAAAATGGATTACAACCCCTGATGAAATGAAAAATAAAAGCTGGGAAATTTTAAATAATTTTTTCATAGATATTTATCCATACTTACAAAGTAATAATTTTGGAGCAAGACCTGATACGTTACAAAATAGTTTACAGTACATTGATAAGTATTTTTCTAATTCAACCACTTCAATTACAGTAACAAAACCAGCAGTTTATGACACAACGTTAACAATGAAACCAAGTGATGTAGTTGATTTACAATATCAATCACTTTTTGGGACAAGATTTGGGTTACAACAAGAAATTCCAAATAAATATGTTAATCTTTGAAATAATAGTTATACTTATAATGCTCTTAAAACAAGCTTAATAATGTGACAAACAAATGCTACGAAAGATGTCACTAATGATGTTATGAGATTTAATGGTGATGTCTTACAAGATAATATCATTAATTTTAATGGTAATAATTTATCTGCTGGCTTAGCAAATATGATGAATGATTCATATACGAAAGCTTCTGCAGTATCATTAAAGAAATATCAAGATTTTGTTCAGCAAGCCACGCAGAGTCACTATTCATCATTTGATAAATTAGATAGTGATTTAAAAAAATTGACAAAATATGAAACCATTAATTATCAAACCGGTAGTACCATTTTCTTAAAAGATAGTGTTGATGCAATGCGAAATTATTATGGTTGAGAAGATAGTACTGTTAATAGTTTTGAGAAACAAATTTTAAATTTATTTAATATTACTTATACTATGACTGGTGATAATTTTAAATATTTCTTAGCTGGTTTTTTATTTTCACCAGATACCCCATTAGTTAACCAAGCAGGTCAAACCGAGGCTTTTACACGATATGATTTTTATAGAATTCCAGGTACGGATCAAATTTGATCAAGTTCTATTGCTTTTATTGTTTTTTCGGCAAAAGGGTTTAACAATTATTTAAAAAGTGGTATTAGTCAAGAATACCAAATGGGGTGATGAAGTTCACCAAACATCTTTACTGCATTAGACCATGAAATGGGGCATGCGGTTGATGTTTATTATGGAATGGTAACTTCGGATCCAACAAATGCCGCAAAGAAATTTAGTAATATTTTAAATGAATTAGGAATTAAAGGGGAATATAGTGGCAATGTTTTTGGTTATGATAATATTATTAATAATACAAAAGCTAGTGCTATGAAAATTGCTTTGATTGTTATCTTTGGGGTCTTTTGTGTCAGCATTATTATTGCTATTATTTGAAGTACTGCTCGAAGAAAAGCAACTCGTAAAAAAACAGATGATTAAAAAATGCAATGATTGCATTTTTTAATTTAAAGAAGAATGGAGATTAAAATGAGTAATAAGAAACAGATGACAAAATTTGGGTTTATTGTTTCATCGTTAGGTGCAGCAATTGGTTTAGGGGCAATTTGAGGGTTACCGGGATATATTAATAAAAATGGAGGATTTTATTTTTTCTTAATTTATATTTTTGCAATGTTAATTGTCGGAGTCCCATTATTAATTTTTGAATTTAATTTAGGGAATCTTCGTCGTAAAAGTGTTATTAATATTTTTGAAAAAGAAAGTGTTTGCTTTAGTAAATTTGTTGGTTGATTTCAAGCAACTTTAATGATCATTATTCCAATTTATTATGCTGTATTAGTTGGTTACACCGTTATTTCCATTGGGATTGAATTTAGTCCTGCGTTAATTAGTAATGTTAATTGTAATATTTTTAATAGTCAGATTTTACAACATGGTGGCTTTGGGATCACTAATAACGGTGGTTTTCAGTGGATTGTTTTTTTAGCGTTTCTTTTTGTTGTGTTATTAGTTGGATTAGTACTATTATTTGGTATTAAAGGAATTGAAAAACTTAATAAGTTTTTTATGCCCTTATTATTTTTAATTATTTTAATTTTAGCAATCTATATTTTAACGGTGCCTGGTAGTAGTCAAGGGTTAGCGACATTGTTTTTAGTTGAAAACCTAGAGAAATTAAAGCAAAGCCAAACTTGAAGTAGTGTTTTCTCGTTAGCATTTTTTACAACATCATTAGGAATGGGAATTATGATGCGGTTTGCTGGGGTGTTGGTCCACAAAACCAAGATAATACTTCAAAAGCTTATTTATTAGTAATTGGAATTTTATTTTTATCAATTACTAACTTAATCTTTATTTTTGGTGCTTCTGGTGCAATCGTTAATAATTTAGTTTCAGATAAAAATAATATTTTATTATTTCAAGAACAAATTACAAATAAATTTGAAAATGATTCAATGGTCTTTGTCTTTAATGTCTTACCAGAAACCTTTCATATTATTAATCAAAATACCATTGTTGGTGTTGGGAATTTTTTAGGAATTTTATTCTTTTTAGCATTATTTATTGCCGGGTTAAGTACTACGGTGGGAAATGTTGAAGTTATTGTTGATGCAATTGAAGGCATCGTGTAAGTGAAGTGCAAAAAATCAACTCAGAAAGGAGTTGATTTTTTAATGGAAAGAAAACATTATTTTATTTTGCGGGCCTTAGTAACTAAGTATGGAAAAGATAATGTTATTAATACTGTTAATAAAATAGTAACTAATAATGTAAAAGAAGATGAATAAATTATCCGCGTAATTTATTAGCGGTAATTTATTCAATATAGTTTATTTTGAGCATAGCGAACACGCGAAGCGTGCCGCGAAAATTAGATTTTTAGGAGGAATAAGTTATGCCAGTTTGATTAACGACAATTTTTAGTGTTGTTATTATATTAGTTATTTTTGCTTGAATTGGTTTATCAATTTATCAAAAAATTCGCCAAATTCGAGGAAAGAAAAAAGATAAAAAAGAAATTGAAAATAAGGAGGATAAGAAATAATGTTAGGTATGTATTTAACAACAGCAATTAATTTTTTAGCAGTTGGTGATAAACCTACTATTTCAGATGGAATGGGTTCTATTTGAAGTGGTTTAGGGCAAGCAATGATGAAAGTTAAAGAAGCAATTTATGCTGTATTACCACAATTAATGACCTTTTTAGGTGATGCATGAATTATTTTAATTCCATTTGGTATTTTTGTAATTATTAAGATTTTAAACTTTTTCCGTGTTATGGTTAAAGGATTTTAATATTTATTATAATTGATCATATATCTTGGCTGTGGCACACTAGTTTTTATATGTGATTTTATTAAATAATTTTATTGTTTATTTTTACACTATACACTGTTTACAAATTTATTTTTTAATAAATTTTATTATTATTGTTAATGTTGGAATTATAAAAATTCTTATTATACATATAATTTTAACTATATTTTCTATGGTGGATAAATTTATATTGTTTATTATTCATAATATTGAGTCTATTATGAAAAATATTTTTTAGTAGGATTTATTTGTAAACAGTGTATAGTGTAAAAATATCAATTTAATTATAAATGATTAATTTTATATTTTAATAACTATTATTAAAAATTAAATAGTATTTTTCAGTGTGTCTTACTTATTTTTTATATATTTTAACATTAGACTTCTTGCGATACCCTTTTTTATTAAAATATTATTATAAAATATAATTTATGAGGACATAAAAATATGAACAATAATAAATTTAATACTCTTAATGATAGAGAATGGTTAAGATTAACAGGAATAAAAAAATCCACTTTTAATAAAATGTTAGATATTTTAAAAGTTGCTGAAATAGAAAAATTTAAAAAAGGTGGTAAAACTAATAAATTATCATTAGAAAATAGATTATTGATGACTTTATTATATTGACGAGAATATCAGACTTATTTTCATCTTGGTAAAAGTTTTGATATTAGTGAGGCTAATTGTTATCGTAATATTAAGTGAATTGAAGATATTTTAATTAAAAACTCTGATTTTCAACAACTTGCTGGTAAAAAAGCACTAATAAATGATTATTTTAATGATAAAACTATTATTATTGATGCTACCGAAACTCCAATCCAACGCCCAAAAAAAGACAAAAACAATCTTATTCTGGTAAAAAGAAAAAACACACGATCAAAACACAAGTAATTATCGAACAAGAAACCAAAAAAATTATTGCAACAAGTTTTTCGCTCGGAAAAAAACATGATTATGCTTTATTTAAAGAATCAAAAATCCCAATTTTAAAAAATACCAAATTAATAGTTGATAGTGGTTATCAAGGAATACAAAAAAATCACAATAATGTTCTAATACCTACAAAGAAAACAAAGAAAAACCCTTTAAACAAAGAACAAAAGCAATATAATAGACTAGTTTCAAAAATGAGAATTATTATTGAAAATATTTTTGCTATTCTTAAAAAATTTAAAATTATTACAGAAAAATATCGTAATCGAAGAAAAAGATTTGGTTTAAGATTTAATTTAATTGCCTCAATTTATAATTTACAATTATTATATTTAACATAAAATATTTATTTAAAATTAAATAATTTAAATAATAAATTAATTTTTCGTTGTGGAAAAATATTAAATTTTTAAATAAAAAACATAATTAATTAAAATTATATTTTTCTATTAGTATCTTTTTTACAAATATTTGCAATTTTTTAACAAGTAATGCAAGAAGTCTATTGCATTAATGTAAGTTAAAATCTTATTAATTAAAATCATTTTTAAATATTTTGTTCACAGTTGTCTAAAAAAATATAATGTTACAATAACTGAAACAATTCCTAAAAAGCCAAAAATAACAGCACTATCTGGTGTTTTAACTTTGACCTTATCAACGGCATACACTACAATTAAGATGAGTTCAAACACAATCGAAATAGCACATATTATTGAATCAGTAGACTTATTGCATTACTTGTTAAAAAATTGCAAATATTTGTAAAAAAGATACTAATAGAAAAATATAATTTTAATTAATTATGTTTTTTATTTAAAAATTTAATATTTTTCCACAACGAAAAATTAATTTATTATTTAAATTATTTAATTTTAAATAAATATTTTATGTTAAATATAATAATTGTAAATTATAAATTGAGGCAATTAAATTAAATCTTAAACCAAATCTTTTTCTTCGATTACGATATTTTTCTGTAATAATTTTAAATTTTTTAAGAATAGCAAAAATATTTTCAATAATAATTCTCATTTTTGAAACTAGTCTATTATATTGCTTTTGTTCTTTGTTTAAAGGATTTTTCTTTGTTTTCTTTGTAGGTATTAGAACATTATTGTGATTTTTTTGTATTCCTTGATAACCACTATCAACTATTAATTTGGTATTTTTTAAAATTGGGATTTTTGATTCTTTAAATAAAGCATAATCATGTTTTTTTCCGAGCGAAAAACTTGTTGCAATAATTTTTTTGGTTTCTTGTTCGATAATTACTTGTGTTTTGATCGTGTGTTTTTTCTTTTTACCAGAATAAGATTGTTTTTGTCTTTTTTTGGGCGTTGGATTGGAGTTTCGGTAGCATCAATAATAATAGTTTTATCATTAAAATAATCATTTATTAGTGCTTTTTTACCAGCAAGTTGTTGAAAATCAGAGTTTTTAATTAAAATATCTTCAATTCACTTAATATTACGATAACAATTAGCCTCACTAATATCAAAACTTTTACCAAGATGAAAATAAGTCTGATATTCTCGTCAATATAATAAAGTCATCAATAATCTATTTTCTAATGATAATTTATTAGTTTTACCACCTTTTTTAAATTTTTCTATTTCAGCAACTTTTAAAATATCTAACTGGAATGGCAAGGGTTTTTTGGACAAATTTTATGTAGAGTAAAGATTTTTATATTCAATTGGTGTTAAATAATTTAATTTGCTGTGAATTCGTACATTATTGTATCAATTAACATAGTCAAATAATTCTAATTTAAATTGTTCAATATTTTTAAATTTTCTGTTTTTAATTAATTCTGTTTTTAAAATTTTATAGGTTGATTCAGAAACAGCATTATCATAAGGACAGCCTGGTTTACTATAAGATTTTGCAACATTGTTTTTGGCTAAAAGATTGTAAATGATATTGTTATTAAATTCGCTGCCTTGATCAGTATGAAATATTTTAATATTATCTAAAGAAAAACTAAGCTTTTTAAAAGTATTTTCAACTAATTTGGCATCTTTATCGGAACTAACATCATAACCAATAACTTCACGATTAAATAAATCAATTAGAAAGCACACATAATATCATTTGCTATTGATAGCAACTTGTGTTAAATCACTGACAACAACTTCATGTAGTTTATAATTATTAAATTCTTGATTTAACAAATTATGATATTTGTATGTAGCGTTTTTGTTACTTTGATGTTTATATTTAAGTTTTGTATAATTGGAAATTAAGTTATATCTTTGCATTATTTTACTAATTTTTATTCGTGATAATAAAATATTTTGTTGTGCTAACATAACTTTAATTTTTCTTGTGCCATAATTTTTACGACTTTTTAAGAAAATACTGATAACAGCATTATCAATAGTATGGTTTGATTTAGGATTATTTTATTTCAATTGATAATAAAACGTTGATCTAGGAACTTTTAGTGTTTTGCATAAATTAGTAATTGCATATTTTTCTTTGTTGTTTTTAATAATTACTATTTTTTGCCCATTATCAGTGTGGCTTGCTTTAAAATATCATTTTCCATTCGTAATTGTTTAATTTCTTTTCTTAGATGAATTAGTTCATTTTCTTCTGGGCTTCGATTATCTTTTGCTTTAAATGAACCAGAATTATTGAATTCATGAATTCATTTTCAAACTGTTGATTTACCGACCTGATAGTCACTGGACAATTGTTTTGCTGTTTTACCTGTTTTATAAAGACTAACAATTTGTTGTTTAAATTCATCGGTATAATGATTCTTTGCCATAATTACACCTCCATTTATTAATTTAATTATAATCCTTACTCCACATTATTGTTGTCCAATTTATCTTAACCCATCCAATACCATTACTATACCAAAACAAAAATTTATTAAATTTTATCTATTTTCTAAACAAATTTAGTAGTAATTTTTGAATAAAATCACTAAATATATTAATTTAATATATAATTAATATATATAATTTATATAAAAAACATTGTAATATTAAAGTTAAATATGATGCAGAACGACAAGAATTTTGGCACGCCAAGCACCCGAAACCCCGCACTCCCAACGTTGTTGATAGTGCGGGGTTTCGGCTTAATGTTTGTGTTCCGCAGTGGTGGGTTTTTATTGGTTATGTTAATTGCAATTAACATAACCAATAAAAACCCACCTAGTTCCTTTTTTCTTTTTGCCCGTGCCCTTAAAAGAAAAAAGTGAACCCAAAAAAGAAAAAACCCTGCCCTGTCAAGATATGTTGATCAAATGACTTTGTAGTCAAACTGATATTGAGAACTATCAAACGGAGCGGGAGTTAAAAATGAAAAACGGCAATTTAAATACTTACTCCGACCTTATCATCACCAAAAATGATGATAGTGAAATTTATGTTGAATTTGAACGCACCCGCAAGTCCCCAGAGCGTTTTAGAACTAAACTAATTAACTTATGCGAGTGACTTGTTGTGGGCGGTAAAATTCACTGAATTACTCCTATTCAAACATTAGCTATTTGAATTGAAAACCAAATTAACAATATTGGTGCTTATCCATCACAGCATACCTACGAAATTTGAAACAACAAAGAATAATGAAAAAGAAATTATAAATGAATACCTATTAAAATAAGTTTGTTTGCTTTTTTTATAAAATATGTTAATATTAATTTGGAACAATAAAAAATTGAGAGTTAACCACTCTCCTATTGTGTTAAATTATCCTATTTGGATAATTTTTTAATTATGTAAATAATTTGCAATAGTAGCGTGATTATTTTGAGAACATTACAAATAATTTGTAATAATTCCATTAAACCACCGCCTAACTATTTTTTTTGGAACCATTAGGGAGTGGTTAAAACTCTCAACTTAATTATAACATCGTTAAGTTAAAAACTTTTTTAAGATTTTTATAAAATAGACTTCTTGCATTACTTGTTAAAAAATTGCAAATATTTGTAAAAAAGATACTAATAGAAAAATATAATTTTAATTAATTATGTTTTTTATTTAAAAATTTAATATTTTTCCACAACGAAAAATTAATTTATTATTTAAATTATTTAATTTTAAATAAATATTTTATGTTAAATATAATAATTGTAAATTATAAATTGATGCAATTAAATTAAATCTTAAACCAAATCTTTTTCTTCGATTACGATATTTTTCTGTAATAATTTTAAATTTTTTAAGAATAGCAAAAATATTTTCAATAATAATTCTCATTTTTGAAACTAGTCTATTATATTGCTTTTGTTCTTTGTTTAAAGGGTTTTTCTTTGTTTTCTTTGTAGGTATTAGAACATTATTGTGATTTTTTTGTATTCCTTGATAACCACTATCAACTATTAATTTGGTATTTTTTAAAATTGGGATTTTTGATTCTTTAAATAAAGCATAATCATATTTTTTTCCGAGCGAAAAACTTGTTGCAATAATTTTTTTGGTTTCTTGTTCGATAATTACTTGTGTTTTGATCGTGTGTTTTTTCTTTTTACCAGAATAAGATTGTTTTTGTCTTTTTTTGGGCGTTGGATTGGAGTTTCGGTAGCATCAATAATAATAGTTTTATCATTAAAATAATCATTTATTAGTGCTTTTTTACCAGCAAGTTGTTGAAAATCAGAGTTTTTAATTAAAATATCTTCAATTCACTTAATATTACGATAACAATTAGCCTCACTAATATCAAAACTTTTACCAAGATGAAAATAAGTCTGATATTCTTGTCAATATAATAAAGTCATCAATAATCTATTTTCTAATGATAATTTATTAGTTTTACCACCTTTTTTAAATTTTTCTATTTCAGCAACTTTTAAAATATCTAACATTTTATTAAAAGTGAATTTTTTTATTCCTGTTAATCTTAACCATTCTCTATCATTAAGAGTATTAAATTTATTATTGTTCATATTTTTATGTCCTCATAAATTATATTTTATAATAATATTTTAATAAAAAAGGGTATCGCAAGAAGTCTATTATTCCAAAAGCAACAATTAAATACTTTTTATTTATATCTAATAAACTACCTTTTGTCTTAAAAAAATCAGTAACATCTTTATAAAGATTATTCTTTAGTAAATCAAATTTATCATTTGTCGAATTAATAGCATTTGTTAAATTATCTTTTTGATCTGTCGTTAATTGAGTAATATCACCAATATTACTTTTGTTATTTGTAATATCAGTTGTATTTTTGGCAATATCAGTTTTTGCTTGCATTACATCATTTTCAACACCATATCCTCAAACACGTCCAATTGCATTTACTAAATCACTATCAGAAGTTGACTGAACAACCATAGCATCTTTAATTTCACCCAAAATGTTGTGATTTAAAATTGCACGTTTTTTACCTTCGGGAGTTGTGACAACGGCATTTGCTGGATAACGACTAATTTCTAAAATTTCATCAAATTGACCTAGTTTTTCAATAGGTCCAACTGGTTGACCTTCATCATCAGTTGCTTGCTGATATAAAATTTGATCAGCAATATTTTGCTTTTGGTTAATTTCGGATGTTAATTCAGTTTCTATTTTAACAATTAAATCACGGTTTTTTGTTGTTTCAATTTCAGCAAAACTATGTTCTTCTTGAATTGTATTATCTATTTCCAATAAGAAAGCATCAATTTCTTGTTTGTCATAAAACTGTTTCGGGTCTAATAATGGTGTCTCATTCTTTTTTGCTAAATAAGTTGAATATAGATTCTCTAGACCGGTTGCTCGTCAAGCTCTTCATGCAAAATCACCCAATAAACCATCAATTGTTAATTTAGGAGTTTTAACTGTTGAATCAGTTCGACTACCATTGCTAATTGATATATTAACACGTTCATCTTCGACAACAACATAATCGTTAACGCGTAAATAATCCATTGCCCGGTAAGTAAAACGTTTTAAATTTTCCTGTGTAATTGCTGGTAAATCACGTGAATTAAATCAATTAGGATTATCAATCATGTTACCAATTTTCTCATTGGCCATTTGTTGTGCGGTAATCATTTGCGCGTTAAAAAATTCCTCTGGAGTCGCATATCCTAAAGATTTTTGATATGACGTTAATTTAGAAAATTGACCTACCGTACTTCTCCAATTATTAAAATAATCATTATATGAAGTTATTTCTCACAATTGATTAAGTTCCATAATTATATCCTCCTAATATATTGTCGATTTAGATGTGAACCCACTTTTGATGATAAGATTTTAACAACTTGACCATTTTTATATTGATGATTAATAATTAAATTCTTAATTACTTGTGTAAAAAATTTTAAACCGGGGATTGCTCCTAATAAAAAATTAAAATTAGTATTAAAAATTTTTTTATACATTTTATTAACTTGATTTTCACCTCAGTTGTTAACATTAAAATTTTTTGCAACATGATACAACGATTTAATTGAATTGAAAAAATTAATATTTTGTTGAAAAATTGAAGCAATTTTTGGACTTAAAAAAGATAATAATTGAAACTCATTTTGTGAATAACCAAATCCTAATTGTCAATTTTCACGATAAAAAGTGTTTTGATTTTGTGAAACAGCGAATTGTTCAACTTCAAGTAAAGTTGTGTAAGCTCTAATTGGATGATATTTTGAAACAATGCCTATTTTTTTAGAAATATAATCTTTTTTATGAATTTCAATAATTCCTTCTCCACTAATTCCTAAAGGTTCAAACTTAAAACCTAATAAAAATGAATCAGACTGACATGGAATTAATGATTGATACAATAATTTTTTTGGATCAACTTTAAAACTTTTTGTAATGGTCTGTGAAACTTTTTCAGATAATTGGGTTATTTTTTTCTTAATTGGTTCAAAAACAGTATTTAAAGCTTTTTCAATTCAATAAAATGGATTTGTTTTTTTAATTGATTAATTAACTTTTCCCTTAACTTTAATAAATCTTTTATAAAGCTGATTTCAAAATTGATTTTCTAATCGATATTGATTAATTTTCATCAAGGTAGTATTTCCAATTTTTGTTTTAGTAGCTAAGTCGGTAATGATTGCAATCGAATCATAATCATTCATTCTAACAAAATCTTTTAATGAAATACCTGCCGACTTTTGTAAATAACTATCATATTTTTTAAGATCTAAATTAGTATATTTTGGAATTAAGCTAGGATTTAATTTATAAATCGTTTTTTGAAGTGCCAATAAATCGCGAATTGAATCAGCAGAAAGATTTTTTAACTGTTTTCGTAATTCAGCATCAGCAATGCTAGCGATTGTTTGCAGTAATTGTTCATCTGTTACAGTTTTATTAAAACGAATTACAACTTTATTTTTAGTAATAATTTCGGATAAAGCAACTTTATTTCTAATTTGCATAAAGTTTTTAACTTTAGCACTAATCCCCAATTGCTTGAAAATTCCTTGTTCATTAGCAATTTTAATAATTTTTTGAGCTTTTAAACCTCGTCCTAATTTACCAAAATCATTAAATGAAAAAGCCAAATTTAATAACGTATTTTTTAAACTCACATTGTTATTGATAACATCATTTGTTTCCATTACTAAAAAATTCGTAACTCCACTAATAAAAACTTTTCCTGTTGTAATAAACAACTGAGATGCACCTAAACCCTCAATTATTCCTGCCCCAATTCCAGCAGTTAAAAACCCTAAAACTGTTGCTAATACTTGTAGACCAATCATCGCTAATAATAGTTCTCAAAATGATTTTGCTTTTTGAGGCGTTTGATAAACAATCCGTTTTTTATACGTTATTAAGTTTTGATCTAAAATCTTACGAGGCATTTTTAGTGTCTAAAAACTTAAATGCTTCTTCTTTAGTTTTATATACATCATCTAATTTATTTGCATCATTAATTTTTTTAACATATTCACTACGTTCTTTAGTGTAAGGGACACCATCATAAGCTTCAAGAACTAAATCTAAGGCTAATCTTTTTACATTTTCTAATTGTTCAACATTTTCAATACTTCTTGTTACTCTTGTTGATGATGGTGGCACATAATCAGGGTCTGGATATGAAAATCAAAATTTATTTTGAACAACTTCACCATGATAAAATTCATTATTGGCAATAAATAACTGACCCAAATATCTTCCTTGAGTATACTGTCCCGCTTGTAGTGGCACATCAACAGCAAGAACTCATGCCATTGCTTGTGGTGCAATTGGTACCATTAAATGACCATACTGTTTAATTGGAGCCTCAACAAAATTAAATCCTAATGCGGAAGTAATTGTTGCCGAAGTTCCTTCAATTGTTGCTTTTGAATATTGAATTTTAGCATTAATCATTGCACTTACGACTTCAGGATCAATAAAAATAATACAATCTTCTAAATGAATATCATTTTCTAAAACAAATGCTTGTAAACGTTTTAATTCAGTTACAAAATTATCTTTTGTAATTTTAATTGGACTTGTAATTTTATTTGCTACGTTTGTGCATAAAACTTTAATAATAGACTTCTTGCATTACTTGTTAAAAAATTGCAAATATTTGTAAAAAAGATACTAATAGAAAAATATAATTTTAATTAATTATGTTTTTTATTTAAAAATTTAATATTTTTCCACAACGAAAAATTAATTTATTATTTAAATTATTTAATTTTAAATAAATATTTTATGTTAAATATAATAATTGTAAATTATAAATTGAGGCAATTAAATTAAATCTTAAACCAAATCTTTTTCTTCGATTACGATATTTTTCTGTAATAATTTTAAATTTTTTAAGAATAGCAAAAATATTTTCAATAATAATTCTCATTTTTGAAACTAGTCTATTATATTGCTTTTGTTCTTTGTTTAAAGGGTTTTTCTTTGTTTTCTTTGTAGGTATTAGAACATTATTGTGATTTTTTTGTATTCCTTGATAACCACTATCAACTATTAATTTGGTATTTTTTAAAATTGGGATTTTTGATTCTTTAAATAAAGCATAATCATGTTTTTTTCCGAGCGAAAAACTTGTTGCAATAATTTTTTTGGTTTCTTGTTCGATAATTACTTGTGTTTTGATCGTGTGTTTTTTCTTTTTACCAGAATAAGATTGTTTTTGTCTTTTTTTGGGCGTTGGATTGGAGTTTCGGTAGCATCAATAATAATAGTTTTATCATTAAAATAATCATTTATTAGTGCTTTTTTACCAGCAAGTTGTTGAAAATCAGAGTTTTTAATTAAAATATCTTCAATTCACTTAATATTACGATAACAATTAGCCTCACTAATATCAAAACTTTTACCAAGACGAAAATAAGTCTGATATTCTCGTCAATATAATAAAGTCATCAATAATCTATTTTCTAATGATAATTTATTAGTTTTACCACCTTTTTTAAATTTTTCTATTTCAGCAACTTTTAAAATATCTAACATTTTATTAAAAGTGGATTTTTTTATTCCTGTTAATCTTAACCATTCTCTATCATTAAGAGTATTAAATTTATTATTGTTCATATTTTTATGTCCTCATAAATTATATTTTATAATAATATTTTAATAAAAAAGGGTATCGCAAGAAGTCTATTATATCATTTTTTAGATTATTCCCAACAGTTGATTAAGATCAGTTTTAACCCTTTTTAGAACATTTTTTGACAAAAGTAATTGATTATTAAAGAAATATAGTTTAAGACATTTATGTATGAAAAATAAATATTGTTACATTTATATCTTTCTTAAATTATTCTAGCCTTTCCTTTTGTGCTAAAATTTGTATTTTGTGGCAATATTTAAATATAAAATAATCTTAAAAGTTTGTTTTTCATACATTTATAAAAATTAATTGAAGTTTCTTATAGGCTGTTCATTTTTCTTCAATTAATTTTTTTTTGAAAAAATAGCAGAAAAGTACGCAAAAAAAGCAAGAAATTTTATTTAAAATTGTTGTAATTTTTGAAATCTATGCTATTATTAATTTGTCTTAAGTAGACAAATAAGTAAATCAAATAAA
Source organism: Spiroplasma poulsonii (assembly GCF_009866525.1). Taxonomy (GTDB): domain Bacteria; phylum Bacillota_I; class Bacilli_A; order Mycoplasmatales; family Mycoplasmataceae; genus Spiroplasma; species Spiroplasma poulsonii. The sequence goes on from NZ_CM020866.1 coordinate 1,123,716, forward strand.
AAATTGGACATGTTAGGTAGTCTTTATTTTATTTAAAATAAAGGAACGAACAAAAAATGTATAAATACCTAAATGGACTTTAAAGTATTAAAATATCTCAAAAATTAAAAAAATAGGACAAATGTCCTATTTTTTTATATTAATTTATTATCTTGTAAAATGGCCACAAGTCCTTTAAAAAGAAGATTCTTATCATATTGATATGGCACTAATGTTGTAATATAACTTGCATTCCCACCTGTTAGCATTACTTTTGGTGTGGTTGCTTGAGTTGTAAGTTTTTCAACAAAAGCTGTTATTGTTAATAAATGGCCGTTTACTAATCCGATGTTGATTGCTTGTTTAGTATTTTTTCCTAAAATTGCATCTTCATAAGAATAATCAAATGTCTGTAGTAACTGTGCTCGATTAAACAGTGCTTCAGCAGCAGCTTCTAACCCCGGCATAATAATTGTTCCTAATAAGGTCCCTTGTTTTAGTAATGAAATTGTAGTGGCTGTTCCCATATTAACTAAAATAACATCTTCGTTTGGATATAAATCCAATGTTGCATATGAACCAACAATCAAATCAGCCCCAAGATTTCGTGGATTAGGAATATCAATTGCTAATCGTTCAATTGCTAAATTTTTTTTAACTTGATAAAACGGAATTTGTAAATCAAGGGCTAATTGGTAAAATAAATCATCTCACATTGGACGAACTGATGATAAGCATAGTAACGTTAAATCTGTTAAAGTTAATTTTATTTTATCTAAGGCTGTTATAATTTTTTGACGAAAATTCTTTTCTGCGATTAATTCGCGACTAGAAATCGTTAAAAAAGATGTAATTTCTTGGGATGAATTAAGAATTGCAAATTTCATTGCTGTATTACCAATATCTACTAATAATTTCATTGTTATTTATCTCTCTCTTCTATAATTTCACTAATTGCTGTTACAATTGCTTGAGCAACAATTATTTTACTTTGATTAGGGATTTGACGTTGCATCTTCTTGGTCAACAAAATAACTTCATTTTGATTAGATCCCATTGCACTAATTTGATTAATAACAATTAAATCTAAATTTTTTTCAATTAGTTTCTGTTGACCATAAGCTAAATTAAAATCATTTTGGACACTAAACCCAACTAAAATTTGATTTTGTTTGCGTTTTCCTAACTCAGATAAAACATCAATGTTTGAAGTTAATGTTACATCAAGGTTGGGATGTTTTTGCTTACTAATTTTTCCAAGAACAGGTTCAGAAACTTGATAATCATTTAAAGCGGCACAGGCAATAACAACATCTTGTTGCGAATACTGCGCTAACATTGCTGTTAACATCTCTTGATTGGTATTTACCTTTTGATGATTATAATAAATTGGCACATCACATTCACCAACAATTGTTGTTAAGTCACATTTTGTCCAAGTTAAGACAGTATGTAAAGTATCACCCATTTTACCACTGGAATTATTGGTAAGATAACGAATATCATCAAGAAATGTTTTTGTGCGGCCAAAATTAAGCATTACCTTTTTATTTTGCCATAGTTTTTTTCAATCTAAAAATTGGTTAATTTCAGTTAAAACATCTTCTCATTCTCAAGCCCGCCCAATTCCGGTCGTATTACATGCTAACATTCCTGACCGTGGGTTCATAAACCTGGACCCCATCCCTTTCTAATTGCGCTAAGTTGCGTAAATTAGCTGGTGAAAGATACATTCCACTATTCATTGCCGGAAAAACCATCTTATGACTTTGCACAACACTATAAACTAAACTTCCCAAACTATCGGTAAAACCATGCGTTATTTGAGCAATAAAATTTTGAGTGGCTGGATAGACAATAAATAAATCAGTTTCCGCGGCAATCGTAATGTGTTCAGATGGATCTGTTTTATCATAATATTGCTGTTTAAAAATTTCTGTTTTAGCTACTGCAGGAATTGTTTTTAAAAACTTTAAAGCACTTTCGGTTAAAATTAATTCAACATAATGGTCTTGCTTTAATGTTTCATACAAAACAAGACCTTTATAAGCCGCAACACTACCTGTAATAACTAATATAATCTTTGCCATCAAATCCACCTTATTTCTTTATCTTCTTATTAATTATACAAATAAAAAACGATATATTAAAATATTAATATATCGATGTTCCTTATTACTATCTTACTGCTCTTTTTTCGTAAAAAAAGCAGCTTGCATTCTTCGTTGTGACTCTGCAATAATTCCATCAACCAATTCAAGTCATTGCCCTTGTTCTAAATATCGACAATAAAAATTACGAATAATGGATAAACGTTCACCATAACGTTCTTGCACAAAATATTTTGCTTTTTTCAAAATTGAAATATATGCATATTGTAAATCTAATGGTTTTTGATAAATTTTTTGATAAACTTGAGCATATTCTTTAATTAACTCAGTAACTTTAAATTCTAATGTTTTTGTTCGCTCAAGAATCATTTGTTTTAATATTTGATCTTTTTGCGCCGCATTATACTTTGCACTTTTCATAATATAATATAGTTTAATTTCTAATGCCAAAACAGGATTATCATGTGAAATAATTTTTTCATTATTTACAATCAATGATAACTCCCGGATTACATTATCATAGAAGTGACTGCAATTATTGCTTCCTAACACTGACACTGACACTGACACTGACACTGACACCGACACTGACACTTTTTTCACCCCGTATAAATAACTTTTTAATCCTTATAAGAAACAATCTCTAAGTGGCTGTTGTATAATTATTATACTTATATATTATACCTTATATTTAATACTTTTTGATAAAAAAATATCCATAAAACTGATTAGTTATGAAAGAAAGACCACGGGTTAATTATCATTTCCAGCAATATAATCATCATTTTTTAAACTATCAACCGAAGTCATAATTGCTTGTAACCGCATATAATAGTTTGATGAAGAAATAATTGGATATTTTTTATCAAAATAAACTTTAATATAGGTTAGTTTTTTACGATATGTTGTTAATCACTTATGAGCAATTAAATTTAACTCTTCCATAATTTCGCGTTGATTAACGCTCATCGCATCTTTTCGTTTGGCTGGATCTAATTTTTTGAACAATGTTGTCGCTTTTTTCTTAAAATTAATTGCATAAGCAACGAATCCAACCACACCACTAATTTTAACTGGTGTTACATAAATTCCCAAATCATGATTGCGACAATAATCATATTGAATTCGGGAAAAATCAGCGTGCTTTAATTCTGCTTGAACATAATTTAAATCATTAAATTCTTTAATGTTATAAATTTTAAAATCAACATAATAATCATATGGTGTCAAAAAACAATTATTAGTATATCAACTATACCGCGAAATTGACTCAAAAATTTCTTCTTCAATAAATTCAAATTCACGGAAATAATAAGTTTCTGTTTTTCAATAACGTTCTAAAATATAAAAAATTAATTCCTCACCATCAATATTATTTAAAAATCAAATTTTTTGAAAATTAATATTCCGATATTTTATTAAGTCCTCTTTTTCAATCCGTTTACTTGCATCAATTTTTTGCAAGTAATGATCATATTTTTTGACAAAATACTCATAAAATCACCGCAATGTTAATGTATACAAAATATAATAATAAGTAAAATCGGTTTTAAGGGCATATTTAACCATTTTCATTAGTGTTCGTAATAAATTATTTGAAATTTTATTAGCTTTGTTAAAACCTTGTACTACTTGAATTACATTATCATTTTTTTCAATTCCATTTCGTCAAAAAATATATGTTAATTTTCCTTCGGCGTTCTTTTTATAACAAAAGGGAATAATACGAACAATCAGATTTATTTCATCATTTATTTGATATTCTAGATATCCTTCATTCTGAGTATCTTTAATAACTGTTCCTTTTTTAACATTTTTACGCATTTCACCAAGAACAGCTTGAAACATTCGTTCTCGTAACCCATTACTACTTTTAGGAGCATATTTAACAACTGCCAATTCCAATTCAAGTTTATCGTATTTGGTTAAAGTTTTAAAGCCATATTCACCAATGGCAATTGTTTGATAACCAATTTTTTGAAAACTTTTTTTATAAGTAGTGAAGATTTCATGCATTATTTTACGAACATTACTTGCTAAATTAAGTTGTTTGCTAACAATACTATTTAATTCTAAAAATTTTGCTTTTTTCTGCATTAAATTCGCCCCTATTTTTAGTCCAATATAATTATAACAAAATTATTTAATATTTATAATCTGATCATTAACAACATCAATCTCAAGTGCATTAGGTTTTTTATTTAAACCAGGCATTGTAATAATATCCGCTAAATATGCAATAAAATATTCTGCTCCTGAATTAATTTTAAGATCACGAATGGTAATGTGATCATCATTAGGATCTTTATTACCAAAAATTGTTTGATGATTTTTTGCCATACAAACAGGTCAAGTTTTATATTTATCATCTTGCTGATAAAATGCAATTTTTTCTTGAGCGACAGCACTAAAAGTAACTTTTGTTGTTTGATAGATTTTTTCACAAATAATTTTAATTTTATCTGTTAATGAAGTTGTACCTGGATTAAACAATAATTGATATTGTTGTGGCCGTGTTGTTTGTTCAATAATTGTTTTAGCTAATAATGGATTATCTTTAATTCCAAGATGATAAGTGTTATTAATTCCAAATGGGATTTTTTGTTCTGTTAATCAATTTGTTACTAACGTAATTTCTTCACTACCATCCGTTGCGAATTGATTTAAACAAACAACAAAGTTTAACCGATAATTTTGGATAATTTTAATATGATGTTCTAAATGAACTAACCCCTTTTTTAAACTAACAAGATCAACTGTTGCTAATTTTGTTTCATCAGCACCACCATGTAATTTCAAAGTCCGAATGGTTGCTACTAACACTGTACAGTCAGGAGTGTATTCTTTTTTTAAGTTAATGATATCATTAAACTTTTCGAACCCTAAATCACTACCAAAACCAACTTCACTAACAACATAATCACTTAATTTTAACGCTAAATCAGTGGCAATTAACGAATTGGCACCGTGTGAAATATTTGCAAAAGGACCACAATGTACGAACAATGGGGTTCCATATTTTGTTTGAACTAAATTTGGTAATACAGCATCTTTTAACAAAGCCAATAATGAACCTGTAATTTGTAGTTGTTGTAAATAAACTGGTTCGTTTTTAAAATTATAGGCCACAATTGCTTGATCTAAACGGCGCCGTAAATCATTAAAATCTTTACTTAGTCCTAAAATAGCCATAATTTCACTGGCCGCTGTAATTTGAAAATGCTCATTTCGATGAATTTTATCATTGATTTTAATTTCAACATTTCGTAAAGCACGATCATTAACATCTAAACAACGTTGTCAAACGACTTTTGCCGGATCGATTTGTAAGGCATTACCTCAATAAAGAATATTATCAATAATGGCACTAACCATATTATTTGCCGTTGTAATTGCATGAAAATCACCAGTATAATGTAAATTGATTTCATTTTCTGGTTGCATGACACATTCGCCCCCACCTGTCGCTGATCCTTTTAAGCCAAAAACTGGCCCCAATGATGGTTCTCGTAATGCTAAGGTTGTTTGATAACCTAAATGATTTAACATATCAGCAATACCAATTGAACAGGTTGTCTTTCCTTCTCCTGCTTTAGTTGGATTAATTGCTGTTACTAAAATAAACTTTGCTTTTTTTGGTAAATGACTAAAATTAAATGCTTTTACTTTTGCAATATAATCACCATATTTAATTAAATCATCTGTTGTTAAACCAATTTTGGTACCAATTGTTGTGATTTTTTCCATTCTTATCAACTCCTTTTAACTATTATAATAATAAATCATCGGAAAATGGACAATATCTGCATCAATAAAACTTTCTCCATTTTTAATAAAACCTAATTTTTCATAAAAACCAACAACTTGACTTTGAGCAAATAAATGAACAGCAGTAGGTTAATGGTTAGTTTGAACATAATTTAATAAAGTTTGTAATAATACCGTTCCCACTTGGTGATGACGATAACTTTTAAGAACAGCAATCCGTCCTAAAAACCAATTTTCATCTTGTTGCAAAATACGAGCACAACATACTGGTTTGTTATCATAATATCCAACAAGATGATTAGCAGTTTGATCATACTGATCAACTTCTTCTGCTAAAGGGACATGTTGTTCATCAACAAAGACAACTTTTCTAATTATAAGAGCATCAGTATAAATTGAATTATTAGTTCCTTTTGCACTTTTAAAAATGATGGTATTTTGCATTTAATTTTATGGTCCTTTCAGATACAATACTTATATAAAAACATTTTAACATAGAAAAGAGTGAAACATTAATGGATAAAACCAAAATAATTGATGGAAAAATGGTTAGTGAATTAATTAAGACAAAAGTCGCAGCAGAAGTTATTAAAATTCAAAAAAAGCATCACCGTGCTCCTAGTTTAACAATTATTCAAATTGGGGATAATAAAGCAAGCAGTACTTATATTAAAAATAAAAAGATTGCTTGTGAAAACGTGGGAATTATTTGTAATGTCCTAACATATCCTGTAACAATGACTGAAGCAGAACTTCTTAATCTTATTAATCAATTAAACCATGATTCAACCATTGATGCTATTCTTGTTCAACTACCGTTACCCATTCATATTAATAGCGAAAAAATTATTCATCGTATTATAACAAAAAAAGATGTTGATGGTTTTACCCCTGAAATATTGGGCAATCTAATTCTTGGCCATTATGATTTATTACCCGGAACACCAAAAGGAATTATGTTACTATTAAGGCATTATCAAATTGAGTTAGCAGGACAACATGTTGTTATAATTGGTCGTAGTAATATTGTTGGTAAACCTCTTGCTAACTTATTAATTAACGCTTCAGCCACCGTTACGGTTTGTCATTCAAAAACAAAAAATTTAAGTTTTTTTACAAAACAAGCAGATATTTTAATTTCAGCGGTTGGACAACCAAAAATAATAACTTCTGAAATGATCAAAGAAAACGCTATCATTATTGATGTTGGAATTAATCGAGATCATGATAATAAACTATGTGGTGATGTTGATTTTGAAAATGTTCTACCAAAAGTTAAAATGATAACCCCTGTTCCTGGCGGTGTTGGACCAATGACAATTGCTGCTCTATTAGAAAATATCTTATATCTTTATTATCAAAATAATAATTTATAATATAAAAATCCTCATAATTATTTATTTTAATTTTCTACTTTTAAAAAAAAACTAATTCAATAATTACGAGGATATTTTTATTTTAGTTTTTGCAAAATTGTTTCAATATTATTTGCATTATCTAATGAATAATCATAAATAAATTCTAAATCTGGACAACGATAAATTTCTAATTTATGTGCTAATTTACTACGAATCTCATTTTTATATTCTTGCACAACATTAGTAAGTTCTAATTCTGGTTTTGATAATAATGAAGAATAATAAACTTTAGCATGACCTAAATCATTTGATAATTTAACAGCATTAACTGATAAAGTATTTAAAATTTCATCACGAATTTCTCGTTGCATAATAAATGTTAAATCACGGGTAATCAACGATTGCATTTTTTCAATTTTAATTTTATTTGCCATATATATCACCTTATTTCTAACTTTATTAACATTATAACAAAGCATTTTAATAAAGCGAATACTTTTAAGCTATTCTGTATTTAATTAATATATTTTTAAATTTTGCCTAATGTTTTTTTTAAAGCAGCATCTAACGAAACTCGTAGTCATTTTTCGGACCAGACATAATGTTTAAACCTACTTGTAAAAAACTAAAATTTTAATATTGTGTTCTTTTTATTTTTTAATAATTTCTAAGTCTTTAATTTTTAATAAAATTACATTTTTTAAAAATTATTTTTTCCATTTTTTACAGCTATAAATAAAATATATATGCGATGCGTCCTCAAGGTATAGGGAGTTCAAAACAATAAAAATAGGGATAATTTTAAAATTTTCACAAAAAAATGAGAATTTTAAAACTAAAACTCTCATAAATTTATAGCAAAATGCTATAATTATTTATGAGAGCATAGTTGTGGTTTCGCGATCTTGAGTATGCTCTCACATATATATTTTTAAATTAGTGAGTTATTGCAACTAACTTTTTTATTATAACACTAAAAAAATAAAATAACATCACGATAATTTGGAAATTTTTTTTATTTTGCTCTAACAAAAGTTATAAAATTATAAAAATTATCTTTTTAACAAAATATTCTTATGATAATATTTAAAAGATTATCAAGGAGGAATTATGAAGCGTTGATCTTATCGAATTTGATATAAGGATTATCTTTGATATTATAAAGTAATAATTGCCAGTTTAGCTTTTGCATTTTTAGCTTATGGTTTTTATGCTGATATTTTCAAAGAATTTTGATATGTCAATAAAAATGCTTATCGATCTAGTTTACAAAATTATGATATATTATTAATTTTTTATTCAGTCCAGGTTAATATTATTACGATTGCTTGATTATTGTTAGCTATTTTTAACCATCATCGTGAACAAAAAAGTTGGTTCTTTTCAACAAACTTTAAGTTAAGCATTTTAAATTGAAACTTATTAATGTTCTTTATTTTTTGAATTGGAATTGTTATTGGTTATAAGAATGGTGAAGTAACTATTGCTGACTACACTAAGGCACAAATTAGTTGTACCGTTGTAACCCATTTTATTATGCCCATTTTATTTTTTGTTTATACCCTATTATCATTTGGTGATCATCGTCTTAGTTGAAAAAAAGAATTTTTAACAAAAGATTGATGAATTAGTTTAAGTTACCCTATTTTTTATTTAATAGACTTCTTGCGATACCCTTTTTTATTAAAATATTATTATAAAATATAATTTATGAGGACATAAAAATATGAACAATAATAAATTTAATACTCTTAATGATAGAGAATGGTTAAGATTAACAGGAATAAAAAAATCCACTTTTAATAAAATGTTAGATATTTTAAAAGTTGCTGAAATAGAAAAATTTAAAAAAGGTGGTAAAACTAATAAATTATCATTAGAAAATAGATTATTGATGACTTTATTATATTGACGAGAATATCAGACTTATTTTCATCTTGGTAAAAGTTTTGATATTAGTGAGGCTAATTGTTATCGTAATATTAAGTGAATTGAAGATATTTTAATTAAAAACTCTGATTTTCAACAACTTGCTGGTAAAAAAGCACTAATAAATGATTATTTTAATGATAAAACTATTATTATTGATGCTACCGAAACTCCAATCCAACGCCCAAAAAAAGACAAAAACAATCTTATTCTGGTAAAAAGAAAAAACACACGATCAAAACACAAGTAATTATCGAACAAGAAACCAAAAAAATTATTGCAACAAGTTTTTCGCTCGGAAAAAAACATGATTATGCTTTATTTAAAGAATCAAAAATCCCAATTTTAAAAAATACCAAATTAATAGTTGATAGTGGTTATCAAGGAATACAAAAAAATCACAATAATGTTCTAATACCTACAAAGAAAACAAAGAAAAACCCTTTAAACAAAGAACAAAATCAATATAATAGACTAGTTTCAAAAATGAGAATTATTATTGAAAATATTTTTGCTATTCTTAAAAAATTTAAAATTATTACAGAAAAATATCGTAATCGAAGAAAAAGATTTGGTTTAAGATTTAATTTAATTGCCTCAATTTATAATTTACAATTATTATATTTAACATAAAATATTTATTTAAAATTAAATAATTTAAATAATAAATTAATTTTTCGTTGTGGAAAAATATTAAATTTTTAAATAAAAAACATAATTAATTAAAATTATATTTTTCTATTAGTATCTTTTTTACAAATATTTGCAATTTTTTAACAAGTAATGCAAGAAGTCTAATGTATGTTTTAATTCGTGCTGCTGCTTGAAATCGTGATGGGGATACGATTTGAGCTTATCCCTATCCTTTTTTAGATATTGATAATCAAATTATTACTGGATTAACCAAAGTGCAAGCTACCTTTTTTATTATTTTTCTTTTCACAGTGGTATTTACCGCTTTCCATGTTGCCTTGCAAAGTTTCAACAATGGGATGTACCGCGTATTTAATAAATATCAAAGCCAAACCTTATGATATGAAAGAATTTATCAAAATATTAAACAAAAATGCCAAAGAAAAAACATAGACAAGAAACAAAATAGTGATAAATAACATTTTAGTTATTTATCACTATTTTCGTTTTGCATTAGTAATAAATGCTGTTATGGTTGCTAAATAGTGTGGCGGATTATAATAAATGCCCCGCACATGATCACAATTGAAAACAACCCGACTACTAATTTTTTTGCGTTCATAGCTTCGTTTGTTTTGATAAGCTTCGAGCCCCATTACATAAGGGGTTGCATGGTCTTTTTTATTTAATAGATATAAAACTGGTAATTTTGCTAACTGTTCTAAATTTTCGCCAGGATTAATTTGTTCAGGATCATAACCCCGCGTATCAATCGCATAACGCCGAATAGCATAATAATGATCATAGTAATTAACATTAATCTTTAACGTATAATAACGATATAAAGCATTTAAATTACTAATTGTTGAATCTAAAATTGCACTTTTAATTAACTTGTTTTTAACAAATGCTAATTTTAAATATTCCATAATTACAAAAGTTCCCATTGACCAGCCATGAAAGTTAAGTTCTTTTAATTTTGGGTCAATCGTTGTTTGCAAGAAATTAACAACGGCTGCTAAATCATGTTTTTCATAATATCCCATTGTTGTTATTTTTGTTGTTGATTCACTATGATTTCGTTGATCAAAAACAAGAATATTATAACCTAGGCGTAAATAGATTAAACCAAAAAAGATTGCCCGAAATTTATGTGAATTAAGGCCATGTACGACCACTACTCATTTTTTATTATTATCATTTTTTACTCATGACCGAATGCTAATCGCCTTTAAAAGAACATCTTCATAACCATGAATGTCATATTCTTGTAAATCTCATTTTTGTTCTAATTCAGCTGGGGTTAATGCCATTTCCTCAATTCGTAATCGTTTTGTTAAATCAGTAATATATTTTTTACAATATGCTTCTAAATCATTAGTTTTCTTTCATCAAGTTTGATGTGTTAATAAAATTCGTTTATCATGAAAAGCATAAAATAATTTAATATAAAGGGCATTATTACTCATATAATCTTTTAAATGTTCATCATCAACGATGCGATAACTATGGTCCGTAATTAATTCACGACCATGGGCTAAATCATATAAATCTAATTCTTCATCATGTTTTTTCGCCATAATCTTATTTCAAATCCTCTTTTGTAAAGCCATATGGTAATAAATCACCAATTGTTACAACATATGATTCTCCCTTTTTATTATAAATTTCTAGCGGAACATCATGGTCAATTAATTCTAATAAAAATTGTCGACACATTCCACATGGTGAACCTTTTTGGTTACTATCAGTATATAAAAAGAGTTTCTTAATGTCTGCTTTTCGATAACCTAAAGTATAAACTTGTGCTAAACATGTTCGTTCTGCACACAGTACCACCGAATAAGCAGCATTTTCAATATTCACACCATTTACTTCTGTTCCATCTTTTAAAACACAAATTGTACTAACATGAAAGTTGGAATATGGAGCATACGCTTTTGTACTTAATGATTTTAATTTTTCAAAATAATTTGCCATTTTTCTAACTCCTTTTAACTAATTTTTAAATATAATTTAATAACATCAACCAGTGGTGGTAACATAATTAATAGTCCAATTGCAATTGCTAAAATTGAATTAATTAAGGTTGCTGCTGCACAAATATCTTTAATTTTTTTAGCTTTAATATTATATTCAAATGATAATAAATCAACAAAGTTTTCAACCATTGTATTAATTAATTCAAACCCAATTACAATCCCAATTGTTAATAATAAGATTGCTCATTTGACATAACCAAATTCATGCGGAACCATTTTTTGTAATCAAATTCCTAAACCAATCACAACCAATGATACAATAATATGAATGATTAAACTTGACTCTTCTTTAATTGCGGTATAAATTCCACGAAAAGCATTTGAAAACTTGTTACGTAGTTTAAAAAATATCTTTTTCTTTGCTGGTGATCCTTTTGCCATTGTGTCTATCCCTTTCTGTTTCTCTTCTTATTCTATTGGAATTCGGTGAATTTGTAAATCATTTAGAACTTTTCGTTGTAAATTAAACATTGTTTCTTCTTCAGCTGGTGTTTGATGATCATAGCCTAAAATATGGAGCATTCCGTGAGTAAATAAAAAGGCAAATTCACGGCGCGCTGAATGATTATATGTTTGTGCTTGTTCTAACGCTTTTTCATAACAAATAAAAACATCTCCCAAACTACGTAATCCTGTTAATTGCAACAAATCAACACTATTTTCTTCCTCTAAAGCAAATGTAATAACATCTGCAACATAATCTTTTTGGCGATATTTTTGATTTAACGCTAATTGTTCTTTTGCATCAACAATAATCAATGATAATTCCAATGGATCAGTAATATTTGATATTGTTTTAATTTTCTGAAAAATTGCCATAAAATCAGTTTGATATGGTTTAATATCAAATTTTGTTTCATTATAAATTGCAAAATCATCTTTCATTACCATATCTTGACCCCTAACACTTTCTTGTTTTATTATAACAAATTAAATGATTATCTTCAGTAAATAATCTAATAGACTTCTTGCGATACCATTTTTTATTAAAATATTATTATAAAATATAATTTATGAGGACATAAAAATATGAACAATAATAAATTTAATACTCTTAATGATAGAGAATGGTTAAGATTAACAGGAATAAAAAAATCCACTTTTAATAAAATGTTAGATATTTTAAAAGTTGCTGAAATAGAAAAATTTAAAAAAGGTGGTAAAACTAATAAATTATCATTAGAAAATAGATTATTGATGACTTTATTATATTGACGAGAATATCAGACTTATTTTCATCTTGGTAAAAGTTTTGATATTAGTGAGGCTAATTGTTATCGTAATATTAAGTGAATTGAAGATATTTTAATTAAAAACTCTGATTTTCAACAACTTGCTGGTAAAAAAGCACTAATAAATGATTATTTTAATGATAAAACTATTATTATTGATGCTACCGAAACTCCAATCCAACGCCCAAAAAAAGACAAAAACAATCTTATTCTGGTAAAAAGAAAAAACACACGATCAAAACACAAGTAATTATCGAACAAGAAACCAAAAAAATTATTGCAACAAGTTTTTCGCTCGGAAAAAAACATGATTATGCTTTATTTAAAGAATCAAAAATCCCAATTTTAAAAAATACCAAATTAATAGTTGATAGTGGTTATCAAGGAATACAAAAAAATCACAATAATGTTCTAATACCTACAAAGAAAACAAAGAAAAACCCTTTAAACAAAGAACAAAAGCAATATAATAGACTAGTTTCAAAAATGAGAATTATTATTGAAAATATTTTTGCTATTCTTAAAAAATTTAAAATTATTACAGAAAAATATCGTAATCGAAGAAAAAGATTTGGTTTAAGATTTAATTTAATTGCCTCAATTTATAATTTACAATTATTATATTTAACATAAAATATTTATTTAAAATTAAATAATTTAAATAATAAATTAATTTTTCGTTGTGGAAAAATATTAAATTTTTAAATAAAAAACATAATTAATTAAAATTATATTTTTCTATTAGTATCTTTTTTACAAATATTTGCAATTTTTTAACAAGTAATGCAAGAAGTCTATTAAAATAATAACTTTTTTATTCATTATCAGCCCCTATTAAATTAAGTTTAGTTAAATCAATCACATTTACAAAAAATTGTTCAACAAGATGATCATGACCAGCGTAAATAATCATTTGTTCAGATTTTAAAGTAAATAATAATTTTAATAAAATCATTTTACTTTCATAATCAACATTGCTCAAAACTTCATCAATAAGATAAACATCACACGATTGTAACAATGCTAAAACTTGATAGTTACAATTCTGCTGAAAATTAATAATGTTATCATAAACACTACCAGTAAATAAAAAATCATTTTGATGAAACAATAATATTTTTGTTCGGATTGCTTCTTCACTAAGCATCGTTAAATCAAACTGACCATTAAGCATTACTTCCCCACCTGAAACTGGTCGTAATTTTGCTAAGATTTCTAACAAAGTTGTCTTCCCAGAGCCACTACGTCCTTTAATAAAACAATGATTTTGTAAAGTTAATGTTATTTTTTTAAAATAAAAGTATCATTAAGAAGATAATTTAAGTCTGTAATGGTAAAAGATTTGATTGCTGGTAAAGCTAACTGCTTTTGTTTTTGTTCTTGTTCTGGAAATAATAAACATACTGTTTGTTGAAAAGCCTTTTCTAATTTTCCTTTTTCAACAATTAACCCAGACAATTGCGTTGTAAAATCATTAATAAAACTAGTTAAGGCACTATAAAACATTAAATTACCAATTGTTAAACTTTGTTTTGTAATAAAACTAACTGCTAAATAGAAAATTAAAAAGGTAGCAAGCTGTGAAATAAAGGCTAAAATCAACCTTTGAATAATATTATTTTTTTCAAGACCATAAGTTTCTATTAAAAAAGTTGTAAGTTTTTTTGTTCATTGATAATTAAAATATCCTTCCAAATGACGACTCTTCTGAAATTTAAAACTTTTATATAACTCTAAAGTAACATTTTCAAAATTTAATCCCTGTTGATACCATCGGTGGTATCAAAACTTATTAATTTGTAAAAATAAAAATGATAGAAAAAAAATAATAACATTTTCTAATAAAACAATTGCTAAAATTAAAGCATTTAAATTAAGTAAAAAAAATAACCCCAATAATTAACATTAGAAAACTAAAAAGCAGTTGTGGAAAAGTTGTTCTTAAAAAAGTTGCTAAAATAATAACATCTGCTTATCGTTTTAGCCATTCACTAGTGCTAAACCGTTCAAATTCAATAACAGAAAGCTTTCTTAAGTTATTAACAAATATTGTTAACATTCGTTTTGTTATTTTTTGTTGAAACTGTGCAAGAATTTTTTGAAAAAAATAGCTAAAAAGAACTCGAAAACAATAAATAATTAAAAAAATTACAAAGAAAATCACTACTTCTTGATGAAAAGTTGTTGTTAACCGATCAAAATAAACTTTAATAAAACTTTTACCAAATAATATTAAAAAATTTACAACAACACTAAGAAACACAGTTCAGCATAAAAATCCCGTTTGTTCTTTTAAAAAAAGAAAAATTAAATAAAAGGTTTTTGTTTTATAAGTAAACTTTTTTCTTTTCTTAGTGAAAATAATTACTGCTTGAAATTTCATCATAAAATCATTAATTAAAACTCATTGTCCTTTCTCAGCACTAGGATCAGCAACAAAAAAGCGGTTTCCCCGACGATGATAAATAACAACATAATAGACTTCTTGCATTACTTGTTAAAAAATTGCAAATATTTGTAAAAAAGATACTAATAGAAAAATATAATTTTAATTAATTATGTTTTTTATTTAAAAATTTAATATTTTTCCACAACGAAAAATTAATTTATTATTTAAATTATTTAATTTTAAATAAATATTTTATGTTAAATATAATAATTGTAAATTATAAATTGAGGCAATTAAATTAAATCTTAAACCAAATCTTTTTCTTCGATTACGATATTTTTCTGTAATAATTTTAAATTTTTTAAGAATAGCAAAAATATTTTCAATAATAATTCTCATTTTTGAAACTAGTCTATTATATTGCTTTTGTTCTTTGTTTAAAGGGTTTTTCTTTGTTTTCTTTGTAGGTATTAGAACATTATTGTGATTTTTTTGTATTCCTTGATAACCACTATCAACTATTAATTTGGTATTTTTTAAAATTGGGATTTTTGATTCTTTAAATAAAGCATAATCATGTTTTTTTCCGAGCGAAAAACTTGTTGCAATAATTTTTTTGGTTTCTTGTTCGATAATTACTTGTGTTTTGATCGTGTGTTTTTTCTTTTTACCAGAATAAGATTGTTTTTGTCTTTTTTTGAGCGTTGGATTGGAGTTTCGGTAGCATCAATAATAATAGTTTTATCATTAAAATAATCATTTATTAGTGCTTTTTTACCAGCAAGTTGTTGAAAATCAGAGTTTTTAATTAAAATATCTTCAATTCACTTAATATTACGATAACAATTAGCCTCACTAATATCAAAACTTTTACCAAGATGAAAATAAGTCTGATATTCTCGTCAATATAATAAAATCATCAATAATCTATTTTCTAATGATAATTTATTAGTTTTACCACCTTTTTTAAATTTTTCTATTTCAGCAACTTTTAAAATATCTAACATTTTATTAAAAGTGGATTTTTTTATTCCTGTTAATCTTAACCATTCTCTATCATTAAGAGTATTAAATTTATTATTGTTCATATTTTTATGTCCTCATAAATTATATTTTATAATAATATTTTAATAAAAAAGGGTATCGCAAGAAGTCTAATAAAGAATGCAATTGGTAGATTTGCAAAATCAAAATTTTGTGATGAACCAAATAAAATATCTGATAAAATACCACCTGATAAATAATTTAATATTTTATTAAAAATATTAATAATCTGAAGTGGACCTTGTAAAAATATCCGTCACATTAAATCTAATAATGCTTTGCTGATTCCATCTCATATTGATAATAATTGCATTTATACTCTCCTTTCTATATAATTTACTAAAACTAACCAGTCGCTGATGGAGAAAGTGACAAGTTCAATCCCATAGCTGCAAATACTGCATTTACAATTGTAGGAATTGCAAATAATATAATTGTTGAAATTAAAGGTCAAAGCAATGAAGATCTTAATTCTGATCTTAATTCTGGATTATCAGAAGCCATACCCATTTTAACTATAATTATTCCTGTTTTAACAGCCATTATCAAACCACCACCGCCGAATAATAATCAAACTCCAATGTTTACTCATGGAGTAACTGAATCTATAATTCCTTGACCATTAAACCCGGTTCCTGACAATAAATTTAAAATAATCATATTTTTCTCTCCTTTCGCATAAGTATCCTATCCGAAAGTCATAAAAAAGCACACAATAAAAAGAACTTAGCGCGTAAGTTCTTCAGAATTGTAAATATGATTTTGTTTTAAGTTATTATAAATTAATTCTTTTAAATTAGCAGTGACCAAATCTATGATTTTTTCATTAGAAGTTGTAGCAATATCTACATTTTCTAACGGTGTATAACCTTGATCTGCCATTTCGTTTAATAGATTACTATTGATATTAGTATGTTTTAAATAATTTCTAATTGTTGTTTCCAAATGAGTATCTGCATGTTCTAGAATATCTTCTTTTTTTGATTTATCTCAGTTTTGTGCTGCTTCATGTAAAAATAATTCAGTAATTGCATTAATTTTTGACATTTTATTTCTCCTTTCGCATAAGCATCCTATCCGAAAGCAAACTAAAAGAACATAAAAGAAAAACAGTTTTTAACGAACTGGTTCTTCTTTAAAAACTATAATATTATGTTCAATAACTAAATCATCTCATATGTATTCTTCTAATAATGAGTTTACTATCATTGGATTATCTGTATCTCACTCAATTGCTTTTTCCAAAACATTGTATCCTTGATGATACAATTGACCAGTTAATTCAAATAATTGATAATTATATATTTCATAATCAACAAAATAATCATTTGTATATTCTTTGACATCATTATAAAATTCATCATTAGTATCCATTTTCTCCAAGATATCTTCTAAAGCCATTCCAAAATTACTAACTAAATCTTTTTGGTAATCTAATCTAATATCAAATAAATCATTTTCTTTGCTCATAATAATCTTTCTTCTCCTATCTAGTAAAATCAATAAGTTCTTGACATTCATCTAAATCTTCAAAACTATCAACCCTATTTTCTATTTTATTAATGTAATTGTCGAATTTGTCTTTGTAAATATTAGGATCTAACAAATATTCTTCAAAAAAGTAGATCTTTTTTTCGTCGTTAGTTGTAAAAATTAAATTATCTTTTTTATCAAAAATCGCAAATTCAAGATCATAACCATAATAATCATCTGCTAAATTATAATATGAAAATTCTTCATTAATTTTATGCATAAAGATTTTGTATTGTTCAAAAACCATTGCAGTATTAAATTTGGATTTTATATAACTATTTCATCTTTTCAAAACATTTTCTTTTGTTTTTTCAATAACTAGTTCATTTTTCAATGCTTTATTTGACATAATTTTCTTTTCCTATCTGGTTCTTACTGCAACATTTGTAAGTTCTTTTTTATTGGATAATTCTTTTTGTACATCTTGCTTAATTAAATTTTTAAGTTCTTCAATAGAATTAAAATTAGATAAATTGTATTCTTTTACAAAACCATTTGTAGTTACTATTTTAACTGTGTCGCTATTAGCTGGTAAAATTCATAAATCTAAAGCATCGTCATATTCCCGTAATTCATTTTTTAAATCAATAATATGAATTATATTAAAAATTTCTAACATTTTATTTTGCTTTTCAAGATTAATCATTTATTTTTTCCTCCTTTTTAGAAAGTAATAATGTGTTTTCCAGCTTTTTAGTTTTTTTCTTTAATAAAATATATCCAACTGTAATTGAAATCATACTTCCTAAAATCACTCCAATAAAAATTAATACAGAACTAATAATTAAAGTTGGCTCTGTAAAAATTAAAATTAATATAATTGGTAAATCAATTAATACTCATGGAAGTAAAACTAAAATAGCAAAAATTACATTATCAACAAAGTTTTCAACTTTCTTAAGTTTCATTTATCTTTTCTCCTTTCGCACAAACATCCTATCCGAAAGTTATAAAAAAGCACAATTTAAATTGTGCTTATACTAATGAATGTAATTAATGTTACTACAAAAATTATGCTAAATATTATTCATAATATTTTATAAATATAAAACTTTCTTTTTTCTTTCTTTGGTAAAATATCAAAGTGTTTCTTTAGTCTTCTGAATTTTAAATATTTTATTAATGAGATACATAATATTAAAAAAGAACTAGCTACAATTCCTGAAAAAATCATACTTAATATTTCCATTTTATCTCTCCTTTGATTTTCCTAAATCATTAAATAATTTCAATAGACTTCTTGCGATACCCTTTTTTATTAAAATATTATTATAAAATATAATTTATGAGGACATAAAAATATGAACAATAATAAATTTAATACTCTTAATGATAGAGAATGGTTAAGATTAACAGGGATAAAAAAATCCACTTTTAATAAAATGTTAGATATTTTAAAAGTTGCTGAAATAGAAAAATTTAAAAAAGGTGGTAAAACTAATAAATTATCATTAGAAAATAGATTATTGATGACTTTATTATATTGACGAGAATATCAGACTTATTTTCATCTTGGTAAAAGTTTTGATATTAGTGAGGCTAATTGTTATCGTAATATTAAGTGAATTGAAGATATTTTAATTAAAAACTCTGATTTTCAACAACTTGCTGGTAAAAAAGCACTAATAAATGATTATTTTAATGATAAAACTATTATTATTGATGCTACCGAAACTCCAATCCAACGCCCAAAAAAAGACAAAAACAATCTTATTCTGGTAAAAAGAAAAAACACACGATCAAAACACAAGTAATTATCGAACAAGAAACCAAAAAAATTATTGCAACAAGTTTTTCGCTCGGAAAAAAACATGATTATGCTTTATTTAAAGAATCAAAAATCCCAATTTTAAAAAATACCAAATTAATAGTTGATAGTGGTTATCAAGGAATACAAAAAAATCACAATAATGTTCTAATACCTACAAAGAAAACAAAGAAAAACCCTTTAAACAAAGAACAAAAGCAATATAATAGACTAGTTTCAAAAATGAGAATTATTATTGAAAATATTTTTGCTATTCTTAAAAAATTTAAAATTATTACAGAAAAATATCGTAATCGAAGAAAAAGATTTGGTTTAAGATTTAATTTAATTGCCTCAATTTATAATTTACAATTATTATATTTAACATAAAATATTTATTTAAAATTAAATAATTTAAATAATAGACTTCTTGCATTACTTGTTAAAAAATTGCAAATATTTGTAAAAAAGATACTAATAGAAAAATATAATTTTAATTAATTATGTTTTTTATTTAAAAATTTAATATTTTTCCACAACGAAAAATTAATTTATTATTTAAATTATTTAATTTTAAATAAATATTTTATGTTAAATATAATAATTGTAAATTATAAATTGAGGCAATTAAATTAAATCTTAAACCAAATCTTTTTCTTCGATTACGATATTTTTCTGTAATAATTTTAAATTTTTTAAGAATAGCAAAAATATTTTCAATAATAATTCTCATTTTTGAAACTAGTCTATTATATTGCTTTTGTTCTTTGTTTAAAGGGTTTTTCTTTGTTTTCTTTGTAGGTATTAGAACATTATTGTGATTTTTTTGTATTCCTTGATAACCACTATCAACTATTAATTTGGTATTTTTTAAAATTGGGATTTTTGATTCTTTAAATAAAGCATAATCATGTTTTTTTCCGAGCGAAAAACTTGTTGCAATAATTTTTTTGGTTTCTTGTTCGATAATTACTTGTGTTTTGATCGTGTGTTTTTCTTTTTACCAGAATAAGATTGTTTTTGTCTTTTTTTGAGCGTTGGATTGGAGTTTCGGTAGCATCAATAATAATAGTTTTATCATTAAAATAATCATTTATTAGTGCTTTTTTACCAACAAGTTGTTGAAAATCAGAGTTTTTAATTAAAATATCTTCAATTCACTTAATATTACGATAACAATTAGCCTCACTAATATCAAAACTTTTACCAAGATGAAAATAAGTCTGATATTCTCGTCAATATAATAAAGTCATCAATAATCTATTTTCTAATGATAATTTATTAGTTTTACAACCTTTTTTAAATTTTTCTATTTCAGCAACTTTTAAAATATCTAACATTTTATTAAAAGTGGATTTTTTTATTCCTGTTAATCTTAACCATTCTCTATCATTAAGAGTATTAAATTTATTATTGTTCATATTTTTATGTCCTCATAAATTATATTTTATAATAATATTTTAATAAAAAATGGTATCACAAGAAGTCTATTGAATTAAATCTTTGACTTTGTCTTTTTTATCTTTTAAAAATGGATATATATCTTGCATTTCTTTTGTCAAAAATGTTTTTAAATAATCCAAAATAGAATTAACTTCCCCTTTTCTAACAAAAGCATATACATCTTGATAAATTGCTTTTTTCTGAGTTTCTTCTACAGTTAGTTCTTTTTTTGAATCTTTACCTAGTCTACGAAAATTAAAGCAGTGATGAACTTTAGCCATTAAATGAAATTCATCTAAGACATAATCTGTTTTCAAATATTCAGCTAATTTTTTAATTCATTCTGCACCATCACCCATTACTATTAGTTGCTTGCCTGTTAAATCATAGTTATTATTAATAAATTCCTTTAATAATTGACGATATTCTTTCATTTTAAGATTTACATTTTTTGACATTACCATTAATAATCGTTTATTTTGTAAGAAATGTCTTTTTTTACTAGATTTTTGCCAATCAATTCCGGTATGTAAATATGCTAATCTAACCATATTTTTGTCAATTTTCTTATGCTTTTTAAAAATTTTAGTAAATGTGTCATCCAGCCCTAAGTAAACATATTTGCTATCGGCTCTTATTTTATTTGGAAGAGCCATATGTTTAAAATTTTCATTTATTTCAGCTAAATCAACACTACGAAAAATATTAGAAATAGTCATTGGTGAAATCTTTGAATCTTTATACTTATCAATAATATCTCGATAACGTTTACCAGAATCTAATTCCTTGAGAACTTTAATAGACTTCTTGCGATACCCTTTTTTATTAAAATATTATTATAAAATATAATTTATGAGGACATAAAAATATGAACAATAATAAATTTAATACTCTTAATGATAGAGAATGGTTAAGATTAACAGGAATAAAAAAATCCACTTTTAATAAAATGTTAGATATTTTAAAAGTTGCTGAAATAGAAAAATTTAAAAAAGGTGGTAAAACTAATAAACTATCATTAGAAAATAGATTATTGATGACTTTATTATATTGACGAGAATATCAGACTTATTTTCATCTTGGTAAAAGTTTTGATATTAGTGAGGCTAATTGTTATCGTAATATTAAGTGAATTGAAGATATTTTAATTAAAAACTCTGATTTTCAACAACTTGCTGGTAAAAAAGCACTAATAAATGATTATTTTAATGATAAAACTATTATTATTGATGCTACCGAAACTCCAATCCAACGCCCAAAAAAAGACAAAAACAATCTTATTCTGGTAAAAAGAAAAAACACACGATCAAAACACAAGTAATTATCGAACAAGAAACCAAAAAAATTATTGCAACAAGTTTTTCGCTCGGAAAAAAACATGATTATGCTTTATTTAAAGAATCAAAAATCCCAATTTTAAAAAATACCAAATTAATAGTTGATAGTGGTTATCAAGGAATACAAAAAAATCACAATAATGTTCTAATACCTACAAAGAAAACAAAGAAAAACCCTTTAAACAAAGAACAAAAGCAATATAATAGACTAGTTTCAAAAATGAGAATTATTATTGAAAATATTTTTGCTATTCTTAAAAAATTTAAAATTATTACAGAAAAATATCGTAATCGAAGAAAAAGATTTGGTTTAAGATTTAATTTAATTGCCTCAATTTATAATTTACAATTATTATATTTAACATAAAATATTTATTTAAAATTAAATAATTTAAATAATAAATTAATTTTTCGTTGTGGAAAAATATTAAATTTTTAAATAAAAAACATAATTAATTAAAATTATATTTTTATATTAGTATCTTTTTTACAAATATTTGCAATTTTTTAACAAGTAATGCAAGAAGTCTAATATATAAATCAAAATGAATTCGTTGATATGGTTTTCTGCCCATTTCTATATCTAGTAAAAAAACAAATCTATTTCCTCCTAGTTTGCCATTTTTATTTGTTTGGATGGGTTAAAATAAATTGGACAACAATAATGTGGAGTAAGGATTATAATTAAATTAATAAATGGAGGTGTAATTATGGCAAAGAATCATTATACCGATGAATTTAAACAACAAATTGTTAGTCTTTATAAAACAGGTAAAACAGCAAAACAATTGTCCAGTGACTATCAGGTCGGTAAATCAACAGTTTGAAAATGAATTCATGAATTCAATAATTCTGGTTCATTTAAAGCAAAAGATAATCGAAGCCCAGAAGAAAATGAACTAATTCAGCTAAGAAAAGAAATTAAACAATTACGAATGGAAAATGATATTTTAAAGCAAGCCACACTGATAATAGGCAAAAAATAGTAATTATTAAAAACAACAAAGAAAAATATGCAATTACTAATTTATGCAAAACACTAAAAGTTCCTAGATCAACGTTTTATTATCAATTGAAATCAAATAATCCTAAATCAAACTATACTATTGATAATGCTGTTATCAGTATTTTCTTAAAAAGTCGTAAAAATTATGGCACAAGAAAAATTAAAGTTATGTTAGCACAACAAAATATTTTATTATCACGAATAAAAATTAGTAAAATAATGCAAAGATATAACTTAATTTCCAATTATACAAAACTTAAATATAAACATCAAAGTAACAAAAACGCTACATACAAATATCATAATTTGTTAAATCAAGAATTTAATAATTATAAACTACATGAAGTTGTTGTCAGTGATTTAACAAAAGTTGCTATCAATAGCAAATGATATTATGTGTGCTTTCTAATTGATTTATTTAATCGTGAAGTTATTGGTTATGATGTTAGTTCTCATAAAGATGCCAAATTAGTTGAAAATACTTTTAAAAAGCTTAGTTTTTCTTTAGATAATATTAAAATATTTCATACTGATCAAGGCAGCGAATTTAATAACAATATCATTTACAATCTTTTAACTAAAAACAATGTTGCAAAATCTTATAGTAAACCAGGCTGTCCTTATGATAATGCTGTTTCTGAATCAACCTATAAAATTTTAAAAACAGAATTAATTAAAAACAGAAAATTTAAAAATATTGAACAATTTAAATTAGAATTATTTGACTATGTTAATTGATACAATAATGTACGAATTCACAGCAAATTAAATTATTTAACACCAATTGAATATAAAAATCTTTACTCTACATAAAATTTGTCCAAAAAACCCTTGCCATTCCAAAAAGAAATTAATAAAGTTATGAAAATTATTAATGAGAAAACACGACCAAGTTTGGGCTGATTATCCTCCAAAGAGGTATTTTTACAAAATATTCAGTAATTAAATTATTAATTTTAGATTTTTAACAAAAATCATTTTTTGTGGTGCTGAAATAACTACATAATTTAAAAAAAATATTTTTTTTAAAAAAATAGTTGCATTTTTTAATAAAAGATATATTATCAAATTAATAAGGGCTAATTGTCCTACTTGCATCTTTACTTTACATAAAAAACAATTTATTTTAAATAAAATTTTTATAAAAAATAATAAACTTTATCCAGTAAAAAAATTAAAATATATAACTTTATGAATACTTTTAACTAACAGAACTGTGCCTTCGTTTTTTTCTTCTAAAAATTAAAATTAAAATTCTTATTTTTCAATTTCAGAAATTTAATACAAAACAAACTTTAACTAAACATTTAGACACAACGAAAACATTCCTTCTATAAAATTATTTTTTGTAAATAAAAATAGTTAAAGCTATAGAGATCTCTATTTCTTATCTATTATTTTATTATATCATAGATTTAGCAGATATTTTTACTCTCATTCAAACTATTACCGGTCTTATTACTGTTAGTTTATAAAAAGTGAGGCTAAATTTAGAAAACTAAATTTAGCCTCACTTTATTTGTTATACGACTTTAATATTAAAACAAAGTTACTAAGGATAATAATAGTAAAAAAGTAAAAAGATTAATTAAAATTGAAAGATTGCTTTGTGATCATGGTCGTGATGATTAAGATCAACTCTCTTGCGATTACATTTCATTGAACAAACACCTAATTTAAAATATAAACGATCAACAAATTTTTTGATTAAAATAAATTTACAAATTTGACATTTTCTTTTTTTAAAAAATAAATTAACTCCCATATTAATTCCTCCTTTTATTGATTTAATACAAATTTATTATTGCATAATTATTAATTAACAATTATTTTTTTACTTTTTTAACTTCTTTTATTATACTCCTTAAAAACATTTTTATAGCATTTAACAACAAAAATATTATAAATAATTATATAATTTCATATTTTTAAATTCTGTATTGATAACTTTTTTCGTTTCAGCAGTGTTTATTGAAAAAAAGACTTTATTTTCACTTTCTTTTGTAATATTTTCTGTTTCATTTTTCTTTGTTTTAATCATCACAATAATAATCATATCGTCGCAATCATGTTTTAAAAAGAAATTATATTGATCTCAAATTGTTTCTTCAGTAATTTGATGTTGTACCATTAAATTACCAGTATGATCATAAATACTATTAAGAAAGTAATCTTTTTTACTAGCTTGTAGTAAAGTCTGATTTTCTAATGACTTTGGATATAAATCTAAACTCTCTGAAAGTTTCGATTTTTTGATAATTTTAATGTTTTGATTAGCAATATTATATTGTTTAATTAACTTTAAAATATAGTTAAACTTAACTAAGTGATGATTAATATTGCGAAAAATAAGTTTAATTAATTTATATTCACGAAAAGAAATATAATAATTTGGACCTTGTGTTTTATCATTTTCATCATTTAAAACAAAAATCATTTTTGCTCTAAGATAACTTTTAAAAATAATACTATCCGGATTTAACTTCGTTTTTTTGACAAGTTTTTTAAAGCGATAATTATCTCGTTTAATTAATTGCGCTAAGTTTTTTTGATAATTTTTCATTTGAACACGAAGGGAAATTACTCCTAATAAAATTGCAGCAAGAAATGATGAAACAGCAATAAAAACTTCTCAATAAGTTGCTAAAAATTCTCAAATATGTTCAAAAGTAATCATTACATCTCCTCATTTGTTTATATTTGTAAGGTGATAATTGATACTAATTTATCTTATCATATTTGCTAATAAAAAGATTGTAATATATCCCTTTTTAATAATTTAACATTTTAATGTTAATTATTTTTTTGCAATAGTCATTTATCAAATTGTTTTAACATTAAATGAACAAGTGGTCCAAAGGCGAAAATAAAGGCTACTGTTCCAAGATTAACATAATTTAATAAAAACTTCCCTTTTAGATCTCAACTAATTGTATTAGTTGATAATGTAATTATGATTCCGGGTAAAAAAATACAAAAATCTAAGAAAATTCGGGCATTAACAAACTTTCAGTTACTCATTTTTTGAAAATTAGTACAAATTGAGTTATAAGGACCTAAAAAATATCAGATTTTAGTCAAATAGCATCACCAACAGCATTTAATAAAAACCCAACTAAAAAAATTCACATGCGAATTGTATAAGGGCTATTTTTAATTTTATTTGCCACAGTTGGTGTTAAATATAATTCATGCAGTTGTAACATAAAGGGTTCTAAAAAGACAATAATTAAATCCATAATTAGGATTGTTCATAATAAGTTAAATTCTTTTTTAGTTTTGTTATTTGATATTTTCGATAATCACTAATTACTGCAAACGTAAATGAAAATAACATTAAAATTGCAAAGTAGATCCCTAGCACTAATCAATGGACTGTTCCGTTGGAAACAGTTGTATCTAATATTCCATCTGGATAAATCCCCTTTCATACCATTAAAACAGCATAAATCGTAAAATCAAGATGCATCACGCCAACAGCAGTTGGTAAATATAAGCTTAATCCAATTGTAAAAATATATAATCCTAATAAAAAAAGAAGATTTTAAAACCCCATCTTTTTCAGTCTATTAGGAAAAAATGTTGTTTTTTCATAGTTTTTCCCTTTCTATTAATCATTTAAATATAGCACACTTTTTCATTATTAATTAAAAAATATTTGGAAATATTTAAAACATTTAAAAAAAGAAAAACAGTTGTTTTTCTTTTTTAGATTGGAATATTTATTTTATTTGTTTCAACGTTTAGCCTTATTAGTTCGTTTGCAAAACATTAGAGGTCGAAACATTACTTTTAAAAAATTACGAAAATATTTTTTTGATGAACTAATCGTTTGATAATAATTGGGAGCATATGAAGTTTGCTGCTGGTGTTTTGCTTCTAATTGTTGTAAAAATTGTTTTTTGGTAAATTTAACCAGTTCTTTTTTTGCTGGTTGTAGCTTAGTTGTTGGTGAACCAATATTATTTTGAGAAGATAATGGTTTTTCACCTTCATTATGTTTTTTAAATGCACTTAATTCATCGGGTTCATCTTTAATTTGACTTAAAAACGTTGGTTTTTTACTTGGATCAATTCGATTTGCAACATAACTACTATGTTTTGTTGTTTTAATATAACGTTGTCTTGGTGCATTATCATAAATTTTATTATTTTTTAAAGTTGTCCTTTCTGATGAATTAGCTTGCAAATTGTCACTATTATTGTTTTTAGTTATCGTTGTTTACTTGCCTGGTGGATTTTGCATGACATAAATCCCTTTTACGGGATCATAAATAATAAGTGCTGGTTGTTGTTCCCTGTTATTTTCATCAAATAAATCAATAACGGGACGATTATCTTCCGCTTTAATAGCTAATCCATTTTGTCTTGTTAAATGTTGGTCTGTAAAACGATTAAAAGCTAATGTTTTTCCGTGCTGCTTTAAATTAGGAGCAAGTTTTGCTTTTTGCGATTGTTGGTCTTTGGTTGTTTTAAAGATATGATCATATTTACTCATCCGAAAGTTATAAATTCCCCCACGGTTTGCTTTTTTGCGGTTTCGATGTCATGTTCACGACGAGCATAATATTCTTCAATCATTTTATTTGCTGGTTCAACTTTCCCGTGGTGATTATGGCGAATTAATTTTTCCAAGGTAAAAGTATTTATTTTTTTATTAAATAATTTATCTTGCTTGTGGACTGGTTGTTGTGCTAAAGTTGTTTTTTTAAGTTCTCCTTTTGTTATGGCCATAATATTCTCCTTTTTAAAATAAATCAGTTTCTATTTTACAATTCTTGTTGAATAATACAATGAATATTACCGCCACCCAGTAATATTTCGCGGGTATTAATTGGAATTATTTTACGATCAGAGAAACATTGTTGTAGAACATCAACAGCATTTTGATCTCAAATTGGATCATCAAAGGCTGGGACAAGAATAGCACCATTAATAATGTGAAAATTTGCATAACTAGCAGGCATACGGAATCCAGCAATTTCTGTTGCAAAACGGACACTATACTCGCGATGAGCCGCTTCTGATTCACTAACATGAAGGATTGATGGTTAATGAAGTTTTGTTACTTTAATTTTTCGCCCCTTTGCATCGGTACTATTTTCTAAAACAGTTAAAGCTTCTAAACTACGTTCATATTGGGGGTCATTTTGATCATCAGTTCAACTTAAGATGACATGTCCAGGGGCAATCACATGCATTAAATTATCAACATAGCGACTAGTTTCGTCATTATATACGCCACGAGGAATTCAAATTACTTTTTCCGCATTTAAATATTGTTTTAAATATTCTTCAATTTGTGTTTTTGTTAAATGTGGATTTTGATTTGGATTTAATAAACATTCTTCTGTCGTATAAATTGTGCCATCACCATCTTGATGAATGCTCCCACCTTCTAAAACCATTGGCGCTTGATAATAGTCAACATCGCTGTTTTCACTAATGACTTTGCTAACTTGATCATCAACGGTATAATCTCATTTAAAATCAGGGGTATTAATTTCAGGAACATTTTGCATTCCTCACCCATTAAACTGAAAATTAACGACACGCCGTTCATCTTGCTTATTAATAACATAAAGCGGTCCCATGTCACGATCTCAACTATCAAAATGTTTAATTTCAACTAAAATAACATTTTCATCTAACATTGCTCGTGCTTCGGTGGAATCTTCATAATTAATGATCATTTTAACTGGCTCATATTTACTAATTGCATTGGCAATTTTAGCAAATGTTGCTCGCGCTGGTCTACTATCATCATGTCAGTTATCCTTCATGTGTGGTCACAACATTCAAGTACTACGGTGTTATGTTGATTCAATTGGCATATAAAAACCATCTTGTTTTGGGGTTGTTGTTAATAACTTACTCATTTTTTTCGAATCCTTCAATAATAAATATAACAATATTATATCAAAAATTATTTTTTTTAAAATAAGAGTTATTTTTTTTGTCCAATTCGTTGGAAACATTGTTTTAGATTATGATGTCATCAAAAATAAAGGGCATCAGTCATCACAATTACTGTTACTGGAATCATTGCCATTGCTAAACAAGCGGGGACAAAATACCAGTTACTTTGAGTATAAACTTCTAAATCATTTAGATTTAAAACCTTGTTATTAATTCATGGAATAAATAACATTATAATGTTTAATAACACTGCGCCAATGGCTGCAAAGATTAATGGGCGATTAATAATTGGTTTAAATTGTGCTTTTATTTTTCAATCAGATAAGGTAACAGTATTGACAAACATACTTGGCGCACAAGTTAAAACTAGAAAAATTGATGTTCGCCCAAAATCAGACATTTGTAATTTCATTTCCACGGTAATCATTGAATCACTACTACGTAAAAAGTCAAAAACAGTTTGATAACCATATGCTTGATAATCCTCGGCAGGGACAAAAATCATTCCAAAGTAATATGCTCCAATACAAACAGCACTTGTTAAAATGGTAATGCGTAACATTGATCCTCAAATCTTCCGAAAGAGTGAATTTTCACCTTGTAACGGTTTTACTTGCATTAAAGTATCGTCATTATCCCCCATTCCAATACAAATTGCCAAAATTGATTCAATTACCAAGTTCATTCATAAGATATCAGTTGCTTCGACAGGTGAAACATGATTAATTAAAGATAAAATAAAAATTGATAAAACATTAGCTAAGTTAACACCAATGACAAAGGTAATTGCACGACGAATTTTTTGATAAACATTACGGCCTTCATTAACTCCTTTAATAATTGTTTCAAAATTATCATCAGTTAGAATAACATCTGCTGCTTGTTTGGCAACATCAGTTCCGGTAATTCCCATTGAAACACCAATATCAGCTTTAACTAAACCGGGAGCATCATTAACCCCATCACCAGTCATTGACACTAAATATTTTTTTTGTTGCAAAATATTGACAATGCGGACTTTATGTTCGGGATTAACTCGGGCAAAAACCTTAATTTTATCAATGATCCGAATTAACTGTTTATCGCTCATTTCATTTAATTGTTCTGAAGAAATCACTTCATATTCAGAATAAGCTAAATCTAATTCTTTCGCAATTGCTAAGGCTGTTGTTGCATAATCACCAGTAATCATGACAACTTCAATCCCAGCAGCATGTGCTTTCTTAACAGCCTCAACTGCTGAGCGCCGAACAGGGTCAATCATTCCAACTGCTCCTAAAAAAATTAAATTATTTTCTAATGCTTCGGGGTCTTGTTCATCATCAAAATTAGTGTTATAAGCAAACGCTAACACTCGTAATGCTTGGGTTGATAAATCATCAGCTAATCTTAATAATTCTGCTTTATGTTCATCCGTTAGTGTTAAAATTTTATTTTCAATCATAATGCGATCACAATATTGTAATAAACTATCTAATGCTCCTTTTGTAAAAGTCGTACTGACACCATCAATGACATTTAATGTTGACATTAGTTTTCGTTCTGAATCAAACGGAACTTCATCAATCCGTTCTCATTTGTCACGCGAATCTTGTTCATCATATGCAAATAATTCAGCATAATCAACTAATGCTAATTCGGTTGGATCACCAATTCGTTCTTTATCTTCATTAACACTATCATTACATAGCACCAGTGCTTTTAAAAATAAATCTTGGTGTTGATCATGATTAACACCTTGGTATGTTTCAGCAGTAGTTATATTATTATTCATAATGACTTTTTTTACTGTCATTTTATTTTCTGTTAAAGTCCCAGTTTTATCGGTACAAATAACATTAACACTACCTAGTGTTTCCATACTAGCTAGTTTTTTGACAATAACATTTTGTTTTGCCATTCGTTTTGTGGAAAATGATAAGGTAATTGAAACAACAGCGGCCAATGATTCTGGAATAACCCCAATTGCTAAAGTAATGGCAACCATTAAATAGTTTGTTAAACCACTTTTATTGCCACTAAAATATAACGCAATGAAAATAATAATTGCAATAATAAAACTTAATCCTGCAATTCAATATGAAAATTTTGTTAGTTTTTTTTCTAAATTTGTTGGACTTTCTTCTGTTTCGTTAATAGTTGTCGCAATTTTTCCAATTTGGGTTTGTTGCCCAACTTTAATCACAACCCCAACCGCACGACCAGCCGTAATAAAAGTTGACATAAAAGCAATGTTTTTCATTTCTGCTAAAATTGTTGTTGATTCAATCGGTTTAGCTGTTTTATGAACTGGGACACTTTCACCAGTTAAAATTGCTTCATCAATAAAAACATCTGATTGTTCAATAATTTGTAATTCAGCTGGGACATATTTTCCAGCTTCTAAAATAACAATATCACCAACAGTTAACTCATGGGCGGGAATTTCTTGTTGTAGATCATTTCGAATTACAACGGCTTTTGGTTTAGAAAGCGATTTTAATGCGACCATTGATTTACGGGCTTTTACTGTTTGCACCGTTTCTAAGATTGCATCAAGAATAACGATAACTCCAATTACCGTAAAATCAACAAAATATGCTCCTTTTAATTTTCAATTATTCCCAACTAATGGAGCAATAACAGAAATAACTGCCGCCGCAATTAAAATTAATTGAATTGGCTCAATTAAAGCTTTTCCAAAAATAACATATCATGGCGTTACTTTTCCTTTTGGTAACTCATTTTTACCATATTGTTTTTGACGAACGATAACTTCGTCAGTTGTTAAACCAATTTCAAAATTAGTTTGTAAAGAAGATTCTAGGTTGTTATTGTACTGGGATATATATTCTTCCATAGTATTTAACCTTTCTGTTCATTTGCTTTAATAATTATTATACCTGAAAAATATTGATTTGACATATTAAATTTGATATTAATTATTAATTGATAATCTGTAATTTAAAAATTATTAATAAAAAACATCACGGTTTTAAGGCATTAACCTAGTAAAAATAAAAAATGATTTTAATAACTTAAAATCATTTTATAAATTTTTATGACGTTTAGTATTATTTTCTTGTTTTAATCGAAAACTAGTATAATACGGATTTTGTCATTTAATAGCGCCTTGTCCCATCCGGTTGTAAGTATGAACAGCATTTCGTAATGCGTTAATCTTTTGTTTTGTTAATTCTAACAGATTATTTTGCCGCGGAAACAAATGCGTTTTTCTAATATTTGTAATATGAATTTGGCGTTTGTTTTTTGCTGTTTCTGTTTGTTTTTTGCTGTTTCTGTTTGTTTTCCTGTTGTTTTTGCTACTTTTTTTGTTACTTGTTATCCTTTTGGTTTTGCAATCCGACGTGGCTTGTGCTGTTTTACAGGTTGATAATGACGATAAAGGTTAGTTTTCATATTATGTTGTTTTCGAAGTAAACCAAGAATTACTGTTTTTTGGTCAAATGTTAATTCTGTTTTCATTTTTAAAATTCGTTCAATTGAAAGAAAATTTAATTTCAAAGAATTTAAAAAATTAAATGTTTTTAATGTTTTTGCATCTAAATTTCCATTTGTCAACATCAATAAATCCTTCCTTTGTTCTATGGTAAAATTATACCCGCTTTTCGTTAGATTAAAAGTATTTTTTCATAAAAAATGTGATAACTTCTTGGTCTTGATACTGGTGTAAATTCTTTTTAATGGCACTATAATGATGTTTTTGAAAAAAGCAACAGTTGGTAAATAAGCATTAACAGTAATATCTAAAAAACCATTTGTTTGAGCAACTATTTCTAATTGTTGTAATAGTTTTTTACCAAAATATCATCCTTGATATTCGGGGTCAACATACAATTGAGTAATTTGATTTTGTTCCGCATGATATGATCCAAAAGCTAAAATTTTATTGTCAAAGACAATAACATAACCTTCTTCTTCACTTAGCACTTTACAAAAGTCTTCATCTTTTCATTGTTCTAAAATTGCTCTTTGTTGTAACAAACTATAATCTTCAATGCTAACTTTACTCAATGCTTTTTGGCGTAATTCTTCAATTTGGTTTTGATCTAAGATTGTTGCACGTCGAATCATTATTGTTTACTCCTTATTGATTATTTTTGTTTATCAGATTTTGTTCTTAATAATCATAACACAAAATTGCTTAATAACTAAATCATAAAAAAAATAGTTCCTGGTTAGGAACTATTTTTTTTCTTTATGTAAAGTATGTTGGTTACATTTTGAACAATATTTTTTTACTTCTAACTTTTCTTGTTGTTTCTTTTTATCACGTTTTGCAATATAGTTTTCTTCTTTACATTGATCACAACGCAAAATTATTCCTTCACGCATTTATTTATTCCTCTTTTCTGTTCAAACATAATTCTTTGCTAAATTTTGCAACAAGTATATCATAGCAAAATAATCTCCTTTTGCCAATTAATTTTACCTTCTTTTTCGCAATATTTTAATTATCTCACCGGAAAATCCTCATAATTAACCATGTTAAAAGCCCTGTTAAAAGAATTGAATCCAGAATAATCCCTAAACTAATACTTAAGCCCGTAAAAGACAATAAGGCGTATTTATAATCACCACCAAATAAAACTGGAATAAAAGCAGCGATAATAAATGCGCCCCCAACAAATAAAATACTAAAGATTCCGGTTACTAATGATTGGACAGTTCGTGAATTTATTAAAATAACAGCAATCATCATTAAACTAATTGCTAAAGCAGTAATAAAAATTGAAATAAAGAAAAAGATGAAAACAACAAAATTATAAACCGTTCCAAAATTAATTTTTAACGCAGCAGTAATAATAAAACTAGCGATTAACACTAATAAATCAGCAATTAATACCAAAGTAAAACAATAGACATAAACAATGACAATAAACCCAAAGGGTTTAATTTCTAATAATCCAATTCGTTTATAAACAACAGACATTTTTAAATCAATTAAAAATCCCATCATCATATACATTGCAACACTAGTACCAGTTGCAATAAACGTAATCCCAATTGATAAGGCCATTACTTCCGGACCATGGCGATTAGCAAAAATCGCTTGACACAAAATTCCAATTGGAATAATAACAACCGCAAAAGCTAAGACTAATTTTTGACGACGTAAATAATTTAGAAAAAAACTATATAGTGCAAATAAATTAATTTTTTCACTAACTAAGCAATTATTTTTTGTTTTTATAGATGTATTTTGCTCAGTTTTTTGCTCATTTGTCATTTTCCATTGCTCCTGTTCTATAATCTTGGTTATAAGCACCAATTTGATATTCTTTAAACTGATTTTTGACACATTTTTCAACGCTACCATATTCACTAATAACATCATGAACTTTTGATATTTTTGTAATTTCACTATGAACCATAAAAATTAAAGTGTCACAAAATTTTTCAATTTCTTCCATATTATGTGAAATTAATAATAATGCCTTATCCTTATTTGCCAAGAAGGTGCTTAATATTTCATATATTTTATCTTTAATTTCTAAATCTAATCCTGTTGCTAATTCATCAAGAATAATTAAATCAGGGTCAACAATTAAGGCTAATAAAATATTAATTTTTTGTTGTTGTCCTCCTGATAATTTGCTGATGTCTTTATTCATTATTTTTTCTATTTGTAAATCTAATAGCAATTGATAAATTTCGTTTGGTGAAATAAGTAAGTTATAAGCTTTTAAATATAAGTTTAGAATGTCATAACCAGTAACTCCTTTCGGATATTTTGATTCTTGTAATTGCATCCCAATCCGAACCCCAAATTTCTTTTCACTAGTTCCATCAGAAACACGACGAAGTTGGGCGAGAATCTCACATAAAGTTGTTTTCCCTGTTCCATTTGGACCAACAATTCCAATTCGATCGCCTTTTTTAACCGTTAAATTAACATTTTTTAAAACATGTTGTTTGCGATAAAATTTATTAATATTAACGCCTTTAACTAAAAAGTCTTCTGTTAAATTAGTCATTTCTAATCGCTCCCATTTCTATTTATTAGATTATTAAAATTATATAATAAAAATCAGTAAAAATTTGACTGATTTTTATTATTTTTTATCTTTATCAAGAAGATCATACATTGTTATTTTTAATTCTTTTGTTTCTTCAATTTCTAAATCTTTTTTAAATTTATTTTTATCAATTCGTTTCTTTTTTGGTTTTGTAAAATCAACTTTTTGCATTGTTTGCTGTTGATTCTTCGTTTTCACATCTTTCAACCCAACAATGATTGTTCCTGGTGGTGCTTTTTCAATTGCTTTTAATCGTGCTAAGCGCGGGTCTTTTTTGGTGGGGTTGGTGATAATTTATTGAAGTTTTTATTTTCCGATGTCTTAATTTTTTTATCTTTAATTAAAGTCTCAACAGTTGTAACTACTTTACCAAGATTTGGTTTCGCTTTTTGTGTTACATTTTGCACTGGCTTGTTTTCTACTGGGTGATTGTTTTCTGCTTGTTCTTTTAATGCCCTTTGCACTTTTGCTAACTCTTTTTTTTCAAGTAAGATATCAACTGTTGTTTTAACCTTGCCAAAAGTTTTTAAAGAAAAAGATGATAATGGTTCTTCAACAATAATTGGTGTTGTTTTCTTAACGCTTTCTAATGGTGCTTCTGGCATTTGTTTTACTTTTCGTTTTTTCTTTTTTGCTTTTTGTGTTGTAATATGTTTTTGAATTGGTTCGGTTATTTTTAATTCAGCACTTGGTTTTTCTTGCTGTTTTTGGATCTCATTTGTTATTAAATCTACCTTGATTTCAACAAGTTCAATTGGTGCTGATCCTACTTCTTTTGGTTCAATGATAGATTCTATAGGTTCTAAAACTAGGTTTGCTTTAACAACGAGGTCAGTTTCATCATCGTTATTACTATCATTTAGAGAATTTGTTTTTTCTTTACTTTTTTGGTCCGGAGCTGACTTATTAACCGTAGAATTAACTGTTTTAGTTATATCATCTACTGGTTTAACATTATGATGTTGTTTTTTCTGGTCATAATGAAAAAGATGACTTTTTGCTGGTTTTTCGCTATGATGTTCAACCATTTTTCTCGAATGAATTATTTTTAAATTATAATATTGTGGAATCACAATATCAACAATGTTTTCAACACCTAATGGATCTGTTGAACGTTCTAATTTATGAACATTTAATTTATCAGTATTAAACAACATAATTTCATCTTGCTGATTTAACATGTGTAAGGTATCATGCTGTTTTGCCAGAAAAATTCATTTTACTACTTCAGTTACTTTTTTATTAACTTTAAACATTCTTGTTCCTTTAACTGGTCGTGTTGATGATGGTAGTTCTTTTATTGTAATTTTCTTTCCAGCATTAAGATTTGTAATAAAAACAAGTGTATCTTCTTTACAATATCCAGCACCAACAACAGTATCATCTCGTAAATTAATTGACTTAACCCCGGCTGTTCGTAATCCTAACGCTGGAATTTCTTTTGCTTTATATTTCACAATAAACCCATTCACTGTTGTTACAACAACATATAAATGTTTATCAACTAATTGACTGGCAACAACTTCATCATCGCCTTTTAAATTAATCGCTTTAATTGCTTTACTAATTCTTGTTGCTTCAAAATCTTTTACTGCTGTTTTTTTAATCATCCCATTTTTTGTTGCTAACATAATATATTGTTCTGGTTTATTAAAATCATTTAGTAAAAAGGCACTAATAATCTTTTCTTCTCCTGGTAATTCGGAAATCGTGTTAACATGTTCACCAATATCTTTAATTCGAACGGATTTAATTTTATAAACAGGAATAATAACATAATTCCCTTTTGAAGTAATTAATAAAATTTTATCTAAACTATTAGCTTGAAAATCAGCAATTCATAAATCACCTGGTTTACGTTTAAATTCTTCTGTTGTTAATTTTACCAGTTGGTTATTTTCTAAGGCTTTTAAATAACCATCCCGTGAAATTCAAATATTTAAATTTTTTTCAATAATTGTTTCGGTTTTTTCAATTTCAATTGCTTCGATTTCATCTTCAATAATGCTACGACGAGGACTATGAAATCTTTTTTTAATTAATTCTAATTGCCGAATAATAACATGGTTTAATTTATTAATATCACTTAAAATTGCTTTTAAATCAGCAATTGTCGCAATTAATTCTTTTTGTTCTGCTTCTAATTGTAAAATATCAGTTGAAGTTAAACGGTATAAACGTAATTGTACAATTGATTCTGCTTGCAATTTACTAAAGACAAACTTAGCAACTAAGTTATTTATCGCATCAGTACGGTCTTTTGAATGGCGAATTGTGGTAATAACTGCATCTAAAATACTAATGGTTTTAATTAATCCCGCGACAATTTCTGATCGTTTTTCCGCACGAGCTAATTCAAATTGGGAACGATTAGTGACAACTTCGTGCTGATGTTCAACATAATAAGTTAAAATCTCTTTTAATCCTAATTGTAATGGTTGTTTTTTAGCAATTCCAACAACATTAAAATTATATGATACTTGTAAATTAGTATTTTTTAATAAAAATTTACGAACAATTTCAAAATTAGCTTGTTTACCTAGTTCAACCACAATTCGTAATCCTTCACGATCAGTTTCATCACGAACTTCTTTAATATTTAACCCTGGTTCATTATATTTAATATCATCAATTTTTTTAACTAAGTCTTGTTTAACAACTTCATATGGAATTTCAGTAATAACTAAGGCATTGTTTTCATTTTTAATTTTACTTCGAATAATAATTTTACCTTTTCCGGTTCGATAAGCTTCTAAAATCCCATTTTTACCTTGAATAATTCCTCCGGTTGGAAAATCTGGTCCTTTAACATATTTAATTAACTCAGTAATTTTACTTTTTGGTTTTTTAATAAAATGAATTGTTGCATCAATGATCTCATGTAAATTATGTGGTGGAATATTTGTCGCATATCCAGCGGCAATCCCCGTTGAACCATTAACTAATAAATTTGGGAATAATGCTGGTAATACAACTGGTTCTTGTTCAGAATCATCAAAATTGGGAGCAAAAGCAACTGTTTTTTTATCAAGATCTTGTAATAAAAATGATGAAATTTCACTTAATCGTGTTTCCGTATAACGCATTGCCGCCGCCGGGTCACCATCAATTGAACCGTTATTACCATGCATATCAATTAAGGGATAACGAACTTTTCAATTCTGTGATAAGCGGACCATAGCATCATAAACTGAAGTATCACCATGTGGATGATACTTCCCAATTACTTCCCCAACAATCCGTGCTGATTTTTTATAACTACTATTAAAAGTTAACCGTAATTCATTCATTGCAAATAAAATTCGCCGTTGCACCGGTTTTAAACCATCACGAACATCAGGCAAAGCACGATCCTGAATGATATATTTTGCATAACGGCCAAAACGTTCAGCCATAATATCATTTAAGGTATAAATTAATTCATTTGTTTTTTCGCTATTGCTCATTTTTATATTCCTTTCTCTAACTTAAATTTCATCATATTGGGATTAATGACAAATTTTGGATAATCAATTTGATAAAATAATTTCTGCCCTAGGATTGTTAAGGTTCAACAATCTGATTGTTTATCATAAACAAATAGTTGTTGTTGATGTTTCAACAATAATAATGTTCGATAATATTCTAATGTTCGTTCATTAACCATATTCATTAACCTCGTTAAATCGAACAATTGGGATAGCATTTTTTCATTGTTTGTCATTACAAAGTTAGTTTGATCATAAATGGTAGCATTTGTTTTAATTAAATAATTACCCTTTTGTGCTGTCCAATCAACTTCACATTGATAAACAAGGCAACCCTCAATTAACATTAATTTATAACTTGTTGTTTTCATTATTATTAAATTCTTCTTATTTTCTCCAATAAAGTTTATTTGCCCATGATCTTTTCTTGGTTCTAAATTAGGGGCATCATTAATCTTTCGTAATGATATTAAGATTGTTAAAATATTATAATTATAGTAATTTAATTCCTCTTCAATCGTAGTATCTTTAAAAAAATTAACGCCTTTCTTTGTTAAGACATAGATGCCACTACTTTCCTCTAACACATAAAGTTTTTGTTGTTGTTCAGTAACTTTACTTCAAAAGGCTTCTTTTGTTATTGTTTGTTGTTTTGTTAAATCTAAGATTGCATAACATCAAGTTAACGTGTCGTGATCATCAGATGCGATGTCAATTGCATTAACAACTTGATAATCGCTATCATCACTATTATTTGATGTTAATAATTCTAATGTGATAATATCTTCTTTTTCTTTAAGGTTAATAATTCATAACTGAAAATTTTGATATTGGCTAAGTTTTACATTCGTTTGATTTAAATCAGTAATTAATGTTTTAATTGCTGGTAGTAACATCATAACCTTTATTGATTAATAATTGTTTGAAAATCATCTTCTAACGTAAACTTAACATTTTCATCAATTCAGTTTTTTCGTTTTCTAGCATCATCACCCATTAAAGTTACAATTCGTCGTTCTGCCATAAGAGCATCATCAATTGTTACTAAAATTAATTGGCGTGTTTCAGGGTCCATTGTTGTTTCTCACAATTGCTCAGCATTCATTTCCCCTAAGCCTTTGTAGCGTTGTAATTCAAACTTATCTTTTAAGGTGTTTAATTTTATTCTTAGTTCATTTTCATCTCAAGCATAATCAATTCTTTTATTCTTAGTATTTAAGATTTTAAATAGTGGTGGCAACGCAATATAAACCCGATGATTTTCAATTAGTGGGCGCATATAGCGATAAAAGAATGTTAATAATAAGGTTTGAATATGCGCTCCATCAGTATCAGCATCAGTCATAATAATTACTTTTCCATAATTGGCATCTTCAATGTCAAAGGCATTTCCAACTCCAGCACCAATTGCATTAATCATTACATTAATTTCTTCATTATTCATTAAGTCTTGTAATTTTGCTTTTTCAGCATTAATTACTTTTCCACGTAATGGTAAAATTGCTTGAAAGCGACGGTCACGCCCTAATTTAGCACTTCCTCCCGCTGAGTCCCCTTCCACTAAAAAGATTTCATTATTTAATTTATTGCGGTTTTGGGCTGGTGTTAATTTTCCAGTTAATAATCGGTCACTATTTCCTCGTTTTTTATTATTTCGTGCCGCTTCCCGGGCTTTACGAGCTTCTTCACGAACATTCCGTGCTAATAACGCTTTTTCAATAATAGCATAAGCACTTGTTTTATTTTCTGTTAATCAAAACCCAAATTGTTTTGTGACAATTATTTCTACTGCTGCTCGAGCATCATAAGTCCCTAATTTCCCTTTTGTTTGTCCTTCATATTGAATTAAACTTTCTGGAACTTTTACCGAAATAATTGCTGTTAAACCTTCTCGCGTATCAGTTGAATCTAAGTTTTTATCCTTTTCTTTTAATAATCCTTCTTTTCGCGCATAATCATTAATAACCTTTGTTAAACCACCACGGAACCCAACAACATGGCTTCCTCCTTCACTTGTTTTAACATTGTTAGCAAAACTAAGTAAATTTTCATTAAATTCAGTTGAATATTGTAAAGCAACTTCAACTTCAATTTCTTTTTCAAGGCCTTTCATCATTACAATTGGGGTAATGCTTTTTTTCCCCTCATTCATATAAGTAATAAATTCTTCTAACCCATTATTAAATAGATACTCAACTGTTTTATCAGCACGTTCATCTGTTAATGTAATTTTAACACCACTATTTAAAAATGCTGATTCACGAATTCGTTCTGAAATGGTTGTAAATGAAAAATCAATTACTTTAAAAATTTTTGAATCAGGTAAAAAAGTGATAGTTGTTCCTGTTTCATTTGTTGTTCCAATTTCTGTTAATGGTTGTTTTACTTGCCCACCATTACCAAATTTAATGTGTCAAATTTTTGTATCACGATAAATTTTAACATCAAAAACTGATGATAAGGCATTAACAACAGAAGAACCAACACCATGTAATCCTCCCGATGTTTTATACCCATCACCACCAAATTTTCCTCCAGCATGCAGAACTGAAAAAATAATTTCTGGGGTTGATTTTCCCGAAGTATGTTTTCCTGTTGGCACACCACGCCCATTATCATGAACGGTAACGGCATTATTTTTATGAATAGTAACATTAATTTCGGTACAATACCCTGCTAATGCTTCATCAATTGAGTTATCAACAATTTCTCAAACTAAATGATGTAACCCCCGCACATCAGTTGACCCAATATACATTCCCGGACGCTTACGAACTGCATCTAATCCTTCTAGAATTTGAATTGATGATTCATCATATTTTAAAGTTTTATTTTCTGTACTCATATTTTAATCATTCCTTTTAATTCTAATTTTTTACTATAACTATCATATATTATACTAGTTTTATTTACAATTATTTACAAAATTATTTCTAATATACTATAATAATAGTAAAAGAGAGGTGACGAAATGACATTATACGGATATGTAGGAACAGTAATTGCTGCAATCATTGGGTACTTAATTGGGTCTTTTAGTTGATCCATTTTTATTAGTAAAACCCTTTATAAAATTGACGTTCGAGAATATCATTCAAAAAATGCTGGAGCCACAAATACTAGTCGTGTCTTAGGGAAAAAATGAGGTTTTGGTATTATGTTTTTGGACATGCTAAAAGTAACAATAACAATGTTTATTGCGTTTGGGATTAGTTGTATTAATATTAACGGTGTTAATTTTGGTTCAACTAGTTATTATGTTCCAGCTTTCTTTGTCTTAATTGGACATTCTTATCCAATTTATTATAAGTTTAAAGGAGGAAAAACAGTTTCTTCTTTTTTAGGACTATTATGGATGACTAATCCCTACTATTTTTTAATTTCAACTATCGTCTGATGAACTACAATCTTTATTTGAAAACGTGTTTCTGTTTCTTCAATTTTAGCGGCTTTATTTACCGGTGCTTTATGTTGAATTCCTCAATTAAGCGGAATTAATGTTATTAATTTTAATGGTGATTTACTACAAAACTCACATGTTTTTTGAATGAATTACTTACATTATGTTAATTATAATAATTATTATGATAGTTTAGCATTAATTAATATTGTTATTACTTTAAGTGCGATTTTCTTAATTTTTAAACACCATCAAAATATTGTTCGTTTATTTAAAGGAACTGAAAAACCTTATGATTTTAAAGGAAAATCTGATTTAGCAACCGGAAATATTACAACCAATCCTAAAAATAATGCGGTTAAAAAAATAATTAATAATTTATATTAATTATTTTTTTTGAATAGAAGTTTTATCCCCATAATGATAAAATGGTGTATAATGGAATCTTGCTTTACCAAAAATAAAAGTTCCATCATAGCCTCCTCCATTAGCATTAATTTTATCACTACCATTATAATCTCAATTGCTATTATATCATCCTGCTTCTTGTTTAAAAGAAAATAAACTAAGGCATCGTGTAAGTGAAGTGCAACAAATCAACTCAGAAAGGAGTTGATTTTTTAATGGAAAGAAAACATTATTTTATTTTACGGTC
The DNA here is from genome assembly GCF_009866525.1 of Spiroplasma poulsonii. Classification (GTDB taxonomy): domain Bacteria; phylum Bacillota_I; class Bacilli_A; order Mycoplasmatales; family Mycoplasmataceae; genus Spiroplasma; species Spiroplasma poulsonii. The sequence continues at coordinate 1,166,728 of NZ_CM020866.1, forward strand.
CTTAGTAACTAAGTATGGAAAAGATAATATACTTCTTGCATTACTTGTTAAAAAATTGCAAATATTTGTAAAAAAGATACTAATAGAAAAATATAATTTTAATTAATTATGTTTTTTATTTAAAAATTTAATATTTTTCCACAACGAAAAATTAATTTATTATTTAAATTATTTAATTTTAAATAAATATTTTATGTTAAATATAATAATTGTAAATTATAAATTGAGGCAATTAAATTAAATCTTAAACCAAATCTTTTTCTTCGATTACGATATTTTTCTGTAATAATTTTAAATTTTTTAAGAATAGCAAAAATATTTTCAATAATAATTCTCATTTTTGAAACTAGTCTATTATATTGCTTTTGTTCTTTGTTTAAAGGGTTTTTCTTTGTTTTCTTTGTAGGTATTAGAACATTATTGTGATTTTTTTGTATTCCTTGATAACCACTATCAACTATTAATTTGGTATTTTTTAAAATTGGGATTTTTGATTCTTTAAATAAAGCATAATCATGTTTTTTTCCGAGCGAAAAACTTGTTGCAATAATTTTTTTGGTTTCTTGTTCGATAATTACTTGTGTTTTGATCGTGTGTTTTTTCTTTTTACCAGAATAAGATTGTTTTTGTCTTTTTTTGGGCGTTGGATTGGAGTTTCGGTAGCATCAATAATAATAGTTTTATCATTAAAATAATCATTTATTAGTGCTTTTTTACCAGCAAGTTGTTGAAAATCAGAGTTTTTAATTAAAATATCTTCAATTCACTTAATATTACGATAACAATTAGCCTCACTAATATCAAAACTTTTACCAAGATGAAAATAAGTCTGATATTCTCGTCAATATAATAAAGTCATCAATAATCTATTTTCTAATGATAATTTATTAGTTTTACCACCTTTTTTAAATTTTTCTATTTCAGCAACTTTTAAAATATCTAACATTTTATTAAAAGTGGATTTTTTTATTCCTGTTAATCTTAACCATTCTCTATCATTAAGAGTATTAAATTTATTATTGTTCATATTTTTATGTCCTCATAAATTATATTTTATAATAATATTTTAATAAAAAAGGGTATCGCAAGAAGTCTATTTAATTGAAGGACAAAATGATTTTATTTTTTTATCTAAGTTATTAAATAATAATACTGATGATTATGAAATTATACAAGCAGATGGCAAGTTTACAATGCCAATATATATTGAAATTTTTAAACAAATTAAAACACAAGATATAACTATTAATATAATGTTTGATAAAGATAATGGCAAAAGTACTATACATCAAAAATTTAATGAGTATATTATAAATAACGCTGATAAAGTTCTTGCTTTTAATAAAAATTTAGAATTTGATACTAAATTTACAACAAACACAAAAAGCGAAATACAAAATAAGTATAAATGTGTTGAATTTGCTGAACATATTGATAATAATGTTGATTTGGAACAATATAAGTTTTGTAAAGAATAATAAATAATTACAAAAAATATTATTGTTTCTTTATTAAATAATTCATTAGACTTCTTGCGATACCCTTTTTTATTAAAATATTATTATAAAATATAATTTATGAGGACATAAAAATATGAACAATAATAAATTTAATACTCTTAATGATAGAGAATGGTTAAGATTAACAGGAATAAAAAAATCCACTTTTAATAAAATGTTAGATATTTTAAAAGTTGCTGAAATAGAAAAATTTAAAAAAGGTGGTAAAACTAATAAATTATCATTAGAAAATAGATTATTGATGACTTTATTATATTGACGAGAATATCAGACTTATTTTCATCTTGGTAAAAGTTTTGATATTAGTGAGGCTAATTGTTATCGTAATATTAAGTGAATTGAAGATATTTTAATTAAAAACTCTGATTTTCAACAACTTGCTGGTAAAAAAGCACTAATAAATGATTATTTTAATGATAAAACTATTATTATTGATGCTACCGAAACTCCAATCCAACGCCCAAAAAAAGACAAAAACAATCTTATTCTGGTAAAAAGAAAAAACAAACGATCAAAACACAAGTAATTATCGAACAAGAAACCAAAAAAATTATTGCAACAAGTTTTTCGCTCGGAAAAAAACATGATTATGCTTTATTTAAAGAATCAAAAATCCCAATTTTAAAAAATACCAAATTAATAGTTGATAGTGGTTATCAAGGAATACAAAAAAATCACAATAATGTTCTAATACCTACAAAGAAAACAAAGAAAAATCCTTTAAACAAAGAACAAAAGCAATATAATAGAATAGTTTCAAAAATGAGAATTATTATTGAAAATATTTTTGCTATTCTTAAAAAATTTAAAATTATTACAGAAAAATATCGTAATCGAAGAAAAAGATTTGGTTTAAGATTTAATTTAATTGCCTCAATTTATAATTTACAATTATTATATTTAACATAAAATATTTATTTAAAATTAAATAATTTAAATAATAAATTAATTTTTCGTTGTGGAAAAATATTAAATTTTTAAATAAAAAACATAATTAATTAAAATTATATTTTTCTATTAGTATCTTTTTTACAAATATTTGCAATTTTTTAACAAGTAATGCAAGAAGTCTATTGAATAAATTATTCCGCTAATAAATTACGCGGAATAATTTATTCTTTTACTTTTTAATTTCAATATCTTTTGCAATCTTATTGACAATATTAATAACATTATCTTTACCATACTTTTTCACTAACGACCACAAAATCAAATATTGCTTTGTTTGCATAATTCCAACCTCCTATAATTAACTTAAAAAAGTTAACTAAATTAATAGTTAACTTTTTATCGGTTGGCATTTGCAATTTACATAAACAATAAAAAATAGGTCCCTTTTTTATTTTGAGAACCTATGATAATCGTTATTCGAATCAATTAATTCTGCTAAAACATAACCAATTTGTTCAATAATATCGGTTGGTAACACTGGTTTTTTATATTGCGAAATTTCATCACCAGCAAAACCATGCAAATAAGTTCCAATAATGGCAGCTTCAAATAACTCATAACCTTGTCCAATTAAACTAGCAATTAAACCAGTTAAAGTATCGCCCATCCCAGCTACTGCCATATAAGGGTTCCCCGTCCCGTTAATATAAACAATATTACCATCTGTAATAATTGATTGATAACCTTTTAGTACAACAATGATCTTGTATTTATTAGCAAATTCTTTTGCAATATTTACCCGGTCTTGTAAAATTTCTTCAACACTTTTATCAATCAATCGTGATAATTCTAAGACATGGGGGGTTAAAACACCACGGCCACGTAATTTACGCAATAATGGCGGGTATAAAACATTAATGCCATCAGCGTCAACAACAATTGGCCCCTTATAATTATCTAAAATATAATTTAAAGTATTATATGTTCGCTCTGTTTTTCCTTTTCCCATTCCATAAGCAACAATGTTAACTTTATTTGTTAGTAAATCTAAAATACGATTACGATCAGAAGAATCACAAAAGGTCACTTCTGGGGTGGTATGATTGGTTTTTCCTAATATTTCGGGTGAAACCGATCAAATTACTAAACCAATTCCAGCATTTAAAGCCATATTAGCTACTAATGTGCCAGCATTTACATACTCTAAACTTGAAGCAAAAATAATTAAATTACCATAATCCCCCTTATGTGAAATTAATGGTCGTGATTGTAACTTAATACTATTATTATAAAATAGATTATTATTAACTAATTGTGAACAAATATCATTGACAGCCTTTGGATGAAAACCTAACTGTCAAACCACAACTTCTCCTAAGTAAGGAATAATATCATAAATAATAAATGCTGTTTTATAAGTAAAAAAAGTAACTGTTTTATTAGCTTTTATTGCAATTGTTGGAATTATTGCTTTATCATTATCAATTCCACTAGGAATATCACACGCTAAAACATATTTTTGGACTTGATTAATTTTCTTAATAATTTCAGCAATTGCTGCTGGCATTTTACCGTGATATCCAATCCCAAAAATACAATCAACAATAAATTCAGCTCATAAAAGTAGTTTATCAAGATCATCACTTAAAAAACTAATTGTTACATTAGCTAAAGATTTTAATTGGCGATAGTAATGTGCCACTTCTGGTGTCTTTGCCGCATCAAAGTCTGCATTAGAAGTGCAAATATAAACATGCACTTTTTTTAGTGGCATCATAATCACTAATTAATTTTGCCAAAGCAAGCCCATCGCCCCCATTATTTCCAACATTACTAAAAATTAAAAAATTATTAACCGTTAAATTAACATAATTAAATAATCCCTCTACTGCTTTGGCCATTAATTTAATGGCAGGAATTTCTAATTGGTTAAAAATAAAATCATCAATTTTTTTACTATCGGCTTGGTTAGTAATATAAAGCATAGTTTTTAATCTCCTCACTTAATTATAGTCAATTAAAGCAGAAAAACCAGTTTTAAATTCCTGTTTTTTTTAAAATTTCAACTTTTTCCTTATAATTTGGCATATATCGTTCAACATAATATCAAAACGATTTTGAATGATTATGATGCACTAAATGCGATAATTCATGAACAATAACATATTCTAATACCGTTGGGTCAAAATGAATTAGTTTTGTATTTAAAACAATTTTTTCAGTTTGCGGATAACAGACACCTCATTTTCGTGTCATTGCTTTCACCGATAAATTTTTATAAGTTAAACCCATTGTTGCTGCTCATTTATCCAATAATTGTTCAAATTTATAACTAAATTTTTGTTTCAAAAATTGGTGTAACTTTTTAACATTTTCCTCATAACTACCAGCATCTTTCATTACAAATAATTGACAATTAATAATTTTGGTATGAACATTTTCGGCAGTTAATTGTAACGAATATTTTTCATTAAAAACAAAGACATAACCAGTTCCATCAGGATTAATCATAATTTTACGGTAATTATCATGAACATCAATTACAGTAATAATTTTTTTAATATTTTTATAAATTAAAGCTTCAATTTCCCAATCATGCGCATGACTTGGAGCTGAAACTTTAATTTTGCCATTATTGACATTTAAAACAATATTTTTTTGTTCTTTAATAATTAAATCATATTTAATTAAATTACCCTGATATGGTAGCACTTTTTGAAATGCCATAATGTTCCTCCCTTACTAATAAAACTAGTTTTTGATTAATGATGATCATCATGTTCTTCAGTATTATCATTATTATCGTTAACATAATCATCAAAGTTATCAGTTGGATTAACATAAGATTTTGGTTTTGCTTTTTCTGATTGTTTAGTAATATCTTCGCGATATTTTTTTCCGGCGGTTCAAATTTTATCAATATCACCCAAGAAAACTTTTCCATCATACGAATTATCAACACGAGCATTCGGATTTACCCGTTGTTTCTCACTAATTCTTGGTACTGAACCAATTCGTTCTTCTAACTCTCGCGTATCTAATGGCATATGTTGTTTGGATTTTGGAATGATAATCGAACCTGGGCCAGTTCCTTTTTGTTGCGGTGCTGATGAAGTTGTTTCACTAAAAACAGGGGCAGAATAATCATGGTGTTTAATGATATCGCCTTTTTTAACAAAATTACCTTCTTGTTCAATCATAACACCAGTTGGTGATTCGTCAACTACCCCAACTCCTTCTTCGATTGTGCGTAAGTACTGACCTTCAGCGCCAACACGAATTGGTGCTTTTTCATCAGGAGTTTTACTATTATCTTTTCAACGACTATTATCATATTCTGCTGTTGGTTCAGCTAAATGCGCTTCACCTTGTTCATTTAACATTGCATTACGCGCCATTTTCTCTTTTAATAACGCCATTTTTGTTTTTAAATCAGTTGCTGCCGGATTTTTATTCGTTGCCCTAGGAGATGCATCTTCACGAGCAGAAAGTTCCGCTTGGTTAACCATTTCTTTTTGTGGTGTTAATCCTTTTGCTCCAATTTTACCAGTTGTTAAATCAATTGCTGATAAACGATTTTGTTGATCTTTTGTCAATGGTTTTGCTTGACGTGCTTTTCGATAATAAGTTGTTGTTAAGATTCCACCAAGAAGAGTAAAAACTGGCCCAATAAACAATAAAGCAAAACTAGGATTAATTTTTAGTCCTAATTTAAAAACACTTAATCCTGTTTTTCCATCTGGTGTTTGAACACCAAATACTACCGCAAGAATCAGAAAGAAACACGTAAGAAGACCAAGAATTAAAGCAAAAACAACGCCAAACCCTTTATAACCACCATTTTTTGTTAAATAATTTGGAATTAAATACATTAACACTAAAAAACTAGAAATTCCTATTAAAATTCCACCCACCAAGGTTGGATTAGCAAGAACTTTGATATACATTGTTTGATCTGAAAATTGCAATACAACCCGCGCAATATCTTCAAGCAACATTCGTGCTGCTTCATAAAGTAAATGACTAGTACTACTAGTACTCATTTTAGCTTTAAAAATAATTAATAACCCAAAAAAAAGCGCACTAAAAAGCCCTCCAATTGTTAGAAAAATTAATGACGCTCCACATAATTTCTTCATTCTTTTCACCTATCTTTTAAACTTAACACAACCATACATATATTATTTATCTTCTAAATATACACAGTAATTATACCTTATTTCTTTTAAAACTAGTAATATTAATTATAATATTTTAAAATGTAAAAAAATTTGCGTAATAACTAATAAATAATAAAAACTAAATCTAAATTAGAACGCAATTCATTCTATTTGATAGTTAATATTGCTTAACATTACACTAGACTTCTTGCGATACCCTTTTTTATTAAAATATTATTATAAAATATAATTTATGAGGACATAAAAATATGAACAATAATAAATTTAATACTCTTAATGATAGAGAATGGTTAAGATTAACAGGAATAAAAAAATCCACTTTTAATAAAATGTTAGATATTTTAAAAGTTGTTGAAATAGAAAAATTTAAAAAAGGTGGTAAAACTAATAAATTATCATTAGAAAATAGATTATTGATGACTTTATTATATTGACGAGAATATCAGACTTATTTTCATCTTGGTAAAAGTTTTGATATTAGTGAGGCTAATTGTTATCGTAATATTAAGTGAATTGAAGATATTTTAATTAAAAACTCTGATTTTCAACAACTTGCTGGTAAAAAAGCACTAATAAATGATTATTTTAATGATAAAACTATTATTATTGATGCTACCGAAACTCCAATCCAACGCCCAAAAAAAGACAAAAACAATCTTATTCTGGTAAAAAGAAAAAACACACGATCAAAACACAAGTAATTATCGAACAAGAAACCAAAAAAATTATTGCAACAAGTTTTTCGCTCGGAAAAAAACATGATTATGCTTTATTTAAAGAATCAAAAATCCCAATTTTAAAAAATACCAAATTAATAGTTGATAGTGGTTATCAAGGAATACAAAAAAATCACAATAATGTTCTAATACCTACAAAGAAAACAAAGAAAAACCCTTTAAACAAAGAACAAAAGCAATATAATAGACTAGTTTCAAAAATGAGAATTATTATTGAAAATATTTTTGCTATTCTTAAAAAATTTAAAATTATTACAGAAAAATATCGTAATCGAAGAAAAAGATTTGGTTTAAGATTTAATTTAATTGCCTCAATTTATAATTTACAATTATTATATTTAACATAAAATATTTATTTAAAATTAAATAATTTAAATAATAAATTAATTTTTCGTTGTGGAAAAATATTAAATTTTTAAATAAAAAACATAATTAATTAAAATTATATTTTTCTATTAGTATCTTTTTTACAAATATTTGCAATTTTTTAACAAGTAATGCAAGAAGTCTACTATATAAAAACACTAAAAATGTGCTTAAAATAAGCACATTTTTTAACTTAGTTTTTTGAATTTATTTTAATAAATGCGGTTTGATTATCACTAGCTAATTTTATCTCATAATAATCAGCTAACTTTTCTTTAAAAAATGATAGTGTTTTAGTGTTATTAAAACCATAATTTCTTGTATCAAAATCAGATTTTCTTCGAATTAATAATGAAATAACTTGGGAGAATTCGGCAAAACCATCATCAGTTGAAATTTCATTAATAATGTTATTTACCAGGGTAGTTAAGCTTTTAATATCACTTCCTATTTTTTTAGATTCTTTATTATTATTTTTTATTTTATCAATGTGTATACTGTAAAACTAAACCATAAAAAGTTAAAAGTATTATAACAAATTAAAAATAAAATACAATAAAAAAGTAAAAAGTAGTATAAAAACTATTTTTTACTTTTTTATTGTATTTTACTAATTTATTCATTTTCATTTATTTTATTAATATTTTCAATATTGTCTGTTTTATTTTGTTTTTTATTTAAGTTTTGGAATGCTGTTTTTATTTCCTGAATTTCTTTATCATCATTTTTTAATAATTCAGGGTGACAATTTTTATAACTTAATTTAAGATGTTTTCTAACTATATTAAAATCAAGCACATCAACTTCAATTTCATCACCAATATCAAAAAAATCTTTAATATCTTTAACAAAATAATCTGAAACTTCACTAATATGGATTAAACCATCAGCTCTTTCTGCTCTACAAAAAGCACCATAGGGAGTAATATTTGTTATTTTTACAATAATTTTGTTATTTTTATCATACATATATTTTTTCTCCTTTACTAAAATCTAATTGGATGGGTTAAGATAAATTGGACAACAATAATGTGGAGTAAGGATTATAATTAAATTAATAAATGGAGGTGTAATTATGGCAAAGAATCATTATACCGATGAATTTAAACAACAAATTGTTAGTCTTTATAAAACAGGTAAAACAGCAAAACAATTGTCCAGTTGGATGGGTTAAGATAAATTGGACAACAATAATGTGGAGTAAGGATTATAATTAAATTAATAAATGGAGGTGTAATTATGGCAAAGAATCATTATACCGATGAATTTAAACAACAAATTGTTAGTCTTTATAAAACAGGTAAAACAGCAAAACAATTGTCCAGTGACTATCAGGTCGGTAAATCAACAGTTTGAAAATGAATTCATGAATTCAATAATTCTGGTTCATTTAAAGCAAAAGATAATCGAAGCCCAGAAGAAAATGAACTAATTCATCTAAGAAAAGAAATTAAACAATTACGAATGGAAAATGATATTTTAAAGCAAGCCACACTGATAATAGGCAAAAAATAGTAATTATTAAAAACAAAAAAAATATGTAATTACTAATTTATGCAAAACACTAAAAGTTCCTAGATCAACGTTTTATTATCAATTGAAATCAAATAATCCTAAATCAAACCATACTATTGATAATGCTGTTATCAGTATTTTCTTAAAAAGTCGTAAAAATTATGGCACAAGAAAAATTAAAGTTATGTTAGCACAACAAAATATTTTATTATCACGAATAAAAATTAGTAAAATAATGCAAAGATATAACTTAATTTCCAATTATACAAAACTTAAATATAAACATCAAAGTAACAAAAACGCTACATACAAATATCATAATTTGTTAAATCAAGAATTTAATAATTATAAACTACATGAAGTTGTTGTCAGTGATTTAACACAAGTTGCTATCAATAGCAAATGATATTATGTGTGCTTTCTAATTGATTTATTTAATCGTGAAGTTATTGGTTATGATGTTAGTTCTCATAAAGATGCCAAATTAGTTGAAAATACTTTTAAAAAGCTTAGTTTTTCTTTAGATAATATTAAAATATTTCATACTGATCAAGGCAGCGAATTTAATAACAATATCATTTACAATCTTTTAGCTAAAAACAATGTTGCAAAATCTTATAGTAAACCAGGCTGTCCTTATGATAATGCTGTTTCTGAATCAACCTATAAAATTTTAAAAACAGAATTAATTAAAAACAGAAAATTTAAAAATATTGAACAATTTAAATTAGAATTATTTGACTATGTTAATTGATACAATAATGTACGAATTCACAGCAAATTAAATTATTTAACACCAATTGAATATAAAAATCTTTACTCTACATAAAATTTGTCCAAAAAACCCTTGCCATTCCATTTGAAAAAGATTACTAAAAAAAGACCAAAAAAAGATAATATCAAAAATTACTAAAAAAATAAAAAGGATAATATCAACAACTGATGTAGAACTAAAATATATAAATTGTAAATTAAAACAAACAATAAAAAGATAAAACAAAATATTTGCCATAAATCAATTTACATATCAATAAGAAAACTTAATATTTTTTTGTTTTCTAAATAAATTAAAATAATTTTTAAACATATTTACACCACCAAACTTATAGTTTTATATAAAATAAATATTGATAATCAAATTAAGAAAAACACCACTAATCAAACACCTATCATAATCACTGAATAAGTAATATTATCAATAGAACTACCAACAAAGTTATCAATTTCAATTTTTGGAATAAAATAAAAAATCTGCAAAAGTCCTTGATATACTCGTTGCAAAAAAGTGTTTCAGTCCATTATTTTATCCACCTAAAAATACAACTTAAAATTAAAAATAACATACCAAAAACAAGTATTAAAAACACAACAAATATAACAATATCTAAAATAATAGGATGATTAATCCTAAAAATAATTGTCATAAATTCATAATATAAATCTCATACACTTTGCATTTTTCTTATTCCTTTCCTAAATGTTAATTACTAAAATCAAGGTTAGAGTTTATCATAAATACTAATATCCGTGAATTAACTTTCTGATTGTTTCAATTCCTAAAACCACAAACATTAAAACTAACGGAATAATTAATAACATATGTGACCCTAAAAAACCGATAAATCAGTTTGTAAAAGCAATCGCCCAATCAGCAAGAATACCAGCAAAATCTGCTATTTGCTTAATAACACTTGCATCAGGGTTATCTGCTAATAAATTTACATTCATCTAAAACTCACTCCTTAAATACTAATAACTTATAATAAAACATTGCCGTACTCTAACCTTGATTTTAGTAATTAACATTAAAAACTAAAATCAATTTTATACTTTGGCAATGTATTTAACTGATATTAACTTATTCAACAGATTTATCTGCTTTTTTAATTTTTCGTTTTCCCCATTCTTTAAATTCTACTTTTTTAGAACAATGCGGACAAACTAAATATTTATTTTTAAATTTAAACACTGTGCTTACTGTTAAAAATATCAATAACATAAACATTGTAATAACTAAAATAATTGTTGCAAATACAGTCATTAATTACCACCACCTTTATTTTTTAATTCTGAAATTTCTAACTTTAATTTCTCATTTTCAAGTTCTATTTTTTCAAGTTCTAATTTTGATTTTTTAATTTCTTTTTTATTAAAAACAGAAAAAATGACATAAGCATATAATAAGATAACTAATAAAAATACAATAATCATTGAAAATATATCCATTATTTTTCACTCTCACTTTCTATATTTAACATACAATTTTTTACTTGTTCTACTAATAATTTAAAATGTTGTTCTTCCATAACACTAATATCAATAATATTATGATTAAGATATAACTTAATTGCTTTTCTTAACATAAATAAAGATATTTTTGCAGGTAAACATTGATGTATAACATTAACCAAATATTCTAATCGTTGTTTATATAACTTAGTTTGTTTTTTCATTAAAAACCACCAATAAATACAAGAATTAAAACTATTAAAGTAATTGCTATTAAAAAACAACTACAACAAGCAATTCAATCTCACATATTTATTTTTATTCCTTACTTTCTAATTTTTCATAATCTAGATTATCTTTTAAAGCTCAAAATAATTTACAATTATTTTTACAGCTGTAAGTTAAATTACACTTATCACATCCAAAACTGTATATTACAAAATCTTCTTTATATAATTGATTTTTTTCTAACTCAAAAAATAACTCTTCTAATTCATCTAATAAAATATTGTATTCTTTTGATTTTAATTCTTTTAAAATTTCTTTAATTCTTTTCATTATTTATTCTAGAATAATATTGATTAATTAAAACAACATTTTTATTAACACAGTTTCAGCAATAAGTAGAACCATTTTCTCAAACAGTATCATTAATACAAGCAAAACATAACTGTTGTTTCATAACTATTTATTTCACAAAATAGTATCATCAATACCAATATTATTATTTTGATTTTGCTGTTGATTACTATTTAACTGTTCTTGTTTTTCACTAGAATATTTATTAATAAAATCTTGCTCGTTATCATTTTCAATATATGGTTCAACAATATTAATTTTTCCATCTTAGTTAACACCAACATAAAATCAAGTACCAAAATTACACATAGGTTTTATTTGAATAGACTTCTTGCGATACCCTTTTTTATTAAAATATTATTATAAAATATAATTTATGAGGACATAAAAATATGAACAATAATAAATTTAATACTCTTAATGATAGAGAATGGTTAAGATTAACAGGAATAAAAAAATCCACTTTTAATAAAATGTTAGATATTTTAAAAGTTGCTGAAATAGAAAAATTTAAAAAAGGTGGTAAAACTAATAAATTATCATTAGAAAATAGATTATTGATGACTTTATTATATTGACGAGAATATCAGACTTATTTTCATCTTGGTAAAAGTTTTGATATTAGTGAGGCTAATTGTTATCGTAATATTAAGTGAATTGAAGATATTTTAATTAAAAACTCTGATTTTCAACAACTTGCTGGTAAAAAAGCACTAATAAATGATTATTTTAATGATAAAACTATTATTATTGATGCTACCGAAACTCCAATCCAACGCCCAAAAAAAGACAAAAACAATCTTATTCTGGTAAAAAGAAAAAACACACGATCAAAACACAAGTAATTATCGAACAAGAAACCAAAAAAATTATTGCAACAAGTTTTTCGCTCGGAAAAAAACATGATTATGCTTTATTTAAAGAATCAAAAATCCCAATTTTAAAAAATACCAAATTAATAGTTGATAGTGGTTATCAAGGAATACAAAAAAATCACAATAATGTTCTAATACCTACAAAGAAAACAAAGAAAAACCCTTTAAACAAAGAACAAAAGCAATATAATAGACTAGTTTCAAAAATGAGAATTATTATTGAAAATATTTTTGCTATTCTTAAAAAATTTAAAATTATTACAGAAAAATATCGTAATCGAAGAAAAAGATTTGGTTTAAGATTTAATTTAATTGCCTCAATTTATAATTTACAATTATTATATTTAACATAAAATATTTATTTAAAATTAAATAATTTAAATAATAAATTAATTTTTCGTTGTGGAAAAATATTAAATTTTTAAATAAAAAACATAATTAATTAAAATTATATTTTTCTATTAGTATCTTTTTTACAAATATTTGCAATTTTTTAACAAGTAATGCAAGAAATCTAATATAATTTTCGTTATCTTGTTTAAATCATTTATCTTTTGGTAATAAATTTGAACTTTCATATTCTCCATTTTCGTTTTTTTCTAATGGTTGAAATTTTAAGACATCATAATAGTCTTCTTTACCAGTTTTGTTATTTTTAATAACTTTATTTTTGTTAACCTTTGTTAACATCACTAAATATTTCATATTTGAAATCTCCTTTTAAAAAACTATATAGTTTCTTAAAAGATTTCTTAAAAAATTAAAACTTAAATATAAAAATGATTAATTAAAATATTTATTGCTACAAAGTTAGTGTTTTTTATTTGAATAAATTTATAAATAAAATATAAAAAGCATTTAATTATATTTAAGTTCCGCTCAAGGAAATCTTTTAAGATTTAAAACTCAAACACAATAAAATGTTTAAGTTAAATTAATAATACAATAAAATATTAAAAAGTCAAATTTTCAACACAAAATTAAATATATTGTAAAATATACATCCCCATCTTGTTTTTTTTTTTTTTTGTTTTAATTAATTTGTGGTGATTGTTGCTCAGGGCAATTGCCACTTTTTTTAATGAGTTTTTAACTCATTTTTTAATTTTAACACCTTAAATTTTTAAATTTATTTTTGTAATTTTCAATTATTTTATTATTTTGATTTCTTCACATTTTACTTTCGTGTGAAACATATTTTTTAAATTCTCTAAATTTATCTAAACCATAATAACTATCACAACTAAAACCAACACGAATACCTTGCTTATTACCAAAACTAAAATAATTAAGTGTTTCATCAGATGACAGAATTAAATCTAATGTATCTAATTCAACAACCCCAACTTTTATTTTTGGGTTTTTACAATTACGACTAAATTGATATGCTTTAATGTTTAAATCATAATGATTTTGTGACTTATCATTATTAGCAGTTTTAACAATATATTTAGCAAGATATTTAACAACATCTTCGTTTGTTCCACTACGAACTTTAATATTTTTATTAATACCGTGTTTTCAATACTGTTGTACAGTACTATTTGGTATTTTTTGGTTTAAGATTATATGAAAATGGACTGCTCCCCGTTTTTGATACTCATAAGTATACATATATTTTAAAATTCCTTTATGATGTTTTGCTCTAATTGGGTTATTATATCAACGATTAATATTTTGAAAGAATTTCATTAAATCATATTTACACTTTTTAACATCCGTTTCATTAACAGCATAAGTTAAAGTTAGAAAACTTAAATTTTTAGAATTTGAAAAATTATGATATGCTTTACGGATACAATTTCCTTGTGTACGAATACGACTATTTAATAACTTTTTATCATTTTTCCCAGTATTTTTAATACCATCTTTATTACGGGGGATATTATTAATTATATCTAGTGGTAAAACAATATTTTTAACATAATTACCATAAAATACTTTTTTTAAATAATATTCTCTTTTAGCATAATTTAATTTATTCATAAATATATTATGACTATTAATCTTTAAATTATCGTAAATAAAAACATTATTCATTTTTATAAACTCCTTTCAAATAAAAAAACACTAAATTACATTTAAAAATTCCGCTCAAGGAAACTATAAATAGTTTGAAACTTTCAATATAATTAAGTGTTTATATCTGAAAGTTATTTTGATTATAATAGACTTCTTGCGATACCCTTTTTTATTAAAATATTATTATAAAATATAATTTATGAGGACATAAAAATATGAACAATAATAAATTTAATACTCTTAATGATAGAGAATGGCTAAGATTAACAGGAATAAAAAAATCAACTTTTAATAAAATGTTAGATATTTTAAAAGTTGCTGAAATAGAAAAATTTAAAAAGGTGGTAAAACTAATAAATTATCATTAGAAAATAGATTATTGATGACTTTATTATATTGACGAGAATATCAGACTTATTTTCATCTTGGTAAAAGTTTTGATATTAGTGAGGCTAATTGTTATCGTAATATTAAGTGAATTGAAGATATTTTAATTAAAAACTCTGATTTTCAACAACTTGCTGGTAAAAAAGCACTAATAAATGATTATTTTAATGATAAAACTATTATTATTGATGCTACCGAAACTCCAATCCAACGCCCAAAAAAAGACAAAAACAATCTTATTCTGGTAAAAAGAAAAAACACACGATCAAAACACAAGTAATTATCGAACAAGAAACCAAAAAAATTATTGCAACAAGTTTTTCGCCCGGAAAAAAATATGATTATGCTTTATTTAAAGAATCAAAAATCCCAATTTTAAAAAATACCAAATTAATAGTTGATAGTGGTTATCAAGGAATACAAAAAAATCACAATAATGTTCTAATACCTACAAAGAAAACAAAGAAAAACCCTTTAAACAAAGAACAAAAGCAATATAATAGACTAGTTTCAAAAATGAGAATTATTATTGAAAATATTTTTGCTATTCTTAAAAAATTTAAAATTATTACAGAAAAATATCGTAATCGAAGAAAAAGATTTGGTTTAAGATTTAATTTAATTGCCTCAATTTATAATTTACAATTATTATATTTAACATAAAATATTTATTTAAAATTAAATAATTTAAATAATAAATTAATTTTTCGTTGTGGAAAAATATTAAATTTTTAAATAAAAAACATAATTAATTAAAATTATATTTTTCTATTAGTATCTTTTTTACAAATATTTGCAATTTTTTAACAAGTAATGCAAGAAGTCTACTATATAAAAACACTAAAAATGTGCTTAAAATAAGCACATTTTTTAACTTAGTTTTTTGAATTTATTTTAATAAATGCGGTTTGATTATCACTAGCTAATTTTATCTCATAATAATCAGCTAACTTTTCTTTAAAAAATGATAGTGTTTTAGTGTTATTAAAACCATAATTTCTTGTATCAAAATCAGATTTTCTTCGAATTAATAATGAAATAACTTGGGAGAATTCGGCAAAACCATCATCAGTTGAAATTTCATTAATAATGTTATTTACCAGGGTAGTTAAGCTTTTAATATCACTTCCTATTTTTTTAGATTCTTTATTATTATTTTTTATTTTATCAATGTGTATACTGTAAAACTAAACCATAAAAAGTTAAAAGTATTATAACAAATTAAAAATAAAATACAATAAAAAAGTAAAAAGTAGTATAAAAACTATTTTTTACTTTTTTATTGTATTTTACTAATTTATTCATTTTCATTTATTTTATTAATATTTTCAATATTGTCTGTTTTATTTTGTTTTTTATTTAAGTTTTGGAATGCTGTTTTTATTTCCTGAATTTCTTTATCATCATTTTTTAATAATTCAGGGTGACAATTTTTATAACTTAATTTAAGATGTTTTCTAACTATATTAAAATCAAGCACATCAACTTCAATTTCATCACCAATATCAAAAAAATCTTTAATATCTTTAACAAAATAATCTGAAACTTCACTAATATGGATTAAACCATCAGCTCTTTCTGCTCTACAAAAAGCACCATAGGGAGTAATATTTGTTATTTTTACAATAATTTTGTTATTTTTATCATACATATATTTTTTCTCCTTTACTAAAATCTAATTGGATGGGTTAAGATAAATTGGACAACAATAATGTGGAGTAAGGATTATAATTAAATTAATAAATGGAGGTGTAATTATGGCAAAGAATCATTAGACTTCTTGCGATACCCTTTTTTATTAAAATATTATTATAAAATATAATTTATGAGGACATAAAAATATGAACAATAATAAATTTAATACTCTTAATGATAGAGAATGGTTAAGATTAACAGGAATAAAAAAATCCACTTTTAATAAAATGTTAGATATTTTAAAAGTTGCTGAAATAGAAAAATTTAAAAAAGGTGGTAAAACTAATAAATTATCATTAGAAAATAGATTATTGATGACTTTATTATATTGAAGAGAATATCAGACTTATTTTCATCTTGGTAAAAGTTTTGATATTAGTGAGGCTAATTGTTATCGTAATATTAAGTGAATTGAAGATATTTTAATTAAAAACTCTGATTTTCAACAACTTGCTGGTAAAAAAGCACTAATAAATGATTATTTTAATGATAAAACTATTATTATTGATGCTACCGAAACTCCAATCCAACGCCCAAAAAAAGACAAAAACAATCTTATTCTGGTAAAAAGAAAAAACACACGATCAAAACACAAGTAATTATCGAACAAGAAACCAAAAAAATTATTGCAACAAGTTTTTCGCTCGGAAAAAAACATGATTATGCTTTATTTAAAGAATCAAAAATCCCAATTTTAAAAAATACCAAATTAATAGTTGATAGTGGTTATCAAGGAATACAAAAAAATCACAATAATGTTCTAATACCTACAAAGAAAACAAAGAAAAACCCTTTAAACAAAGAACAAAAGCAATATAATAGACTAGTTTCAAAAATGAGAATTATTATTGAAAATATTTTTGCTATTCTTAAAAAATTTAAAATTATTACAGAAAAATATCGTAATCGAAGAAAAAGATTTGGTTTAAGATTTAATTTAATTGCCTCAATTTATAATTTACAATTATTATATTTAACATAAAATATTTATTTAAAATTAAATAATTTAAATAATAAATTAATTTTTCGTTGTGGAAAAATATTAAATTTTTAAATAAAAAACATAATTAATTAAAATTATATTTTTCTATTAGTATCTTTTTTACAAATATTTGCAATTTTTTAACAAGTAATGCAAGAAGTCTATTATACCGATGAATTTAAACAACAAATTGTTAGTCTTTATAAAACAGGTAAAACAGCAAAACAATTGTCCAGTGACTATCAGGTCGGTAAATCAACAGTTTGAAAATGAATTCATGAATTCAATAATTCTGGTTCATTTAAAGCAAAAGATAATCGAAGCCCAGAAGAAAATGAACTAATTCATCTAAGAAAAGAAATTAAACAATTACGAATGGAAAATGATATTTTAAAGCAAGCCACACTGATAATAGGCAAAAAATAGTAATTATTAAAAACAAAAAAAATATGTAATTACTAATTTATGCAAAACACTAAAAGTTCCTAGATCAACGTTTTATTATCAATTGAAATCAAATAATCCTAAATCAAACCATACTATTGATAATGCTGTTATCAGTATTTTCTTAAAAAGTCGTAAAAATTATGGCACAAGAAAAATTAAAGTTATGTTAGCACAACAAAATATTTTATTATCACGAATAAAAATTAGTAAAATAATGCAAAGATATAACTTAATTTCCAATTATACAAAACTTAAATATAAACATCAAAGTAACAAAAACGCTACATACAAATATCATAATTTGTTAAATCAAGAATTTAATAATTATAAACTACATGAAGTTGTTGTCAGTGATTTAACACAAGTTGCTATCAATAGCAAATGATATTATGTGTGCTTTCTAATTGATTTATTTAATCGTGAAGTTATTGGTTATGATGTTAGTTCTCATAAAGATGCCAAATTAGTTGAAAATACTTTTAAAAAGCTTAGTTTTTCTTTAGATAATATTAAAATATTTCATACTGATCAAGGCAGCGAATTTAATAACAATATCATTTACAATCTTTTAGCTAAAAACAATGTTGCAAAATCTTATAGTAAACCAGGCTGTTCTTATGATAATGCTGTTTCTGAATCAACCTATAAAATTTTAAAAACAGAATTAATTAAAAACAGAAAATTTAAAAATATTGAACAATTTAAATTAGAATTATTTGACTATGTTAATTGATACAATAATGTACGAATTCACAGCAAATTAAATTATTTAACACCAATTGAATATAAAAATCTTTACTCTACATAAAATTTGTCCAAAAAACCCTTGCCATTCCACTCCAATTTTTTCATCATTAATAAAATAATTAGAATAAACATTGTCAAACTTAGCAATTTGCGATAAATAAGTCATTAATAAAGTTTTACCAGTACCCAAAGCACCGTTAATGATTGATATTGGATTACTTTTAATAATTTTAATCAATTTTCGTGTTTGAAAAAGATTACTAAAAAAAGACCAAAAAAAGATAATATCAAAAATTACTAAAAAAATAAAAAGGATAATATCAACAACTGATGTAGAACTAAAATATATAAATTGTAAATTAAAACAAACAATAAAAAGATAAAACAAAATATTTGCCATAAATCAATTTACATATCAATAAGAAAACTTAATATTTTTTTGTTTTCTAAATAAATTAAAATAATTTTTAAACATATTTACACCACCAAACTTATAGTTTTATATAAAATAAATATTGATAATCAAATTAAGAAAAACACCACTAATCAAACACCTATCATAATCACTGAATAAGTAATATTATCAATAGAACTACCAACAAAGTTATCAATTTCAATTTTTGGAATAAAATAAAAAATCTGCAAAAGTCCTTGATATACTCGTTGCAAAAAAAGTGTTTCAGTCCATTATTTTATCCACCTAAAAATACAACTTAAAATTAAAAATAACATACCAAAAACAAGTATTAAAAACACAACAAATATAACAATATCTAAAATAATAGGATGATTAATCCTAAAAATAATTGTCATAAATTCATAATATAAATCTCATACACTTTGCATTTTTCTTATTCCTTTCCTAAATGTTAATTACTAAAATCAAGGTTAGAGTTTATCATAAATACTAATATCCGTGAATTAACTTTCTGATTGTTTCAATTCCTAAAACCACAAACATTAAAACTAACGGAATAATTAATAACATATGTGACCCTAAAAAACCGATAAATCAGTTTGTAAAAGCAATCGCCCAATCAGCAAGAATACCAGCAAAATCTGCTATTTGCTTAATAACACTTGCATCAGGGTTATCTGCTAATAAATTTACATTCATCTAAAACTCACTCCTTAAATACTAATAACTTATAATAAAACATTGCCGTACTCTAACATTGATTTTAGTAATTAACATTAAAAACTAAAATCAATTTTATACTTTGGCAATGTATTTAACTGATATTAACTTATTAAACAGATTTATCTGCTTTTTTAATTTTTCGTTTTCCCCATTCTTTAAATTCTACTTTTTTAGAACAATGCGGACAAACTAAATATTTATTTTTAAATTTAAACACTGTGCTTACTGTTAAAAATATCAATAACATAAACATTGTAATAACTAAAATAATTGTTGCAAATACAGTCATTAATTACCACCACCTTTATTTTTTAATTCTGAAATTTCTAACTTTAATTTCTCATTTTCAAGTTCTATTTTTTCAAGTTCTAATTTTTCAAGTTCTAATTTTGATTTTTTAATTTCTTTTTTATTAAAAACAGAAAAAATGACATAAGCATATAATAAGATAACTAATAAAAATACAATAATCATTGAAAATATATCCATTATTTTTCACTCTCACTTTCTATATTTAACATACAATTTTTTACTTGTTCTACTAATAATTTAAAATGTTGTTCTTCCATAACACTAATATCAATAATATTATGATTAAGATATAACTTAATTGCTTTTCTTAACATAAATAAAGATATTTTTGCAGGTAAACATTGATGTATAACATTAACCAAATATTCTAATCGTTGTTTATATAACTTAGTTTGTTTTTTCATTAAAAACCACCAATAAATACAAGAATTAAAACTATTAAAGTAATTGCTATTAAAAAACAACTACAACAAGCAATTCAATCTCACATATTTATTTTTATTCCTTACTTTCTAATTTTTCATAATCTAGATTATCTTTTAAAGCTCAAAATAATTTACAATTATTTTTACAGCTGTAAGTTAAATTACACTTATCACATCCAAAACTGTATATTACAAAATCTTCTTTATATAATTGATTTTTTTCTAACTCAAAAAATAACTCTTCTAATTCATCTAATAAAATATTGTATTCTTTTGATTTTAATTCTTTTAAAATTTCTTTAATTCTTTTCATTATTTATTCTAGAATAATATTGATTAATTAAAACAACATTTTTATTAACACAGTTTCAGCAATAAGTAGAACCATTTTCTCAAACAGTATCATTAATACAAGCAAAACATAACTGTTGTTTCATAACTATTTATTTCACAAAATAGTATCATCAATACCAATATTATTATTTTGATTTTGCTGTTGATTACTATTTAACTGTTCTTGTTTTTCACTAGAATATTTATTAATAAAATCTTGCTCGTTATCATTTTCAATATATGGTTCAACAATATTAATTTTTCCATCTTAGTTAACACCAACATAAAATCAAGTACCAAAATTACACATAGGTTTTATTTGAATAGACTTCTTGCGATACCCTTTTTTATTAAAATATTATTATAAAATATAATTTATGAGGACATAAAAATATGAACAATAATAAATTTAATACTCTTAATGATAGAGAATGGTTAAGATTAACAGGAATAAAAAAATCCACTTTTAATAAAATGTTAGATATTTTAAAAGTTGCTGAAATAGAAAAATTTAAAAAAGGTGGTAAAACTAATAAATTATCATTAGAAAATAGATTATTGATGACTTTATTATATTGACGAGAATATCAGACTTATTTTCATCTTGGTAAAAGTTTTGATATTAGTGAGGCTAATTGTTATCGTAATATTAAGTGAATTGAAGATATTTTAATTAAAAACTCTGATTTTCAACAACTTGCTGGTAAAAAAGCACTAATAAATGATTATTTTAATGATAAAACTATTATTATTGATGCTACCGAAACTCCAATCCAACGCCCAAAAAAAGACAAAAACAATCTTATTCTGGTAAAAAGAAAAAACACACGATCAAAACACAAGTAATTATCGAACAAGAAACCAAAAAAATTATTGCAACAAGTTTTTCGCTCGGAAAAAAACATGATTATGCTTTATTTAAAGAATCAAAAATCCCAATTTTAAAAAATACCAAATTAATAGTTGATAGTGGTTATCAAGGAATACAAAAAAATCACAATAATGTTCTAATATCTACAAAGAAAACAAAGAAAAACCCTTTAAACAAAGAACAAAAGCAATATAATAGACTAGTTTCAAAAATGAGAATTATTATTGAAAATATTTTTGCTATTCTTAAAAAATTTAAAATTATTACAGAAAAATATCGTAATCGAAGAAAAAGATTTGGTTTAAGATTTAATTTAATTGCCTCAATTTATAATTTACAATTATTATATTTAACATAAAATATTTATTTAAAATTAAATAATTTAAATAATAAATTAATTTTTCGTTGTGGAAAAATATTAAATTTTTAAATAAAAAACATAATTAATTAAAATTATATTTTTCTATTAGTATCTTTTTTACAAATATTTGCAATTTTTTAACAAGTAATGCAAGAAATCTAATATAATTTTCGTTATCTTGTTTAAATCATTTATCTTTTGGTAATAAATTTGAACTTTCATATTCTCCATTTTCGTTTTTTTCTAATGGTTGAAATTTTAAGACATCATAATAGTCTTCTTTACCAGTTTTGTTATTTTTAATAACTTTATTTTTGTTAACCTTTGTTAACATCACTAAATATTTCATATTTGAAATCTCCTTTTAAAAAACTATATAGTTTCTTAAAAGATTTCTTAAAAAATTAAAACTTAAATATAAAAATGATTAATTAAAATATTTATTGCTACAAAGTTAGTGTTTTTTATTTGAATAAATTTATAAATAAAATATAAAAAGCATTTAATTATATTTAAGTTCCGCTCAAGGAAATCTTTTAAGATTTAAAACTCAAACACAATAAAATGTTTAAGTTAAATTAATAATACAATAAAATATTAAAAAGTCAAATTTTCAACACAAAATTAAATATATTGTAAAATATACATCCCCATCTTGTTTTTTTTTTTTTTTTTGTTTTAATTAATTTGTGGTGATTGTTGCTCAAGGCAATTGCCACTTTTTTTTAATGAGTTTTTAACTCATTTTTTAATTTTAACACCTTAAATTTTTAAATTTATTTTTGTAATTTTCAATTATTTTATTATTTTGATTTCTTCACATTTTACTTTCGTGTGAAACATATTTTTTAAATTCTCTAAATTTATCTAAACCATAATAACTATCACAACTAAAACCAACACGAATACCTTGCTTATTACCAAAACTAAAATAATTAAGTGTTTCATCAGATGACAGAATTAAATCTAATGTATCTAATTCAACAACCCCAACTTTTATTTTTGGGTTTTTACAATTACGACTAAATTGATATGCTTTAATGTTTAAATCATAATGATTTTGTGACTTATCATTATTAGCAGTTTTAACAATATATTTAGCAAGATATTTAACAACATCTTCGTTTGTTCCACTACGAACTTTAATATTTTTATTAATACCGTGTTTTCAATACTGTTGTACAGTACTATTTGGTATTTTTTGGTTTAAGATTATATGAAAATGGACTGCTCCCCGTTTTTGATACTCATAAGTATACATATATTTTAAAATTCCTTTATGATGTTTTGCTCTAATTGGGTTATTATATCAACGATTAATATTTTGAAAGAATTTCATTAAATCATATTTACACTTTTTAACATCCGTTTCATTAACAGCATAAGTTAAAGTTAGAAAACTTAAATTTTTATAATTTGAAAAATTATGATATGCTTTACGGATACAATTTCCTTGTGTACGAATACGACTATTTAATAACTTTTTATCATTTTTCCCAGTATTTTTAATACCATCTTTATTACGGGGGATATTATTAATTATATCTAGTGGTAAAACAATATTTTTAACATAATTACCATAAAATACTTTTTTTAAATAATATTCTCTTTTAGCATAATTTAATTTATTCATAAATATATTATGACTATTAATCTTTAAATTATCGTAAATAAAAACATTATTCATTTTTATAAACTCCTTTCAAATAAAAAAACACTAAATTACATTTAAAAATTCCGCTCAAGGAAACTATAAATAGTTTGAAACTTTCAATATAATTAAGTGTTTATATCTGAAAGTTATTTTGATTATAATAGACTTCTTGCGATACCCTTTTTTATTAAAATATTATTATAAAATATAATTTATGAGGACATAAAAATATGAACAATAATAAATTTAATACTCTTAATGATAGAGAATGGTTAAGATTAACAGGAATAAAAAAATCCACTTTTAATAAAATGTTAGATATTTTAAAAGTTGCTGAAATAGAAAAATTTAAAAAAGGTGGTAAAACTAATAAATTATCATTAGAAAATAGATTATTGATGACTTTATTATATTGACGAGAATATCAGACTTATTTTCATCTTGGTAAAAGTTTTGATATTAGTGAGGCTAATTGTTATCGTAATATTAAGTGAATTGAAGATATTTTAATTAAAAACTCTGATTTTCAACAACTTGCTGGTAAAAAAGCACTAATAAATGATTATTTTAATGATAAAACTATTATTATTGATGCTACCGAAACTCCAATCCAACGCCCAAAAAAAGACAAAAACAATCTTATTCTGGTAAAAAGAAAAAACACACGATCAAAACACAAGTAATTATCGAACAAGAAACCAAAAAAATTATTGCAACAAGTTTTTCGCTCGGAAAAAAATATGATTATGCTTTATTTAAAGAATCAAAAATCCCAATTTTAAAAAATACCAAATTAATAGTTGATAGTGGTTATCAAGGAATACAAAAAAATCACAATAATGTTCTAATACCTACAAAGAAAACAAAGAAAAACCCTTTAAACAAAGAACAAAAGCAATATAATAGACTAGTTTCAAAAATGAGAATTATTATTGAAAATATTTTTGCTATTCTTAAAAAATTTAAAATTATTACAGAAAAATATCGTAATCGAAGAAAAAGATTTGGTTTAAGATTTAATTTAATTGCCTCAATTTATAATTTACAATTATTATATTTAACATAAAATATTTATTTAAAATTAAATAATTTAAATAATAAATTAATTTTTCGTTGTGGAAAAATATTAAATTTTTAAATAAAAAACATAATTAATTAAAATTATATTTTTCTATTAGTATCTTTTTTACAAATATTTGCAATTTTTTAACAAGTAATGCAAGAAGTCTAATATATCTTTTATAATTTTACAATTTTTTTTAAATTTAAAATGTCGGAAAACACTGTTCTAAAACCCTTATTTTATGAGGGTCTAATTTTTTAACCCCTTATGTTTATTGGGTTTTTTTGATGTTGAGTTGTGTTAGTTAATTAAACTATCCTATTTTATACTCATTATTATATCACTTATTATTTCAGAAAAATTTTAAAAAAATAATTTACAGTAAAAATTGCTGCGAATAGCAATTAATCATCTAATTTTAAAACGGCCATAAAAGCTTCTTGTGGGACCTCAACTGACCCAATTGCCTTCATTCGTTTTTTTCCTTCTTTTTGTTTTTCTAGTAATTTCTTTTTCCGAGTAATATCACCACCATAACATTTTGCCAAAACATTTTTTCGCATTGCTTTAATATCTTCGCGAGCAATAACTTTATGATTAATGGCAGCTTGAATTGGAACTTCAAAGTTTTGACGGGGAATAATTTCTTTTAACTTAGCACATAATGCTTTTCCCCGACCATACGCAAAATCACGATGAACAATAATCGATAACGCATCAATAACATCGCCATTTAATAAAATGTCCATTTTTACTAGTTTATTTGGACGATAACCAATAAATTCATAATCCAAAGAAGCATAACCCTTACTAATTGATTTTAAGCGGTCAAAAAAATCAAAAACAATTTCATTTAGTGGCATTTCATATGTTAAAATTCGGCGGGTATCATCAATATATTCTAAATTAACATATGTTCCCCGTTTATTTTGACATAATTCCATTAATGGACCAATATATTGATCAGGGGTCATAATTGTTGCTTTAACAAAAGGTTCTTCAATCCGGTCAATCTTTTGCACGGGTGGTAAATCGCTTGGGTTATCAATGGTAATCATTTCCTTATTTGTTAAATAAACATGATAAATTACTGATGGTGCTGTTGCAATTAATTCTAAGTTATATTCACGTTCTAACCGTTCTTGAATCACATCCATATGTAATAACCCTAAAAACCCACAACGAAAACCAAAACCTAATGCTTGTGAAGTTTCTGGTTCATATACTAACGATGCATCAGATAATTGAATCTTTTCTAACGCTTCTTTTAAATCTTTGTACTTTGCTGAATCAATCGTATATAATCCACAAAAAACCATTGGATTCATTTTTTTATACCCTGATAATGGTTCAACGGCCGGATTAGCAACAGTTGTAATCGTATCTCCTACTCGGACATCACGAACCATTTTAATACTTGCCGCTAATCACCCAACTTCACCAGCAACTAAGAAATCTTTTTTAACTTCCTTTGGGGTTTTAACCCCTAATTCTGTTACTTCATAAATCGCATTAGTGTTCATTAATTTAATCTTATCCCCAATATGGACTGTTCCTTGTTTAATTCGAATTGAAACCATTACCCCACGGTATTTATCATAATGCGAATCAAAAATTAAAGCTTGTAACGGTTTATTATCATCAGCATCTAACGGCGCTGGAATATATTGTACAATTGCTTCTAGCACTTGATCAATGTTAAGGCCAGTTTTTGCACTAATTAATGGAGCATTAGTCGTTGGAATCCCAATTAACTTTTCAATTTCTTCTTTAACACGTTCTGGGTCTGCTGATGGTAAGTCAATCTTATTAATAACAGGAATAATTTCTAAATTATTATCAATTGCTAAATAAACATTTGCTAAGGTTTGTGCTTCAATTCCTTGTGCAGCATCAACCACCAAAATAGCGCCTTCACAAGCAGCTAAGCTCCGTGATACTTCATAGGTAAAATCAACATGTCCTGGCGTATCAATTAAATGAAAAATATATTCTTGGTTATCTTTCGCATGGTATTTTAACTGGACTGAATTTAACTTAATTGTAATTCCCCGTTCACGCTCTAAATCCATTGAATCTAATAGTTGCTCTTGCATTTCTCGTTTATCAACAGTCCCTGTTAATTCTAAGATGCGATCAGCTAAGGTTGATTTCCCATGATCAATGTGGGCAATAATTGAAAAATTGCGAATTAATTTTTTATCCATTCTAAACCCGAATCCTTCCTACAGTAAGATCAGCTATCTCTCTGATATTATTATACATAATTTTAAAAAAGATAGTTGTTTCAACCTTAATTCTCATCATAAATCCAAATTATCGAACCCTTAGGGGACAAAGTGCTTGCTTGAATTTTAAGAAAAAATATTATATAATATAATATGCAAGTTAGAAATTAAGGGGCAAATAAATCGATTATTATCAATATTTTTTATAACGATGAAAAGAGGAAAACTAATGGATAGTGATTTTACAAAATACTACAATCAATTGATAAATGAAGTAAATTTAGTTAGTAATATTGAGAAAATTTCTGATACAAAAAAAGATTGGCTTTATACCTTACTAAAAAATTTAAAAACATTCAATACGAAACAAGTTAAGTTACAACAACACGAAGGGTTAATTTATCAAATTATGAAAGTAATTGATCAAAGTACTGAATTCATCCATAACCGCATTAGTAATGCTTTAAACGAATATCGCAAGCTATACCGTCAACATTTTAAAGTTAATCTAGATATGCGACAAGAAAATGATCGAATCTTTGCCTACTGTGAAAAACAACTAGAAGCAAACTACGTAGACAGCTTGCAAGTGTTACGGGACTCTGTTATTAACTATTATTATTTAAATTATCTAAAAGATAAAATTGAAGAAACCTTAAAAATTATTAGTTTATCAGCACGAACAATGTAACAAGCAAAAAGAGTAATCCTATTGGTTACTCTTTTTATAATGTCAAAATTGTTCATCATCTCAAATTTTATTCGTACTATGTTTGTTAACCCGAGCAAAAACAACAGCTAAGGTAATACCAACAACAGTTGAAACAGCAACTTGAATTGCATCATTAATTAATTCAAGAATTGCAACAGCTGAACCAAATAATAAATAACTATATAAAACATATCATAATAGCATTAAACTACTTAAAAAGATTGCCCCATAGCGGCTTAACACCCGTGCTAAAAAGTAAGTAATAAGAAATATTAACACTCTAATGACAATTGAAACTGGAATAAAAATAAAACCATCGGTAATAATATCAATAATTGTAACATACAACACACCACTAATTAATAACATTGGTCCTTTAATCAAAGTTATTAAGGCTAAAAATAACCCATCTGCTAACTGTAATATTCCTTTGCCATTCCCAAGCCGAATAAACTGCAAAATATAGGCAACTGTTACTAATAACGCCGTGATTAACGCTGTTGTAACTAAATATTTTAAAGATTTTAAGCGATACATAATTAAATAAAAATATTTCCGGAAGTTATTTCTGAAGATGGAGTATGATAATAATTTTTTGCTTCCGTTACTTTTTTGCCCTCGCGTTGCAACCGTGTAATTAATAAGTATCCATCTTCAACTTTAACTTTAACTCCTGTTTTTAAAACAGCAATAATGGTGCCATTTACTAAATCAACATCTTTTTCGGTTAATGGTTCTTCTGCAATAACCGCTTGATGAATTTTGTAAATAACATTATCTACGGTAGTATAAGCAATTGGTCAAGCATACAATCCCCGAATTTGATCATAAATATTTTGTTTTGGTAAATACCAATTAATTTTTTCTTCATCACGAGTAATGTTATAAGCAAATGTTACTTGCTTCTCATCTTGCGTGGTTCCTAACTGCTGACCAGTAATAATATCTAATAAGAATTTTTCAACCATCCCTCCTGCTAATGTCATTAAGCGATCATGTAATGATGAAGCGGTTTCATCAACAGCAATTGTTAAGGCTTCTTGGAAATACATTTCCCCCTCATCCATTTTTTTAATCATTTTCATTAAAGTAATCCCTGTTTCTTGTTCACCATACATAATTGCTTTATGAATTGGGGCGCCACCCCGTAATTTTGGCAATAATGAAGCATGAACATTAATACAATTAATTTTTGCTAGTTTTAAAATTCGTTCCGGAATAAACTGCCCATAAGCACATGTCACAATCACATCGGGTTGTAATGCTTCTAATTCGGTGTAAAGATCATTAATTTTTTCTGGTTGAAAAACTTGAATTTGATGTGCTAACCCAAATTCTTTAACTGGTGAAAACTGAATCGTTTGATTACGACCAATTTTGCGATCAGGTTGCGTTACAATCCCAATTAATTCAATTGTTGGTGCTAACTTTGTTAATGCGGTTAAAACTGCTGTTGCAAAAACAGGTGTTCCCATAAAAATTACTTTATACTTTTGCATTCTCTTTGCCTCCCTTTTCTAATGATAAGTTTTTCATTAAATGAATAACATGTTGGTAAATGACAACCATTGCCAAAGTATCACGATTACAATATTTTAACATTTCCTCTCGAAAAAAGGTTTTTCAAATTGTACTTGGAATGT
This sequence comes from Spiroplasma poulsonii, assembly GCF_009866525.1. Classification (GTDB taxonomy): domain Bacteria; phylum Bacillota_I; class Bacilli_A; order Mycoplasmatales; family Mycoplasmataceae; genus Spiroplasma; species Spiroplasma poulsonii. Next base: position 1,196,644 of record NZ_CM020866.1, read on the forward strand.
TATTTTCTACTCGACGGCGAAAGATTTCACTTGCCATATCCCCCTTTTGCACCTTTAACGCTTGATATGTAAACTGGTTATCAAAAGCTGGTTGGGTTTTTTTAATTGATGCTGAACCATAAAATTCTTTTTTATAAATCATAAAATCTTGAAAGAAATCCATTAGGTCAATTGTTTTATTTCGAATAATGGCTAATTTTTGTTGTAATGTTTGATAAGTTGTAATTATTGTTTGCTCAGTAGTTTTGCTAATTAAAATTGCTAAATAATTAATTAATTCGGATAATACTTTACATTCAAAACTCTTATAATAAGCAACATATACTCCGACCTCGGCACGAAACAAATCCGTTACTAAATGTTCAATTAATTGTAGACGTGGATCACCATCCCCATCAGCTAAAAAAGCATAGTGTTCCATCGTTGCTTCATCATGATAATTAAAGTACTGATCTTTAATGATATGAACGGAGTATTGAAACGGGATTTGTTGATACGAATAAGAATAATCAAACCGCGGCACCGCTGCTTTCATTGTTTCAAAGTCATACATATACAACGGATATTGATATTTCGCTAAAACTGCTTTAATATGTTCAATTTGTGTTGGGTCAATAACTGGGGCATTATCTTGAACCGCTAAAATTTGACGTTGTTGTTTAACTGAAAATAAAATTGGTTTTTTTTCGCGCGATGATTGTTGAAAAGTAAATGGTAAAATAACATCTGTTAAATAATCAATATGTTCTTGATACTTTAATAAGGTCTTCTTTTCCATTCCACGGGTTAATTCAAACACACTGTGATGTTCTGGTAAATAATCTGTTGCGTGTTGACAATACCCATAGCGATCTCCTTTCGCATTAAAACATTGTTCTTGCGTAAATAAGGGAAAAACTTCAACAGCTGGCTTTGCGAAATAACTTTTAATTAATGCTAAATCATCAGTAATTAAACGATTTTTTGCAACTCGTTTCACAAATGTTCCTGTTAACATTTGTTGACAAAATTCTAATAAACTAACTGGTGCTAACGTTTTTGTTGGTAATTTATATCAATCCTGAAACATAAATAATTCATCATCATCAATATCACCAACACGTTGATATTCTGAATTCAATAACATTAAAGAAACGCGACTAATTGTTAATCCAACGCCAGTTAAAACACAATATTGGTACGCCACATCATAACCATATTCATCTTTAACTGGTTTATCAACATACATTTGTAAATCTTTGTTATATTTACGTCCCGTTGAAGCTTTAACCTCAATTAAGTGATAAGTTCCATCGGGTAGTTTTTTTAAAATATCACACTTCGTAATACAATTGTTATAAATAAAGGATGGTTCAAAATAAACATCATAGTTTGGATTAGCTAATACTTCCTTTGTTTTGGCAAAAGCGATTTTCTTACTATAGTGTTCTAAATTAAAATAGTTATGATCACGCATAAAGTATTCTCGTGCTCGTTGCCCAACTTCGTTCCCATCGGCAATTGTTTCACCGGGATAAAAATCAATTGGATTGGTAATAGTTGATTGAACATCATCCCTAAAAGAGCGGACATCATCACTAATCGTGTCATCTTTATCAGCGGGTCAGTAAGTCTCTAACGCTAAATCATATAAGTTTGGCATAAACAATTCTGACCCAACTTCGCTTTCATCATCATCACTACCAATAAAATCACTATCATTAATTTTGGCACTATTAATGTTATCTTGTAAATCAAAAAAGACAGAAATTTTTTGTTCTGTTACTCACTGTTGGACTGTTTTTAAGTTAGTCCGTGATGCTAACGTCCACGCAATTTTTAAACATTTTTTAAAGCGTTTAAAATCCTCTTTTTTTAATGTTACGACTGAATCCATTTGTTGCACTTCACTTTCGTTATTTGTTCCAATTCCCTAAAAGATAAAGAAAATAAGACTACGCTTATTTTCTTGGGACAAATTTCTCAGGTTTCGGTTTTGGTCGTTCCTCAACAGGTAGTTGTCCTGCTTTTCGTAATTTGCGCTCTTCTTCACGTTTTTTGACCATTTCCGCACGATGAGCTTCATATTCTTGTTTTGCCGTAATTTTAGCTGCCTTCTTTTCCTCTTTTGTTAATTTAACTTTCTTCTCACTAATTTCAATGCGATGTTTAGTATCGTCTAAATCAATTTCTTGATTAACAGTTCAAGTTGTTTCATATTGTTTTTTACTAATTTTTTTTGAAATTCCTTCAATTTCAAAAGCTTTTTGTTCTAAAAAAGAATTAGTTTTTGCTTCATAAATATCAACAATAACATCAAAGATATCACGATATTTAAATTCTTTCCCCTTACGAGCAATAACTTTTTCATATTCTAAGCGTAAGTTTTTACGATTGTCAGTTTCTTTAATATACTGTTTAATTTTATCTTTAACTTGTTTTTTACGCTTTTCTCGTTCAAGACGCTGCGCTTTTCGTCCCATAATTGAAGAAACAATTGCAAAAATAATAACTGCAACTACAATCACTACTAAAATGACATTCATTGTCATACTGCCACCCAGAAAATTTGACATTGTTATCTAGACTCCTTTTTACTTTATTTATATTATGCACTATTACCAAGAATTTTACAAATATTTTCCCAGGTGAGTTCTAATATTATTTTAGTCACTAGTTTAACAATAGTTTTAAACTATCTCTTTGTAAAAATGGTTAAATCCAAAAATAAATACAATGATTCACTAATAACTTCATTTAAATAAATATAATTTAAAACTATTTTTACACTTATCTTGTGTAGTTTTAATTAACAATTAATTATTTTACCTAGTAATAAAATTAAAAAAATAATTAATTATAAAACAATTTTATATATAATCTGAAATTACCTTTAGTTCAATATTATATTTTTTAAGTGTCAATAAAATTTTTGAATCATAAGAGTAAATTTTATCAAATAAAATTATTTTTTCAAACTTAGATTTTTGTAAATTATTAGAAAGTACAAAGTTTTCATATACTAAAATCTGTCCAATCGCTTTATATATTTCAGTTCCAGAAGTTTTAATTTCAAAAATTTTAGTTTCATTTTCATTTTCTACATATAAATCAATAAAATTAAATTTTTCTATTTTAACCTTATAATCTTGGTTAAAGAAATGAGCAGCTAATATACTTTGAATTCTATTATGTTCTAAAGACAAACAAGATTGCCTATTAATTGTTATAACCTCTAAATTTTCATTTTTGTTCAGTTCAAAAATATTAGTATCTCAGTTATCATATAAAATTTTATTTTGTTCTTCTTCATTTACTTCTAATATATTAGGAAAGGTTTTTAAAGTTGGTCCAATACTCATTTCTTTTTTAAAATATTCTAATTTTTCATAATTAATTTTGTGATATATTTCTTTAGATTTTTTATCAATGATTAATTCAAAAAAGTTTAAATTTTTATTCATTTTTTGATTCTCAATTGATTTTCCACCACCAAAAAAACCTAAAAATACAAAACGCTGAAATTCAAGTTCTTCTTTAGTAGCATCATTTTCTTTTCGTTTTGCAGTTTTTTTACCAAAATTAATTACCCGTTCAGTTCGATAATTTGCTCTTAGTCCTATTGTTAAATTACCATATACTTTCTCTTTGCCTTTATATTTATTAAATAATACTGAATCATATACTTTATTATCAACTTTTCCAGCAAAAATAAGTGATGGAATATTACTCTTAACCTCTAATAAATGGTCTTTTAATTTATTTATATTAATTCAAAATTCTCCTAAATCAATATAACTTAAATCATTTAGATTAATTTTAAATTCTGAATATAAAACCGTGGGAACAGTAACTGCCTTTAAACTTGATAAATTTACTCCTTTTTTAGGAACTTGTCTATTAATATCCGGTGATGCCTCAGATGGTGACCAAATTATTAAATTATTTTCTATACGCATACTAATTTCTTTTTTCACTATTGATTACTCCAAATATCTGTATATAATATAATGTTAACAAAAAAAATAAAAAATAGCACAATATTATGCTATTTATTTTTTAAAGTTTTATATACTGCAAGAGCAATTGCTTTTGATAATAATGGTGGAACTGCATTTCCAATTTGTAATAATTGTCATTTTTTTGTGCCCTCAAAAATAAAATCATCTGGGAAACTTTGTAATGCTGCTAATTCTCTTGGAGTTAAAACTCGTGGTAATTTTGGATGTATATTTACACCACCATGATTTTCTTTAATAGTACATGAAGTCTTATTTCATGGCGACTTTTTTCATGCATCTGAATAATTCTTATATAAAGATTTACCCTCAGGAACTTTTGATAATCTTTTCTTCATTTCTTCTGTATGATTTGTAAATATATGATTAATATCTTTATTTTCGTCTATATATAAAAAACGTTCTAGTTCTTGACCCAAAGTTTTATAATTATTTTCATTAAAAATAGGTTCTGGATGATAATTTACTAAACCTATATTATTTGCTATAAAAATAACTCTTTTTCTTTGCTGAGCAACACCATAATCAGCTGCATTCAACGTATGAACAGAAATATTGTATCCTATATCTTGATAATCCGAAATTATCATTTTTTCAATCTTACCATTTAGCATACTTCGTAATCCTTCTACATTTTCCATAACAACAAATTTAGGATTTATTTGTTTAACTATTTCCAACATATCTAAATATAAAGAATTTCTAGGATCAGCCACAACTCTATTTCCTGCCATACTAAAACCTTGACATGGAAACCCCCCAACTATGACATCTACTTGCTCTTCTTTACATTTTTTAATTACATTTTGTTTTATTTTGGCATCTTTAATATCTCTTGTTTCAATATTTTCATTTGGAAATCTTCCAGAATTTATAAAGTTTTTTTTATATGTGTTAACAGCACATTGCAAAATTTCTACACTATAAACAGGTGTAAAACCAGCCATTACCATTCCACAAGATAAACCACCAGCTCCTGAAAATAAATCTAAAAATTTTAATCCATTTTTATTATTTTTATTATTTCAACCATCAATTATTTTCATTTCAGGTAAAATATTTATAAATTTAGTGTCTTGATATTCAATATTTTTATTGAAATATTTAATTCTATCTGGTATTTTATTAATTTTATGGTCCGCTGTTTTTCACCTATAATATTCCTCTTTATTTACAGAATAAAAATTACCACCTTTTTTCTCTGCAAGTAGTTCATTACTCGCGATTGCTCTACGAATAGTTTTTAAGCTCTTTTGTTCTAATTCAGCTATTTCTTTAATTGTTAAAAATTCTTGACGCATATAATATCACCATAATTAATTATAATACATTTTTTAAAAAACATGTTAAGTGGACATATTTTTTTAAAAATCTATTTAATTTTGCCATTAATAAGTGAATCAATTGCAATTCTAATTACTTTTAAATGATATTTATAATATGACATTTTATATTTATTATTATTTTTTCTTAATAATAAAATAAAATCATTCATATTTTTTGGACGTCAATTATAAGGAAATGTTATATTGTTAAAATTTAATACTAATGGATGCGCAAGAATGTTTCTTATATTTTGAATTTCATTTATTTCACCATCATTATAATTTGAAAATAAATTTTTATTTTCAGTATTTATATATAATGATTCAAAAAAATTTTAATTTTTCTTAATGGTTCACTTTTACCTCCTGTTTCTAACTGTTTTAGTAACATATTGAGACCCCCTTCTTTGCCAATTAATAAAATATTAAAAGGATTTATAACTATAATCCCTGATGGTAAAATAATTTTATCATTTAACAATATTACAACTGCCATTTTTCTAAATGATTCATACATTATTTAATAATTTTATATAAAAATAGGTAAACTGCATAATATCATTTTGATCCGGGACATCTGAAATACAATTTTCAAGAGCAGTAAATTCAACAATAATTCATTTTTGTAAATCAATTAATTCTTTATTCATTTTTAAATTTAATTAATAAAATTTTTTATTAATTTGATTCTTTCCTTTTTTCTATTTGGATCTGTTGTTCCTTGTGTATGCAATTCAATACATTTTTCACACATTAACTTAAAATTATCAGTAAGTGCCTTTTTTTCTTCTAAATATTGTCTATTTTTAGTTTTAGTTAAAAAAATATTTCTATCTAGTGAAGCGAGTTTTGCAATTTGATCATTATCCATTTTTTTATTTCTATTAACAACATAAAAATTGTAAAAAAATATTTACGATCAAAACTTAATAAACTACCATTTAAGTTAATTATTTTTTTAAAAATATCTATTGCTTCCCTATAAATATATATAACAGAATTTAATGCATCTAAAGCATTTGAAAATGTATCATCATTATCATATTTTTCATAAAAATTATTGATACTCTTATCAGAATCATTAACATAACTTTCTAAATAAAAAATTAAAATTCTTGCTAAATCTTCTTGCAACTTCATACGTCTTATTTCCATATCTTTATATAATCCAAGTTCTTCTATTTCATCAAAAATTGCTAATCTTATTTTTTCAACTATAGTTTTAAATGTACCAAAATAATTTGCATTTCGTAACTCTTGACTATTTAATGCATAATTAAATGTATTTAAACGAGCAAAAATATCATATATTATATTTTTATCTTTAGTAGAAAAAACCTGACAAGGAATTTCGTATAATAATATAAGTTCTTTTTGTTCATCTGGTAAATCTTTAAAAAATAAATTAGCCACTTCTTCATTATGAACTTTTAAAATTTTAAAAGAATTATTAACATACTGCAAAATTGTAGATATTCGTTGTTGACCATCTACTACTTCTCTATTAGTTTTCATGGTAGAAGCATCTATTTCTTCAGCTAAAAAAATATGTGAAATAGGGTATCCTGGTATCCTTTAAGTAAAGAATCTATTAAATATGATTTTGCTTTATCAGGTCATACTAAATTTCTTTAATAATGTGGATTAGTAATTAATTGGTTGCTTTGTGATCAATTTAAAAAATCTATAACTTTATATTGTTTACTAGTAGTTTGCATTTTGCACCTCTTTCATTCATACTTTGATCAACTTTGTTAATAATTTTATTATATTAGATATATATAAAAAAACATAAATAAAATCTAACTTTTTCAAATAAACTAAAATTTGAATTTTTATCATAATTTTATTTAGGAATCTATAAGTAAATTTCCTTTTCTTTTTGGTTAATCCTTTCTTAACCAACAACAACATTGTGATAAACTTCTTGAACATCATCAACTTCGTCTAACATATTTAACATTTTTTCAAAGCGCTCTGCGTCCTCACCTTGTAATGTAATTCGTTCATAGGGTAACATTGTAATTTCCGCCATTTGAAATGCTTCAATTCCATTTTCATCTAAAGTTTTTTTAACACTATTAAATGCTGTAGCGGGAGCATACACAACAACTTGGCCATCTTCAGCCACAACATCATTAACATCACAATTTGCTAGCAGTAATAATTCAAAAATTTCTTCAACTGTTTTTCCTTCAAAAGCAAAAACTGCTAAATTATCAAATAAATGCGTTACTGCACCATTAACCCCTAATTTACCACCAGTTTTTGTAAAACAATTACGAACTTCTGCTATAGCACGATTAACATTATTTGTTAACGTATCAATAATAATTGCACTGCCTCCTGGTCCGTAACCCTCATAACGAATTGCTTGGTAGTTTTCATTATCATTACCACTTGCTTTTTTAATTGCACGGTCAATAACATCACGGGGAACTTGTTTTGATTTTGCTTTATCGATTGCATTACGTAATGCTAAATTAGCATTCGGATCAGCTCCGCTTTCCCGCGCTGCTAAATAAATTTCACGTGCCACCCGGTTATATAACACCGCTTTTTTCGCAGCAGTTGCTGCCATTGATTGTTTTCGAACTTCAAACGCTCTTCCCATAATTTGCTCTCCTTAAATCCTGATTTTTTCCGTATATATTATACAATAGACTTCTTGCATTACTTGTTAAAAAATTGCAAATATTTGTAAAAAAGATACTAATAGAAAAATATAATTTTAATTAATTATGTTTTTTATTTAAAAATTTAATATTTTTCCACAACGAAAAATTAATTTATTATTTAAATTATTTAATTTTAAATAAATATTTTATGTTAAATATAATAATTGTAAATTATAAATTGAGGCAATTAAATTAAATCTTAAACCAAATCTTTTTCTTCGATTACGATATTTTTCTGTAATAATTTTAAATTTTTTAAGAATAGCAAAAATATTTTCAATAATAATTCTCATTTTTGAAACTAGTCTATTATATTGCTTTTGTTCTTTGTTTAAAGGGTTTTTCTTTGTTTTCTTTGTAGGTATTAGAACATTATTGTGATTTTTTTGTATTCCTTGATAACCACTATCAACTATTAATTTGGTATTTTTTAAAATTGGGATTTTTGATTCTTTAAATAAAGCATAATCATGTTTTTTTCCGAGCGAAAAACTTGTTGCAATAATTTTTTTGGTTTCTTGTTCGATAATTACTTGTGTTTTGATCGTGTGTTTTTTCTTTTTACCAGAATAAGATTGTTTTTGTCTTTTTTTGGGCGTTGGATTGGAGTTTCGGTAGCATCAATAATAATAGTTTTATCATTAAAATAATCATTTATTAGTGCTTTTTTACCAGCAAGTTGTTGAAAATCAGAGTTTTTAATTAAAATATCTTCAATTCACTTAATATTACGATAACAATTAGCCTCACTAATATCAAAACTTTTACCAAGATGAAAATAAGTCTGATATTCTCGTCAATATAATAAAGTCATCAATAATCTATTTTCTAATGATAATTTATTAGTTTTACCACCTTTTTTAAATTTTTCTATTTCAGCAACTTTTAAAATATCTAACATTTTATTAAAAGTGGATTTTTTTATTCCTGTTAATCTTAACCATTCTCTATCATTAACAGTATTAAATTTATTATTGTTCATATTTTTATGTCCTCATAAATTATATTTTATAATAATATTTTAATAAAAAAGGGTATCGCAAGAAGTCTAATAAAATCTTTAAAAGTTATTTATCATAACGCATTAAATAACCATTTTCATTACCATAATATTGGGGAATTGTTCGCACAATGTCAAATCCATGCTTAAGATATAACTTTTGGGCGGCTAAATTATGTTCATTTACTTCTAAAAAAATACTATGAAAAGGAAAATGTGCTAATATATAAGTTAACATTTTAGTACCCCATCCTTGTTGGTGGTGTGTTTTTTTAACGGTAAGTTTAATAATTTCTAAATCATCACCACTATGCATTAAAATAAAAGAGCCCACTAAATTATTATTAAGAACCAATTTATAAACAAGATAATTCGGATTATTAATAATTTGAATTAAATTACGATATTTATAATAATGCTGCGGGTAATTTTCTTGCTCTAACAAAAACAATAATAACCCATCAGTATTATTAACTGCTTTAATTTCGAACATTATCCGAAAGCTTTCTTAATATAACGTGGTTCTAAAGCGAAAATATCATCTACCAAGTGAAAATGGTTCTTTAACAGTTGATAATTTTGGACGGGGTCAATTTCTTGTAAATCACTACGAAATTGATAACCTGGAAATTGTTTACTAATTTCGAGACAAGTTTCATAATCAACAACTTGACTAGGAATAATTTCTTGCCCATTACTAATTACAGCAAAGTAGCGTTGTCCACCGCGCGCATCTAACATTGAAACAACACTGTCAAATCCTGCTTGATATAATAAAGTATTAATAACCGATACTTTAACATCGGGATTAATTATTTTAATGGTTTTAACAATTGTCATTGGAATTCGAAGCCCAGTATAACTCCCTGGTCCTGTTGTTAAATAAAAATGATTAACATCTTTTAACTGCAAGTGATATGTTGCTAATAACTTATTAATCGCTGGTAACGTTTCTTCAGTGTGACGCCGCGCATTATTTTGATGAACATAGCCAAGAACTTGCTCATCTTGTTCTAATATTAAAATTAAAAAATCAGTACTAGTATCAATAAATAGGTTTAACATATTATCCCCCGCTTTCTAATGCAATGCGTAACGCGACATTATTGGTTTTAATGGTAAAAACTCGTTCCTGGTCTTTTTCAATATTAATAGTAATTTTAATTATTTCATACTGGTCAGTTAAATCCTTACTAATTAAACTTGGTCATTCAATAATATTAATACTATTTGGGAAATAATCAAAATACATTCCTCATTCTTCAGAATGATCTAAGCCTAATAACCGATAACAATCCATATGGTTAATAAGCGTTTGATCTGGGGTGGTATATTTATTCATAATAATAAAAGATGGTGAAGTAACTGGTTTTGTCACTCCTAACGCTGCTAATAAATACTTTGTAAAAGTTGTTTTACCCGCTGCTAATTGTCCTTCTAATAATAAGCATCAATTGGGTTGTAAAAATGGTGCTATTTTAGTAGCTAATTGTTTTGTTGCATTTTCATCGCTAATCATTATTTTCATAATATCCCACTTTCTATAAATAATTATATCTAGGAATTAATTATTGTGCTATACTTTCCAAAAAATATGTAATAATTAAAGTGCAGAAAAAGAGAAAGGTCGTTATAAACTAATGAAAGATATTTTAATTATTGGTGCTGGTCCCGTTGGGTTATATGCTTGAAGCTGTGCTGGAATGTTGGGATTAACTGGTTATACCATTGAAGGAAATGATACCCCGGGGGGTCAACCCTGAGAGTTATATCCTGAAAAACTTTTATATGATATGCCTGGTTTCCCGGAAATTAAAGCAAAAACTTTTATTGAAAATCTAATTGTCCAAGGTGAAAAAAATAATAAACAAATAACATATTTTGGAAAAACAAACATTCTAACGGTTGTTGAAGAAAATAATGGATTTACTATTACTTTAACAAATAACAAAGTTCTTAATGTTAAAACAATTCTAATTACTAGTGGCAATGGTGTTTTTACCCCTATTCGGTTAGAACATCTTGATGCAACAAAAGAATACGACAACTTGTGATATGCTGTGAAAGATCTACCTACTTTAACTAATAAAAAGGTTATTGTCCTTGGTGGTGGTGATAGTGCTGTTGACTGAGCAAATCATTTAGTTGAAGATAAGATTACCAACAATGTTACCATCATTCATCGTCGTGACTTATATCGTGCCAAAGAAAGCAATGTTCAAAAATTACAGCAAAATAAGATTACCGAACTCAAACCTTATCATGTTAAAGCAGCACAAATCCAGAATAATGAGATTACAATGTTAACCCTTGAACATAAAAGCAACAAAGAAACATTAGAAGTAACAGCTGATTATTTTATTGTTCAATATGGAGCCAAAGTAGCACCAACAATGTTACAGCAGTTTTCATTAGAAACAACCCCAATGCGGAAAATTATCATTCAACCAAGTGGGCAAACTAGTCACAGCCATATTTTTGCCGCAGGAAATAGCGCTTATTATGAAGGAAAATACTATAATATGGTCACTGGTTTTGGCGAAGCAATTAATGCTTTATTTAACATTACAAAAATCATTCATGGTAATAAATATCATCCTGGTTATTTAAGTGATATTAAAAAATAATAATTATACTTTATTTAAAAAATGTATATTTTATATACATTTTTTGTTTTATTAAATTCTTTACGTTCCTTTTAATTTATAAATTTCTTTTGGTGGTTCATCCTCACTCATTTTCTTTGTATTTTGGTGTAAGGCTTCTTCACGTTCTCATAATTTTTGATATTGCATTTCTGGTTCGGTTAAGATAATAAAATCATCTTCATATTTTTTCTGACGAATTTGACGCATTTTATCTTGGCGTTTTGTTCAAATTTTATGCACAATTGGTAAACGTAAGAAAATTCCACGAACTGAGCGCGGTGCTCATAAGATTGAGTTCCCAATAATAACAAACAAGGAAGCAAAGATTAATCCAAAGAACATATTTAATAGTTTTTGTCAGCCCCATATTGGTTGTAACTGATCATTATAAATTTCCATTGGATTATATGTTTTTGTTAAGAATAAATAGTTAACTAAAATAGCAACCACAATTGGCACCAATAAAATCATTCAATTACGAAAAACACCTTTAAAATTACTATTGTATGTTAAAAATAATCAGTTATAAAACCATAAATATAAAAAGCGAAGAAGACTAACAAAACACGTAATAATTAAAATCCCATATAATGCCGCGGAAAGATCATTTACTAAAAAACAGAAAATTAAGGCCGTAAAAAAACACAACACAATATTAATAATTCCAATCACAAAGGTTGGAATTGCCGTTTGTTTATAATTTGCTTTGGCGTACACTAAAACATTGGCTGGTTCAGCTAAAACAATAAAAACCGAACTTAATGCCACTAATAATGAAAATGTTGGCTGATAAAAAATACTTTTAAAAATAGCTATTTCTTGTGCGGTTCAAGCATTTACACCTGTTGCACTATTATTAATTTGTTCAATAATTTGGGGAGCATATAATGTTGTCACAAAATATGGTGATAAAATAAATTGGTTTACAAATAAAAACCCACCAATCATAAAGGCATACGTTTCAAACTTAAGATAGCTATTTCAATCAATCCGGCCATTTTTTGCCGTTCAAGCAGCAAAAAACTCACGAAATGAATTAATTAAAATCATCATAATACTTCGTACCCCAACGGTAATTGTCATATATAGCGATAAGGTTGATGACACCCGTAATCCTAATAGTAAAGCGGTAATAATAACATCCCCATTAATTAATAAGGTCTCACCAATATTTTTTAATACAACAATATTACTTGATTTTACTAATTGCATATTATCTTTTTGGCGAACAATTCGAATTCAAGGATAATGAAACTTAACAAAGATATAAATTAAACTTCCTTTCATAATGGAATATGCTAAGAAAATTATAAAAACAAAAAGCGGGTCAACTGTTCGTGAGATCAAGTAAAAAATAACTGAATAAGAAATTAAATCACAAATCATCAAAATTAAACGCCGCATATGATTATTTTGATCTGCTTGCATTAAATTTTCATAACAAGCAGTTCAAAATAAGGCAATTAAGTTTTTTGATCCAATAATTACAATAATTAACATCATTTTTCATAACGGATAACTAATTGTATGATCATTTCATAAAATGCTAAAATTACCTTCAAATAAATAAATATAAGTACTATACCCAATTGCAATGACCGCTAATAAAATGACCCCAACAATTCCCGAAATCTTATACTGGTGTTTTGCTGTATTGACCATTTCATTAGATTTAATTCAATCTTTTTGTAATAATGGTTTCATTAAAAAAATAACGGTAATGGCTCCTAACCCACCTTCAACGGTTCCTAAGAATGAAACAATGGCAATACTATTCTTCACAAACCCATTTAACTGTGAACCATAACTCCGAATTAATAAGTACATTAAAGTAAATTGAAAAGCAGTTCCAATTAAAGAAGTAAAAGCGCCAATCAAAATACTAATGATTCCTCTTCTTGTTGACAATTACTTCACCTCTTTCCATTCTTACTCATATTATTATTCTATAATATTTTCTAAAATTTTAATAACCTTTTCATTTAAATATTCTAAAGGTTCAGGTAACTGATGGAACACCAAAGTTGTTGCATATAAACCAATCATATATTTTTTGGCTATTCTTTTAGCACCATATTTAACATCATTTATAATTGGATGCTGTAAATAACTTAATGATGCTCGAATTTGATGTTTCCGTCCCGTTCCTAATGTTACTTCTAATCAAGTTGTATTTAGTGTTCTTGTAAGAACTTTAAAATAGGTAATTGCCTTTTTACTATTCGGTTGCTCTGTTAAACTAAAAATCATCTTCTGCTCTGATTCATCTTTGACAAGATAACCAGTAACAGTAAATTCATCTTCTGTTATGATTCCTTCACATTGGGTTAGATATTTTTTTTCAATATATTCTTTTTGATTAATTTTCTTTAATAATAAATCTAAACTAATTTTATTTTTAGCATATAGCACTAACCCTCGTGTTAACTTATCTAACCGATGAATATGAGAAATAACAAATGATTGCTCAGTTTGCGGGTGATACGCTCCTTTTTGCATTAAATAACTTTGGACCATTCCATCTAAGGAACTATTAAACGTTGAATGCATTTCTACGCCATGTGGTTTATCAACAACTAAAATGCTTTGATCTTCATAAACAACTGCTACCTTTTCTGACGCAGAATCAGTTTCTGCTATTTGTTGTTTTCGTTCTGTAATGACTAAATTCTTATCAAAAATTAAAATTTGATCACCTAATTGTAACTTATAATTTCGTTCTTTCATAATTTTATTATTTACTTTAATCTTTTTATTCCGAAATAATTTATAAAGGACTGATAATGATGTTGTTTGAAACATTTTTTTCATAAAATTAAAAATCGTTTGATTTACATCATTATTCTTAACTGTTAATGTAATAATTGTTTTTTGTTCCATACTTTCACCCAATATTGTTTTCTAACAATATTATATAATGAAAGTTCAATGATATGCCAAGAAAAAAACATCCTAAGTTTTACTTAGAATGTTTAGCACCTTTTTGTTTTTTTGCTTCAACTTTTAAAACATTATCTTTAATCTCTTCAATTTCAGCAACATCAGTAATTTCATTAAACAAATGATATAACATATAATTTTTTTCTTTTTCTTTCGTTGCAAAATGTTGTTCAAAAAAAGCGGCTGTTTCATCAATTATTGTCATTAATTGATAAGCTGTTTTTGTATCAATACTATTTGTTGATAATGGTCCTTTCACTAAAGTTGGTAATTGCGTTACAAAAGCATAATCCTCCAAGGCTTTTTCTTTTTCCGTATAATAAAAAATTCGAAAGGCACTCACTTTTGCTCCAATTGTTTTAATCGCATTTCGAACAGCAGTCACTTTTGTTGATAACATGTTTTTGATAAAGACTGCAATAATAACAGTAATCGTCCCAATTGGAATAATAATTAATAAGATTATATCTAAATCAACCCCAAATTTTGTGGCAAAGATGACTTTAATTAAAGTATAACCATTTTGAATTAATAACACTGTTACAAAGAATGAGAAGTTCGTTGCTTTTCATCATTTGTGCGTAACTAAAACTTCGGTTTTTTTATTTAAAACATATCAGAAGAAATATGATACTAAAACCAATAAAACAATACGACCTTGTTTAGGGAATTTTACATCAAGACAACATTTTAAAAAAATATTTGTTCATTAATTAGTTAATAGACTTCTTGCATTACTTGTTAAAAAATTGCAAATATTTGTAAAAAAGATACTAATAGAAAAATATAATTTTAATTAATTATGTTTTTTATTTAAAAATTTAATATTTTTCCACAACGAAAAATTAATTTATTATTTAAATTATTTAATTTTAAATAAATATTTTATGTTAAATATAATAATTGTAAATTATAAATTGAGGCAATTAAATTAAATCTTAAACCAAATCTTTTTCTTCGATTACGATATTTTTCTGTAATAATTTTAAATTTTTTAAGAATAGCAAAAATATTTTCAATAATAATTCTCATTTTTGAAACTAGTCTATTATATTGCTTTTGTTCTTTGTTTAAAGGGTTTTTCTTTGTTTTCTTTGTAGGTATTAGAACATTATTGTGATTTTTTTGTATTCCTTGATAACCACTATCAACTATTAATTTGGTATTTTTTAAAATTGGGATTTTTGATTCTTTAAATAAAGCATAATCATGTTTTTTTCCGAGCAAAAAACTTGTTGCAATAATTTTTTTGGTTTCTTGTTCGATAATTACTTGTGTTTTGATCGTGTGTTTTTTCTTTTTACCAGAATAAGATTGTTTTTGTCTTTTTTTGGGCGTTGGATTGGAGTTTCGGTAGCATCAATAATAATAGTTTTATCATTAAAATAATCATTTATTAGTGCTTTTTTACCAGCAAGTTGTTGAAAATCAGAGTTTTTAATTAAAATATCTTCAATTCACTTAATATTACGATAACAATTAGCCTCACTAATATCAAAACTTTTACCAAGATGAAAATAAGTCTGATATTCTCGTCAATATAATAAAGTCATCAATAATCTATTTTCTAATGATAATTTATTAGTTTTACCACCTTTTTTAAATTTTTCTATTTCAGCAACTTTTAAAATATCTAACATTTTATTAAAAGTGAATTTTTTTATTCCTGTTAATCTTAACCATTCTCTATCATTAAGAGTATTAAATTTATTATTGTTCATATTTTTATGTCCTCATAAATTATATTTTATAATAATATTTTAATAAAAAAGGGTATCGCAAGAAGTCTAATGTATATAATAAAAATAATAAAATCTATTAATTATTTTTGTGTTTAACAAATTATTTTTAGCACTTTAATAATATAATTAGGTTTAGTAAAGGAGAAAAAAATATTATGTATGATAAAAATAACAAAATTATTGTAAAAATAACAAATATTACTCCCTGTGGTGCTTTTTGTAGAGCAGGAAAGGCTGATGGTTTAATCCATATTAATGAAGTTTCAGATTATTTTGTTAAAGATATTAAAGATTTTTTTGATATTGGTGATGAAATTGAAGTTGAGGTGCTTGATTTTAATACAGTTAGAAAACATCTTAAATTAAGTTATAAAAATTGTCACCCTGAATTATTAAAAAATGATGATAAAGAAATTCAGGAAATAAAAACAGCATTCCAAAACTTAAATAAAAAACAAGATAAAACAGACAATATTGAAAATATTAGTAAAACAAACAAAAATGAATAAATTAATAAAAATATAAAAAAGTAAAAAATAGTTTTATACTATTTTTTACTTTTTTATTGTATTTTATGATTAATATGTTAATATAATTATAACTTTTTATCGTTTAGTTTTACAGTATACACTTTAATACTATAATTTTCATTTCGATCCATTACCAACCTCTTAAATATTCAAAATTTTGTTAGTTATTATTTACTTTATATATACTAATTTAGGCACAATATTAATTATTTAAAATAAAAATGATTATTTTCATAAAAGTTTTAATAGTCTTCTCTAATTATAAGTTTACCTTATTTAAAAAATAATTTTCAATAAAAATAAAAAATTATTAATTCTTAATGAAAAAATATTTAACATATCAATATATAATTATCGTTTTTTCTCCTTTCTTTCTAAAGCTAAAATATCTAAAAAAACAAAAAAGCAAGGATTTTTACTTGCTTTTAAAATTATTTGAACGGACACTTCTAAAATATTTTTTACAAGAAAAAAAGAATATCATATTACTGATATTCTCATATTTTTAAAAATAGTTTTATGTTTTAAAAGAGGAAATTGCTAATTGTTAGAATTAATTAATTATAAAACTATTTATAGTGTTTTAATAATTCTTATTAAAACGGTCACCAACTTTTTAAATAATTAGCTGCTGATTTTAAGTAATCAGTTGCTGATGAAATATAATGTTCAGCAGTTTTTACTGCTTCACTGGCAAAATGTTTGATACTATCTCAATGTTCATAAGCATAGTAGCCGCCATAAACCGCAGCACCAATTATTAATGAAATTCCCATTGTTTCAAGTGCTGTTCCTAACGAACCAGCAAGAATACCACCTTCAACAGCAGTCGATGTTGAACCTGCTATAATTCCTTCAATTTCAGCAAGTTCTACTCCAGAAAGGTTTTCTAATTATAAAAAGGCATCGGGAATTAATTGGTCAATTCGTTGTGCAATGTTTTTAGCATATATTAATAAATTTTTTGTTGTCATTTCTAATGATGATAGTTCATTAGACTTCTTGCGATACCCTTTTTTATTAAAATATTATTATAAAATATAATTTATGAGGACATAAAAATATGAACAATAATAAATTTAATACTCTTAATGATAGAGAATGGTTAAGATTAACAGGAATAAAAAAATCCACTTTTAATAAAATGTTAGATATTTTAAAAGTTGCTGAAATAGAAAAATTTAAAAAAGGTGGTAAAACTAATAAATTATCATTAGAAAATAGATTATTGATGACTTTATTATATTGACGAGAATATCAGACTTATTTTCATCTTGGTAAAAGTTTTGATATTAGTGAGGCTAATTGTTATCGTAATATTAAGTGAATTGAAGATATTTTAATTAAAAACTCTGATTTTCAACAACTTGCTGGTAAAAAAGCACTAATAAATGATTATTTTAATGATAAAACTATTATTATTGATGCTACCGAAACTCCAATCCAACGCCCAAAAAAAGACAAAAACAATCTTATTCTGGTAAAAAGAAAAAACACACGATCAAAACACAAGTAATTATCGAACAAGAAACCAAAAAAATTATTGCAACAAGTTTTTCGCTCGGAAAAAAACATGATTATGCTTTATTTAAAGAATCAAAAATCCCAATTTTAAAAAATACCAAATTAATAGTTGATAGTGGTTATCAAGGAATACAAAAAAATCACAATAATGTTCTAATACCTACAAAGAAAACAAAGAAAAACCCTTTAAACAAAGAACAAAAGCAATATAATAGACTAGTTTCAAAAATGAGAATTATTATTGAAAATATTTTTGCTATTCTTAAAAAATTTAAAATTATTACAGAAAAATATCGTAATCGAAGAAAAAGATTTGGTTTAAGATTTAATTTAATTGCCTCAATTTATAATTTACAATTATTATATTTAACATAAAATATTTATTTAAAATTAAATAATTTAAATAATAAATTAATTTTTCGTTGTGGAAAAATATTAAATTTTTAAATAAAAAACATAATTAATTAAAATTATATTTTTCTATTAGTATCTTTTTTACAAATATTTGCAATTTTTTAACAAGTAATGCAAGAAGTCTATTATAGAAATTACTTCATTGAAATGTTTTTAAAAGATTAAACAAAGTTCCTAATTGACCCATTGCCGCATTGTAAAGAGCATAAGTTTCATTTAATAAATTAGGATTAGTTAAGATATTTTTCATTCCTACAACATAATCTCAAAATCCAATGGTAACGTTAGCAGTATTAGCTGCACTTGCAGCACTCCCTGCTCCACTACTAATAATTCCGATTGACCCTAAAAGGCTTAATAATGTTCCCATAATTTTTTCCTTCTTTTCTAAATTATATCTTCAATATACAGTTTTAATCATGTCCAAGTTCCGAAAAAAACTCCGATTGCAGCAAAGGCTGCCGGAACTGCTCATGATGTTGCAGTTAATGTTCCCTCGGCTACTAAAACTGCTGTATTATAAATTAAACTATATGAAACGCTACTTACAAAAAAGGTAATATCTTTTGCTCATAACAAGTCATCTCATAAGTTTTTATTGGAGATATCATTATCAATCAGAAATGTATTTATTGCATAATAAACAGTGAATAGCGCTGCTCCTAAAGTGGTTGCGGCAATCGCTCACGGAACGCTAAGTCCAAACCATCAAGCTGCTGCTCAGAAACCAGCCGCCGCAATTTCAGCGATAGTAGCAGCTGTATAAATTCCGGTATTAACAATTTTAAGTTTGTTTACTGCATTTAATGTATTAGTAATTGTTTTTTCTTTGTCTAAATCTTTGTTATTTGTTTGTAACAAAGAATAAGAATTTAATTTTAATGTTTCATTTTTATTATCAACTTTAAAATGTTGATCAAAGTCTTTAACATTTGTTTTTAAATAATTGGTAATTTGATTTAAATTAAAATTTTTGTTTTTAAAATTGTTTACATATTCTAATGATTTTTGTTGTACTTTATTAACTACTTCTGAAGTAAGCGGATGACCATTGGCATCTTTAAGAGAATTGGTTTGATATAATGTTTCAAAAGAATTTTCCTTAAAATAATTTTTAACTTGGTTTCAATCAACAGCTTCTTTATCAACATTATTGTTCTGTTGGATTGTTGATTCATGTGTTTTGTCTACAGCGATTGATAAAACCCCACTAGTTGTTAAAAGAACTGTACTGAGTACACATAAAAGTTTTTTCATAAAATTCGTCTTCTTTCTAATTTTATATTTCTATTATTTTCAGTAAATCATTACTTAAAAGGTCATCAACCTTTTAAGTAATCAGTTGCAGATGATACGTAATGCCCAGTTGTTGTTAATGCTTCACTTACAAAATGTTTGACACTATCTCAATGTTGATAAGTATAATAGCCACCATAAATCGCAGCCCCAATCGCTAACGAAATTCCCAAGGTCTTTACTGCCGTTCCTAACGAACCAGCAAGAATACCGCCCTCAACAGTTTCTAATAATTCATTAGTTGACATTGTTGTGTTAAATATTTCTTCTTAATTTAACACAGTCGGAAAATCTAAATAATCTTAGAAATATTCTTCTATAAATTCAGCTGGATTATCAAGAATTACAGTTTCTGCAATTAAATTTGTTGTAGCATTTACTGTTGTTCCTGCCCCATTACTGATAATTCCGATTAAACCCAAAAGACTTAATAATGTTCCCATAATTTTTCCTTCTTTCTATTAAATTGTTATTTTTTTAAAAAGATCATCACCCTTTTAAGTAATCAGTCGCCGATGATACGTAATGCCCAGTTGTTGTTAATGCTTCACTTGCAAAATGTTTAACACTATCTCAATGTTGGTAAGTATAATAACCACCATAAATTGCAGCTCCAATTGCTAATGAAATACCCAAAGTCTGTACTGCTGTTCCTAACGAACCAGCAAGAATACCACCTTCAACAGCAGTTGTTGTTGATAAGGCTTCAGCAGCAGTTGCTAACGCCGCCTCATTTGATAAAACTTCAGTTGTTAAACTAGCCGCTTCTTCTAATGCAATCATCGCATCAGCAACAATATCAGCTGTTGCTTTTTCACCAACATAAATTGCTTTTTCAATAGTTAAAATTCATGTTGAATCTGCATTAAGAATTCCTGATACTTCTTTGCTAACAAGATCAATCATTGATGATGCACTTGCATTAATAACATATGTTCCAGCAGGGATAGTTGTTGCACCTGCAACAGTACCAGCCCCACTACTGATAATTCCAAGTGAGCCGAAAAGACTTAATAATAACGCTCCCATAATTTTTTCCTTCTTTCTATTATTGAATTTTTAGTTTTAAAAAGGTCATCAACCTTTTAAGTAATTCACTGCAGATGATACATAATGTTCAGTTGTTTTTAGCGATTCACTAGCGAAATTTTTAATGCTATCTCAATGGTGATAAGCATAATAACCACCATAAATCGCTGCTCCAATTGCTAATGAAATGCCCAAAGTTTCAGCCGCTGTTCCTAACGAACCAGCAAGGATACCACCTTCAACAGCAGTTTCGGCTGCTAATGTTCCTTCAACTGTTACTGCTTCATTTGATACCACATAGCCCATTTCTTCAAGGTATGGAATTATATCACTTGTTTCCATTCCTTCTGGTATATGAACATATTGTTTTAATAAAGATAACGTACCTTCACTAAATTCATCTCAACCATTTTGTAATGATGCTTCAAAACTATTTAGTAAACTTTTAATAGCGCTATCTTTAATAGCAACAGAATTTGTCGCACTTGCAACAGTACCAGCCCCACTGCTGATAATTCCAATTGAACCTAAAAGACTTAATAATGTTCCCATAGTTTTTCCTTCTTTCTATTAAATTGTTATTATAAATTTTTGATAGTTTAGATAAGGTTATATAAAAACCTTTATCTAAATTATTTATAACTCTGCTTTAATAAAAAAACAATAATGTTTTAAAACATTATTGTTTTTTTATTTGCTTGCCATGGTAAATTATGGCAAATGTGTTGTTAGATAATCGTCTTATATTTTTGATTATCCAAATATATCAAGTAAAATATAGCGTTATTCAGTAGACTTCTTGCGATACCCTTTTTTATTAAAATATTATTATAAAATATAATTTATGAGGACATAAAAATATGAACAATAATAAATTTAATACTCTTAATGATAGAGAATGGTTAAGATTAACAGGAATAAAAAAATCCACTTTTAATAAAATGTTAGATATTTTAAAAGTTGCTGAAATAGAAAAATTTAAAAAAGGTGGTAAAACTAATAAATTATCATTAGAAAATAGATTATTGATGACTTTATTATATTGACGAGAATATCAGACTTATTTTCATCTTGGTAAAAGTTTTGATATTAGTGAGGCTAATTGTTATCGTAATATTAAGTGAATTGAAGATATTTTAATTAAAAACTCTGATTTTCAACAACTTGCTGGTAAAAAAGCACTAATAAATGATTATTTTAATGATAAAACTATTATTATTGATGCTACCGAAACTCCAATCCAACGCCCAAAAAAAGACAAAAACAATCTTATTCTGGTAAAAAGAAAAAACACACGATCAAAACACAAGTAATTATCGAACAAGAAACCAAAAAAATTATTGCAACAAGTTTTTCGCTCGGAAAAAAACATGATTATGCTTTATTTAAAGAATCAAAAATCCCAATTTTAAAAAATACCAAATTAATAGTTGATAGTGGTTATCAAGGAATACAAAAAAATCACAATAATGTTCTAATACCTACAAAGAAAACAAAGAAAAACCCTTTAAAAAAAGAACAAAAGCAATATAATAGACTAGTTTCAAAAATGAGAATTATTATTGAAAATATTTTTGCTATTCTTAAAAAATTTAAAATTATTACAGAAAAATATCGTAATCGAAGAAAAAGATTTGGTTTAAGATTTAATTTAATTGCCTCAATTTATAATTTACAATTATTATATTTAACATAAAATATTTATTTAAAATTAAATAATTTAAATAATAAATTAATTTTTCGTTGTGGAAAAATATTAAATTTTTAAATAAAAAACATAATTAATTAAAATTATATTTTTCTATTAGTATCTTTTTTACAAATATTTGCAATTTTTTAACAAGTAATGCAAGAAGTCTATTCTATACAATTTAGATATCATTTTAACAATCAATCATTATTTTTAATTTGATAAGAATGTTTCTTCATTTTGTTTTTTATAACTTTATAAATTCATCATTGAAGTTTTTTAAGATCGTTTTGATTATACTGCAAAGTATTCTTAAAAACATTGGCCTCCCTTTTAAGTTGACTAAAATTTTTATTATTTGCCCCAAAATTTATTCATAATCAAAAAATATATGCTGGATCTTGATATTTTGAACCAAGTTTAGCATTGTCTCAATCAATTATTTTCTTAACTTCTAAATTTTGGGTAAAAATAATATTAACTGGGCTTAAATCCCCGTGAACAACATATTTTCTCTTATATTTTAATTTCTGCAAAGTTTGAATTACTAACAAAATATTTTTTAATTCTAAAATCCCTGTAAAACCAATTTGTTTAAAAGAATAACCGGCAATTAAATCATATGAAATATAATTTTGAAAAATATTTATATTAGGTAAATAATAACTATTATTTGCTAATAATCAATTAATAATGTTTTTTCTTTTCGGACTTAATTTAACAAATTTAAAAACTGTATTATGATTAATAATAATTATTTGGTTAGATAACCTATTATATTTAAAACTTTTCGAAAAATTTGTTAAATTTTGTGACACCCTAAAAATTCCTTCACATTTTTTAAATTAAACATTAAAGCCTGTTATTTTTAATGATTCCAAATCTCATGATACTTTTTGTGCGTAATTCGTGTTAGAATCGTTTCTCGGCGCCCAATAAAAGGATAATCAAAATGAATAATTGCTTTGGCAAAAATCGGTGTAATGATTACAAACCAGATAACACTAAAGATTGGAATTCAGAAGAACTGTGTTCCTTTTGCCGCTGGTAAAATCCCCTTGTAAATAAAATCAATTAAACCATCAGTAAAGGATACTCAAATGTGAACACCTAACATAGACATAAATAAGCCATTTAACCCAGCAATTGGCGCATACACAAACACATATAGTAATGGTGATGCTAAGAAAATAAATAAGTTAATGATAATATTATTTCCTGTTAAGATTGTTACTAATACGATAATTGACATTAATAACGCGGTTGGAACGCGGTTTTCTTTCTTACTAGTTAAAACAATAGCAACACTAACCCCTAATGAAGCACCAAATACAATCGCATAATTTGGTGGTAATTTTAATTGAAATAGATCACCAATGTTTTGACTATATAAGAATCAATTATATAACCCCGTTTCAATTCCATTAATTTGTGGTAAACGGTTAAATGGTAAGATTGACATTCAGTCAATTAAAGATAATTTACTATCAAGTAATTGTGGTTGTTGTAAATATGTTCATACTGCTTGAATGCTTTCATTATTTCAACTTTGCGTGAAAATATTATATTGTCAACCATAACAATATGAGATATGCCTAAATAACTCTAGAAATTCTTGTTGAGTTAATACTTGTGAATTACTTTGCACAAATAAGTTTGCTGAAATATCTTTAAATCCAAATGGAACTAATAAGATATTTAAAAATTCATAAACAAAAGCAGCCCCTAAAAAATTACGCGCACTTTGACTTCACATTCAGAAATAAAGTTTATTTAAAAACATTGCCATCCCAATCCATAATAATAAGAAGATAACAGCTAACAGCATACTAGCAAAAACAACAATGATGCTAACCAAAGGAAAGCCATTCAGTAATCCTAATGATTTAGGCATTCTTAATTCAATACACTTATAATAAATGTATGATGACATAAGTCCAACAACAACCCCACCAAAAATTGACGTATTTAAGGTAACAATTCCTAATGTTGAGCCTAAAAATAAAGATAAATTATCCCCTTTATAGAAAAATAAAATGCTATCAACATACAAGATTCCATCTGGTGTAAACTGATATTGAATTAAAGCAAATTGGGTTACCGAAAAGACTAAAAAGCCAGTAACACCAATTGCTACGGCTTTAAGATTATTAGTAATACTAATAACAGTAACAAGACAAAAAATAATTGATAAATTATTAAAAACATCTCTTCCAATTTTAATGAAGACGTCCCCTATTGTAATTAAGACTTGATTTTTACTGTGTTCATTTAAAGTGGCACCAATCGCATAGATCAAAACAATCAACAACAATGGGATAATTATTAAAGTAATAATTTTAATAAATCGTTCGTATATATCTCTAATTTTAATTTTATTATTACTATAGCCCTTCCCATTTTTTTTGATTTGATATAACTTATCAATCCTTGACATTTCTAATTAATTCCCTTTAATTCAAAGTCTACTTCTGACTCATAAACTGGATTCGACCAGTTACTGCGTCATAAAATGGATACGGGTCAGCATATTGCTGCGTGATATTTAGAGTATACATCACACCGAACTGGATCGCATTGTTTAATAACATTCCAACAACCGATAAAACAACATAATCACCAATGAATTGTGACTTAACTTCACCCATTGTGAACATTGCCCCTGATGAACCAGTGTTAAAATCACTCGTATGATAAACCATACTATCAAAGTTGTTTTGTTTATTATCCCCTTTTAACCCTGCTGTAATGCTTGAGTCAATAATTTTAAAATAAGGATATTGTTGAATAAATAATTCTCATGTCGTAGCATAATTTAAGTAGTTAAAAACCAATGGTCTGTCACTATTAGTGACAAATTTCATCCCACGTTTTGCAACTGGAAATGATGCATTTCCAGACATCACACTAATATCTCAATTTAAAGATTTCGTTGTGGCTTGTTCTTGATTAAGCGTTTGTGGTAACGTTGATCCTAACATTGAAGCTGTTATAATGGTAAAAAATGTTTTGTTCATATTTGAATAACTCCTTCTTTATATTCAATTAATATTGTTGATAATTGCTAAATGTTTAATATAAGTTGATACAAAAAATAGCTGCTAACTATTCTATGTAATTAATCATATCATATTTTACTTTGGAAAAAAAGAAAAAACTGCTTAAATAAGCAGTTTTTAATTAGCTCTTTAAACAACAAAATCCCTTCATAAAACCTAATCTTACTGTTTATATTCATAAATCTGGTTAATAACCTTTTTTATCATCATTTTTGAAGACTAATTTTTGTAAAAAATTTAATTTTTAGAAGGATTAAGATAATGCGAATAGTTAGCAATTGTCAAATTAACCGGAATGTAATCTGTCATCCCAATAATTAATTTATTTTCTTTACTAAAAATTTTAATAAAAACAACAAAACTATTAACATTTAAATTATGATTCTTAAAAGCTTCACCTGTTTTATTTTTAAAAATTTGATAAGAATAATCATTACTTGTAATATTGATATTAGTTTTATGAAACATTTTCAAAATTACTTCATCAATTGTTTCTCTAAGTTCTCCAATTGTAATAGTTGTATTTTTAGCTGTAATAGAAATTATTTTTTCATCAAGTTCTGTTCATGTACTAATGTTTATTTTTTGTTGATTATTAAAAGAACTTGGTTGTAAACGAGTCATTGGTATTTTTGATTTTTGTATCGAAAGAACCATATATGCAAATCATATAGTTGTTAAGACAGTATAAATTGTATCTCCGATTTCCATTGCGCTACTCCTTTTTGCAAAGTTTACTTGCTTATTAATATTATACTTGAAAAGAAAGCAAAATTATTACCCCTTCCTCTTTAACAACTTACTTCCATAAAGATTTAATTAGTGCAAATTATTTGATACTTTCATATGTTCCACTAGATGTTTATTAAAAACACATTGACTTTTTAAACTTTAATTTTTAATGAACTAACAACAAAATTATCCGGATGATCAATTAATTGCCAATCATATTTTTTTCAACTATAACATAGAAAAGGAATCAAACATAATGAAGCAATAAAATCAATCCCACCCATTGCGATAAAATAATAAATTGAATTATTAGTTCAAATACTAATCCCATATCCTAAACATATAATTGGAATTGCAATAAAGATAGCACGAAAACTAGTTGTTATACTTGCCAAAGTTGTTTTATTAATCCCTTGATAAATGGTAAAACAAATAAAAGTTGTCGCACAAAATGGATACGAATAAACACACAAAACTAATCATCATTTATATTTGCTAACATATTGACTTGGAAAAGCAAACATTAACAGCATTTGCCGATTAAAGATTATTACTAATAATAACATTAAACAAAATCAAATAATTAACAAATAACTAGTAATTTTTAAAACTTGTCAAATACGATGATACTTTTGGGCTCCATAATTATAAACAATAACCGTTCGTGCTCCTTGCGTTAAACCAATTCCTGCTGATAAAATTAATGTTATTCAAGGATTTAAAGCACTTAATAATTCTTGTAAAACAGAAACCCCATTATACTGCTCTTAATTTGGTAATAATACAACAAGCACAGTTGATAAATAAGAACTAACAACTAAAACAAAATTTGAAATAAAGTTCGATAAACCTGCTTTAAAAAAAGCAATAACGTTGTATCATTTAAGTTTTAACACATCTTGTACTTTAAATTGGGAATAACTACTTTTTGAACAAAAAACAATGACAAAACCCATAATAATTTGTCACAATCAAGCAACAACTGTTCCTAACATTGCACCTTCCATTTTTAAATGACAAACACGCATAAAGAAAGTTCCGGCTCCCATATTAATAAAAACAGAAACTGTAATTAATAACAACACATAGTTAGTTCGTCCTTCATTACGAAGTAATGACACAAAATAATAACTTAAAAACATTAATGGTGTTGTTAATAACATTGGATATGAGTATTCTCACGCTAAATAATTAGTAATGTTATTATGCATTCCGCCCATTTGACTTGTAATAAAAACAGCATGTCACGATGGAAAAATTAAACAAAACATAAATAGCGAACTAATAAGTGAAAATAAAATTGTACACGAAAAACCATTTCCTGCAATTTCTCGCATTTGGAAAAGATCACGACGACCATAAGCTAATGAAAAATTAATGGCACACCCCATTCCCGTAATTAGTGAAAATGATCATAATAAACTATAAATTTGGGTTGTATATTGTGTTGCAACATTAATAAAAGCTTGCATATCTTTTAAGGGAATGTTGGTAACGTTTTGCTTTGTAATTAAATTATATTGGTGAATATACCAAGGATCTTGTCGTAAATCAATCGCCGCAAATTGAAGCGCCAATTCTTTATCAATAATATTATAAAGACCTTGAATAAGCATAATTAAAACCGTTGGAATTGAAAAATAAGCAATTGCTAACCATGGCTTAGCATAACGTAATTTTTGTTCACGAATTGTTAAATTTACTGTCTGCATTTTTCTTCCTCCTTTCTTTCTAACTTATTAATAACTTTTAATTTGAAATAAAAAATAATAATAAAAACAATAAAACTTTATTATTATCTTTTATTTAAGATTTAAATTTGAAATAGGTTTTTGGATTAAGATTATAAATATTTTAGTTGTTAGAAAATTTTAACTATGATAACTAAAAGGGTCAATTACCAATAAGGTATCTGGTTCTTCACGCGTTCCTAATTTAGAATCCAAATCATAATAATTATGATTTGCCATTTTAATTCAATCAATAATATCTTTTATTTCTGCTAATTCTTCATAAAAATCAATTATAAATCAATCATAAAATTTATAAGTTACTAAATCATTTTGTGCTTTAGCATTATTTGCTAATTTAGTAGTTAAATTACTAAAATGTTGACGATGTTTTTGATAATGCTCCATTAACATTAATAATGAATCACATTTTTTATTGTCATTATTCACTTTAATATTATCAACGCAATAAGTACCATCACAATCAGCAATAAAATTAATAATTCAACGTTGATGTAAAATCTCATCTTGTGCTTGAACTTTAAAATAGTGCGCAAAACCAGGATATCCCAAACGATTAGCTTCAGCACTTAAATTAAAACATTGTAATTGCATAGTAATATGTTCAGTTAAGTATTCTTGTAAATCATTATTACTATTTTGGTTTAATAATTGGGCCATTTTTCACCTCCTTTTTATTTATAAATATTATAATTAAATCTAAATTAAAAATCAAGATTATTTATACTAATTATAAATAATTATTTTAACACTGCCGCTTCTCGTCATCTAGTTCTTGTTCATCGCCTGGTAAAAAATCATCCTCTAACTGTGTTAAAATTTGTAACACCGTTTAATAATCTTCTGCCTTATTACTATGATTATAATATTTTAAATAACGCAATAAAATTTGATAAATATGTTCATAAACAAGTTTTGATTGACTAATTACTTGAAAATTTTGTTCAATTTTAGCTTGTTGTTCTGGAAATCATAACACTCGTTTACAATATTTAATTCGATAATAAGTAAAATACCAAATAGTAACAAAACTAACTGCTGTTCCAATAAAGATAAACTCAATAAGCCCTGAAATCAAAGCACTTTGGAAATTTTCTGCTGATGCAGTTACGATATTATTAATTAAAGTATAATAATGTCAAATTAAAACAAAAATTAAAATTAACATTGTAATTGGTACGACAATTCATTCTCATATTTTTAACTTCATTTGTTTTGTTATTCCTAATTTAATAGCAACCGCAAACATCATCGCATAAATAAAAATTGTAATTGCCGAAGAAGCTGCTGTTAACGAAGATCCAGTAAAAGGTTCCTGATAAGTTAATGATTGTTCAATCGTACACATAAAACCATATTCTTTTGTTAAGGTAATTCCTTTGATTAAATCTGGAATAATTAACCAAATAAATAAACTAAGAATTGTTAAACTCATATGCAAGAATGATGCTTTTGTTGAAATATTATCACTACTTAATTTTTGAAACCGATTAGAAAGAAATCCTTCGTGCGCTAATGGCTGTAATGATGTTCCGCCATATAAACTATCTTGCATAATTAGGTTAATCTTTAACGTAATTACAAACACAATCATCATAATCGTGCCCCCATAAACAACAAATTTATTATGAAAACTATTTCAAGTTCCCATATTCATATTTTGTACAAAGTGATTAAAAGCAGCAAAGAAAATTATGGCAATAATTAAATGGGATAAAACATTAATAATTAAAACGATAATAACCCCTAACCCAATATTCTTCCGTGCTGAAGCAATATTACGACCAGCAGTTGTAAAAACTTCAAACCCAGTAAAAAAATAAAAACAAGAATTAAAGGCCTTAACAAAACCATCTAAATTTAAATGACTATTAGTACTTCAATAGACTTCTTGCATTACTTGTTAAAAAATTGCAAATATTTGTAAAAAAGATACTAATAGAAAAATATAATTTTAATTAATTATGTTTTTTATTTAAAAATTTAATATTTTTCCACAACGAAAAATTAATTTATTATTTAAATTATTTAATTTTAAATAAATATTTTATGTTAAATATAATAATTGTAAATTATAAATTGAGGCAATTAAATTAAATCTTAAACCAAATCTTTTTCTTCGATTACGATATTTTTCTGTAATAATTTTAAATTTTTTAAGAATAGCAAAAATATTTTCAATAATAATTCTCATTTTTGAAACTAGTCTATTATATTGCTTTTGTTCTTTGTTTAAAGGGTTTTTCTTTGTTTTCTTTGTAGGTATTAGAACATTATTGTGATTTTTTTGTATTCCTTGATAACCACTATCAACTATTAATTTGGTATTTTTTAAAATTGGGATTTTTGATTCTTTAAATAAAGCATAATCATGTTTTTTTCCGAGCGAAAAACTTGTTGCAATAATTTTTTTGGTTTCTTGTTCGATAATTACTTGTGTTTTGATCGTGTGTTTTTTCTTTTTACCAGAATAAGATTGTTTTTGTCTTTTTTTGGGCGTTGGATTGGAGTTTCGGTAGCATCAATAATAATAGTTTTATCATTAAAATAATCATTTATTAGTGCTTTTTTACCAGCAAGTTGTTGAAAATCAGAGTTTTTAATTAAAATATCTTCAATTCACTTAATATTACGATAACAATTAGCCTCACTAATATCAAAACTTTTACCAAGATGAAAATAAGTCTGATATTCTCGTCAATATAATAAAGTCATCAATAATCTATTTTCTAATGATAATTTATTAGTTTTACCACCTTTTTTAAATTTTTCTATTTCAGCAACTTTTAAAATATCTAACATTTTATTAAAAGTGGATTTTTTTATTCCTGTTAATCTTAACCATTCTCTATCATTAAGAGTATTAAATTTATTATTGTTCATATTTTTATGTCCTCATAAATTATATTTTATAATAATATTTTAATAAAAAAGGGTATCGCAAGAAGTCTAATATTTAAAATTATTATGACCATTGCGAAAAGCTAAATAAAGGTCTGCTAAAATTAAGACACTCGCTGCAATTAATTTTAAACTAGCCGTTAAATCGTTCAAACGTTTATATAATTTCATTCCGCCAAAAATAACAAAGGAAAAAAATAAGTAAATAACAATTCCAATCAGATCCATTCATAAATCACCAAAAGCACCAAAATTAAAAGCATATCACGGAATAACAACATGGTTTTGTTGATCATAACTAGCTACCCATTGCGCACTAAATGTTCCCCGTAATAACATCATAATTTGAAATGTAATTAAAAATGGCAATGTTATATATTAGACTTCTTGCGATACCCTTTTTTATTAAAATATTATTATAAAATATAATTTATGAGGACATAAAAATATGAACAATAATAAATTTAATACTCTTAATGATAGAGAATGGTTAAGATTAACAGGAATAAAAAAATCCACTTTTAATAAAATGTTAGATATTTTAAAAGTTGCTGAAATAGAAAAATTTAAAAAAGGTGGTAAAACTAATAAATTATCATTAGAAAATAGATTATTGATGACTTTATTATATTGACGAGAATATCAGACTTATTTTCATCTTGGTAAAAGTTTTGATATTAGTGAGGCTAATTGTTATCGTAATATTAAGTGAATTGAAGATATTTTAATTAAAAACTCTGATTTTCAACAACTTGCTGGTAAAAAAGCACTAATAAATGATTATTTTAATGATAAAACTATTATTATTGATGCTACCGAAACTCCAATCCAACGCCCAAAAAAAGACAAAAACAATCTTATTCTGGTAAAAAGAAAAAACACACGATCAAAACACAAGTAATTATCGAACAAGAAACCAAAAAAATTATTGCAACAAGTTTTTCGCTCGGAAAAAAACATGATTATGCTTTATTTAAAGAATCAAAAATCCCAATTTTAAAAAATACCAAATTAATAGTTGATAGTGGTTATCAAGGAATACAAAAAAATCACAATAATGTTCTAATACCTACAAAGAAAACAAAGAAAAACCCTTTAAACAAAGAACAAAAGCAATATAATAGACTAGTTTCAAAAATGAGAATTATTATTGAAAATATTTTTGCTATTCTTAAAAAATTTAAAATTATTACAGAAAAATATCGTAATCGAAGAAAAAGATTTGGTTTAAGATTTAATTTAATTGCCTCAATTTATAATTTACAATTATTATATTTAACATAAAATATTTATTTAAAATTAAATAATTTAAATAATAAATTAATTTTTCGTTGTGGAAAAATATTAAATTTTTAAATAAAAAACATAATTAATTAAAATTATATTTTTCTATTAGTATCTTTTTTACAAATATTTGCAATTTTTTAACAAGTAATGCAAGAAGTCTATTGCATAAAAGTAACAAAAATTCCTCAAAACCGGCCAAAACTAGTTCGAACAAAAATATAAATACCACTATTATTATAACTATGGTGAATTCATGCTAACCGCGCACAAATATGGGCACACACGCCAACAATAAGTCCTTCTAAAACAATGATTCATAAAACATGAATTCCAATTGCATTAGGAGCATCTAAATTTGATAATGTCGCAAAAGTTCCAACAAAGGTAATGCTAACTACATAGTTACAACCAAGTCAAATAAAATATGATAAACAAAATTTATTGTGACTATCATTTTTCTGACGCATTCTCCACCTCCTTTATTATTTATAAATATTATAAATAATTAATAATAAAAAGCAACTATCTTAAACAAATAGTTGCAATAAAATTTTGTATAATTAACTCTTATTAATTTTTAAATTAAATTTAACATCTTAATTAAAAATAATCTGAAGAAATTAGGATTCGTTCAGATCAAAATTTGCAATATACTTTTTGCAAATATTTATAAAAAATAACCAAAATGCTTCTTAATTCTCATTATCGACAAAAATCTTGAATTCGTTAACTTGGTTCTGTTTTAAAAGCTCCAACAACTTTACAAATTAAGTTCTCTTTTAAATTTTCAAGTTCTAATGGCATTTCCAACAAAATTTCTCTAAATGATTGCGTGTTTTTAACACCATTTTTTGTAAAATTAGCACTACCCAATCAAAATGCTAACAGTTCATTTTTGGCATTATATCAAGCGTACAATTTAGTATGTGTTTTTGCTGTCGTACTTTTAATAAGGCCCTCATCGTCTTTAATACTTCCCCGCGGATGTTCACGAATAATGTTTAAACGATTACTATACTTTTGATCAGTAATCACTTGCTTTTCCAAAACTGGATCAAAACCAGCCGCACTATTCCCAACAAAAACATCTAAATTAATATTATCGTCTGCTGTTTGATCTAAGTAGTCTTTAATAACTTCAATTCCCCCATCGCCAGACAAAATTAATAATCCCTTCGCTCCTTTTAACTTTGGATTTTGTTTTTGAATATTAACAATATCATTAAATTGTGATTTTTCTTTAATAACATTTGGCCCAGATTGATAAGTTTCTTTCTTATTAATATCAAAACCAGCACAATTTGCTTGATAGATTTGACTAAGTCTTGTTGTATTTACTTGTTATGTTGCGTTAATCCCACCACAAAAAATATCACGACCAACCCCTTTATAATTAGTAACATCATATAAAACTCCCTTATAAGAAGGTGCCTCTAATAATGCATTATTAGAAAAATTACCACTTCCCGTTAAAGCACGAATCATTCCATTTTTATTATTAAATCAAAAATATGATTTCATATGTGACAATTCTGTCGACTTATCAATAACATTTGCATATTTTGCAACATCATTTTTTAGAAATTGCTGAATTATATTTTGCAATTTTTTCATTTTCATCAGGAGCACGACCACTACTTTTATAACTACGAATAATATCAACCGAAAACTTTCCTTTAACATTTTTTATTAAATATTTTTCCACAATTGAAGTTCCAACAAAACCATTAATAAAAACAGCATGCGCTGTATCGGGCGGAGTTGCTGTGATCATCTCTCATAATTTTGTTTTTTTGTTGCAAAATGATCATTACCAATGTTGCTAGTTTTTAACCCAAAAAATAGTCCTAAACTTAATCCCAATACTGCTAATAAACCACCACTAATCGATCCAATCATTTTGCCATGTTTCTTTATATTTTTTTGCATCTTGTTCTACTACTTTCTCTTTTAACCTTTACTTTAACTATTAAGAATGTTTGCCTACAGTTTAATCTATTTAAATTATATCTTGTTAATATATTTTTTTACAACTATTCATACTGGAAAAAAATAGTAATTTAAAACAAAAATTTTATATAACAAATTAAAACAGCGGACTAAAACGGGCATCATGTTAATCATGTTTTTAAAGTGTGTATAACAATTTACCACTTATATTTTTATTTAACGAAAAAATATTTTTCATTAGACTTCTTGCATTACTTGTTAAAAAATTGCAAATATTTGTAAAAAAGATACTAATAGAAAAATATAATTTTAATTAATTATGTTTTTTATTTAAAAATTTAATATTTTTCCACAACGAAAAATTAATTTATTATTTAAATTATTTAATTTTAAATAAATATTTTATGTTAAATATAATAATTGTAAATTATAAATTAGACTTCTTGCGATACCCTTTTTTATTAAAATATTATTATAAAATATAATTTATGAGGACATAAAAATATGAACAATAATAAATTTAATACTCTTAATGATAGAGAATGGTTAAGATTAACAGGAATAAAAAAATCCACTTTTAATAAAATGTTAGATATTTTAAAAGTTGCTGAAATAGAAAAATTTAAAAAAGGTGGTAAAACTAATAAATTATCATTAGAAAATAGATTATTGATGACTTTATTATATTGAAGAGAATATCAGACTTATTTTCATCTTGGTAAAAGTTTTGATATTAGTGAGGCTAATTGTTATCGTAATATTAAGTGAATTGAAGATATTTTAATTAAAAACTCTGATTTTCAACAACTTGCTGGTAAAAAAGCACTAATAAATGATTATTTTAATGATAAAACTATTATTATTGATGCTACCGAAACTCCAATCCAACGCCCAAAAAAAGACAAAAACAATCTTATTCTGGTAAAAAGAAAAAACACACGATCAAAACACAAGTAATTATCGAACAAGAAACCAAAAAAATTATTGCAACAAGTTTTTCGCTCGGAAAAAAACATGATTATGCTTTATTTAAAGAATCAAAAATCCCAATTTTAAAAAATACCAAATTAATAGTTGATAGTGGTTATCAAGGAATACAAAAAAATCACAATAATGTTCTAATACCTACAAAGAAAACAAAGAAAAACCCTTTAAACAAAGAACAAAAGCAATATAATAGACTAGTTTCAAAAATGAGAATTATTATTGAAAATATTTTTGCTATTCTTAAAAAATTTAAAATTATTACAGAAAAATATCGTAATCGAAGAAAAAGATTTGGTTTAAGATTTAATTTAATTGCCCCAATTTATAATTTACAATTATTATATTTAACATAAAATATTTATTTAAAATTAAATAATTTAAATAATAAATTAATTTTTCGTTGTGGAAAAATATTAAATTTTTAAATAAAAAACATAATTAATTAAAATTATATTTTTCTATTAGTATCTTTTTTACAAATATTTGCAATTTTTTAACAAGTAATGCAAGAAGTCTATTGAGGCAATTAAATTAAATCTTAAACCAAATCTTTTTCTTCGATTACGATATTTTTCTGTAATAATTTTAAATTTTTTAAGAATAGCAAAAATATTTTCAATAATAATTCTCATTTTTGAAACTAGTCTATTATATTGCTTTTGTTCTTTGTTTAAAGGGTTTTTCTTTGTTTTCTTTGTAGGTATTAGAACATTATTGTGATTTTTTTGTATTCCTTGATAACCACTATCAACTATTAATTTGGTATTTTTTAAAATTGGGATTTTTGATTCTTTAAATAAAGCATAATCATGTTTTTTTCCGAGCGAAAAACTTGTTGCAATAATTTTTTTTGGTTTCTTGTTCGATAATTACTTGTGTTTTGATCGTGTGTTTTTTCTTTTTACCAGAATAAGATTGTTTTTGTCTTTTTTTGGGCGTTGGATTGGAGTTTCGGTAGCATCAATAATAATAGTTTTATCATTAAAATAATCATTTATTAGTGCTTTTTTACCAGCAAGTTGTTGAAAATCAGAGTTTTTAATTAAAATATCTTCAATTCACTTAATATTACGATAACAATTAGCCTCACTAATATCAAAACTTTTACCAAGATGAAAATAAGTCTGATATTCTCGTCAATATAATAAAGTCATCAATAATCTATTTTCTAATGATAATTTATTAGTTTTACCACCTTTTTTAAATTTTTCTATTTCAACAACTTTTAAAATATCTAACATTTTATTAAAAGTGGATTTTTTTATTCCTGTTAATCTTAACCATTCTCTATCATTAAGAGTATTAAATTTATTATTGTTCATATTTTTATGTCCTCATAAATTATATTTTATAATAATATTTTAATAAAAAGGGTATCGCAAGAAGTCTATTAAATAAAAAATACATTTTCTTTTCTTATAAAATATCTTTTAAAATTAATTCCAAAATAAATTATATTTTGCAAATAATTTGATACTTTTCTTAGCCCCTAATTTTATAGGTTATAATAATATATGTGTAAAAATTTACACACTCTACACAAAAAAACTTTTGAAAATAAGTTATCAAAGGCAACTGATACAACTTATTGATAAATCAGTCAAGGCTTAACAATAGAAATTACAAATAGGACCGTAACAACTATTCTTAATACAATGTAATCTTTTCTTAACAAAGATTATTCCTTGGCAAAGATTTTGAGTAATGAAAGCATCTTCATCTAATTCATGAAGGTGCTTTTATTTTAATTTTAAAGAATCTGTTTCATAATTAAGTACTAACACTATTATTTCGTGCCAGAATATTTGCTTTCCACAAATTAATTTTTAAAAATTTTGCTAAAACTTTTTTAACAACATTAACATATGGTCCCGAAATAAATATAAAGGCCCTTGTCCCAAAACTAAAGTTAGTAAATAAAAAACTTCACTTATCATCATTTAATGGTAAAAAGACTCAGAAAATAAACCCGGGAATAACCATCATCACATCTAATAAAATCTGAGCAACAGGATATTTTAATTTTGTTAGTTTAATAAATGCTTCACAAACATGGTTATAAGGACCATATAAAGTTTTACTATAAATTCAAATTGCTAACCCAACACAATATAATGAAAAACCACCTAAAAATAATCACGCCGCAATACCACCAGAACTCTCTGCTCATTGTTGAATCCCATCCGCTGAAATAATATATTGTCAATTAAAGTGAATTAACAGTGGTAATAACCATACTAAAATTAAATCGCCAAGAATCATAATGCAAATTTAACTCAAATTTGACGATCTTTTGTTTTCCGATATGCTTTTACATTTACAATTAACATAAAAATAATTGTAAATAAAATTAAAACTAAATAATACATTCATAACACTAAGGCATAATGAGCAGTTAGAACCGTATCATTTAAGTGACCCGACGCATAATTACCATACATTAAGACTAACAAAGCAAAAATAGTAAAATCAATTTGACTAGCACCAGTACTAGTTGGCGCATAAATCGCAATCCCTAATGATGTCAAATAAATGCCAACAAAAAACAAAAAACCTTATAACAAGAAAATATGTCATAATTGTTGTCACTGTCATTTAATTTTACTAAATCATTTTTTCATAGTATCCTCAATAGCTTTCTTTTTTTGTACTTTAATTTTACTAAGCGGATAAAGAAATGCAAGGTTATTTAAAATAAAAATTTAAAAAATGATATTCCCTTATTTTTTTAAATAATAAATGGGTCAGTATCAACAGAAACCTTAACCAATTGTCTCTTCAAAAATAGTTTGAATATTATTTAATAAGTTTCCTTTAATATAAGTTAATTCATTATCTAATAAATGACAACTTGTTTTGACATCATATCATAAGACATGATCATTGATGGTAGTTTTTCGAAAGTTAATTTTGTTAATCTTCTCTTTTAATAATTCTAATAGTTTATCACTTTCAAGATGATCAATAATTAAATTGATTGCTTGTTGATTTGAAGTAAATTTATATCCTTCAAAAAAATTAATAAAGTTCATCGCATATTCTTCTTTTCATTTTGGGTTGGTTGAAAAAATGTAATCTTTAAATTCAAATAAATGCATTTTTTGATTAAATGTTCAATAAAAAGTTTTAATTTGTTCGATCACATCGGGAGTAATCTCTAATTTTTTTTCATTGACATTAAAAGTCAACGTTAAAAATTGCATAAATAAATTAACAATAATATTTTCCGCTGCTTTTTTAATATCTTTATGATATTTATTAAGATTCTTTTGAATTAACGGAACATCATAAAATAAATTATAATCAATTAAAAAAGCATATCTGATCCGATTCCGTAAATAATTATCATAAAAAGCTTCATAAACTTTCTTATTAGTAATTGCTGTTTCATAATAATTAATAATTAATCTATCATTAATTGGTAAGGCTAATAAATAATCAATAAAAAACTTATTTAAACCTTGGTATTGAAATTGGGTAATTTGATGATACGATAAAAAATACTTTCGATATTGACTAATACTCATTTTTCGTCAAATTGTTTCCGAACTAGTCGGATTTGAAAAATCAAAAGCTAGTTTTTCAGCTTTAGATGGTTCGTTTCATTCATCGGTTTGTTCTACAATATCTGCAACAGGTTCATCTTTTAAAATAATATTTCGTTTAGATGGGTCAATATAATCTTCATCATCCTTCATCATTGTATTTTTTCTGCTATCATCAAAATTATTAGAAGTTAAATCAGGAATATCAACTAAAGCAATTTTAGGTTTTTCTTTTTCATTTTTAATTGGATATAATAATTGCATAAAATTTTGATAGCGGTCCGAAAAAGATAAACTACTAAAATCAATCGTTTTTCGTACTAATGTTGTTTTTGGTTTTGCAACAACTTTTGGTTTTTCTTTTTGTTTAACAACTGGTGCTAATTTTTTAATTACCGCTGTTGGTCGCAGAACCTTTTCTTGTTCGTCCTCTTCATCATCTTGTTGGCGACGGTTAAATGATTCTAATGTTTCATTACCAACATAACCATAGCCACGAAGAAAAACAACACGGTTATTTTTTAACAAGGTAATAAATTGATTTGCTTGATCTGATGTTACTCTTGGAAAATATGTATGAATCAAATTTAATAACTCAGCTTTAATAATTCGATTACCATTTTTTGGTAAATATGTTTTAAATAAATATATGTCTAAATCTGTTAGATTTTTCATTTTTTTAATTTTAGCTAAATCAAATTTCATAAGGCCTCCTATTTACCAATAATCTTTTGAACAATGTCGTTAATAAGATCTGCTTGCTGATTCTTTACCATTCAATTACTATATAAAATTGATTCAATTTTTCAACCACGATCAACTAAATACTTTTGCCGATAAAAATCATATTCTTTTTGTTCAACTCCGATTGGATATATTAAATCATCACAAATAATCCCTAAAACATAATGATCATTTTTTTGATCATAAACAGTAACATCAATTTGATAAGTTCCTTGAACAGTATGTGTGGCAATTTGATAACGATCATATTTGCTTAATACGGTTGTTAAAGCAGCAGCAACTTCGGATGTAAATTGACGGTTAACTTTAGAACCTTGTTGCTCTTGATGATAACTTTTAGCTGTTGCTAATTTTTCTAATACTTTATGTTCTTGGTCTTTACCACGATTTAATTGTTCAACATATTCTAAATAATATTTAAAATAGCGCGGACCAGGATGTTTTGAATCTTCAGAAATTAATGATGACGGAAATGATTTAACAATATAAATTTTTTCTTTTGCCCTGGTAACAGCAACATTCAAACGGTTTTCACCCCCAGCTTGGGATAACGGCCCAAAGAATTGTGCAAATTTATTATTTTCATCGCGGGCAAAACCAATTGAAAAAATAATAATATCACGTTCATCACCTTGAATATTTTCAATATTTTTAACAAATAATCCCTCATTCCGACCATCATAAACACGGTGCAACTCTTGTTCTAGTTCTGGTGTTTTTTCAAATTCTTCTGTCAAATATTGTCAAATTAAGTTTTTTTGAACTTCGTTAAAAGTAACAACCCCAATTGTTTCTTGTTGTTTGCGCGTTACAATGATTTCTTTTATTAAAGCAACAACCCGTTTTGCTTCAGGAATATTACCACGGTTTTTTCAAGTTCCATCCGGAACTTCAATTAGTTTTAAGGGAAAATTTTTTTTTGTCTTATTTGAAATCATAATTAAATTGTTATCATAAAAAGCCGCATTAGAAAAATTAATTAATTCACTATATTTTGAACGGTAGTGAAAACGTAACATACTAGAATTATATTGTTTACTAGCAAAGTCAAGTAAACTTTTATCTGTTAAATTTGTTTCAATTTCTAATAATTCGGCACTATTTTCCAACCCTTCATAATCAAAACGCGATGAAAAAAAGTTTGTTGGTCCTAATTGTTTTTTATCTCCCGCTACTAAAATCCGATTAGCGCGGTAAAAAATTGGAATTGCTCGTTCAACAAAAATTTGTGACGCTTCATCAAAAATCAATTGGTCAAACTCCTGATGATTTAATGGTAATAATTGCGAAGCAATATCTGGCGTTACCATAATCATTGGAAATAACGTTTTAATTAATTCATAATTATTTTTAAAAAAATAAGTAATTGATCTTTTTGTTTTCTTTTTAGATTCTTCAATAATTTTTGGTAATGTTTCAATGAAGTTTTCTTTAATAGAATCACGAATTTGTTGATGATATAAATAAGTTAAATATTCTGTGGTATTAAGCATTGATTTATTACTTAAATTAGTTAGTTCCTGACGTCAATTCAATGTACCAACCTTTAATAATGCTCCATGTTTAAGTTGAAATTGATGGACAAAATAATGTTGATAAAGCAACGGGATGTCTTCTTCATCCGCAATAATTGGTCCTAAGTAAGCATATAATTCATAGTTTTTATCTTCACGTTGTAAGCGATCATTTTGATCAATTAATTCCAAGCGATTAACAAAATAATCAATATTTTTAAATTCTGTTGTCAAAGCCGCAATTAATTCTTCTTTTTCAACTTTAAATAAGTTAAATTTATTTTCATCAACACCATTAATTGTGTAACTAACCAGATTATTATTTAATAAATTAAAAATTAACGCTAAAAATTTTTGTGGTTTTAATCCTGTCGCTTTTTTTAACATTTTTTTAAATTCTTTCGTACTAAAACGATGATAAA
Organism: Spiroplasma poulsonii; assembly: GCF_009866525.1. Classification (GTDB taxonomy): domain Bacteria; phylum Bacillota_I; class Bacilli_A; order Mycoplasmatales; family Mycoplasmataceae; genus Spiroplasma; species Spiroplasma poulsonii. The sequence goes on from NZ_CM020866.1 coordinate 1,238,350, forward strand.
GTGCCGCAAAATTTGGAAAATCATTAAATAACGCTAAAAATTTCTGAACAACGATTGTATTCTGATACATACGATGACAATGATGCAAATAATCATTATATTCTAATTCAAAGAAATAAAACTGACTTAATAATTCAAAATCTAATATCATTGGATGGGCTTTAACATTATCTAAAAATTGGAGGTAGTCCTGATACTCATTTTGACGCACAAAAGCTTTGTATCTTTTAATATCATTAAACATCGTATCCATTTTGCTTAAGAATGTTGCACTTTCTACTGGTGGATACAACTGGTTAATATTATTGATACTATCTAAAATTTTTTGATAAAAACTTTCCTTTTCTTCTAAATTCGTAATCATTAAAGCATAATTTTGAATTTTTTTCATATTATTATAAACTACCTTAATTGCATCTTGTTTTTCCGCACAAAAAAGAACTCGTTCACCACGACATAAATTATTAACAATTAAATTACTAATTGTTTGTGATTTTCCGGTTCCCGGTGGACCTTGAATAATTGTATTTTTTTCTAAAGCTTTTTTAATTGCTACTTTTTGAGAAATATCATAATTATTAATAGCCATAACAGCACTTTCTGTTAACTTTTCTTGATATCGCAACTGATTTTCTTTTCAATCTTCTTCGACATTATATTCATTTTCAAAAATTTTATTAACCGAATCATCAGTAACTTTTTCTAGATCACAATAATCACGATATAATGTGGTTGAGGAAATATTATACATCCCAAAATAACCATCAAGGACTAATCCTAAATTATTAATCTGATAATTATTATTTAAATAACTTTCTAAATTCTCATCATGTTTGAGAAACAATTGTTCTTGTTGTTTATAATAATTTAAATTATGTAAATAATTAATGCTGTCTTCGTTTTTAACTTTAAAATCCAATGTTTTTAAATCAGTAATTGCCTTCATAAAAATATCATCTGTTAAGGTTAATGAATCAAAACTAAATTCCGCAACATTATAATTACTATCTTTGATTTGACTCAAACGAATCGCTGAGTTTAATAAGATTTCATCATGTTTTGTTGCAAGAACAATTTTAGTTTTATTTCGACTAATTTCAGTAATTGGTCATAATAATAATGGGGCACGAAAAACTTTTTGTGATTGTGTTAATCCTTCAATGTATGGTCACCCAATATATAAAGGATTAATATTTTTTTCAAATAAATATAGTTTAGCATCTTGTAAAATTCGGGCAAATTTATTAAAAATTTTCGTTGTTTCTTCGGTAATAACTTTCTCTAATTTTAATAAACTTTCTTCAGTAATCTTTTTCCCCTCTTTTTTTACAAACAACGTAAAAATAAATTCAAGAATTTTTGAATAATGCAAAATTGGATACTTAGTAAAACCATGTTGTTTTAAATGCAAAGCAAATTCTTCATCGTTCCTACTTTTATTAATAATTCCACCAACATAGCCACAAATTTCTTTAATTGTTTCTGTTGATAATTTTGTAATAATTAGATTTTCTTTTTTGCTAATATTTTTTCACACTTTTTCCGGATTTTGATTTGACAAAAATAACAAATCTAACAAATTAATAATATTTTTACTTTTTGTATTAATTTTTGTTAAAAAGATGTCTCCTATTGACTTGTCATTTAATAGTCGTTTTTTATACTCACTTAAAATTGTTAAAATATTTTTTTTCATAGTTTTTCTCTTCCTATTAATCTTAATTATACTAGCACATTTGCTAAGAGTTGTAAAATATTAAAAATAAAAGTAGTATTTTTGATTTTAAAAATACTACTTTTTTCTAAATTAAAAAGTTATCGAGGTATAACGAGGTATAAGTTATTATAAAAATGATATTGTTATGAAGTTAACGGTTAAATAATCTGTGCACTTCACCACATAGTGAAGTTAATAATAATACTGGAAAAATAACACCATAAAGAAATGAAAGAGCTAAGAAATAAGAAATAATACTTACATATAATTGTGCTTTTTTATTTTTTGAATTAATAGCAATTAATCCTAATCAAAAGGAAATTAAACTTGCAATAAAAAGGATTACAATTGTTAAAAATGTTTCAAATGACATTTTTAGCACTGTTAACTCTGCTTTTCTTGTTATAAAGAAATTAAGTTCCTGCGGTAATAAAATAACATAAAGTAGTCAAACCACCATTACTAAATTAAAAATTCAAATACCTTGTTTTCCAACTTTATTATATTTATCATTATAATTTTGTAAATCAAAAGTATGACTTTCTTGACAACTAGGATCAAAATATAATAACAAACTAGGAAAAAACATTATAATCGAAGGAAGCACACTAATCAAAATCAAGATTGGTCGAATAAATTTTGCTTTTTTAGTTTTAATACAAAAAATAACAATGTTACAAATAAAACCAAAAAAAGTAAAACTAACCAAAATCATGCAATATGCTCACACTAATGAATAATTAAAATAATAACTTGTTATTTCACCACCATTTACTGCTACGACTTGATAAAATAAAAAGAATGGAAAAATTGTTAAAATACTAAGCTGATAAAGTCCTATTATTCATATGCCTCATAAAAATAATTTATAATTTTTCATTATGACATTGCTTTGCAATTAACGATGTGAAAACCAAACTGGAGTCACTAAATAAAAATGAACTATCATCCCATCATCAGTATTTCAATTATTTCCAATTAAACTTAATATTTCACTAGCAATCGCGATAATTGTACCATATGGTTTTTGTGACAGTCCATCAGCAAAAATACTACTAGCATTGCCACCATTTGTTAATAAATTATAGACTTGATCACATCTTCATTTTGCAATGTGTAGTTTTCAATATCCAAACCAGTATCACTTTGTTTCTTGCATAAAACCATTGTGTCAACCATATGCAATATTATTAAAAAAAGATGGTTCATCAGCATTAAACTTAAGGATACCTAACTGACTCATTAGTTCTAAATAAGCAAGATACTCATCACTTGTTAAAAACTGATAGACCGTTGGACTTCATAACGTTTGATTTAATTGTTGACGATTAATTTTAATTTTATTTTCTATTTTTTTAATTGCAGCTAATAAATTATTGTGCTGTTCAACACTAATTAAATTATCATCCTGCCCTATCTGTTGATCAGAAGTTATTTTACTTGTTGGTAGGCTCATCCGTTGTTCTGTTTCTATTTTTTGTTTTAATAAACTATCATTTGTTATATTAATTGTTAAGGTTGTTAATGAAATGATAATAAAAATAATTAATAACTTTTTCATTATTAAACGTCCCTTTTAGTGAACAATTAATAAACAATTATCATAATTTTTTCTTAATTTCATTGTAGCATAAAAAATAATTCTTATTGAATTAACCAATAAGAATCATCATAATTTATTAAACTATCAAATTTTTTTCTGAAAAATTTAAATCTCATTTCTTAGCAAACGCTAATGTTTTTTCTTTATATGCATTTTGATCAACAACAATAGCCCCTGTATGTTCTGCTTTATTAACTAAAAAGATTTCACTCTTCTGACTTTCTTGTTGTTGTAAATAATACATCACCACTGAATTATGATATTTTACAAAACTATCTTTTGTCCCATGAATAAATAAAATTGGTAAATCTTTTAGGCGTTGATTTTCTTTTAATAAATTCATATGTTTTAAATTTGTTTTTGAATGCTTACGAAAGTTACGGTTAATTCCTAACGATATTAATCATCATGGTAACTTAACATATTTTCGTAAAAAAGCACGAATTTGTTGTACTGGTTGTGAAAATGGACAATCAACAATTAATCAATCAATTTTATTTTCATAATAAAACTGATGGGCAAATCATAATGCTGTTGATGCTCCCATACTAATCCCAAAGACACCAATCACACTTGGATTTTTATTTTGTTTTAATCATGTAATTAAAAAATTTAAAATAATTGAATTAGTAACACCTAAATCAGATTTATTACCATAAGTATTTCCGTGCGCGTAAGCATCAAATGTTAAGATGTTATATCCCGATTGATAAAAATGATAGATATTTCGTAACCCAATATATTTATTTCGTTTAAAACCATGTAACCCAACAACTCATTTCGTTGAAGTTGGATGTTCTAACGTTAATGTACTAATTTTATTATTATTAAATTCAATAAATGATTCTTGTAAATCATTTTCATTAATAACAAAATCTTTTAGTTTTTTCGCTTTAACATCAGCTTCTAACTGTTGTAAGGTATTTAATTCAACATTATTTTGATCAATACCACTCCGTTTATATTCAAAAAGATATGGCACAAATACTTTTGAACAAATAAAGGATAGTAATAAAACAATTGGAAATAAGATAATTACTAATAAAACTTTAAAAAAAGTGTAATTATATTGTCTTAGTTTTCGTAAACTTTTTTTGTAATTTGCCTCCATAGTTTCACCACCAATTTGTTATTTAATATATAATTATTAATTATACAACAAAAAGAGAGAAAATCTTAACTAAATTAAATAGATTAATTAAATGAATTTACATTATTTAATTAATCTATTTAACATATTCTTGTTCTTTTCTTCTAAGATACTCTTCAATATCAAGTTCTTTTTTATATTCTAACTTTTTATTATAAAGTTTATATCACTCTTGTACATATTCATCGACATGAATCAAATAAGAAATATAGTTTTTACACGTTTTTCTATCATTTGCCTTATTTTTTAATTTAAAAGAAAAACCTTCTTTATTTTGATAAATTTTAGTATTTAAATGATACATATCTCAAAATTTTTTTGATATAAAAAACAACATTTTATGAAATTGAGATACTTCTAATAAGTCATCGAAGTTTTTTTCTTCTTCTAAAATATCTAAGATGATTGCTTGTAGTGGTATATTTAAAATCTTTGCAACTTTATTAATAATGTTCCTAATTATATATACAAATTTAAAGAAATTTGTATTCTTATACGTATTATTTATTTTATTAAATAACTTTTCATCATATGTCTCTTCTAAATTATCATAATTTTTAAAAACATAATCACAATCTTTAATTGAAAATATCGGAACAATATCAACTTTAATTTGATTTTTTCCCGTAATTTGTATTGACCTATTGTTATCTTTTACTTCCTTGCCTTTTCCAACACTTTCTTCTAAAAAATTAAAAATATCTGTTTTTATTTTTTTAAATTTTTCAAGATTTAATTCATTTTCAAAATATTTTATTGAAATATCTAAATCATTGTCTTTTAATTTTCTTTCAAAATAAACAGTTTTTGTTTTTACTGAACCTTTTAAGGCTATTTGACTTTTAAAAATAAAATTATTTTTAGTTAAAATAAATTTAACATCCTCAAATTTTTCTAACATTTTTTTATACTTAAAATTAAAATTATTCTTTTTTTTTAAGTTCTTTATATAACCATAGATATGTCATAAATTTATTCTCCATCTATTTTTGACATTTATCCTTTATATGAAGAAATGTTCCTTAAATTAATGTAGAATTTCCATAGTCTTTAATTTAATATTATCATTTATTTTTTAAATAATGTTTTTATCCTAATTATTTTTAAAAGGCATTATAATCAAACTAAATAACCTTACCAAAAATTATCAAAAAATAATTTTAATTAAAATATTTATTAATAATTTTTAACACATTATTTGTAAATATGTTATTTAATACTTATAAAAGGAAGGAATTTATTTATGTTAATTGCACATCAAGGTTTTCGTAGCCCCCCCCCCGCCGGAGAAAATCGTATGGTTGATTTTATTAGACTTCTTGCATTACTTGTTAAAAAATTGCAAATATTTGTAAAAAAGATACTAATAGAAAAATATAATTTTAATTAATTATGTTTTTTATTTAAAAATTTAATATTTTTCCACAATGAAAAATTAATTTATTATTTAAATTATTTAATTTTAAATAAATATTTTATGTTAAATATAATAATTGTAAATTATAAATTGAGGCAATTAAATTAAATCTTAAACCAAATCTTTTTCTTCGATTACGATATTTTTCTGTAATAATTTTAAATTTTTTAAGAATAGCAAAAATATTTTCAATAATAATTCTCATTTTTGAAACTAGTCTATTATATTGCTTTTGTTCTTTGTTTAAAGGGTTTTTCTTTGTTTTCTTTGTAGGTATTAGAACATTATTGTGATTTTTTTGTATTCCTTGATAACCACTATCAACTATTAATTTGGTATTTTTTAAAATTGGGATTTTTGATTCTTTAAATAAAGCATAATCATGTTTTTTTCCGAGCGAAAAACTTGTTGCAATAATTTTTTTGGTTTCTTGTTCGATAATTACTTGTGTTTTGATCGTGTGTTTTTTCTTTTTACCAGAATAAGATTGTTTTTGTCTTTTTTTGGGCGTTGGATTGGAGTTTCGGTAGCATCAATAATAATAGTTTTATCATTAAAATAATCATTTATTAGTGCTTTTTTACCAGCAAGTTGTTGAAAATCAGAGTTTTTAATTAAAATATCTTCAATTCACTTAATATTACGATAACAATTAGCCTCACTAATATCAAAACTTTTACCAAGATGAAAATAAGTCTGATATTCTCGTCAATATAATAAAGTCATCAATAATCTATTTTCTAATGATAATTTATTAGTTTTACCACCTTTTTTAAATTTTTCTATTTCAGCAACTTTTAAAATATCTAACATTTTATTAAAAGTGAATTTTTTTATTCCTGTTAATCTTAACCATTCTCTATCATTAAGAGTATTAAATTTATTATTGTTCATATTTTTATGTCCTCATAAATTATATTTTATAATAATATTTTAATAAAAAAGGGTATCGCAAGAAGTCTATTAATGCATTAGAAACTTTTCCTGGAGTTGAATTTGATATTCGAATGACTAAAAATCATCAAATTATTATTTTTTATGACCATAATTTTAAAAGAATTGGGAATGTTAATAAAACTGTTCGCCATTTTACTTATCAAGAAATTAAAGAGCTTGATTTTTTTAAAAAAAATCCCGAATTTTTACCACCCTTATTGATTGATGATTTTACTAACAAAATTGCTAAGCAATACCAAGTAATTAATGTTGAAATCAAACCAGATCGTTATAATGAACAAGAATTTACTTTGATTAAACAAGAATTGTTATTACTACAAACAAAAACAAATGCTGAAATTATTGTTTCTTCATTTGGCCATGACGCTTTAAAATTTATTAGTAATTTAAATAACCCTTTTAAAAAAGGTTATTTAATTGAGAGTTTAAAAGATATTGATCAAACTTTAATTAACAAATTTGATTATTTACATCCGTCAATTGCAACAGCCAAGCAAAAAAAGAATGTTGCTATTATTAAAAATCTTAATTTACCATTAAATATCTGAACTTTTAAAAATGAAAAAGATCTTAAAATTATTAATAATTTATATCCCCAAGATTTTGTCCATAGTTATATTAGTGACATTGCAACCTTAAATCCGACCTTAAAATAATATTTTTATTTTGAAAGGAAACAAAATGGAAACATCAGAACAACAGAAAAAAATTAGTAGCAAAACAATATGAATTATTGCTATTTTAGCACTAGCTGATGTCTTAGTAATGGCTATCCAATTCTACTTAAAAAACGTTATTTCTTCTGTCAAAATTTCAGAAGGATTGGGAATTAGCGCCTCGCAGTTTTCCCAAGTCAATGCTATTTATGAATATGTAGCATTATTAAGTTATTTTCTGGGCGGTTATTTTGCCGATCGCTTTAATTTAAAAAAGTTAACCCTAATTGGGTTAACTGGAATTGGGATTGTCAGTATTTGATATGGCTTAATTCCTTTTATTACTAGTGGAAAAATTATTCAAGTTTATGTTATTTTTTCCTTATGAAGTTTTATTAGACTTCTTGCGATACCCTTTTTTATTAAAATATTATTATAAAATATAATTTATGAGGACATAAAAATATTAACAATAATAAATTTAATACTCTTAATGATAGAGAATGGTTAAGATTAACAGGAATAAAAAAATCCACTTTTAATAAAATGTTAGATATTTTAAAAGTTGCTGAAATAGAAAAATTTAAAAAAGGTGGTAAAACTAATAAATTATCATTAGAAAATAGATTATTGATGACTTTATTATATTGACGAGAATATCAGACTTATTTTCATCTTGGTAAAAGTTTTGATATTAGTGAGGCTAATTGTTATCGTAATATTAAGTGAATTGAAGATATTTTAATTAAAAACTCTGATTTTCAACAACTTGCTGGTAAAAAAGCACTAATAAATGATTATTTTAATGATAAAACTATTATTATTGATGCTACCGAAACTCCAATCCAACGCCCAAAAAAAGACAAAAACAATCTTATTCTGGTAAAAAGAAAAAACACACGATCAAAACACAAGTAATTATCGAACAAGAAACCAAAAAAATTATTGCAACAAGTTTTTCGCTCGGAAAAAAACATGATTATGCTTTATTTAAAGAATCAAAAATCCCAATTTTAAAAAATACCAAATTAATAGTTGATAGTGGTTATCAAGGAATACAAAAAAATCACAATAATGTTCTAATACCTACAAAGAAAACAAAGAAAAACCCTTTAAACAAAGAACAAAAGCAATATAATAGACTAGTTTCAAAAATGAGAATTATTATTGAAAATATTTTTGCTATTCTTAAAAAATTTAAAATTATTACAGAAAAATATCGTAATCGAAGAAAAAGATTTGGTTTAAGATTTAATTTAATTGCCTCAATTTATAATTTACAATTATTATATTTAACATAAAATATTTATTTAAAATTAAATAATTTAAATAATAAATTAATTTTTCGTTGTGGAAAAATATTAAATTTTTAAATAAAAAACATAATTAATTAAAATTATATTTTTCTATTAGTATCTTTTTTACAAATATTTGCAATTTTTTAACAAGTAATGCAAGAAGTCTATTACTTGCTTTATTTTTTTGAAGTGCGCTATGGAAATTGTTATAAGAACAAGGAACTCCTGCTCAAAACGGTAAACTAAATGGAATTAATGGTAGTTTAAATGGGTTGATTGGAACAGTTATAATTGCAATCGCTTATTTAGTCTTTTGATTGTTTGAAAATGTTTGAACAGAGTCATTAGGAAACTGAGCTTTTAGTACTCTTGTCTTTATTTTTTCGGGTTTAATTTTTATTAATTGTATTTTATTATGAAAATTTGTTCCTAATATAAATCATAATTCTAATCAAAATAATAATTTTGATATTAAAGAATTAGGTAAAACATTAAAAAATTTTAAATTATGAATTGTTACTTTATTAATTATGGGAGTTTATATGTATCAATCTGGTTTAAGTATTTTTGTAACTTTTATGCAAGATGCCTTAAAAATTCTACCAATTATTGTCGTTGTTGTAGGAATTTTACGAACATATTTCTTCCGGTTTTTATTTAATGCCCCTGCTGGTAAATTAGCTGATCGTACCCAAAAATATATTTTATTTATTGTAATTGGTTTAAGTTTAGCATCCTTAATTACTATTACTGCGATTAGTTTACCTGGTTATAATGAAACGTCATTTGAATCATTATCATCAACTTGAAAAATTGTTATTCAAACTTTAATTGTTATTTTATATTTAACATTAGGAATTATTTGTTGATCATTAGTTACCAACCGTTGAGCAACAATTTATGAAATTAATATTAGTCAAAAAGAATATGCTGCCTCTGTTGGGTTAATCTCATTTATTGCTTTTTCACCAGATGCCTGATTTTGACAAATTGATTCAATTTTATTAAAACATTATGGAACTGAAACGGGTTATCTAACTAATAAATTAGCAAACCAAATTAGTTTAACAATTATTACAGGAATTGGCCTTTTTGCCTCTCTCGCAGGTGTTCTATTATTATTGGTTCTAAAAAAAGAGAAGCGACAAAAACAACAACTTGTTACCCTTGAATTTTTAAAAAAAAGAACTGTCAACGACAACAGTTCTTTTTTTTAAAATAACATTTAATTTTATTCTGTTTTGTCAGGTTCTTGTAAATCCCCTTCAGCCTGATAAGCTTCCTGGCGAATATGTTTAGCATCCTGATAATTTGGATTATCTTTAGATTGATAAATTTTTTGATTTCGAACTAAATAACGATCTAATTCAGTTTGAATTTCCTTCACAACATAATTTCAATCATCTGTTACCGTAAAGGAAGCATCTAAAGTCGCTTGTAATTGTGGATTGGTTTTTAATCGTGCTTGATATTTTTTTTCAATAGTATGTGTAATACCAAATAACAGCAAAACTAATCATTCCGACAATATAAGCAATTTCTAATGTATTTGATACAATCGTTGCAATTCCTTTTGAAGCACCTGTATTTAACTAATTAATTGCAGTATGATATGAGCGTCCTAAGTCAACAAAGAATTGCACAAATTGTCAAATTAAGAAAATTAATACTAATGATCAAGCAATCATTTTTCAAACCTTTACCCGCATTTTTTTCGTAAATCCTAACTTTAAAGCAACCATTATCACAAACGAATAAATAATAGTCATAATTAATGATGCTTCCCCAGTAATAGCAGCATACGAGAAGACAGCATTGCCACCCGTTGCACCTTGAATAATATCAGGAATAAATAATCAAATCATTGCAAAGATAAAAGTAATAATTAAGTTTAAAAACGAAGCTTTAAAAGGAATTCCATTTTTATTTAATTCTTTATATTTACTTGGCATTAACCCTTCCACGGCAAATGGTTCTAAAATCGCTCCTGAATATAACGCATTTTACATTCCCGCATTTGCTTTTAGCGAAATAGTACAAATTAACATAATAATAATAATAATAATAACACCAGCATAATAAATTCACTGTCCAACATGATTACCTAATAACCGGAAAATTTGTAAATTTGGATTATTAGTAAATGCGCCCGCAACTGCTCCTAACATTAAGATGGTAACAACAACATAAAAGATAATTGCTAATGTCATTGTTCAAATAATACTACGACCAATATTGCGTTCTGGATTACAAACATTTTTTCCAATTGTGGCATATGTTTCAAACCCTAAAAAGAAAAAGAAACACGAGGTAAAAGCAATTGAAAAATTAGTTGGATTTAAGGTGGTGTACTTTGGACTAGCATTAACATCTCACGCAGAAGTTCCATTAATAATAAATAAGGCAATCAACGCAATAATCAATAATCCTGTTGAACCTCATTTAATATAACTAGAAGCATTTAAATAACGTTTCAATAAACGCATTCCTAAGAATAATGTAAATGACACTAACATATAAATAGCAATTCCAATTGCATCTCAAATTAAGTTTGCTCAATTGCCTAAAATATCTTTTGTATCAAGAAATGTTCCTGAACCAACAAAATTTAAACGAATCATTGAAACAATTTGTGATGTAACAATAATTGGTAATGTCGTATATTGTAAGAATGAAATTAATCATCCTCAAAATTTTCCAAAATTTGTTCGAACATAAATATAACTAGCACCATTCCCAGCGGGGTGTACTTGTGATAACTTATTAAATGCTCACGCACAAGTTCCGGCCACTAACCACTCCACTAAGAAGATTCAAATCATATGCATCCCTAAAAACTGCCCCGTTTTATCAACTTCTGAAAACATCATTGTTGCATAAACTGAAGTAAAAGCAATCCCACAAGTATAATTAAATCCTAATCAAACTAATTCTGGCAAACTAAACTTCTTGCTCTGAGCAGTCGTTTTCTTTTGTTCTTTCATTTTTTATGGCCTCTTTTCTAATTTTTTTTAAATCTAAAAATATCATATCGTTTTTTCAAATATTTTTAATAAAGTCAATAATTTTTTTAATTATAACAAATAACTTGTTAATGTTTACTTAGTAACTAACAAATTATTTTCAAAATAAATGTTATTTAGCTAACTTTTTCTGTGCCTTTCTTGTTTTTTTCAATTGGCGTAAATTATGTGCTTCTACTAATGTAATGTCCGTTACTTTCTCATGTCCATTGAAAATAATTAAGGCTGTAATTAAACAGAAGATTGGTCCAACAACTCAAATTCATGTAAAGAACATCAATGCAATCATTAATAATGCGCCAGCAATTCGTGCACCAATTTTACCACGTAATGCAAAAACAAAACAAGTAATAAATCCAATTAAAGCTAAGAAGGAAATAAAAATAAAGGCAATTAAGACATGATCATCAATTTGATATTGTTTTATAATTTGAATACTTCTTCTATCATCCACAATTTCATGCAGCGAAGCAGAAATAACATAAAGAATATTGATTCCAATGTTAAAAGTTAACACAATAATACCAATAATAAAACCAGTGATTGTGACCTTATTAGTGTACATCACATATTGAATTGGTACAATTTTAACATTCTTATTACGATAGTAACGGAAGTACAATAAGTTATTAATAAAAATATAAAAGTATTGTAATGACACGGCAACAACACAAATGACAACCAACGCGGTGGCAACCATAATATCCCCACCAGGCTGGAAGTAATTTAAGAAAAAGTATGGAAATAATGTACTCGGATCTTTACCATCTAAATGACGATAAGTCCCTCGTAAAAGAATAATTGTTAAATACAACACCATATATAACATAATTAATCATAAATATTTTTTATGGTGATCTTCATAATAGTAATAATGGTCACCTGATGTTAAAACATAACTAGTAATCATTGTTACTGGCATAATTAAGTGTAAAATAATTGTTGCAACCCAATGATAAGGACGATACTGATGCGCTTGATCTTTTTGACCAACAATTCCAATCCAAAAAACTAACATTGTAATAGTGATGTATGTTGTAACTGCTAATTGAATAATATAATGCGGCTTTGTATTTTTAAATTTTGATTCAAATAAATATAAGAAAAAATATAAGGCGACAATATAGTTTGTTTGCGTTGTAAAAAATGAATAATAATTTGAAACCCGTTCTCCGTAACCCAAATGGGCAAATTTTGGTTGTGGATAATAAATTGCCATTATTAAATCAAGTAATAGAAATAAACTCAGTAAAATTAGCGTAGCTAAACGTAAATAAAAATGTACCCGAGGATTCCATTTAAACATACCAAAACTCCTTCACAGTCAATATAATACTTATATTCTAGCCTTTTTTGCCCTAAATCACAAGTAAATATAACGAAAAAGATTAGGAAATAATATTAAATCTTAATAAAAAGACTTTCTATGTTTAGAAAAAGTGATAAAATTATATTCAAATAAAGAGGGGGATTTAAAATGTTTAATTTTAACAATGAAAAATTAAACCAGTTAATTGTGAGTTATATAAATTACAACATTGACCCTAAGCATGATAATGATTTGCAAATAACAAAGTTTGATAACAGTAATTTATTTTACCAAATTGATACGCGCAAACTAAAAGATAGCACTAATGGGGTTGTTAGTTTTCATTTAACAACATCAGAACAATTCGCAAAAGCTGGTGAAATTATTGATGAATTTTATTCAGAAAAAACACCCTTCATCTGATGTACCATTACAATTGATAATACTCAGGGTGAACGATCATTTTTTAAAAAAAGCGGATTAAATCATTGGCGAACTGGGAACGGAATGTTATTAGATCTCACAACCTTTTCCACAACAGTTGAATTATCAGAAAATGAAAAATTTATTACTGCAACAGATCTAAAAACTTTAAAAGAAATTAATGATACGAAACTTACCAGTGCTAATAATCTTAAGATTGTTAATGACAATGAATTACCGTTAAAAGATTTACCAACACCAACAAGTACTGCTGCTTTGGACCAAACTTGTAATCTTTGTTATGTTGCAACATTAACAAAAGATGATGTTCCAATAGTAACTGGTATTATTTATTTTGAAGCAGCACTTGCTGTGATTGGTGAAATTATTAGTTATGATAACGAACACCCTAATGATGAGAAAAAAATGTTAAACCATTTATTAAATCAAGCCCAAAAAGCAAAATATCAAAGTGTAGGAATGGTTGCTCCAATTGATAAAGTGCCCCTATACCAAGAACTAGGTTTTAAGCCACAAGATTTATATTTCAACACTTATGTTATGCATTATTCAAAATAATGCATTTTTTTATGTAAATAAATAAAATTAATACTGTCGAATAATCTATTTATTACTCATCTTAATTATTTTTTAATGTCCTTTTTCGATCTTGTTTTGTTAACTTTACCATAATAAAAACCTTTCTTTAAAAAAGAAAGTAATTTTCTGAAGCAAAAAAGGTTTCAGTAATAAAGGTTAAATAAATAAGGGTTTACTGGTAAAAACCAGTAAACCCTACCTTTTAAATCTAGTGACAAAAGCAAAGTATGAACCAACACTAATTGTACTAATAAAAATTAAAGTTCCAAAAATTGGTTGGTAAATTGATGTAAATGCTAAGTTCCGATCAACAGAAGGGACAATTAAGAAAAACCCATTCGAATTATAATTACTTTGTGTGTAAAATATATAAACAATTCAAGTAATATATTTTTGTGGAATAAAATAACCAATGATAATTGCTGGTGTTGTTGCATACGATAAATCAATTAAAAAATCACCGAACAATAACGAAAAAATAAAAATTAAGATATTAATCGTTTGCACAATGTAAATATTTTTTAATGAACCAGCAACTAAAAGCGCTAAGAAGAACATTATTAAAATATTTAAAATAATGCCAAAAAGTCAACCAAATCATTGTGAAAATAATGTAATAAAATTAAATCAATTTTGAACAATATGCTCTTGATGGGTTAAGTCAATTAAGAATAAATAACACACTATTAACCAAATAATAGCAAAAGTAATCGTAAATAAAACAATTAATAAAGCTGCCATAAACTGAAGTTTATTTAAACCAAAATTTTTTAAATATTTTAAAAAAACCGAATCTCGTCATTCACAAATGATAAATGAACCTAGAAATAACAAAAACAAAGCAGGAATTAGAGTAAATGATGAAATCATAATATAACGACTTGTTTTTAACATTTGTTGATATCAAAAGAAATAAACAAAAGTAATTAAAATAATTGGGGCAACAACCATATAAATATACGTTCGTGATGTTTTTAAAATCGTTTTAAACATATAACTAATACAACGATTAAACATCTTATAATTTTGACTAATTTTCATCAATGCCTCCTTATGATACCCGAACATTAAAGACAAAACCTGTCGTAGCAATGTTATCATTATAAACGGGTTTAATCATCAACTGAATTATTTGCTGAGTACTTGTTAAATTTTTTAAAAAATAATAATTTTGTGTTGTTTCACCAACTCGATATCATTTATTATCTGCAAAATAATATATTGCATAATAATTAAGATTATTTACATTTTGACTTTTTCAACTAAAACGAAGGTTAAATCATTCCTTAGTTAAATTATGTCGTTTAATGGCATATTCAACTCCTGGATTAGTAATATCAACACTATTGGTTTGCTGATTTGTCGCAGTTGCAATGTTAAATTCACCAACATTAAATTTAAAATTCTTGGTTTGTGGTCGAATTTGTAAACCAATTTTTGAAATCCGATTTGTTTTCTTAACATTTTCAATGTGGTTTAAATCAAATGAAATTTTTACTCACCCATCTTTTAATTTTTCCGTTTTGGTTGGGCTAAAAGTTTGCCCCGATGATGCTCCTGTTGTTTGATTAGTTGTTGTAATTCAAAAGTTAACTTCAGCATTACTGTTATTATTTGAACCATCATAATAAATAAAACTAACTTGATGTTGATTACTACTTAAATTAGTTCCCATAATATCTTAGTAATAAACTTTGGTTTGATCTCATTTCGCTGATAAAACTTTTCCTAAACCATCAAAACCACTACCAATCACAATTGAATTTCCTTTTTTATAAACATTATCGTAATCATACATCCCAGTAATATCATTAATATTTAGAGGCTGTTCCTTTTTTGTTTCATCATAAATTTTCCATTGATAAGTTGGAAGAACATCTGTTAATCGGCGGTTTGTTCAAGGATAATCATTTGCTACAACAGCATTTCCTTGTTCATCACGATCAACAAACTTAATTCCACTCCCCATTGAAAAATTAGTTGATTTATTTAAAATTTGATTTTCATCAAATAATGTTGTTCTTTCTTGTACTAAACTACCAACCCCAAAACTAGTTGAATTATAACCATTATTTGATTCGTAATCATAAATATTTTGTTTAAGAAAATCATTAATTGGTCCCTTATTGTTTACTTTAATGCGTGGATCAGCTGCAAATGCTGATGCGATGAAATCAACCTTGGGATCTAACTTAGTATAATCATTGCATAACCTATTTGCTTGTAAACCCTTATCTTTATCACTAATAAACATATTTGTTCCTGAGTAATGAATCATATTAAATAAATTTGAAACCTGTGTTGCAAATAGAAAGGCTCTTGCTTCATCATGAAAGGCTTGTTTTTTAATTCAATTATAAGCATAGTTTCCAAAAATAGAAGTCCCACTATCCATATATGATGAAAAACTTGTATAAACATTTGGATCAAATGTTGGTCGGCCACTCGTAGCTGATAAAGCATAAGCTAACTGGCGAAAATCATATGTCCCACAATATTTTGCATTTGATCATTCAACAATCATTGTATACAAATCCGATGGATGGTAATTTGGATTTTCTTTTAAAAAGGCTCTCGTTTTATCTGGTGTTTCTCCAAAATGGAATGGCAAGGGTTTTTTGGACAAATTTTATGTAGAGTAAAGATTTTTATATTCAATTGGTGTTAAATAATTTAATTTGCTGTGAATTCGTACATTATTGTATCAATTAACATAGTCAAATAATTCTAATTTAAATTGTTCAATATTTTTAAATTTTCTGTTTTTAATTAATTCTGTTTTTAAAATTTTATAGGTTGATTCAGAAACAGCATTATCATAAGGACAGCCTGGTTTACTATAAGATTTTGCAACATTGTTTTTAGCTAAAAGATTGTAAATGATATTGTTATTAAATTCGCTTCCTTGATCAGTATGAAATATTTTAATATTATCTAAAGAAAAACTAAGCTTTTTAAAAGTATTTTCAACTAATTTGGCATCTTTATGAAAACTAACATCATAACCAATAACTTCACGATTAAATAAATCAATTAGAAAGCACACATAATATCATTTGCTATTGATAGCAACTTGTGTTAAATTACTGACAACAACTTCATGTAGTTTATAATTATTAAATTCTTGATTTAACAAATTATGATATTTGTATGTAGCGTTTTTGTTACTTTAATGTTTATATTTAAGTTTTGTATAATTGGAAATTAAGTTATATCTTTGCATTATTTTACTAATTTTTATTCGTGATAATAAAATATTTTGTTGTGCTAACATAACTTTAATTTTTCTTGTGCCATAATTTTTACGACTTTTTAAGAAAATACTGATAACAGCATTATCAATAGTATGGTTTGATTTAGGATTATTTGATTTCAATTGATAATAAAACGTTGATCTAGGAACTTTTAGTGTTTTGCATAAATTAGTAATTGCATATTTTTCTTTGTTGTTTTTAATAATTACTATTTTTTGCCTATTATCAGTGTGGCTTGCTTTAAAATATCATTTTCCATTCGTAATTGTTTAATTTCTTTTCTTAGATGAATTAGTTCATTTTCTTCTGGGCTTCGATTATCTTTTGCTTTAAATGAACCAGAATTATTGAATTCATGAATTCATTTTCAAACTGTTGATTTACCGACCTGATAGTCACTGGACAATTGTTTTGCTGTTTTACCTGTTTTATAAAGACTAACAATTTGTTGTTTAAATTCATCGGTATAATGATTCTTTGCCATAATTACACCTCCATTTATTAATTTAATTATAATCCTTACTCCACATTATTGTTGTCCAATTTATCTTAACCCATCCAAAATTTAATTGTACTTGTGTTGGGGTAATAACCCCATTTCGTGGATAACCAGTTGTTGTCATTTTAACCGTTTCTACATCATCATAACCAGTTGCACTTTTTGAAACAGTTGCATCATTTCGATAATATATTATTTGTAATTTTTTAACATCTGGGTCAGTGGCGATCCCAACCTTATAATTAAATTCTTTTAAAATTTGATACATTTCATTATAATCTAAAATGGTTCCATTTAGAAAACTCCCATTTGCTTCATTATTAATAAACCATCCATCAAAACCATTATATTTTGCAATTTTAATTAAGATATCAACAATTTTATATGTTCCATCAGCATTACGCGCTAAAAAATCTTTTAACATTTCTCGAGTTAACCCATGATAACCATCTAAAAAAACATTACCATAAATTGGGGTTCCATTAATATGAGCTGCATCAATGACATCAGCAGGCGGTGGGATGATTGATCCTTCAAATCATGAACCTGATCAATTAATAAATTCATTTACATATTGTCAGTTTAAGTTAGTATTTTCAAAAGGATTTTTTGTACCAACAATTGTATTATCAAAAGTCCGATGTTTTCGTGACGAAAATCCTAACTGATTATAATTAACATTCTGATTTTGTTATTTTGAATTAACCGTTGCAACAAAAGTTCGCTGTTGTAATGGGATTTGCCCTTGATTATATTTTGCATCATAATCTGTTGCTGGATCTCAATTTAAAATTGAATTAAGGCGTAAGTACTTTTGGGCAGCTGAAGTAATTCCAAAATCAGCTAAATAATTACCATTTGGCATAAAACCTTTGTTTAATGGTACACCAGTTACCGCTTGTTTCCGAATATTTTGATCCCATTTAAATCCGGTACTAAATTTTGAATAATCTAAATACGAATTTAAATATTGAGGATTAACGGTTCCTAAATCAACTTGATCACTTTTATGATTTAAAATATTTTGTGAATTTTGATTATTAAATAAAAGACCATCACCATATTCTGAACTCTCTCAATTAAAATTAGGTAAACTTTTTAAATAACTACTGCCATCAAGATTTCCAATCGTACAAGCAACAGTTAAAGTAACGGGGGGTGTTATTAATGTAAATAACCCCAAATAAGTAAATATTTTTTTCATCCTATTTTCCTTTCATTCCCCAGTTAAAACAATGTTTTGCCAAGTATCCAAATAAACCAGTAAAAACAACCATCCCCAGTAATGGTTGTCAAAGATTAGTAAATGTAATAAAAGAAACCGTATTATAGTCCTGGATAATTTGATTAATTCCTAACGGATCCATAAACTGATAAGATGTAATTAGCATATTAAATCAAATAAAGTATTTGGCTGGGCACAAGTAGCCAATGATAATAAAAAATCAATGATGATTAGTAATTGTCGGCTGAATTATTACATCTGAAAAAATAATAAAAAATAAGGTAACAATGGCTAAGATTGCAAATGACAAATTACGACTTGACAATGCGGTTGCTAAAAAACATACAAAATAGTTAAAAAAAAGTAAACAAAATAATTCCAAAAAAATATAAAACTCAAATGAATGGCTTAATATTTGACAATAACGCCATTCTAAATCCAAAAATTGGAATTAAAGCATACAAATTATATAACGCAATATTTAATAAGATTGACATTATTGATAATGTTAAATTTAATAAAAAAATAACAAAAATAACATTATATTCTGTTAAATTAATTAGTTTAATTCGTTTTAAAAAGTTCTTTTTTCGTCATTCTAATAAATAAATTCCTAAATAAAAACTACTAGTAAAAACCGAAACGGACAAAAAACTAATTAAAACTGGTGGTAAAACAGCATAATAACTATAAGTATTTCAAAACCATGAACAAATGGCGGACAAAATAACGGAAAAAAGAAAAACAAACATATATGTGCGAGGATTTGTAAAAATAGTTTTAAACAATAAATTATTAGTTTTATTTAATTTTGAAAATAATGGTTTAAGATTAAACTGGATTTTATGATTCATATCCAGCAACATCTTCAAAATAATTAACTAACATTTTCCGTAAACTACCATTATTTTTAATAATTTCTGTAATTGGCTGGTCACTATAAATTTCACCATCTTTTAAAAGCAAAACACGATCACAAAGTAATTCAACTTCTTCTGGTGTATGTGAAACAATTAATAGACCTCTTGCGATACCCTTTTTTATTAAAATATTATTATAAAATATAATTTATGAGGACATAAAAATATGAACAATAATAAATTTAATACTCTTAATGATAGAGAATGGTTAAGATTAACAGGAATAAAAAAATCCACTTTTAATAAAATGTTAGATATTTTAAAAGTTGCTGAAATAGAAAAATTTAAAAAAGGTGGTAAAACTAATAAATTATCATTAGAAAATAGATTATTGATGACTTTATTATATTGACGAGAATATCAGACTTATTTTCATCTTGGTAAAAGTTTTGATATTAGTGAGGCTAATTGTTATCGTAATATTAAGTGAATTGAAGATATTTTAATTAAAAACTCTGATTTTCAACAACTTGCTGGTAAAAAAGCACTAATAAATGATTATTTTAATGATAAAACTATTATTATTGATGCTACCGAAACTCCAATCCAACGCCCAAAAAAAGACAAAAACAATCTTATTCTGGTAAAAAGAAAAAACACACGATCAAAACACAAGTAATTATCGAACAAGAAACCAAAAAAATTATTGCAACAAGTTTTTCGCTCGGAAAAAAACATGATTATGCTTTATTTAAAGAATCAAAAATCCCAATTTTAAAAAATACCAAATTAATAGTTGATAGTGGTTATCAAGGAATACAAAAAAATCACAATAATGTTCTAATACCTACAAAGAAAACAAAGAAAAACCCTTTAAACAAAGAACAAAAGCAATATAATAGACTAGTTTCAAAAATGAGAATTATTATTGAAAATATTTTTGCTATTCTTAAAAAATTTAAAATTATTACAGAAAAATATCGTAATCGAAGAAAAAGATTTGGTTTAAGATTTAATTTAATTGCCTCAATTTATAATTTACAATTATTATATTTAACATAAAATATTTATTTAAAATTAAATAATTTAAATAATAAATTAATTTTTCGTTGTGGAAAAATATTAAATTTTTAAATAAAAAACATAATTAATTAAAATTATATTTTTCTATTAGTATCTTTTTTACAAATATTTGCAATTTTTTAACAAGTAATGCAAGAAGTCTAATAAATTAATTTTTTTTCGTCTTTTCACCTTTTTAAGAAATTAACAAGTTTAATTTGCATTTTTAAATCCAACCCTGTAACTAATTCATCTAAAACAAGAATTTCTGGATCATTTAGAATTGATAAAAAACAATTAAAACGTTGACGTTGCCCACCAGACAAAGATGAAATTTCTTTCTTCAACAAATTCTTCAACTCAAAAGCATCAATTAATGTTTGTCCCTCTAAAGTTGTTAAATAACCACGTCCTTTATAAAATTTAATTAAATCAATTGGGGTTGTTCCTGATGGTCAATAGCCATCTTGAAATTGTACTCCAATTGTTTTTTTAATATACTTCTTGCGATACCCTTTTTTATTAAAATATTATTATAAAATATAATTTATGAGGACATAAAAATATGAACAATAATAAATTTAATACTCTTAATGATAGAGAATGGTTAAGATTAACAGGAATAAAAAAATCCACTTTTAATAAAATGTTAGATATTTTAAAAGTTGCTGAAATAGAAAAATTTAAAAAAGGTGGTAAAACTAATAAATTATCATTAGAAAATAGATTATTGATGACTTTATTATATTGACGAGAATATCAGACTTATTTTCATCTTGGTAAAAGTTTTGATATTAGTGAGGCTAATTGTTATCGTAATATTAGACTTCTTGCGATACCATTTTTATTAAAATATTATTATAAAATATAATTTATGAGGACATAAAAATATGAACAATAATAAATTTAATACTCTTAATGATAGAGAATGGTTAAGATTAACAGGAATAAAAAAATCCACTTTTAATAAAATGTTAGATATTTTAAAAGTTGCTGAAATAGAAAAATTTAAAAAAGGTGGTAAAACTAATAAATTATCATTAGAAAATAGATTATTGATGACTTTATTATATTGACGAGAATATCAGACTTATTTTCATCTTGGTAAAAGTTTTGATATTAGTGAGGCTAATTGTTATCGTAATATTAAGTGAATTGAAGATATTTTAATTAAAAACTCTGATTTTCAACAACTTGCTGGTAAAAAAGCACTAATAAATGATTATTTTAATGATAAAACTATTATTATTGATGCTACCGAAACTCCAATCCAACGCCCAAAAAAAGACAAAAACAATCTTATTCTGGTAAAAAGAAAAAACACACGATCAAAACACAAGTAATTATCGAACAAGAAACCAAAAAAATTATTGCAACAAGTTTTTCGCTCGGAAAAAAACATGATTATGCTTTATTTAAAGAATCAAAAATCCCAATTTTAAAAAATACCAAATTAATAGTTGATAGTGGTTATCAAGGAATACAAAAAAATCACAATAATGTTCTAATACCTACAAAGAAAACAAAGAAAAACCCTTTAAACAAAGAACAAAAGCAATATAATAGACTAGTTTCAAAAATGAGAATTATTATTGAAAATATTTTTGCTATTCTTAAAAAATTTAAAATTATTACAGAAAAATATCGTAATCGAAGAAAAAGATTTGGTTTAAGATTTAATTTAATTGCCTCAATTTATAATTTACAATTATTATATTTAACATAAAATATTTATTTAAAATTAAATAATTTAAATAATAAATTAATTTTTCGTTGTGGAAAAATATTAAATTTTTAAATAAAAAACATAATTAATTAAAATTATATTTTTCTATTAGTATCTTTTTTACAAATATTTGCAATTTTTTAACAAGTAATGCAAGAAGTCTAATCTTTTCATATTTATCATTAACAAACATTACCTTACCAGTTGAAGGTTTTAAAACACCAGAAATAATTTCAACTAAAGTTGTTTTTCCACTCCCATTTGCTCCTAAAAAAGCAACTGATTCACTTTCTTTAATCTCTAAATTAATATCTTGTAAATTGTAAACCAAATGCAACATTTTATGAAAAATAAAGTGTTTTTTTATTTTTATATTAAAAAACACAAATTTATTTGCATTATTCATC
The DNA here is from genome assembly GCF_009866525.1 of Spiroplasma poulsonii. GTDB lineage: Bacteria > Bacillota_I > Bacilli_A > Mycoplasmatales > Mycoplasmataceae > Spiroplasma > Spiroplasma poulsonii. Next base: position 1,261,536 of record NZ_CM020866.1, read on the forward strand.
GGATAGTATCTTTAAATTTAGAACTTTTATCATAAAAACAGATTAAATTCTGTTTTCCCTACACAAAATAAACGATATTTTTTATAAATCCTTTCAATAAAGGTATTATCCGATGAATAATGCAGCACTTAAAATTTAATATTTTGATGCTTAAAGATGGACAACCCATCTATGGCACGAAGCTTTAAAGAAAGTGTGAAAGCGATTGGATTTACTCCTATTTATTTCTTTAATTTTCGACAAGATTAATCCCTTGTGAAATGTCAGAGCGCGTGTTTTTTGCTTGTTTTCATAAAAAGAGTGCTGTTAAACCGAAAAAAACAATATCTGACACTAAAAAACAAGAGGGTTGGAACTGCAAAAGGTTGTTTTCTTTATATAAAGTTGTCTAGGGATGGATGAAGCGTAATTAATAACTGGGTAAATTTGTTTTACTTCCGTTGGGGGGATAAACTCTGTTTAAATATAAAGTTTTAGTATCGCCTTCCACCTCACTTCGGTGGTGGGTGGTGGCGAATTAAGCTAATTAAATCAAAATATAAATATTCTTACTAAATATCAAAAAATATTAACAAACAAAGGGGTTTTCTGTTTATTTAACAAAATAAAAAGAAAGGAATGAAATATTATGCAAGAATATAAAAGTAAATATATTAATAAAACTTGAAATGAAATTACAACTTCGTTTGATTGAGTTAATTGTAACCTTATTAATTGTCGTATTTTGCATCACAAAAATCATTATGATTTACAATGTTTAGAATGAGCAAAAATGTATTTAAACTTATTTGAAAATAAATGAGATGTTATTAATTCATATATGCAACATTACAAAATTAATGACATTTTAGATTTGGCTGCCGAGGGTTGAAAAATATTACAAATTGAGAAAAAAATCAAACAAATAATTTAAAATATATTATTGCAATTGATCCTGCCGGAATTGGGAAAACTGGGATTATTATTTATAATGTTTTGCAAAAGAAAATAATGAATAATATTACTTTTCATTCTAACTCTGAAGAAGAAGCAATAAATAATATCTATTTAATATTGAATAAATTTAAAAATCAAACCTGTTCTTATTTAAATAAAGTTATTGTAATAATTGAAGATTATCAACTGCGTAAGGGATTAAAAATAACAAATCCATTATCTACGCCCAAATTCATTGGTGGTTTAAAAGTTTTATGTAAATATCTATTTAATTTAAATTATATTTTACAATCGCCAGTTGTTAAGAAAAATTATCTTTATAAAGGAAATATTAAAATGACTGAGCATAAATATGATGCATGAAAACATCTACAATATTTTTTAGCAAAAGGGGGTCTTATTAATGCAGCAAATAAAAAATAATTTATCTAAAACATCAGTAACTAATAAAACTAAAATAAAAAATAAAAAGATTAATAAATTGGAATTAACTGTTAGATTGCATGAAAATCCTATTAAAACAAAAATTAAAGCACTGGTTGCTGGTGGCGTTGAAGTTGATGCTTGTTCTGCTAAATGTCAATGAGACGGATTAAATTACTCAACATTATCAATATATAATCCCTATATTTTAACTGAGTTTTTGAAATTAAAAAAAGATGATGAGATAAAAATTAAAGGCTCAGTATTTAATCAGTTAAATATAAAAACTAAACGCTATTTTTTGTCTTTTAGAGTAGATAGTTTTGAAATTATAAAAAAAGCAATTAGAAAAAGAACAAATACAAATATTAAAAATTAGGAGGAAAAACAATGGAATTAAAAAATGTAAAATATGTTCTTATTAATGAAAATAATGAACCTATTAAAAATGAAGATGGTAGTTTAGATATTAAAACTGCTGAAATTATTTTAGAAAATACTTCTGAAGTTGAAGAATTTAATGCAAGTAATTTAGAAAATAATAATCTGCAAATCAACGAACTACAAACAAAAAATACTGAATTAACTTCACAAATTGAACAACAAACAATTCAATTAAAACAAATTGAAGTAATTGATTTTATTAATTCTTTAACTGATAATGAAGAATTTAAAAATATCTTACTAAAATCTTATGATATTAGTGGTGATATTGAAATCATTAAAGCACAATTGCAAAATGTTTATGATGAATTAATTAAGGTACAAACAGTTAATACTGGTGGCGTACCAAAAGTAGAAAACAAAGAAAACAATATTTTAGATACAGATAATGTATTTAATAAATAGAAAGAAGGAATAAATTATGGCACAAAACCCACAAAGAATTTTCGGATATATTGCTAATCAAGCAACACAACGAGATAGAGAAACATTTGAACAATGATATTTACAAACTTATCAACAAAAATTTAGTTGAGAAGCTTTATTTGCGTGAAAAGAGGCCAATAAATTTGGTTTAACATATAAAAAAAAGAAAAATATTAAATACAATGAAGGTATAGGAAATGAAGGACAATTATTTAATACTGATGATAATTTATTAAAATACTCAACAGTAGAATTTGAAGATGGAATTGTTGAATTAGATACAATTTTAACTTTTGCTCGTAAATTAGACCCCGTAGAAAGTGATTTTAATCCTAATCTTTGAGCGGCCGATATTGAGCAAGCAATGGATACGGAGGTTGCTTATAAAAGAAATAAAATTTTAGAAATTATTAATAAAGGAGCTATTACAACTATTCAAGGTAAAAAAGCAGATGATACAAACGCTTTACAAATCCACGATGAAATTATGGATAAAATATATGAAAATGGTTTTACTCCATCAGAAACAGTTGTATTGGGTTCGGCTGATTTTATTCGTGGAATTCGTAATAAATTACAGTTACAACTTGGAGCAAACGACCAAATAAATAGCGTAATTTCAACAAGTGGAGCAATGAAAACTGTTGAAGGAACAACATACTATATGGTTCCTAAAAAATTACCAATTATTAATAAAGATGGCTCAGAAGGAACAATTAGCCTATTACCTGATGATGTTAATGCAATTGCCTTTAAGTTTAGTAAAAAATATGACCCGCTTATTTTACGAAAAAAAGACCATACTCCATTAAGGGTTGGTGCTGCGGCCTTAGGTACTGGAATGGGTAATACTTTGATTATGGAACGTGTTTTATATTTGGGTGGCGCCGTAATTGAACCGAAAGGAATTATCAAACACACGTTTGTTACTGTTAAAACTGATATTAGTAAAATTCATAAATTAGATAAACCAACCATTAGTATATCAGACCCCAAAGACGCTAGTGAGGGATGATTAAAACCACAATTTAAAGATGTTATTCTAAAAGCCGTAAAAGCAATAAATAATTCTTTAACAGAAAATGATTTTAATTATTCTATTACACCAAAGGGTGAAGACTGACCAATTGATATTACAAACAATAAAATTATTGAAGTTGTAATTAAAGGTAAAAACAACGCTACAGGTCAAACAAAAATAATTGAGACAGAAATTAAAAATTCTTAATAGTACTAAAAAATAGTACTTTTTTGGTTTATAAATTATGTCCATAGGAACAAGCAAAACTGCTCTTATTTATGCTGTTAAAAAAACTCCGACCAGATTATCTACACAGCAAAAACAAAAAAGTTTTGGTTTACAGTTATTAGAATTTTTAGGAATTCAAGTTTTAGCCCTTGGTTTATCAGTTTTAACTGGTGGTATTGCTTCAGCCGTTGGATTAGGAGCAGGATTATCTAATTTTGCCGCAGCATTTATCTCATTTGGAGTAGAAACAGCAACTGATTTTGCTGTAAATCAAATATATGATAAATTAACCTCAGAAGTGACAACAAAAAGTACTGCCTTAAATTTGTTACCAGCAATTGGTGGAGTTGGTAAATTAACGCGTGCTGCTCGAACAACTAGAATTTTAAAATTAGCAAAAGAAACTAAACTACTTGAAAAAATAGGTGTAATAACTGCTAATAATTTAGAAGATGTTGTAGGGCAAGTTACAGGTAAAAAGATTTTATCTGATAAATTAATATTTGATTTTACAAAGCAGGCTAATAATGAAACTTTATTATATACAATTGGTAAATTAGCACGAAATGATTTTTATAAGGGTTTTAAAGTTTCTAATTTAGAAACAATTAATAATTTATTAAAAATTGAAAAAAATATTCAAAAAATAAGCCCTAAATTAGTTCAAAAAATATCACGCGTAAATGAAAAAAATGCTAATAAATGATTGTCTGAATATGGGTTAAATATTGATAAAATAAGCAAAATTAGTACTAATGAATGATATAACATTATGGCTAATCTTCATAAAAAAGGTGTTGGTAAAAACCTACTATTAAATGCTAATTTAATGCGGGGCAGTAAAATATATAATAATAAATTATTAAATATCTTGCACCAAACACCAATTAAATTAAATAAAATTTTAAATCATTTAAACCCAAATTTTTATATTCAAAAAGTAACTAAAAAATTATTAGCCCCCATTGAAAAACAAATAATTACAATTAAACAAAAAGTAATTAATAAAATTACTGAGCAAACTAAAAAAATATTGTCTAAATTTGAAACTAAGGCTATTCAAAAAGGACAATTATTACCCTTTGCTTATGGTTCTGATGTTTTTTTAGCAGTAAAAATTGTTCCTTTATCAGTTGCGGGCGAAGTTGCGTTAACAATATATTATAAAAATCCTCAGTATGTTCCAATTGTTGTTATGACAACTTTAATAAAAGCAGAACAGTTTGTTTTATCCACTGAACCGTTTAAATTCTATATGAACAGCGAGTGGTTTATTGGTTGAGGATTTAAAAAAACAATTTTGTTTAATTTAGTTTCTTTTGCTCCACTTGCTTATCAACAAGTAGTAAAAGATAGTTATAAAATATATCGGACTATTGCTAAGATATTAAAATTGCAAGAACAATTTAAAAATCATTTTAATAAAGATAAATTGTTAAATACGCTAGAAGATAGTGCGATTACTAGTTTATTGGGTAATGGACTAGTATTTCAAACATACAAACAACTAAGAACAAAACAAGATTTAAACAAAACAATTAAAACAAAAACATTACTAAATAGTAAAAAATTTATATCAAAGAAAATATATTCTAAAAAAAGTAAATGGTAAGGAGATGATTAAATGTTAAATGAATTATGACAAAATGTTACTTTGGAAAATTATAATAATTTTATTCCAATGACAGGTAAAATTACACAAGTTCCAGTTCGTTATAATAAGTTCTTTAAAGGTGATGTAGGGTTATGATTTAAAACATTTGCTTTAAGAGCCCAAAATATGATTAATTCATATTTAAACTATCCATTTTCAAAATTAAAGTTTGAAACATTTAAAGACCCATTATTAAAGAAAATTTGTATTAATATGGTGTTTATTACGATTGAACATTGAACATTTAACCGCATTCCAATTGAGTTTTTTACTTCGGCAAATATGAGTGTTGGTGATATTAATTATTCTTCACAAAATGACCCTATGGCAACATGACAATGTCTATTGCCTACTTATGCAAAATCATTGGCTAATTTAACAACTTTAAAGAAAATGTTTCGTACTTTTCAAAAAGAAGATATTGATTTAACAATGATAGATTTAGAAGCATATTATACACAATTAGAAGTTGATGCTTTAATAGAAAAAGAAAAAATTAAGATTGACAATAAAAGTATTGTTAAAAATAACAATAATGAAATAAATGTTCCATTTGATAATAAAACTATCATTAAAAATGATGATGGAAAAATTGAAGTTTCAGATTTAAAACAAAATAAAATTACTTTAATGTCAAACGCCAGTAAAAATAATAATGCTGATTTTAATGTTGAAACAGGGGAATTAAGAATTTGAGACCCTAGTTTTGGTGGAAGTAAAATAGTTGCGAATTATGATGTTATCGATGGTGGTGTTGCAGGAATTGAGAGTACAGATGATACCTTTGGTACTACTAAATATATTGATAAATTTTATTTACAGAAAAAAGATTTACCTAAAATACCAAATGATTGAGAAGTTGTTAATACTAGTGATTTTGTTCAAGATTCTAAAGGATATAAAATTAAAAATTTTAATAAGTCAGAATATTATTATCGTTTATGGTGTTATACAACGCTTGAGATAGAACTATATATAATTACGCATATAAATTTTAAAGGTCAATTAGCAAGTGGAATATCATATGGAAATAATCCAAGTGGTTGAATTACCATTCAATTATTTCCTGAAGGTGAGTTTAAATTATCATCAATATCAAATAGTGTTGAAATTAAAGGATTGTATATTGAAAGAAAAAAAGTAAGTTAGGAAGGAGATGTTTTTATGCCAAAAGTAGAAGTTAAAGATGTAATTATGTTTTTGAAAATCTTTGGAGTTTCATCATTGTTTTTTATCGCAGGAATTATTATTTGTTTTATAGGACCTACTAAATTAGGGATTGGTTGACCTGCATATGTAATTATTGGTGCAATGCTTAATGGTTTTGGGGTTGTTGTTTTAATTATTGAAACTATTAGATTTATCAAAACTCATAACAAACAACAAAAACAAGATAGTATTGAAGATGTTATTAAAAAAGAAGATACAAAATAAAGAGGTGTTATAAATGGGATTGTTACCAGCCAAAAAGAAATTAAAAAAAGAATATGATATTGATAGTTACTATCTTAATTTAGCATCAACGATTACTAATCGTAAAAATGTTACTGTTCAAAAACATAATGAGATTTTAGAAAAAAGAATTTGTGAAGATAATGCTAATTTTTTAAATCCGCGAGATTTAGAAATTAGCATTTATAATCCACTTACTAATCAAAAAATAGATACTAAATTAATTAATAGCTTTTTAAAAATGCAAGACTTTACTAATAAGAATTGATATAACGAATATAAAATTAATAAGAATGGTAAAGGTGCATATTTTATTTTTGCTAATAATTCAAAACTTAATTTTATTACTATTGATTTTTATAATGACCAGTATGATGAATTGGGCAATTTAGTATCTTGCACTTTTGATTATGACCCTTATATTAAAAATGACCAGAGTGTTTTTATTACTGAAAAATTAGAAATTGATTATGTAACTAAACAAGTAAAAGTTATTAGAAAGTTAAAAACAAGATTATACAGTACTATTACCGACTTATATATTGGTGATGCAAAATGAAATAACTATACAACATTACAAAGAGAAGAAATATTACCAATTGATTTTATTCCAATTGAAATTATTCCTAATAATCCTAATTTTGAACCTTCTGCTCGTTATGGTAAACAATTTGCTAGTATTTTAGATATTATTGCTGAAAAAATAATGTTAGACCCATTATTAAATAGTGGTAAATTTACCATTAATACTAATGGGGTTACTGGTGTGGTTGACCAAGAAATTAGTAAAATGTTGGCTTCATTTATTGAAAATGACTTGTTATTAGTTGAATGAGACCCTGATAGTAATTTTCAGCCAGTAGACTATATTGCTGGTAATTTTAAAGGTGAACAATTAACCAAAATATATGATTGATTATTAACTAATTACTATAAAATAAATCGCCATTATGTTCCTGCTATCGCTAAGGGAGCCCAACAAACTCAGGCGGAGGTTGCTGGTGTAAATATTCAAACAAACGCATCATACGAACAAATGATATATATTAGAGAAATTAAATTAACTGAATTAATTATTAAGTTAATTAAATATGATAATGCTATTTTAAACAGTAGAACATTTAATATTAAAAATATTGATGAGTTAATTGTTGATGTTCACTTACCAGTAAATGCTACTTTAAACAGACAACTAAAAAACAACGAAAATATTATCAATATACCTAATGAAGAAGGAGAACAAGAATAATGTTAAAACCATCTGAAAAAATGTTAGCACAATTAGCAGAAAATGATGAACCAATTGATTATTCAATTGATAGTATCCCGTTAGATTTTTCTAATCAATCGCAGTACAGTGACCCCGATTTAGAACAATTATTTACAGAAGGCCGTGCAAGAACTTTATATATTTATAAAATCAATAATCTTGTTAAGACAAAGCAAAAACCAACCTTAAACTACTCTCAAAATAGCGTTAAAATCGGTTTTATTGATAAAGATGAATATATTAAAATAATGGGTTATGAAATTAGTGACTTTAATTTTAAATTACAAATACAGCAAAACACCACAATCCAAGATAATAGCACAAGTTATGTCATGATTGATGAAAAATATATTTTAATTAATAATATTTCAAAAAAAGACAAAGCATTTTTAGAAACACTAGACTTAAAAATAATTTCTATTAATGAACCAATTAGTGAAGAAAATAAAAATGAATGCTATATCATCGAAGAATATAAACGACCTTATACATCCGATGGTGTTGATATTATTAAATCTGCGCATTTAGTTAAAATAACTGACTTTAAATGAAAAAACCAAAATAGCATTCATTTAGTATTACAAAAATCATTGCCTGAAGATACTGTTTTTACTGGAATTGAGATTAAATACCCTAAATCAATGTTATTTGGTAATATTAAATGCTGAGGCAATATAAATGGTGTTTATTCTTATCCTTCATCAATCATTGAAAATGCTAGTTTAGTACCGTTATTATCAATGCCAATAGAGACAGAACCTAATTTAAGAGTATTTCAATATTGATTTACTGAAAGTTTTTTACCATGAAGTATTGCAAAAATATATATTCAACCAGATAATATTTTAAGTTTAATTAAAAATAATTGTTTAGAAAAAGTATTATTAAATTATTTAACATATCGTTATAATTATGATAGAAAATTTCAAGGAGCAAAATACGATGAAAAAGGGAATCCTACTAATAAAGCATCTATATTAAGACAAAAATTTGAAGGACAAAAACCCGAAGATGTTCTTGATGGTTTATTTGAAAACTGAAAATTAAACAATCCAAGTGAATTACATAAAACATATGTAAAAAGAATTAAACAAGTGATATACATGTTATCAAATTATACATATAGTAAATACGCAATTAATAAAGGTTATAATGATGATGTTAAATTGTTTTCACCTTATTATTTTGAATTAGTATCTAATCCACGAGAATTAGAAACAGGATATTGAGTATTTGAAAATTGCAAGGTTGAATTAAATTCAATGTATTTTTATTTTGGTGGTAGTGGACCTATTCCACCTGAACCAATAAATTATTGAATGGAAGTTTATGCAGATGATAAACCATTTATTAATGTTGAAAATAAATATTATTTTGTAGTATGGCGTGGTGATAAAAATGAGAATTGAAGAATTGTTAAATTTAAACATTTTGAACAAAAAGAAAAAATTTTAGATAAGTATGATAAATATGAACTTAAAACATCACATTTTGGTGGTGATTTATTTATTTATAAAAATGGATTTGTAAGTTATGATTGAAATAAAGATAATGGAACTTATTTTAAATCAGTTTATCGTTGAAATAGTCACAATGAGCCCAATTTACCAATTATTTATTTAAAAACAGGACAAATTACAGACTGAAATTTAAAAAATAAAAATAATATCAGCAACAATGATGATAAGATTAAAGTGGCTGTTAAAAACAAAGATATCTCAGAAAATCCTATTTATCAATTAGAAGCCAATTATTTTAATTGATTACCAATAACAAATGAATTAGAAACAAACAATATCCCTTCTCTTATTCCAGCAGAAATTAAATTATCCGATGGAGAATATGGTAAGTATTTAACTAATTTAATTGTTTCTAACAACAAAATAGAAGACTGTTTAAACTATTTTTCGCAATGATATAGATTACTTTATTCTAAAGCAGTTTGAATGAATATGATTAAAAATTTAGTTGAAGATAGTATTGTAATAACTTTTCAAAAGCATGAAAAATTATTTAATTTAAATCAAATTGAAATATCTGGAATATGAAATTATGGAAACTATGATATCAGAATTTTTATTGAAAAACCAAATGAAAAAATTATTCAAGGAAAAGATATAAACTTAGAACTAATTCAAAATACTCCGATCGGAACTAAAGTCAGCGGAAAAGATAGAAATACATACTTGCAATTAATAGAATTTGATATCTGATATCTTTGAAAAAATGGTGTTGAAGATGAAAAATCATATTCAAATATTGCAGTTGTTGATTTTTTAAAACAATCAAATAGTGTGATATTTTCTTATTCACCTGTAAAAGAACAAATTAATATTAATAATTTACAATTATTTAATAAGGACAATGAAAAATTATCTTTAATTGCATTAGAAGTATAAAAAGTAATTTAGATTTATAAATCTAAATAACTTTTTAATTGATTTTCTACATCTGTATTTGGTTTATCGTCACTATTTCAATGATAAACTGATTTAAAATAAGTTCCATTATCTTTATTTCAATCATAACTTACAAATCCATTTTTATAAATAAATAAATCACCACCAAAATGTGATGTTTTAAGTTCATATTTATCATACTTATCTAAAATTTTTTCTTTTTGTTCAAAATGTTTAAATTTAACAATTCTTCAATTCTCATTTTTATCACCACGTCATACAACAAAATAATATTTATTATCAACAATAATAAATGGTTTTTCTTGTGGTGCTATTCATTCTAACTTATTGCCATTTATAATTTTGCTATTTTGTTCTTTTAATCTTACTAATTCTTCGGATGTATATTCTTGTGGTGTATTACAAGCAAATAAACTTGTTGTACTGGTTCCAATTAAAGTGATTGTTCCTAAAATGCTTAATATTTTTTTCATTTAATTATTTTAATTTAAGATAATTCAATACGTCTGCCAAGATTGTGTCATGAACCACCGCCACCTCAACTTGCTCAACTTTCACCGTATAAATATGTTAAAATTTGTAAATGTCAAGTATTATCTTCTTTTCAATAAAATGTAAGACCAGTATATACTTTACCTCTTGCTGAACCACGTCATTTAATATCAATTAATTCTTTATTTGCATATTTTTTAGCATCTGGATCAGAAACAACTTTAACATTAGTAATAATATCTTTAATATTCTTATTTTTAAAAATATCATTTACATTTCAACCCCAATGTGAATCTCCACCTCAAGAAAATTTTGAATATACCTCTTTATTTTCTTCTTCATTAAAAAAAATAATTTTATTATAATAAGTTGGAATTTCTCTGCCTAAATTAATATCAAGTATTCCAATTTTTTCTTCTCCGTTACGTCATTCTAAAAAATATTCTACTGGTTGTTGATTTTCAGTTAAAAATTTTGATAATATTGGTTTATCATAACACGTTGTATTATTTTTATAGTAAAAACTTCCACAACTATTTAAATGCATTAAAATTACTGAAGTAAATATTAAAATCTTACTAATGTGAGTAAATCCATCTAAACTATTTTCATGTTCTTCTAAATAATTAATTGCTTCGCTTGTGGTTCTTGATCAATTAGTTATAATTGGGTAAAAATAATCTCTTCAATATAATTGAATATTTTGATTATAAGTTCTTTCAATATTTTCTCTAACTTGTCTAAAACGCATACTTTCTGCTGTTGCTAAAATAACGCGAGCTAATGCCCCTCTGATTACAGAGTTGTTTCCGGGGTTTTCACCATAATTTACTAAATCATTAAAAGCTTGTTCTATACCTGATCAACTTATTGTGGGGTTAGAATCACCGATCAGAGTGTTATAATTTGAATCAAAATTTAAGTTTCTAGGAGTTTGACCATTAATACTTGTTATTGTAGAATCGGAAAAATGATAATATATTGTATCATATGAAAAACCTTGTAAATAAAAATCGCTTGATCTAAAAACTAAGTCAATATTAATTGATTGATTATCTCTTTCTACAGAAAAAGGAATAACAAAAGAATTAAATTGTGTATTATTAATAGCAAAGTATGATGTTCCCCCACTATTGTTTAAATTTAATATAATTCCATTATCTAATAAACTTTTTAAAATTTGTTTTTTTAATTTATCAAAATAATCATTAGCATTTCAATTAACATATAATCTTGGTGTTTTAAACGACGCATCATTTTTAAAAATAGAATATTCAGTTGATGTTTGTGTTTTATTTTCTTCTTGTTTTTCATAAGGACTGGCGGCAATTGTTGTTGGCACAGCAGTTCCACTAATTGTTAAGACACTTAATAAACTTAACAGTTTTTTCATTTTGTATAATTTCCTTTCTTTCATCTTGAAACTTTTTATCAAGATCTATTGACATTATATATATATATAATTATATATATATATATATATACAAGCACTTTTAAATATATTTTAGAAAGGAAATTATATAAATAATTATTATTGTAATTATATTTTAGTACTAATCTGGGCTCGCGGGATTTTCTATAGTTTTGCGAAAAATTACTTAAAGTTTAAAAAAACTTTTGCTGCACTTTTCAAAATCCTTGGGAAAAATTCTAAGCGTTAAGCGAAGAATTTTATAAAGGTTCCCAAATTTGTTTGAAAGAACCTCAAAATCTTTTTTAACTTATAAATCATTTTATCACAAAAATTTAAGAAAATCAACCGCTCGCCCAATTCGTGCAAATGATTTTTATAGTTTTAATGATATAATTAAAATATTTAAAGAAAGGAAGTATATTTAACTTTATGTATGAAAAAGGAAATAAAGTTATTGTTAAAATAACAAACATTACTTCGTATGGTGCTTTTTGTCGAGCAGAAAGAGCTGATGGCTTAATTCACATTAGTGAAGTTTCAGATTACTTTGTTAGAGATATTAGAGATTTTTTTGATGTTGGTAGTTAAATTGAAGTTGGGGTGCTGGATTTTGATAAAATTAGAAGACATCTTAAATTAAGTTATAAAAATTGTCATCCTGAACTATTGAAAAATGATGATGATAATAAAATGCAAGAAAATTTATCTAGTTTAGAAAAGTCATTAAATACTAATTTAATAAATAAAAAGTAAATAAAATTTATAAATTTTAGAGGGTTTAAAAACCTTTTTATAATCCCAGTTTAAAACGATATGGATAAGAACCATAAAACAAAGCATCATATGGGTCGTGGTACATTTTACTATCGGGTGTGTTTGTTTTGGTATCGCTAAACCTTAATTCACTAATGCACTTATCTAAAAATGGGAAATTATCTAATATGCCATATATTTTGCCTTGCACAAACATTTTTCTTATTCATGTTACACGATTGATTATACCCGCTTCTTTATTAAGAGATGTTTGATGTTTTTTGGCTTTAAACATTTTAATTTTATAGCCTAAATAAGGGTAAATATCTTCTTGTAATTTTTGCATAAAGTCATGGGCATTAATATCATAATGGAATGTTGCATATTCAAAACCATCAAATTTATCAAAAGTATTGATTATTCATTGACCATAATGTTCTACTATTTCATTTAAATTCATTGTGCTTTTTGGTGTAACAACATTTTCTTCAATTAAATATTTATCATATTCATTATTTTCATTAATTTTATAACCACTAAATAAAAATACAGTATGGTCTTGACTTCCATTAGCATAATCAACGCCAATTGAATAACTATCAAATTGATACTGTTTTGTGCTTGTATTATAAAAATCTTGTAAATTATACTCTTTAATATATTTACGATAATTTCGTAAAACATAAATGCTGGGGTCATTATCGTTATATTCAAAACCGTAATATTCTAATTCAAATAAATCGGGTCGTTCTTCTTTATTTGCTAAAACAAGTTTTTTAGTAATGTCAGGTATTTTATTTCAAACAGCCCCCATTGTTAATCGTAAATTAAAAACACCTAAACCATTAAATGCTTGTTTATTTTCTGAATATACTTGATTTTGTTCTTTTAAAATAGTTTTAATTCTTTCATTTAACGGTAAATATGGCGTTACAAATTTTTCATAAAACACATGATATTTATCAAAAGGATTAAAAGTAAATTGGTTGGAATATGTTTTATGAAAATATGTTGTTACTGTCATATATTGCTTTGTTACATTATTTCATTCTTGAAATGTTCAAGATAATTCTTTTATTGGAATAGGATTATCCAAATTATATTGTTTATTATCATTTTCATCCATGTATTTTTCATAAGATACTTTTAAACTTTTTGAACGAAACATTGAAACTCTTAAATTATTATATCTTTTATCTAGTTCTTTATCAGTTAAGATTTCTTTTTCTTCGGCATGGATCATTTCATCTGTTCATGCCGATATAATACCACTACCTTTACCAACTTTCCCCATAATTTTATTACCATTAGCATAACAAACAAAAGCAATACGAACACCACTAGGAAAAATAATATCACCACCTTCTTTAACATTTTTAGGTCAAACAATGCCATTTTCATTATCGGGTCCTATATCAATCCCATATTTATCGTATAGATAATTACAGACATTGATTGTATCACCAAATGTAGTATCTTCGTGGGTATTAGCATATCTTCGTAAAATATTAGATGAAGCATCAGTAAAATTACAAGCAAAAAATAATTTTTCAGCTAGATGATTTCATGTTTTATTAGTACCCCGCCCCGCTGAAACAAACTTAAAAAAAGTTGGCGAAGTAAAATATCGGGCATAACTATCACCAACAAAATCTTTAAATACTTCTCAATCAAAACAAAAATTATAGTCGCTAAAATTTAAATCATATTTTTTATTTAAATGTTCATAACTAGTAATTCGTTTTTTGTTATTAATATTGTTAAATTGATTCATAATAACCTCCATTTTACATTACTTATAAATTATAATAGACTTCTTGCATTACTTGTTAAAAAATTGCAAATATTTGTAAAAAAGATACTAATAGAAAAATATAATTTTAATTAATTATGTTTTTTATTTAAAAATTTAATATTTTTCCACAACGAAAAATTAATTTATTATTTAAATTATTTAATTTTAAATAAATATTTTATGTTAAATATAATAATTGTAAATTATAAATTGAGGCAATTAAATTAAATCTTAAACCAAATCTTTTTCTTCGATTACGATATTTTTCTGTAATAATTTTAAATTTTTTAAGAATAGCAAAAATATTTTCAATAATAATTCTCATTTTTGAAACTAGTCTATTATATTGCTTTTGTTCTTTGTTTAAAGGGTTTTTCTTTGTTTTCTTTGTAGGTATTAGAACATTATTGTGATTTTTTTGTATTCCTTGATAACCACTATCAACTATTAATTTGGTATTTTTTAAAATTGGGATTTTTGATTCTTTAAATAAAGCATAATCATGTTTTTTTCCGAGCGAAAAACTTGTTGCAATAATTTTTTTGGTTTCTTGTTCGATAATTACTTGTGTTTTGATCGTGTGTTTTTTCTTTTTACCAGAATAAGATTGTTTTTGTCTTTTTTTGGGCGTTGGATTGGAGTTTCGGTAGCATCAATAATAATAGTTTTATCATTAAAATAATCATTTATTAGTGCTTTTTTACCAGCAAGTTGTTGAAAATCAGAGTTTTTAATTAAAATATCTTCAATTCACTTAATATTACGATAACAATTAGCCTCACTAATATCAAAACTTTTACCAAGATGAAAATAAGTCTGATATTCTCGTCAATATAATAAAGTCATCAATAATCTATTTTCTAATGATAATTTATTAGTTTTACCACCTTTTTTAAATTTTTCTATTTCAGCAACTTTTAAAATATCTAACATTTTATTAAAAGTGGATTTTTTTATTCCTGTTAATCTTAATCATTCTCTATCATTAAGAGTATTAAATTTATTATTGTTCATATTTTTATGTCCTCATAAATTATATTTTATAATAATATTTTAATAAAAAAGGGTATCGCAAGAAGTCTAATATAATTTAATGCAATTAAAAATGAAAGGAATTTATAAACATGAAATTAAAAATTTTTCATCATTTTACTTTTAAAGAAAGAGTAATGTTAAAAGATTTATTAGAACTTGATTCACTAAAAAGAATGAATGATCAACCTAATATATCTGAAATAGCAAAAATATTGCATAAAAGCCGTTATACAATTAAACGAGAAATAAAAAGGTTAAAAAATAACAACTATGATCCTAAATTAGCAGAGGATGACTATTGAAAAAAGAGAAAAAAATGTATTAAACACATTATATTTTCAGATGAAAAATTAAGATGATTAGATAAAAGATTTAATAAGTACCATGATACACCAGAGCAAATTTGTAAAAACTATGAAAAAGAATTTGGCAGTAAATTTCCTATATGTGTTAAAACTTTGTATAAATATATTTATTCTGGCCTTTTAAATTTATCAAAAGAAAATTTGTATTTTCATGGTAAAAGATTTAAAACAAAAAATAGAAAAGATAACCGTGGAAAAATAAGAAATTTTAAAACTATTGAGCAAGCAAAACATGATAAATATGAATTTGGTTGATTTCAAATGGATACAGTAGTTGGGAAAGACCATCAATCTAGTTGTTTAGTTTTAACAGAAGAATTAAGCAAAAAAACTTTCTGTAAAAAATTAAATGAAAATTCAGTCGTAGAAGTTACAAAAGCAATAAAAAAATTTTAAATAATAAGATTTTCAAAACCATAAATATTAAAGGAATTGTTACAGATCAAGGCAAAGAATTTAGTAACTGAAAAGAAATAGAAAAAATTGCTTGTACTAATGTTTATTTTTGTGATGCTGGAACGCCTACTCAAAAACCATTAGTTGAAAGAATTAATAGAGATATTAGGCATTGATTTCCTAAAGGAACAGATTTTAATAATATTACTCAACAAGAAATAGACTGAGTTATTGATGTTATTAACAATAAACCACGGGCTTGTTTACAGTGGTTAACTTCACAACAATTATTTTTAAATTTATCATCACATATTTAATAATTTTTTATTGAATTAATCAAATAATTTAATAAATTATTTTTAGTGTGTCTAAATTCATAAATTTAGATAAAAAAACCATAATTTTAAAAATAAAATTATATTGAATACTTATTTTGTTGTGTTATAATGAAATTAAATAAAGTGTGTCATTTGAATTTACAATATACATCTTTTAAAACATGATTTTTACCATAATGTTTGCTAATATTTTCTAAAATAATCATTTTTACTTTTCCCTCCCAAATACAATGTTATAAACTTTATTGATCATATTTGTCATTACATCATCAAGTTTTAACCGTGGTTTTACTTTTGCAGCGGCAACTGGATCAGGACCTTGTGATCACAACGGGTTATTATCCTTATCACGAGGGACTAATGACCCAAATACA
Organism: Spiroplasma poulsonii; assembly: GCF_009866525.1. Taxonomy (GTDB): domain Bacteria; phylum Bacillota_I; class Bacilli_A; order Mycoplasmatales; family Mycoplasmataceae; genus Spiroplasma; species Spiroplasma poulsonii. Next base: position 1,278,772 of record NZ_CM020866.1, read on the forward strand.
TAAAAATCAACAGCAATTGATTTTTCAATTGTTCGGCCTAAATCTTGAATTCAAATTTTTGCTCATTGAAAATAAAATCCTGCCTGAAAATACTTCATAACTCATAAGTTTAAATACTCGTTTGGATTAATATTATTATCAGCTGGATCAATAATTTGATTGATTGATATTTCAATAAAATACGAGCGTAAACTTAAGGCCATAAATTTTTGCATATCATAAAAAAAAACAATCTTTTACTCAATATAATCATTAATTTCAGCAAGGGGAAGACAAATTTCATCATAACCCGGTTTACCAATATTTCCTTCAGCTGTATCACGATATTTATCATATTCATTACGATAAAAACTATAAAAACCTTCCATCATTTTCTCATTTGTTGCAACAATTTTTTGTTGAGTGTCATTATATAAAAATTGTCAAATCTTGAATTGACTCATATCTTTTGCTGGTCAACCGCGACTTGGTTCTACAATTTGTTTTAAATTATCTGATGTTTTAAAACTATTATTTGTAAAAAAAATAATAATACTAGCAAGTGAAATAACTAAAAATGAACTTATTAAAATAGCTCATAAATATTTTTTCATATTTTTTCTCCTTTTGTATAAAGTGCTTCAATAATTCATAAACTGTTCATATTGAACCATTTTTAATTATGACAAAAAAAGCAAGCATATGATTATTACTGCTCTCAATTTTGCTCACTTACATTTTAACCTAAATTTTCATATCACAATATAAATAATTAAATATGTTAATTTTAAAAATATTTTTTACAGAAGACATCAATATTAAGAGAAAATTGAAGATAATAGGAATCCTTACATTAATACCTATTAGTAATAATTTAATTATAAAAAATAAAAGTAGTCTCATATTGATGAGACTACTTTTATTTTAAAAATGATCTTATGTTGGAATTAGGTTTTGGTCAAGGGCATCACGCATTAAAAATGGTTTATTATGACCAGGTAAAACCTGTCATATTGGTTCCAAGTTTGTAATACGACGTAACTCTGTTACAAAGTAATTATCATTACACATTGCTCCCGTATACCCTGGGCTTGCTTTATCAGGCATTAAACTTGCCCCTGTTGTTACTAAGTTTAAGGCTTTAATTCGTAACATTTGTGTTCCGGCGGTATGACCAGGAATATGAAAGACTTCAATTTGATAACCAATTTCTTCGACAACAGTATCACCAATTAACGGAACAAGATTTGTTAATGGATAAACAATGCCTGGTCCTAGAATTTCTCCAGTTGTATCATCAACCTTATGTTGCGATAATAATCGTAAATCAATTTTTTGAATATAAATTTTTAAATCTGGACATTGCTGTAATACATCATCAATCCCATCATAGTGGTCAATATGACCATGGGTAATAAACAAGGCTTTTAAGGTCAGATTTTTTTGTTTAATATATTCGATTGCATCTTTTGCCGCATTTGAGGCATCAATCATAATTGCTTCATTTTGATCATTAATGATTAAATAAACATTTTGATTATCATAAGTTGCATCTACAAAATTTTTCATCTTTGCCATCAGTAGTTCTCCTTCTGTCTTACTCTTCGGTTTCTTTAAACTCTTCAATAAAGTAAGAGTTTGATTCAATGTAATTCAACAAATCTTCAATTAAAAATAAAACGTCATTAATGTTATCGTGATCTAAACCTTTGATTTTACTAATATTCATAACATATAACTTTTGTAATAATTCATGCCCATCATCTTGATTTTCAAGACGATATCCAAATCAACGGGCAATTCCTAAGGCAGCACCACCTAATAAATGGCTTAAAAAAGATTTAACATTAGGATTGTCAATATGTTTATCGTAAAAAGTAGTACGGATATAATTAGTTTTAATTATTTCAGAAATAATTGTCAACAATAAATTCGCATAATCAGTAATCGCAATAATGTTTTCACCATAAGTTTGAACTTCATCATCAATTTTAACAAAAACATTCATAACACCCTTATATAATGCTTTAAAAGAAATAACATCTTTTAATTCATTATTATTCGGAATCATATCATAATAACGTTCAAATCCAATTTTTGTTGCTCATACAGCAGCAGAATAAATGCTTTCAAAAACTTCTTGTGTTGGGCGATATCATTTAAAACGTAAAAAATTTTTGGATCAACAGCCCCTGTTTCCTTTGCTAAAGCTTCTTGTGTTAGTGTCATCGCCTGTTTATAATTTAATTTTGCGTCTTTTTTCGCCAATACTTTTATTACGTATGTTTTCTCCATAAAACTTCCTTCATCCTCTTAATTTCTATCTTTTGTTATTATACCATTTTTTCAAGAAAAAGTCTTGTTTTAAAACAAAGCATTAGTTAGTAAATGAAAATTGACGTACACTATAACGCATTTTTCCAGTAAAACTATTAAGATTTTTACGATAAGAAATGATAACTGATTTAAAATCATCTAGATTAAATTCAGCATTAAATCTTTCTGCTAAATCATTTCATACTACACATTGCACTTCTTCACCATTATCTAAAACTCAAAATTCACATAAATCTCTTGTTTGGCCGTCTTTACTAGTTACTGTTTTTAAAGTAGGTTGTTTATCTGCTAATAAAAACTTTTCGTCGTTAATAATATCATCAGTTCTTTTGGTAAACTTTTGATTCGGTCTATTATTATACACTTTTACGGTCCTCCTTTCTCTTATTCAAATGAATACTTAAAATCATACCTTATATTTTAATTGAAAAAAAGAAAGATTTATTATATTGTCATATGAACAAAACCATTATATCATTAAAATAATTTTAAAAAAAATTATTTTGAAAAAGGTTCATCTTTTTCTACAAAATCATCATTTAATAATTACTGTGAACGTTGTTTTTTAGCGTTACACTTTGTTTCTAATCATTTTTTTAAATAATAAAGTGGATAACCACCTAACATTATTCCCAACACAATAAAACAATTCCATAATTCTCACATATTCGCCGTTACAGTTGCATAATAATACATTGCTAAAATTGAACCAATAAAAGTAATTGTACATAAACTTAATGCTAAAATAACTAAAATAATAAAGACTGGTTTTCGATAAAGGGATTGATACTTAACATCCTTTTGGCGTAAATATATTAAGGTAATCATTGTAATGAATTTTAAAACACTAACAGCAATAATAAAATAATTTGTGACATTAAACAACGATGTTCATAAAATGTAAATAATTGCTAACACGACTAAAAAGAGGATTGCTAAATATGGCATATTAGTTCGTTTCGTTGTCTTTTGAAAAAAGGCAAAAAAATCGTTTTCTTCACTCATTTTAAAAATTAACCGTGAATGATACACTAAAAATGAATTTAATGATCCCACAAAAATAAAAATTGCTAAAATTGAAAATAAATAGTTTAAAAATGATGGAATCGTAGGATTATTACTAATCGCATAATATCATACATTGTTAAAACCCGTTGGTCCTAATCAATTCTGTGGTTTATTAATTGTTAATAATCCAATTGCTAAAATAATATATAATAAAACAATTGCAATTGTCGCGGTAATCATTGCCCGCGGAATGTTTTTCCGAGGATTAATAATTTCCCCACTAACATACGTAATTGCTTCCATCCCCGAATAAGCAAACATTGTCATTGCTGTTGCTGGTAATAATAAAAATGATGAAAGATAAATTTGACTTAAATTTTTATTAATTGTATCATCAGTAAAACTAGCAGTATTACCATAAACCATTGCAATAACTAAAAGCAAAACAATTGGAAATCCTTTTAGTAAAGCAAAAACAATTTGGGAATAACCACTACTTTTTTTAATAAAAATTTGCATAATAACTAACACTAATAAAATTATAATCCCAAATAATTTACCATATCATTGGTTATCTAACTTTAATAAGGTAATTAAAATATTGCCTAGTGCTAAACAAGCAGTTGCAATAGCTGTTGCACTAACAAATAATACCATAATTCAACCAAACCAAAATGAACAAGCATTTCATTTTGCACGTTTAATTCAGTAATAACTTGTCCCATTTTCAGGATACGAAGTAGCTCCTTCGGATAATAATAACATTTCTGGTAAAACTAATAAACCTCCTAAAATTCAAGCAATAATAATTAAAATGGGATTAAACTGTGCTTGAAAAGCAACTTGGCCAAACGAAACTAAAATCGAAGAACCTAATGTTGCTGAAATTGCTAATGCTAAAATCTGTCAAAACCCATATTTTCTTTGTAATTTCATCCTTATTTCCTTTCTTGTTGTGCTAAAAATGTTTTAATAGCCGCAAGATAAACTTGATGCCCTTTTGAAATCGCTTCAACATGGTTAATGTTTAATAAGGATACTAATTCACTTTGACCGGTTGGTTCAAACTTTGCTTTTTGAGTAAAAAATTCTTTACTCATAAAGTAAGGAACAAAATCATCGTAATTACCATGAATAATTAACATTGGAAAATCTTTTAACCGCTTGGTATGTTTTAATAAATTATATTTTCGTAAATTAAAACCAATTTCTTTGTTAAATTTCTTTGTTAAACCAAAGCTAATTAACCACCATGGATGCTGATAACGATATTGCATCACATAACGAAATTGAACTAATAAACTACTAAACCCACAATCACTAATTGCTCAATGAACTAATGGATTTTGATAACCTTCATCAATTAAATATTTTGTTAAACAAGCAGCTCCCATACTATTCCCAATTAATCCAATTTCTTCAACAGAATAACTATCTTGAAGTCATTGAATAACATCACTTAAATTTTGGGCATTCAAATAACCAATAGCGGTATAGTCCCCCGCACTTAAACCATGTGCAACACTATCAAAAGTTAATACATTGTAGCCTTGTTGATAAAAGTAAAATACTTGTCGTAACCCTAAATATTTATTTTCCGTTCAACCATGCAAACCAATTACTCATTTCTTTGAATTAGAATGTTGTAAATAAAGCGCACTAATTGGTGCTTGATGGCGATTTAAAATCGTCACCATTTGCATTGCTGTTTCTTCTTTTTTACTAAAAACAAAATTAAATTGATCTAATTTTTTTGCAATAACATCTTGGTGATATACTTCAAAACTATTAAAATCAAAAGTTGTTGTTTCAATTGTCATTAACCCTTTTCGTTGATAAGTTTGGATAAATGTAAAAAAATCTTTAACATATTTTTTTGATCGAAAATAAACTAACGGAAATAATACTATCACACATAAAATGCGTCATCAATTAAAACAAAATTTATGATAACCATCATTTAATGTTTGCTTACTAGGTGTTTTTTCAATTACTTTCATTTTTTCTTTCCCTTTTTAATATTCTTACTCTAACAAAATTTTTGGTCGTATAAATTATTTTGGGGTCTTAAATTAATATCTTAGAAATTGTGGAATAATATACCACTTACTTATTTAGATTGTATTACTTTTAATTTTATTGTCAATATATTTTTCTATTTTTTTAAATTTTTCCACAAAAAAAATACATTTTTATTAAAGTTATTTAATTTCTTAGATAAAACTAATAAAAATATAAGTTTTTTTGTAAATTATTATTTACAAAATTATTAACTGAATAATTAAATTTATTTTCTTCTAACAATTGTTCATTAGTATTAAATAAATTAATTTTATTTTTTAATCCCATCATACTAGCATTTAATTTATTTCTAATAGTTTTTTCACTATAAATAGCTTTTTTAATTATAGTGCCTTTTCAATAATGAGAAATATCACCTTCAATATCACAACCAATATTATTCCATAGTGTTTGGTTTTCAATTCCTTCTTTATTATTTTTAATTAATCTAATAGTTTTATTCAAAAAAATTAATTTAGCATCGCTTATAAAAGATTTACTATCTTCTAAACACTGTAATAATCCCTCATATTTACCATTATAAAAATTATCAACTGCTTTATGATATATTTCTCTATTTTCTTTGTTTTTACTTTGATATGGATATAGTTTTTTAAATCTACTTGTAAGATGAAATTTATCTATTGTATAGTGAATTTTATTTTTAGGAAAATATTGACGCATAAAATTTTTAGTATTTTTAATCCATAATGCACCATCACCTAAAATCATAATTTCAATATTAGGTGTCAATTTGAAATGAGTTTCAATTAAAGTAAATAATTTTATAAGAACTGGTTTTAAATTTGCTTCTTTTTTAAGATAATCTGGAATATTATCCATTTCAAAAACACCTAATTTATTTGCGATTACAGGTCTTTTTACAGTATATTTTTCTTCATCATACCCAGTATGTACAGTACATGCTATCGTATGTTTTTTTATCTTTTTTCTTCCTTGCTTTGTTGAATCTAACATTTTCAAATAAGTACCATCCATTTGAATATATAAAGTGTGTGGAATATCTATTTTTTTATTACTTTTATTAAAGTAATATTCTTCGTCAGTTTTTGCATTTTTCATAATATTAGATACTGTCATTAAACTAATTTTTACATGCTCCATAGTATCTAAAATATCTTTATATCTTTTGTTCTCAGTAATAAATGATAATATTTTTTCTTTAACAGAATTATCTATTCTTTGTCATTTTTCAATTCCTAAAAGTTTATCCAAAGGAAAAATATATTCTTCTTTACCTGTTTCTGGATTAATTTTATAATATCTTCTTCTTTTAAAAGTTATTTTTCCATTTAAAATTACTAATGTTCTTTCAATTTTATCTTTTACTTTATAATATTTAAATTCTTTTAAAGTTTTATCAATTTTGTAATTTTTAAAAATTCATTCATCATAATCTTCTGAACTTTGTTGAATAATTTCAATACTCTGTATATATAATAAATTAATAAAATTATTAAAAAAATTGTTATCAACATTCATCATTTTTTACCCTCTTTCCTTAGTTCTACACATTAACACAAAAATAATAAAAATGCAAAAAAAGATATTATTTTTTATTTATTATGTTATAATTTAAGTGTTAATTATTAGCAAATTAATTTAACTGAAAAAAGTAAAGTAATTTACTTTTTTTTATTTTGATGTAAAATATAGATAATAAAAAAAAAGAACCCTGTTAAGTTCTTCTGTACATGTTTTTCTCTACTTATATTTAACCATATAAAAGGAGTAAAAATGAAAGAATTTAATCCAAAAACAGCAAGTTTGGCGACTTTTTATCGTAAAATAGAGCAATTTTGAGAAAATAAATCACCTAATAAACCATATACTTTGAATGATTTAACCAATGAATTCAATCTTTCTCGCAAGTGAAGATATGATACTTATGCGAGCGAAAAGATAGTTCCTTTGCTTGAAAAACAAGTTGATAGAATTGAAAGTGAAATAATTAATTTTATGATGAAATCACCTGATGGTGCTAAATTATATTGACAACGAGCATTTAATTATAAATATTCACTGCAAGAAAAACAGTTAGAACAAGAATTAAACTTAAATAATCAACAGCCAATAATTGTTAATTTACAAACGGATATTAGAGATATTAAAAAAGAAAGTGATAATAATGCTTAATCATTTTACTTATTTGTTAGAAACACCTTATTGGTTATTACAAAATAGTAATGTTGGTAATAAATATCCCTTTGCAAAGAAATATGAGTTAGTTAATGAAATTAATCAAATTGGGACACGATATAGTGGTAAGACTATTTCAAATATTAAAATGTTTGGTGAATTATTAAAAATTAGTTTATTGATTAAAGAACCAATTTGTATCATTGCTAGTATGTATTGGAGTAAAGATTTAAAAGATAGTGTATTTCAAAATATATGAAATATGTTAGATGAAAATAATATTCCTTATACTATTAATTTATCTAATTTTACTTTTACTTTATCAAATGGGAGCAAAATATATTGTAAAGGTTTACATTCACCAAGTCGGAAAGAAAAATTAAAAGCTTTTGCTGATTTGAATAAATATAAATTAGTTATTGATTGAAGAGAAGAATGTGACCAATTTCAACAAAAAGATTTAAGTGATTTAGAGTTTGCTATTCGTGGTTATCAAAATAAAATAACAATTAATACATGTAATCCTGAGAGTTTAAAAAGATATATTGTTGGTTATTGTAATGAATTAATGCCTTTTGATGAACAAATAATGCGTAGTAAATATGAACAAATTAATTATATTGAAAAATGAAATATGAAGATTATTATTCATTATTCTAGTTGAAGACTTAATTACGAATTACCACAAGATAAAGTTAATGAACAATTAAGATTAGAACAATTAGATATTGAAAGAGCAAGAGTATGAAGTTGAGGATGCCGGAATACTAGTGGTTCAATCTTTGCAAGATATATTGATATTATGCAAGCAACAGATATTATTCAACCAACTAAATTATTAGGTGGTGTTGACTTAGCAAACTCTACTAGTCCCAAAGGACATACAACAGCATCGAGCTTTTGAATATATAATTCATTTGATAAAAAAGCCTATAAAGTTGCTGAATATACACACTCAAATGCTACGCAACAATTTAAAGGACCATTAGAACAAGTAAAAGATATTTTAGAGTTTTACAACAATCAATTAAACCAATATTTTAATTTAATACAACAAGGAATATCAATTAATGTTGATGATAGTGCTTATGCAACATTAGAAAGTTTAAATAGAGAAAAATATAATTATACTTTTGGTCAATACATGAATTTTAAACCAGCACAAAAGCAGAAGTTTAAAATAAAACATCGTGTAGAAGCATTTACAATGTTAATAAATACTAATCAATTAAAATGATTATGAGAAAAATGTCCTGTAAGTAAAACCCAATATGAATTAATTCAATGAGAAGATAAACCCGATGTAAGAGAAGAACGAATGTTAGATTTATATGATGATACATTTGATAGTGATTTTTATGCTTTACACTTTGAATTAATACCAATGGTTAAACATAATAGTTCATCCGATTATAAATTATGACAACAAAGGGAGTGATTAACTTAATGAAAAAAGATATTTATGTAATACATGATGAACGTGTAATAAATGCAAAAAGACCTTATATGTCTGTTTGTGGACAAGTTAAAAAAAGACTTTGTCAAGAATTAAAAAAAGATAATATAGCAATATGTAAATTAAATTTATATAACGAATATATTAAGAAATATCAAAAAATTAAAGTATGTGTACAAGTTTTATCAAATGAACCAAATTTATTAACAGTAAATATTATTAATTATGCACTTATTTTAAAATTAAAGGAGCAAAATAACAATGAATAATACTTTCCCTAGTTTACCAAACTTAAATGATATTAATAGTGTTTTAAAATTTTATAATTATGATTGAACTATTAATTTAGCAAATATTATTGCTCGCCATCAAATGCGACTAGTAAATGGTAAAGATATTTTATTTAAGTCTCATCGTAAAGACATTTTAGAAAAATTAAATTGATGATATGAAACTTATAAAATAAAAGAAAAATTAGATAAAAATGAATTAACAGCCAGTTTAATGGGTAAAACTATCTTTGGTTTATTAGAAACTAGTGATGGCAATATTGATTTATGAATTAACCCATTTAACTTTACTTCAAGAGTAAGCAAAATAAATGAAATTGAACAAGGTGCTGATATTTGATTAAATTATCATCAATCAGATAGTGGTTTTATTTTAAATTTAATTTGTACCAAAGATAAAATAATTATTAAAGGTTGACCAAAAAATAATGAAGTAGTTGTTGGGCAAAGTAAAACACAAATTAAAGATGATGTTAGACCTGTTTTAGTACAAGAATTTAAAAACAAATTAGGTATTGTCCCTTTTTGAGAAATGATTAATGAACCTAATCCATTATTTTTATCAACTTCAACAACATTAAACCCATGGCCTACTATGGCAAATTGTTATAAATTACAATTTGATTTAGAAGATAGTTTTAATATTAAATCAAAAGAAAGATGAGCAAATCGTACTCATTGATATGGGGTATTAGATGATGATTTAATGACTGCTTATAACAAAGGCAATAAAAAAGTATTACAAGATGCTTTTGATGATATTTTTATTCAATCAGGTCAATCAGCAGTAGATGGTCAATTATCACAATCTTTACAAGTAGTACAAGGTACACCAACCTTAGAAACATATACCGAAGACGAAAAATCAATTATTGAACAAGTATATTTAGCATGTCATTTTTCTAGTCCTTTTGGTGATAAATCAGATAATGACCAAAATAAAACACAATCTTTATTAACTAAAACCAAAGATTTAGAAAAACAAGCATATTTACAAGCATATCGTAAACAATATTATACAAAGATGTTTGATACTGTTTTAAAATATTATGGTTTATGAGATGGTGTTGGTGAACGACCTTATGGTTTTGATTTTGTTAGTGCTAGTTTAGTTGACCAAATGCGACAAAATGAATTAATTACTGCTAGATTAGATAATGGCACAATGGAACCAATAAGAGCAATTACTGAATATGATAATATTGATGAATTAGAAGCAAACAAATATTTTGAAAAAATAGAAAAATGACAAGATAAAATGCAAACCAAAGAAATTGAACATAATAATAAATTACTAGAATATGATGAAACTGGTAATAATCAAAATGCCTTACAAGGTAGAACAGAAATTAAGGAGAATTAACAAATGAGTAGAATTAATCCCGGAGTTATCGAAGAATTAAGAAGACAAGCCCACGATACTTTAATAGATATCAGAGAAAACATAAAAGACAATCGTCATTGAATGGTATTTCCTTTTAATGTTTATAGTTCATATATCCCTGATACTGAAACAGGATGAAAACCTAATAATGCAAAACCAAGTGATTATGGTAGTTATTCACGCATATTTGATAATATGGAAAGTACTATTGCTCAATGACAAAATAGTTTAAAAATAGTACAAAAATATAAAGGTGAAGAAATTAATATATTAACGATTGATGATTTTAATAAACAGCCAATTAATTCAACTATATGAGCCAATAATGAAACACCTTTTGCTATAAAATTAAAAGATGAAAATAATAATGTTTATTGAAAATTAATTGATGGTGAAAATATTTATGATATTAATAGAATGCTAGAATACTTAAAGCAATATAAATTAAGTTATTTTATGAATAATGATAATAAAGCAGATAATTTTTATACTAAAGAAGTTAAGGTTGGGAAATATTGAGATGCTTATATGATTGATGATAGAAGTTCAATTCAATTTGGTGAAGCTAAATTTGAACAAGTATTTACTCAACAATCAACTGAAAGACAATATACTTTATTAATTTTAGATGAAGATGTCAATAAATTAAATATTAATGATTATTATAATTTTTATACTGTATTTAATGACCGTGGTTTAAATATTGGTGGGGGTAATATTAATTCTGCACCACAAGATAGACAATGATTATATCCATCTAATGTTATTAATTATTATTCACCTTATGATGGTAGTTTTTTATGACAAGAAATTACATTTTCAAGTATTAATGACAAAATTAGTAATAGTGGTTTATCAGTAAGACAATTTATACAAACAAGTGCCCCAGGTGAAGGTTATTGTTTTCCTAAAATAACTTATGATGAAAAACTAAATAAAGGTATTGTTGAATTAGATGAAGTTTTATTAAAAGACCCGGGGGTTAGAGCAATGGCAGTTAAATTTTATGGTAATCCTATCTTTTTTGATATGCCTGTAATTGGTCGGCCAATTATTAAAGGTCAATTTAATAAAAAAGTTATGAATTCAAGAGATTTATTAATGTATAACATGTATCCTTGTCCACCCGACAAAGTTAATAATTATGCATCACCAGAAGTAAGCTGATATAACATTCAAGGTATTCAACCAACAATGATAACTGGTTATGAAGATTGAAAAAAAGATATGGAAAGTAGATATGATTTTTGAAAACAGAAAAATAGTGAGGGCATTGTTATAACCGACCCCACTACTACATCAGCAACTAATTCTAGTGTTGGTAGAAATATTCATAAAGAAGATAAAAACTCTAAATTTTATTGATCTAAAGATTGAAAAATAACACCACCAAACAAAATAAAAGTAAATGGCGGTAATGTTGATAATATTATTAGTACTCAAGCATCATCATATTTTAGAAGAAAAGATGAATTTGGTAATACAGTAGGTCAAGTTCAAATTGAATATAGCAAAATGGGTTCATGTAATGTTTGAGATATTTTAAATATGAATAATTTTATTAATCGCCAAGTTACCGTATTACCTTTAAACTATACTCAAAAATTAGTATTTAATCCTTTTACGATACCGGGCGGAGTTGGTAAGTTCTTAAACTTTATTTCATTTGGTATTCCATGAGGTTGAGTAATTAACCAAGACGAAAAATCATGACCTAATTTTCAATGACTTAATGGTTTTATGAGTGCTAATATTTATAGTTTTTATAATGATGCCTTTTGGTCTGAAAAATCAAAAGGTAAGGGTTATTTACCATTTGAAATATTTAGAGAACAAGGGAACGACAAAGTTGGTGCTATATTTGGTGCAAATGCTAATAGTTTAGGTTTTACTACTTTATTAACTGATAAAGTACAAGGTATTGTTTTAACTAAGGATGGTAAACCAACAAAAGAATTAGTTTATTCAACTTATAATTTAAAACAATTAAATGAAAAAACTAACCGAGTTTATTTAATTAATGAAAAAACCAAATCAGTTGACGCTCAAACACCAGTTAGTGATAGTGAAAAAGATAATGATTGCGAATTCTTACAAACACCAGATGGAACAAATTGTAGTTATATTATTGATATGTTTTCAATTCAAGCATTATATAAAGGTAATTTTGAAATCATCTTTTATGCAGATAATCCATATACTAATAATGAAGAAGATTACTTAAAATTATCAGTATGGAGTTTTAGAGGTAAAACAAAAAGTACATTAAATAATTATTTACGCGATATGACAACTAATTATAAAACTAGTTTCTTATTACCACATGACTATGAAATACCAACATTTAATTACCCAGAATATGTCTTGCCACCAGTACCATATAACTATAAACCTTATACAAAAGATATCTGAGATGCTAAAACAGGACAAGCATTAAAAACTAAAATTACAGCACCACCACAATGTAAACACTCAAATAATCCTAAAAGTTTTATTAATTTATTTGATAATACAACAGAATATAAAGGATATTATGAAATAGAAATTGATTTAAGACAAATTGACCCAACAATTCAAAGTATAAGTAAATTTCAAGATTCTTATAAAACAATTGAAATAAGTAATCTTGACAATTTACAAGTTAGTTGTATTGAACCTGATATAAAACATTTTATTCGTGATAGAAATGTTAATATTTTAGGAGGTTATTCTACTTGTGAATATAATTTTGGACCACTATCTGATGCAACTTTACACAAAAAGGGATTGCCACAAAAAGATAATGTTAATTTTGAAAGTACAAAAACTTTGTATACAGAGAATATAAAAGTAAATGATACTGAAACAATATATGTGACTGCATATACTAATGGATTATCTAGTGGAAATTATCAAAGTGAATATACTATTTCATGAAGAAACTGAGATATTAACTTTTTACTTCAAATAACAAAATTATCTGATAATGATAATAATAAAATTACAGAAACATATTTACAAGCATATTATACAAATGATATGAAATTAAAAATTAGATTTTCAAAAGTATTACTTGCTAAATTATTAGGATATTGTTTAACAAATAATACTTCATTAGGTAATGATAAAGATATAACAATAGATGTAAATGCCTTAGGTGTTTTAAATATGATAAATAATAGTAATAATCCTGTTAAAATTACATTTACACCAAGATAAAAGAAAAAGAGATTTAATATCTCTTTTTTATTCTCCTTTAACTTTCACATTACCATCATTATCAATAACTAATTTTGGTTCTGTTGTAGTTAAATTTCAACGATAAACAGATTTAAAATGAGTTCCTTTGTCTATTCTTCAAGGTCAGTTTGTCATTTTAGATGGCTCATAATTAAACAAATCAACTTCATAATTTAAACTATAACGATATAAACCAATTTCACATCCTTCTTCTTCTTTTAAGTTTTTTTTGCCACGTTCATTTATTTTTTCATTATTTAAAAAATTTGTTATATATCATTGTGTTTTACCTTTTCAAACCACATAATATCATTTGTTATCAACTTTATTAAATGGTTTTTCTTGTGGTGCTATTCATTCTAAATTATCTCTAATTTCTTGGTTGTTTGTTTTAATTTTGTTTTCTTGTTTTATTTTTGCTAATTCTTCAGGTGTATATTTTTGTGTTGTATTACAAGCAACTAAACTTGTTGTACTTGTTCCAATTAAAGTGATTGTTCCTAAAAGGCTTAATATTTTTTTCATTTGATTATTTCCTATTTTATTATCAATTAAGTGAATCTATTGAAACAGTATAGTTAACATTTACATTATTAGTATAAACATTTTCATCAGCGGAAATGATTTTTGCGCTACTGTTACTAATATTCTCAACGTTGATTTTTGTAATATCTAAGTCGGTATACATTTCTTTTAGTTTATTTTTAATTTGTTCTTTTGTTGGATTAGATAAATTTTCAG
>NZ_CM020866.1:1293506-1311144 GCF_009866525.1 Spiroplasma poulsonii
CGAGTTTATTTAATTAATGAAAAAACCAAATCAGTTGACGCTCAAACACCAGTTAGTGATAGTGAAAAAGATAATGATTGCGAATTCTTACAAACACCAGATGGAACAAATTGTAGTTATATTATTGATATGTTTTCAATTCAAGCATTATATAAAGGTAATTTTGAAATCATCTTTTATGCAGATAATCCATATACTAATAATGAAGAAGATTACTTAAAATTATCAGTATGGAGTTTTAGAGGTAAAACAAAAAGTACATTAAATAATTATTTACGCGATATGACAACTAATTATAAAACTAGTTTCTTATTACCACATGACTATGAAATACCAACATTTAATTACCCAGAATATGTCTTGCCACCAGTACCATATAACTATAAACCTTATACAAAAGATATCTGAGATGCTAAAACAGGACAAGCATTAAAAACTAAAATTACAGCACCACCACAATGTAAACACTCAAATAATCCTAAAAGTTTTATTAATTTATTTGATAATACAACAGAATATAAAGGATATTATGAAATAGAAATTGATTTAAGACAAATTGACCCAACAATTCAAAGTATAAGTAAATTTCAAGATTCTTATAAAACAATTGAAATAAGTAATCTTGACAATTTACAAGTTAGTTGTATTGAACCTGATATAAAACATTTTATTCGTGATAGAAATGTTAATATTTTAGGAGGTTATTCTACTTGTGAATATAATTTTGGACCACTATCTGATGCAACTTTACACAAAAAGGGATTGCCACAAAAAGATAATGTTAATTTTGAAAGTACAAAAACTTTGTATACAGAGAATATAAAAGTAAATGATACTGAAACAATATATGTGACTGCATATACTAATGGATTATCTAGTGGAAATTATCAAAGTGAATATACTATTTCATGAAGAAACTGAGATATTAACTTTTTACTTCAAATAACAAAATTATCTGATAATGATAATAATAAAATTACAGAAACATATTTACAAGCATATTATACAAATGATATGAAATTAAAAATTAGATTTTCAAAAGTATTACTTGCTAAATTATTAGGATATTGTTTAACAAATAATACTTCATTAGGTAATGATAAAGATATAACAATAGATGTAAATGCCTTAGGTGTTTTAAATATGATAAATAATAGTAATAATCCTGTTAAAATTACATTTACACCAAGATAAAAGAAAAAGAGATTTAATATCTCTTTTTTATTCTCCTTTAACTTTCACATTACCATCATTATCAATAACTAATTTTGGTTCTGTTGTAGTTAAATTTCAACGATAAACAGATTTAAAATGAGTTCCTTTGTCTATTCTTCAAGGTCAGTTTGTCATTTTAGATGGCTCATAATTAAACAAATCAACTTCATAATTTAAACTATAACGATATAAACCAATTTCACATCCTTCTTCTTCTTTTAAGTTTTTTTTGCCACGTTCATTTATTTTTTCATTATTTAAAAAATTTGTTATATATCATTGTGTTTTACCTTTTCAAACCACATAATATCATTTGTTATCAACTTTATTAAATGGTTTTTCTTGTGGTGCTATTCATTCTAAATTATCTCTAATTTCTTGGTTGTTTGTTTTAATTTTGTTTTCTTGTTTTATTTTTGCTAATTCTTCAGGTGTATATTTTTGTGTTGTATTACAAGCAACTAAACTTGTTGTACTTGTTCCAATTAAAGTGATTGTTCCTAAAAGGCTTAATATTTTTTTCATTTGATTATTTCCTATTTTATTATCAATTAAGTGAATCTATTGAAACAGTATAGTTAACATTTACATTATTAGTATAAACATTTTCATCAGCGGAAATGATTTTTGCGCTACTGTTACTAATATTCTCAACGTTGATTTTTGTAATATCTAAGTCGGTATACATTTCTTTTAGTTTATTTTTAATTTGTTCTTTTGTTGGATTAGATAAATTTTCAGTTTTAAATTCACCTAAATTATTATTATTAATAATTTTATTTAAATTAATATTAGATGTAAAATTAACAACTACTTCACCACTTAAAATATCTTTTCTATTAAAACTTATTTTTGCATATGTAGAAGTTATATTTTTAACTTCAAAATCATTTATATTATTTTTTAAATCTGTATTTTTTTCTTTTAATTTATCTTTAATTTGTTGTTCTGTTGGTAAATTTAAACCACTAGTTCTAATTGAACCTAATTCAATGTTTCTAATAATTGATTTTACTGGTCTACTATATTTAATATTTAATTCACCATTATAAATATTTATATCATTTGAACTAACTTTAGCATTACTTGTTGTAATACTTGTAACATTAATTTTTGTTGTGTCTAATTGTGGGTTTAATTCTAATAATCTAAACTTAATTTGTTCTTCATAACTATTAACTAATTTTGAAAAATCTATTTCTCCTAAATTATGGTTTGCAATAACATTGTTTAAAGGTATAGATTTATCAACTATAAAAGTAAGTGTTGTTTCTCCAGAAAATCCATCTATAGTAATATTTACATAATTACTAGTAATATTTTTGACTTTAATTTGTTCAGCCGCTATGTGTGGATATTTATTAATTAATTTATCTTTGATTTGTTGTTCTGTTGGAATGTCAGCTCCATTAGTTTTAAAAATAGGACTTTGTGTTTGTCTTTTTACTCTTATAGTTTGTTCTTTTTGATAAGGACTAGCGGCAATTGTTGTTGGTACAGCACTTCCACTAATTGTTAATAAGCTTAATAAACTTAGTAATTTTTTCATACTTGTATTTCTCCTTCTTATCAATTTCTATTGGCATTATATATATATATATATATATATACAAGCAAAATTATGAATTATTTTAAAAATTTTATCTTGAAAAATAGTTCTTATTACACGTTTTAAGGTTTAAATTAGCAACAAAATACATTAAGTTTAGTATTTGTTTATAAAAAGTATTGTATTTATAAACTATGGGTGTATAATTAAATTATGAGTTTAATCTTTTTCCATAAAAAAGGGTTTATGCTGACTTGTTAATCGAACAAGGATAAAAAAAGAGGAGTTTATAAAATGGCGCTTACAAAAGAACAATTAATAGAACAAGGTTTAAGTGAAGAAATTGCAGAAAATATCTTAAATCAGTTTAATAATGAAGCCAAACAAATTAGAGAAAGTGTGCAAAAACGCGAAGATGTTATATCAAAAGAAGACTTTATTAAATTATCTAATGAATTAGATGAATTAAAAGCCTTTAAATATGTTCCAACTACTAAAATTGAAGATATTAAAACTAACTTAGATAAAGTTAGTGGTAATTCTTTAACTGAAAAAATGCAAACTTTAAAAGAATTAAAACCTGATTTGTTTGTTGAAGAACAACCATCAGTTTCACCAACTAATTTTATTAAAGATATGATTGAAAATTCAGTTGAAAATAAAAATGATGAAATTGAAATTATTAAAGAAAAAGGAGCATATACTCCGGAAGAGATTAAAAAGATATCAGATTTCACACTTAAAAACCTTAGATAATAAGGAGTGAAAATTATGGCAACAATTAATTTGCCACAAGTACCTTTTACATTACAAGGTAATACAACAGGTCAAAAAGCCTATGTTGATATGGTTAATGCTTTATTGCGTGGACCTTTATATAATGAATATGCAAGTATTATGCAGTATGCAACAGCAACTGCCGAACAAGTTGCTTGATTACCTAATGCAGGACAAGCATTATATAATTTAACTCATCGTGTGGTATGACAAAATGATTATTCATTACCAAATGGTGGAGCAACTCAAACAATGGGATTAACAAGAATTCCAGTACCTATTGATAAAAGATTTAATTTAAAATTAATGAATGAGGCTTTTGATTTAGCATTAATAGAACAAAATATTAAAAATGGTGTTATTGCTGATGCTATTTCTAGTGTTGTACAGAATAAATTTGTTAATTTAGAATGTGAATTAATTCAGGCTATTTATGATTATTGTTTAGCAGATGGTCAATATGAAGTAATTCCATTTCGTAGTTATACAGCAGAAAATGCTGATGATGCAAATAAGGCATTCTTTACATTAAATGAAACTTTGATTGAATTAACTAATCAAATTAGTAATTTATATTTTGGATTGCCAACCGATAAAATGTTTATGGTTTTAGGACGAAGAGCATATTTAGGATTAACACCGGCTTATTTAAAAGTAATTGGTTCACAAGCTCAATTAAAAGCAATGGTTAATGGTGAATTATATGAAAATACCGCAATGGGAATTCCTGTATCAAAAAGTTTTCATTTAGAAAAAACATATACAAAAGGACAAGTTAACCGTGATAAAGGTTATAATTTTACTAATGTAAGTGGTTTAATTATTAATAAACAAGTATGAGCATATCCAATTAATATGGATACTATTCAACAAGTTTTAGATAATGATACTGCTAACCCTAAATGAATTGGTAAAGTACAATATGCAACACCAACAATTTTATATCCAAAAACATGTAAAATTATTTTAGAAAAAGAACCAACAATTGAAGAAAGAACAGCAGCTTACAATAATTTAAATAAAACATTTAGAGTACCAGTTGATTATGTAATTAATGAACCAACAACAAATAAAATTGATATTAGTAAAATTAATAAATTAGATAAACCAACTATTCATGTCACAGACCCAACAAAAGCAACAATCGAACAATTAAAACCACAATTTAAAGCTGTCGTTTTAAAAGCAGTAAAAGCGGTAGATAGTTCTTTAACTGAAAATGATTATGATTACTTTATTGAAAGTAAGGGTGAAGATTGACCAATTGATATTACAAATGATAAAGCAATTTCAGTTCAGATTGAGGGTAAAAACAACGCTACTGGTCAAACAAATCCAATTGATGTCGTAATTAAAAATACTTAATAAACAATGAACTTATTAATATTACGAATTTTAACTTTATTAGCAGAGAATTTAGGTAATAAATCAATAATAAATAAATTTGTTAATTTAATTAATAAGGTTAACAAATTTGCTTCATATTATTCTAATCCGCTACAAAAAATTACAAATAAGATTGAAGATATTTATCAGTGGTTAAATCCATTTACTTATTTAGATTTAATTAAAAAGGGTCATAAAAGAGAAATTCAACAAATATTAAGTCAATTAGAAAAAGATAATAATATTAAAAATAGAGAACAATTTAAAAAAGAAAATTATCTAAATACTAATTGACAACCTTTAAATAGTAGTTGACTTGATAGTGGTATGTTTAATATTACAAATAAATTAACTTTAACAGGTAATTTAACTATTTTAATATATACAAAAACAGCAAAACACCCGAAGTTTTATGGTCCCTATGTTTATCCTAGTGTTCCAGTTGAAATTTGAAAATTATTAAGTAATGCCGTTTCTAATGCGGGTACTTTATTTTGACGTTATTGATTAAGAAAATGATTACCTAGTCATTTAAGAAATTATATTAAAAAAAGACTGCCAAGAGGATTAAAAGAAAAATATCCCAAAGGAACTACTAAATTAACATTACCAACAGTTCAAAAATTACAACAAATTAAAAAGTTTATTAATAATTTAAAGATTGGCCATTTTAATTTTAATTTTGCTGGTGAAATTAATAATAAAAAATGGTATCGAGAACGAAAAAGTGATGTTAAAAATATTAAGAATTTATATAAATCACCAGTTAAAAATATGTTTTACAAAACTAATCAAACTATCAAAACAATTAAGAAAACAAAAACAAGAGTTAATAGTTATAAGCCAAGTAATTTAAAAAATAAATATCGTAATCAATTAAGAGGTGTTTTATATGGAAAATAATTTAAGTAATTTGTTATTTATAACAGTTGAAGATGTGAAAGAAAGTAAACTTTGACAACCTATTAATGATAGAAAGCAATCTGCTTGTAATGATAACTTAATTTATAATGCTATTTTAAAAACTAGTTTATGAATGGATAGATTATCAGGTGGGACAATTTCAGATAAAATTAATAAAAAAGATTTGTTTCCTTGAGTAAAAAAAGATAATACTGGTTTAATTGAATATGATAAATGATTAAGTTATATTCAATCGGCTTGTTTATTAGCAGTTATAAATTGATATTTACCAAAAGGAGTTAATGATTTAACTGGTAGTGCTTCATTTTCACAAGGTGGTGTAGCATATTCACAAACTAATGACCCAGAAGCAAATGAAAATATTACTCGTGATGTTAAAAATGCTTTAAAATTAGCAGGTGAAATAATTGATATTATATCTAGTAAAACGGTATCTAGACCGTATAATTATCATTTAGGAAACTATTCTCATCCATGAGAAGAAGAATATAAATATATTACTAAAAAAACATTTTATCCAACATTATTATTTTGATTAAAAGAGCGATTGCAAACAGATGGTTCAATAAATATTACTTATCCAATTATTAATGATTTTTCTAAAATTGATTATAATGAATATATTAAATTAATAGTTCCATTTGATAATAACACGATTTATTATGAAGATAATGTCTGAAAAGCAAAACAAAGTGGTGATATTCCATCATATGGTATTAAAGATAGTGATTTAAATAAAGCTTATATTGATAAGCAAGATGATAAATATATTGTAAAAACATCACAAGATATTATTCTTAAACAAGATAAATTAGTAAGTGGGGAAAATATTAAAACTATTAATGGTAATTCATTATTAGGTAATGGTGATATTTCTATTAGTGTTGGTAATGATTGAGAATTTGTAGATACTAGTGATTTTAAACCAGCAACTGAATATCAAATTAAAGATTTTGATAGTTCTAAATTTAAATATAAAATATGATGTCAATTTTCAATTTTACCATATATGTTTGTAGAAACTTTTAAAGATTTTGATATTGGTTGTGGAATTGTTTGGTATATTGACACAAATGGTCTTATTAGTTCTTATGATAATGTAAATATAGTTAATTTAAAAATTGAAAGAAAATTGGTGAGTTAATTATGAAGCAAGATAAAACAACTTGATTAAAGGGGGCGTTACCTTGAAATTGATTTAAAAAAGACCCTATTCCAACTTATAATTGAACTCATAAAGATATTAGAGAATGAGAAAGAAAATATAAAATTCGTAGTTGAGTAGTTAGTTTTTATACATTGATATTTTTAGCATTAAATTGTTGGTTAGAATATGGAATGATTAATGCAATTAAAGATGATATTAATTGATATAATTATGGTCAATATTGAGGTAATGGCATTGCTATTTTATTAACACCTTTATTTACGTATGGAATTCAGGGCATATTTGTTGCTAGTAGTAAACCAAAAGTAGATATGAAAATTGATATACCAAGATTAAAAATATCTAAAATGGGATTAGTATTTACAATATTACCTTTAATTACTTTAATAATTTCTTTAATTATCATTTGAATTGATAAATCAAAATGAAAAAAAGACCATTTAAGACATTGTTTAGATTGTCGGATTAATCCGCGTGTTATTCAACCAAGATTAGCAAAACAATGAAATAATTTAGATGGCATAACAGAAGAAATATTTAAAAATATACAAAATGAAAATATTAAAAAACAAAAACAAGAAGAAAATAACAAAGAATTAAATTTAAAATAGACTATATATAGGGGCGGTTGATATTTTTGGGTGGTTATATAGTTTAATTTATAAATTATTTTGTTCTGAAAGGATAGATGGCCACTGTTTGAGTAAGAATAAGAAAGGAATTAAATAAAATGAATGAAACATTAATGATTGCTTTACTTGTGTTAGCGGGTGCGGGTGGAATGGGTAGTCTTGGTATTCTAGGATTATCTGCTAAAAAAATTAAAAAATATAAAGCAGAAATCAGAGAATTAAGAACTGCTGTTATTGCCCACGAAAAACATTTACGAGGACCTGATTATGCAACAGAATTAGCATTAAAAACAG
Organism: Spiroplasma poulsonii; assembly: GCF_009866525.1. Taxonomy (GTDB): domain Bacteria; phylum Bacillota_I; class Bacilli_A; order Mycoplasmatales; family Mycoplasmataceae; genus Spiroplasma; species Spiroplasma poulsonii. The sequence continues at coordinate 1,301,452 of NZ_CM020866.1, forward strand.
GTCAAATTAAAAATGTTAAAAAACAAGTTAAAGTTAATGATAAAAAACAAGCACAAAAAGATGCCATTAGACAATTAACAAATAATATTTAAAAAAATAACCTTAATTGGTTATTTTTTATTTTTCTTTATTGTGTGTTATATAAAAGTTTATAAGATATTCAATTCGTTGCGAATAAGTATTAAAATTTAATTCATTTCAAACTTGTTCTTCATTTTCATTTAAGTAAACATTTATATTCCGAATTTTACAAGAATAATATTTTCCTGTTTTTTGATTATATGAATGTTTCATAAATTAACTTTCATAATTAGCAATAATAATTGCATCTCGTAAATGATTACTTATTTTTTCATTATTATATTTTCAACTTTTACCATATTGATAAGTTAAATTAACATCTTTTTCATATTTTCATATATAACCATCATTATATTTACTTAAATTTTCCATATTTTTAACAACTGATTTTGTATGTTTTGGTGAAATAGTAGCAATATATCCTTGCGTTTCTAATGAACCTAATAATTTCAATAAATCATCTCTATCTTTTGAGCCATTGGCATTTGTATATAAACAATTTTCTATAAAAATTAAATATTCTAGTTTATGATTATTTGATAATATTTTCCCAAATAGTTTTTCATTTTTCAAATAATTTATAATAAATTCATAATGTTCTTTTCAGCCTTTATTTGTAAATTCTTGTTTATCTATTAATTTATTATTTTTATAAACAACAATAGCCGTAGTACCAGTTCCTGATGGGTCAATACCTATTTTTATCAATTGGCTCATTCTTCATCATTGTTATTATTAACTACTGGTACTACATTTGATATATCTTCTTCTTTAACTACATTATCGTTTATGTACACTATTTCATCATTAGGTGGGGTATTATAATTTAAATTTATATTATTTGATAAAGTTTCATCGTTAATATGCCCATTATTTTGGATGAAAGTAGCATCATTATCAATATAAATCTTTTCATCATTAGTTGTAATAACTGCTTGATCTGATTTATATGCTTGTTGTAATTCAACTGACATAATACCTCATTTTCTTAATAATGATGTTAATACTGTTTTAAGGGCCATTTCATCAAAACTAGCAATATAAAATGATTTATTTTTAGCATAAGTTTTAGAATATTTCATAAAATGATTTTCCATTTGCTCTTTTGTCATATATAAAGTTTTTTCAAAACCATTAACCATTTTAAAATATGCTACATAACCTATAATTGATAATTTTTCTCGTTCATCTTCATTTTGATTTCAATTAAAAGCAGTACCTTTTAAACGATCATAATTTATTAATTCATTTGCTCTAACATCTGATACTGACATATCTAAATATTGGCCACTTCTTTGGGCTAATTGAATATAACCTTTATAACCCATTTGAAATTGGGCTTGATTAATTCATTCTTGGATTTCACGACCATTAATAATTCTTGTTATTTTTGTATTATATGGTACTACATAAGCATAACCGAATTGTTTTTCCATTGGTAAATTTAATAAAACACCTTGATAACAAGCAGTCATAATTGTTTTTGGATCTGCTTTTTGTAATAATTCATTACTATTTGATATTGCAATTATATTACTTTTAAATCTTGCAATTTCATTTTCATTAGAAAATTTACTTTTTATTCAATCAGTTACCTTATCTGTTCTTAAAAATTCTACAATATTTGTCATGTTATTTTTCTCCTTTATTTATTTTAAAATTAATACCTTTAACCCCAATTAAATTAATATCTTTATTACTATCTCATTGATCTTTAATTTCATTTTTAACAATTTGTTCATCAACAGTTAAATAATTTTTAATAAGATTAATAAGTTCTAATTTATCAGCATTTTGTAAAAAATCATCATTAATACCAATAACCTCAATATCTTTAATTAATAATTTTTCTTTCCGAAAATTACTAGTAATAATTTTTAATTCTTGTTCTTGTTTTGCTATACTTTTAATTTCTAAAAATTGCTCTTTTTTATGAGTTTCAATAATTTTATTTTGTTTTTGAAATTGAATATTAATGACACTATTTTTTAAAGAATCATGATTATTCTTAATATTATTTTCTAAATTTAAAATATCTTTTCTAATAAAATTTAATTCATCTTTAAAAGATTTTATTATTTCTAATGGTTCTCTAAAAATATAATCAATTTTTGAAACTACTAATTTTAAATCTTTTAGTGATTGTGATTTATATTCTCCATTTATTAATCAAGCTTGTTGTCGATATATAAATTCTGCTAATTCTTGTCCATTTTCATCAATTCACTTTTTAATTGTTAATGCTTTTAAGCTTAATTCTTTAAAATTATTTCCTTTTAAATAAAACGGATAAGTAATATTTTTAACTTCATTATTTAATTTTAAATCTTCCATAATTAAATTTCCTCTAATTCCATTTCATTAATTAAATTATCAATATATTCATAAGCACTTTCTTCTGAATAACATTCATCTAATGCTAAATTAAATAAATCTTCTTCTGTATAAACATAACCATTTTCATCTTTTCACATAATTATTTATCTCCTTGTCATTTAATATTGCTATCTTCTAAATCAATAATAGTTGTTAATCAATGATTTTCATTTTCAACATTAGCAGTAATCCTCGCTTCTTCTAATGTATAAAAAAAATCTGTTTTAAAAATAGTTGTTTTATCAAACAAATTATTATATTTCATTATTAATACGTATCTTTTATTCATAATTTAATTCCTCCTAATTTTGTTTCCCCAATGCTCAATGTTCATCAGTCATATCTTAAAATGATACTGAATAACTTTTAAACATTAATTCTTGTAATTTGTTTTCTTGATTGCATTTTGAGCAATATCCTCAATATTTTTGTTTAAGACAAATTTTATTTAAATTTTTCATATTTACCTCCTAAATTATTTTTCCTATTTTTTAACTCGCTGGCACTCACTACCAAGTGAAAGTGCCAAAGCGAGAATTAGTTATATAAGTATTGTATTTATCTATTTTATTTACTACGCCATCCGCTTCGCTGTGGGTGAGCGGTGGCGGTATGTTGTTAGTTAAATAATCGACAGTTGTTTTTTGTTTTTGTAGCCAGAGAGTTTTCTCTCTCTTCACCCGCACCATTTCAGGTCAAAGCGTTCAGTTTTTAAAATAAATCTACTTGCACCTTGAAGAGCCTAATGCTGACTTTGTGGTTTTTAAACCGCTGTCACTTCTAAGAAGTAATATCTATCGCAAATTTATTTATAAAGTGACCATCTCTTTTGTTTATTGTGGTTCGATGTTGACCGCGCACTTATCACCACTATCGCTTGTTAAAGCGTCTATTATTTCCGGACTGATTACCGCTGTGCTAGACCGCCTCCTGTGGAATAAAAACACTTAGTTATTTAAAATAACCGTTCCACTCTGCATTAAGTTGTTTTATAAAATCAAAGTTTTAAAAAACCAGTTTTATAATCAAAGATAATTTTTGAATTTTCTAAACGTTTATAAAACCACTCTTGGTTTTTATCTTTTGTATGATTTAATAAATTTTATGTTTTTCACAAGTTCATAAAACTTTATTTGATAAAAATTCTTGGTAATGAATGATATTGATTTATAGCAATTATCAATATCACAATTTGTTTTTGTTTATTAATTTCATTACTATTCCTTCTTTGTATTATTTTTTTATTTATTAGCAAAATTAATTAATTGAAACAGAGAAAAGACAACACCTTAAATTAGGAGAAAAAACAGGTACACTTTGTAAAGATTTCTAAGATATTTAAAAATGTGTAATACAACTTTAAAAAGTTATAAAAGTTGTGATAAAAAGTTTCTATTTTAAGAACTTAAGATGCTGTCCTTTCTCTGAATTAATTAATAATTATGGGTTTACAAATAAAAAACAACCCTTTAATAAAGTTGTTTTAGCGCGTTTCGTTTTACAGTTTACAATTTGTAAATTGTAAATGCAAGTGCGCTTTTCCAAAAGCTCTTATTGATTAGATAATAACACCATTAAAAAATAATGCAACTCTTTTTGTGTTATTTTTTTAATTTTTTTATTTTAGCACAACGAAAAATAATTTATTAAGTTTTTCAAATAAATTTACTTAGTAACTAATGCTAAAAAATTAAATGCTTTTTTAGAAGATATTCAGTTCAATGAGGTCTAGTTTTTCATTAATTGTTTTCATAATTCAATTTAACTTTTTAGTATCAACTAAATTAAAATCAGTTCCTGTGGTAACCAATGTCTAATATCACGATTCATTCTTTCAACTTTTGGTTTTTGAGTTGGAGTTCCAGATCGCAAAATATACATTCGCATTAGTAATTTTTTCAATTTCTTTTCATTTACTAAATTCTTTACCTTGATCAGTTATAATACCTTTAATACATTTTTTAAATAATCTATTCTTAAAGATACTTCTAATAGTTTTAACAATTCTTCTGCAGTTTGTTCTTTTAATTTTTCAGCAATAGTAAAATTTGTTAATTCTTCTTAAAAGTAAGAACAACTGATTTATGATCAGCACCAACAATACAATCCATTTGAAATCAACCAAATTCATATCTATCATGCTTTGATTCTTCAATATTCTGTAATTTGATAATTTACCACGATTATCAGTACTATTTTTCGTTTTTCGTTTCTTTCCTTTAAAATAAAGATATTTTTTATCCATATTAAATAATCCTAAATAAATATATTTATAAAGTGTTTTAAAACACATCGGAAACTTTTCATTAAATTCTTGTTCATATAATTTGCAAATTGTTTCTGGAGTATTATGTAAAGTATTAAAATTTTTATTTAATCACTTAATCTGTTTAACTGTTAAAGTAATATGTTTTTTAGAATTTTTTCTATTTTTAAGATATTGTTTTTGTGATTTTAAAGGATCATATTCCTTAAACTTTTTAAGTTCACGCCGAATTGTTTCTTATCTCTTCCCATAAAACGTGCTATCTTTGAATAATTAATCTTACCATTTTTCTTTTTATATAATTCTGATATAGATAAATCCTTTAATATAATTTTTTCATTAATACTTAAATGTTTAAATTTTCTATATCAAAATCTTTCTAAATAGTTTTATCATAAAAAAATAAAATTTTAAAAATTTATTTGACATTTTTGTAATAAATGTTATATTTAATTATATTTATAAAATGTTATCACATTATCATTTTTCCCTCTTCTTGTTTAAACATTAACAAAAATAATAAAAATGAAAAAAGATATTATTTTTATTTATATGTTATAATAAGTGTTAATTATTAAAATTAATTTAACTAAAAGTAAGATTTACTTTTTTATTTTTGTAATATAGATTAAAAAAAAGAACCTGTAAGTTCTTTGTACATTTTTTTCATACTTATATTTTAATATGAAAAAGGAGTAAAAATGAAAGAATTTAATCCAAAAACAGCAAGTTTACGACATTTACGTAAAATAGAGCAATTTTGACGAAGATAAATCACTAATAACCATATACTTTGAATGATTTAACCAATAAATTCAATCTTTCTGCAAGTGAAGATATGATACTTATGCGAGCGAAAAGATAGTTCCTTTGCTTGAAAAACAAGTTGATAGAATTGAAAGTGAAATAATTAATATATGATTAAATCGCCTGATGGTGCTAAATTATATTGACAACGAGCATTTAATTATAAATATTCACTGCAAGAAAAACAGTTAGAACAAGAATTAAACTTAAATAATCAACAGCCAATAATTGTTAATTTACAAACTGATATTAGAGATATTAAAAAAGAAAGTGATAATAATGCTTAATCATTTTACTTATTTGTTAGAAACACCTTATTGGTTATTACAAAATAGTAATGTTGGTGATAAATATCCCTTTGCAAAGAAATATGAGTTAGTTAATGAAATTAATCAAATTGGAACACGATATAGTGGTAAGACTATTTCAAATATTAAAATGTTTGGTGAATTATTAAAAATTAGTTTATTGATTAAAGAACCAATTTGTATCATTGCTAGTATGTATTGGAGTAAAGATTTAAAAGATAGTGTATTTCAAAATATATGAAATATGTTAGATGAAAATAATATTTCTTATACTATTAATTTATCTAATTTTACTTTTACTTTATCAAATGGGAGCAAAATATATTGTAAAGGTTTACATTCACCAAGTCGAAAAGAAAAATTAAAAGCTTTTGCTGATTTAAATAAATATAAATTAGTTATTGATTGAAGAGAAGAATGTGACCAATTTCAACAAAAAGATTTAAGTGATTTAGAGTTTGCTATTCGTGGTTATCAAAATAAAATAACAATTAATACATGTAATCCTGAAGCTTAAAAAGATATATTGTTGGTTATTGTAATGAATTAATGCCTTTTAATGAAGAAATAATGCGTAGTAAATATGAACAAATTAATATATTGAAAAATGAAATATGAAGATTATTATTCATTATTCTAGTTGAAGACTTAATTACGAATTACCACAAGATAAAGTTAATGAACAATTAAGATTAGAACAATTAGATATTGAAAGAGCAAGAGTATGAAGTTGAGGATTGCCGGAATACTAGTGGTTCAATCTTTGCAAGATATATTGATATTATGCAAGCAACAGATATTATTCAACCAACGAAATTATTAGGTGGTGTTGACTTAGCAAACTCTACTAGTCCCAAAGGACATACAACAGCATCGAGCTTTTGAATATATAATTCATTTGATAAAAAAGCCTATAAAGTTGCTGAATATACACACTCAAATGCTACGCAACAATTTAAAGGACCATTAGAACAAGTAAAAGATATTTTAGAGTTTTACAACAATCAATTAAACCAATATTTTAATTTAATACAACAAGGAATATCAATTAATGTTGATGATAGTGCTTATGCAACATTAGAAAGTTTAAATAGAGAAAAATATAATTATACTTTTGGTCAATACATGAATTTTAAACCAGCACAAAAGCAGAAGTTTAAAATAAAACATCGTGTAGAAGCATTTACAATGTTAATAAATACTAATCAATTAAAATGATTATGAGAAAAATGTCCTGTAAGTAAAACCCAATATGAATTAATTCAATGAGAAGATAAACCCGATGTAGAGAAGAACGAATGTTAGATTTATATGATGATACATTTGATAGTGATTTTTATGCTTTACACTTTGAATTAATACCAATGGTTAAACATAATAGTTCATCGATTATAAATTATGACAACAAAGGGAGTGATTAACTTAATGAAAAAAGATATTTATGTAATACATGATGAACGTGTAATAAATGCAAAAAGACCTTATATGTCTGTTTGTGGACAAGTTAAAAAAAGACTTTGTCAAGAATTAAAAAAAGATAATATAGCAATATGTAAATTAAATTTATATAACGAATATATTAAGAAATATCAAAAATTAAAGTATGTGTACAAGTTTTATCAAATGAACCAAATTTATTAACAGTAAATATTATTAATTATGCACTTATTTTAAAATTAAAGGAGCAAAATAACAATGAATAATACTTTCCCTAGTTTACCAAACTTAAATGATATTAATAGTGTTTTAAAATTTTATAATTATGATTGAACTATTAATTTAGCAAATATTATTGCTCGCCATCAAATGCGACTAGTAAATGGTAAAGATATTTTATTTAAGTCTCATCGTAAAGACATTTTAGAAAAATTAAATTGATGATATGAAACTTATAAAATAAAAGAAAAATTAGATAAAAATGAATTAACAGCCAGTTTAATGGGTAAAACTATCTTTGGTTTATTAGAAACTAGTGATGGCAATATTGATTTATGAATTAACCCATTTAACTTTACTTCAAGAGTAAGCAAAATAAATGAAATTGAACAAGGTGCTGATATTTGATTAAATTATCATCAATCAGATAGTGGTTTTATTTTAAATTTAATTTGTACCAAAGATAAAATAATTATTAAAGGTTGACCAAAAAATAATGAAGTAGTTGTTGGGCAAAGTAAAACACAAATTAAAGATGATGTTAGACCTGTTTTAGTACAAGAATTTAAAAACAAATTAGGTATTGTCCCTTTTTGAGAAATGATTAATGAACCTAATCCATTATTTTTATCAACTTCAACAACATTAAACCCATGGCCTACTATGGCAAATTGTTATAAATTACAATTTGATTTAGAAGATAGTTTTAATATTAAATCAAAAGAAAGATGAGCAAATCGTACTCATTGATATGGGGTATTAGATGATGATTTAATGACTGCTTATAACAAAGGCAATAAAAAAGTATTACAAGATGCTTTTGATGATATTTTTATTCAATCAGGTCAATCAGCAGTAGATGGTCAATTATCACAATCTTTACAAGTAGTACAAGGTACACCAACCTTAGAAACATATACCGAAGACGAAAAATCAATTATTGAACAAGTATATTTAGCATGTCATTTTTCTAGTCCTTTTGGTGATAAATCAGATAATGACCAAAATAAAACACAATCTTTATTAACTAAAACCAAAGATTTAGAAAAACAAGCATATTTACAAGCATATCGTAAACAATATTATACAAAGATGTTTGATACTGTTTTAAAATATTATGGTTTATGAGATGGTGTTGGTGAACGACCTTATGGTTTTGATTTTGTTAGTGCTAGTTTAGTTGACCAAATGCGACAAAATGAATTAATTACTGCTAGATTAGATAATGGCACAATGGAACCAATAAGAGCAATTACTGAATATGATAATATTGATGAATTAGAAGCAAACAAATATTTTGAAAAAATAGAAAAATGACAAGATAAAATGCAAACCAAAGAAATTGAACATAATAATAAATTACTAGAATATGATGAAACTGGTAATAATCAAAATGCCTTACAAGGTAGAACAGAAATTAAGGAGAATTAACAAATGAGTAGAATTAATCCCGGAGTTATCGAAGAATTAAGAAGACAAGCCCACGATACTTTAATAGATATCAGAGAAAACATAAAAGACAATCGTCATTGAATGGTATTTCCTTTTAATGTTTATAGTTCATATATCCCTGATACTGAAACAGGATGAAAACCTAATAATGCAAAACCAAGTGATTATGGTAGTTATTCACGCATATTTGATAATATGGAAAGTACTATTGCTCAATGACAAAATAGTTTAAAAATAGTACAAAAATATAAAGGTGAAGAAATTAATATATTAACGATTGATGATTTTAATAAACAGCCAATTAATTCAACTATATGAGCCAATAATGAAACACCTTTTGCTATAAAATTAAAAGATGAAAATAATAATGTTTATTGAAAATTAATTGATGGTGAAAATATTTATGATATTAATAGAATGCTAGAATACTTAAAGCAATATAAATTAAGTTATTTTATGAATAATGATAATAAAGCAGATAATTTTTATACTAAAGAAGTTAAGGTTGGGAAATATTGAGATGCTTATATGATTGATGATAGAAGTTCAATTCAATTTGGTGAAGCTAAATTTGAACAAGTATTTACTCAACAATCAACTGAAAGACAATATACTTTATTAATTTTAGATGAAGATGTCAATAAATTAAATATTAATGATTATTATAATTTTTATACTGTATTTAATGACCGTGGTTTAAATATTGGTGGGGGTAATATTAATTCTGCACCACAAGATAGACAATGA
>NZ_CM020866.1:1311244-1346935 GCF_009866525.1 Spiroplasma poulsonii
TTGAGTAAAAAAAGATAATACTGGTTTAATTGAATATGATAAATGATTAAGTTATATTCAATCGGCTTGTTATTAGCAGTTATAAATTGATATTTACCAAAAGGAGTTAATGATTTAACTGGGTAGTGCTTCATTTTCACAAGGTGGTGTAGCATATTCACAAACTAATGACCAGAAGCAAATGAAAATATTACTCGTGATGTTAAAAATGCTTTAAAATTAGCAGGTGAAATAATTGATATTATATCTAGTAAAAACGGTATCTAGACCGTATAATTATCATTTAGGAAACTATTCTCATCCATGAGAAGAAGAATATAAATATATTACTAAAAAAACATTTTATCCAACATTATTATTTTGATTAAAAGAGCGATTGCAAACAGATGGTTCAATAAATATTACTTATCCAATTATTAATGATTTTTCTAAAATTGATTATAATGAAATATATTAAATTAATAGTTCCATTTGATAATAACACGATTTATTATGAAGATAATGTCTGAAAAGCAAAACAAAGTGGTGATATTCCATCATATGGTATTAAAGATAGTGATTTAAATAAAGCTTATATTGATAAGCAAGATGATAAATATATTGTAAAAAACATCACAAGATATTATTCTTAAACAAGATAAATTAGTAAGTGGGGAAAATATTAAAACTATTAATGGTAATTCATTATTAGGTAATGGTGATATTTCTATTAGTGTTGGTAATGATTGAGAATTTGTAGATACTAGTGATTTTAAACCAGCAACTGAATATCAAATTAAAGATTTTGATAGTTCTAAATTTAAATATAAAATATGATGTCAATTTTCAATTTTACCATATATGTTTGTAGAAACTTTTAAAGATTTTGATATTGGTTGTGGAATTGTTTGGTATATTGACACAAATGGTCTTATTAGTTCTTATGATAATGTAAATATAGTTAATTTAAAAATTGAAAGAAAATTGGTGAGTTAATTATGAAGCAAGATAAAACAACTTGATTAAAGGGGGCGTTACCTTGAAATTGATTTAAAAAAGACCCTATTCCAACTTATAATTGAACTCATAAAGATATTAGAGAATGAGAAAGAAAATATAAAATTCGTAGTTGAGTAGTTAGTTTTTATACATTGATATTTTTAGCATTAAATTGTTGGTTAGAATATGGAATGATTAATGCAATTAAAGATGATATTAATTGATATAATTATGGTCAATATTGAGGTAATGGCATTGCTATTTTATTAACACCTTTATTTACGTATGGAATTCAGGGCATATTTGTTGCTAGTAGTAAACCAAAAGTAGATATGAAAATTGATATACCAAGATTAAAAATATCTAAAATGGGATTAGTATTTACAATATTACCTTTAATTACTTTAATAATTTCTTTAATTATCATTTGAATTGATAAATCAAAATGAAAAAAAGACCATTTAAGACATTGTTTAGATTGTCGGATTAATCCGCGTGTTATTCAACCAAGATTAGCAAAACAATGAAATAATTTAGATGGCATAACAGAAGAAATATTTAAAAATATACAAAATGAAAATATTAAAAAACAAAAACAAGAAGAAAATAACAAAGAATTAAATTTAAAATAGACTATATATAGGGGCGGTTGATATTTTTGGGTGGTTATATAGTTTAATTTATAAATTATTTTGTTCTGAAAGGATAGATGGCCACTGTTTGAGTAAGAATAAGAAAGGAATTAAATAAAATGAATGAAACATTAATGATTGCTTTACTTGTGTTAGCGGGTGCGGGTGGAATGGGTAGTCTTGGTATTCTAGGATTATCTGCTAAAAAAATTAAAAAATATAAAGCAGAAATCAGAGAATTAAGAACTGCTGTTATTGCCCACGAAAAACATTTACGAGGACCTGATTATGCAACAGAATTAGCATTAAAAACAGGTCAAATTAAAAATGTTAAAAAACAAGTTAAAGTTAATGATAAAAAACAAGCACAAAAAGATGCCATTAGACAATTAACAAATAATATTTAAAAAAATAACCTTAATTGGTTATTTTTTATTTTTCTTTATTGTGTGTTATATAAAAGTTTATAAGATATTCAATTCGTTGCGAATAAGTATTAAAATTTAATTCATTTCAAACTTGTTCTTCATTTTCATTTAAGTAAACATTTATATTCCGAATTTTACAAGAATAATATTTTCCTGTTTTTTGATTATATGAATGTTTCATAAATTAACTTTCATAATTAGCAATAATAATTGCATCTCGTAAATGATTACTTATTTTTTCATTATTATATTTTCAACTTTTACCATATTGATAAGTTAAATTAACATCTTTTTCATATTTTCATATATAACCATCATTATATTTACTTAAATTTTCCATATTTTTAACAACTGATTTTGTATGTTTTGGTGAAATAGTAGCAATATATCCTTGCGTTTCTAATGAACCTAATAATTTCAATAAATCATCTCTATCTTTTGAGCCATTGGCATTTGTATATAAACAATTTTCTATAAAAATTAAATATTCTAGTTTATGATTATTTGATAATATTTTCCCAAATAGTTTTTCATTTTTCAAATAATTTATAATAAATTCATAATGTTCTTTTCAGCCTTTATTTGTAAATTCTTGTTTATCTATTAATTTATTATTTTTATAAACAACAATAGCCGTAGTACCAGTTCCTGATGGGTCAATACCTATTTTTATCAATTGGCTCATTCTTCATCATTGTTATTATTAACTACTGGTACTACATTTGATATATCTTCTTCTTTAACTACATTATCGTTTATGTACACTATTTCATCATTAGGTGGGGTATTATAATTTAAATTTATATTATTTGATAAAGTTTCATCGTTAATATGCCCATTATTTTGGATGAAAGTAGCATCATTATCAATATAAATCTTTTCATCATTAGTTGTAATAACTGCTTGATCTGATTTATATGCTTGTTGTAATTCAACTGACATAATACCTCATTTTCTTAATAATGATGTTAATACTGTTTTAAGGGCCATTTCATCAAAACTAGCAATATAAAATGATTTATTTTTAGCATAAGTTTTAGAATATTTCATAAAATGATTTTCCATTTGCTCTTTTGTCATATATAAAGTTTTTTCAAAACCATTAACCATTTTAAAATATGCTACATAACCTATAATTGATAATTTTTCTCGTTCATCTTCATTTTGATTTCAATTAAAAGCAGTACCTTTTAAACGATCATAATTTATTAATTCATTTGCTCTAACATCTGATACTGACATATCTAAATATTGGCCACTTCTTTGGGCTAATTGAATATAACCTTTATAACCCATTTGAAATTGGGCTTGATTAATTCATTCTTGGATTTCACGACCATTAATAATTCTTGTTATTTTTGTATTATATGGTACTACATAAGCATAACCGAATTGTTTTTCCATTGGTAAATTTAATAAAACACCTTGATAACAAGCAGTCATAATTGTTTTTGGATCTGCTTTTTGTAATAATTCATTACTATTTGATATTGCAATTATATTACTTTTAAATCTTGCAATTTCATTTTCATTAGAAAATTTACTTTTTATTCAATCAGTTACCTTATCTGTTCTTAAAAATTCTACAATATTTGTCATGTTATTTTTCTCCTTTATTTATTTTAAAATTAATACCTTTAACCCCAATTAAATTAATATCTTTATTACTATCTCATTGATCTTTAATTTCATTTTTAACAATTTGTTCATCAACAGTTAAATAATTTTTAATAAGATTAATAAGTTCTAATTTATCAGCATTTTGTAAAAAATCATCATTAATACCAATAACCTCAATATCTTTAATTAATAATTTTTCTTTCCGAAAATTACTAGTAATAATTTTTAATTCTTGTTCTTGTTTTGCTATACTTTTAATTTCTAAAAATTGCTCTTTTTTATGAGTTTCAATAATTTTATTTTGTTTTTGAAATTGAATATTAATGACACTATTTTTTAAAGAATCATGATTATTCTTAATATTATTTTCTAAATTTAAAATATCTTTTCTAATAAAATTTAATTCATCTTTAAAAGATTTTATTATTTCTAATGGTTCTCTAAAAATATAATCAATTTTTGAAACTACTAATTTTAAATCTTTTAGTGATTGTGATTTATATTCTCCATTTATTAATCAAGCTTGTTGTCGATATATAAATTCTGCTAATTCTTGTCCATTTTCATCAATTCACTTTTTAATTGTTAATGCTTTTAAGCTTAATTCTTTAAAATTATTTCCTTTTAAATAAAACGGATAAGTAATATTTTTAACTTCATTATTTAATTTTAAATCTTCCATAATTAAATTTCCTCTAATTCCATTTCATTAATTAAATTATCAATATATTCATAAGCACTTTCTTCTGAATAACATTCATCTAATGCTAAATTAAATAAATCTTCTTCTGTATAAACATAACCATTTTCATCTTTTCACATAATTATTTATCTCCTTGTCATTTAATATTGCTATCTTCTAAATCAATAATAGTTGTTAATCAATGATTTTCATTTTCAACATTAGCAGTAATCCTCGCTTCTTCTAATGTATAAAAAAAATCTGTTTTAAAAATAGTTGTTTTATCAAACAAATTATTATATTTCATTATTAATACGTATCTTTTATTCATAATTTAATTCCTCCTAATTTTGTTTCCCCAATGCTCAATGTTCATCAGTCATATCTTAAAATGATACTGAATAACTTTTAAACATTAATTCTTGTAATTTGTTTTCTTGATTGCATTTTGAGCAATATCCTCAATATTTTTGTTTAAGACAAATTTTATTTAAATTTTTCATATTTACCTCCTAAATTATTTTTCCTATTTTTTAACTCGCTGGCACTCACTACCAAGTGAAAGTGCCAAAGCGAGAATTAGTTATATAAGTATTGTATTTATCTATTTTATTTACTACGCCATCCGCTTCGCTGTGGGTGAGCGGTGGCGGTATGTTGTTAGTTAAATAATCGACAGTTGTTTTTTGTTTTTGTAGCCAGAGAGTTTTCTCTCTCTTCACCCGCACCATTTCAGGTCAAAGCGTTCAGTTTTTAAAATAAATCTACTTGCACCTTGAAGAGCCTAATGCTGACTTTGTGGTTTTTAAACCGCTGTCACTTCTAAGAAGTAATATCTATCGCAAATTTATTTATAAAGTGACCATCTCTTTTGTTTATTGTGGTTCGATGTTGACCGCGCACTTATCACCACTATCGCTTGTTAAAGCGTCTATTATTTCCGGACTGATTACCGCTGTGCTAGACCGCCTCCTGTGGAATAAAAACACTTAGTTATTTAAAATAACCGTTCCACTCTGCATTAAGTTGTTTTATAAAATCAAAGTTTTAAAAAACCAGTTTTATAATCAAAGATAATTTTTGAATTTTCTAAACGTTTATAAAACCACTCTTGGTTTTTATCTTTTGTATGATTTAATAAATTTTTATGTTTTTCACAAGTTCATAAAACTTTATTTGATAAAAATTCTTTGGTAATGAATGATATTGATTTATAGCAATCAATAACATCACATATTTTTTGTTGTTTATTAATTTCCATTACTTACTCCTTCTTTTATTAAGTTTTTTTATTTATTAACAAACTAATTAACTGAAACAAAGAAAAGACAACACCTTAAATTAGGAGAAAAAACAGGTACACTTTGTAAAAATTTCTAAGATATTTATAAATGTGTAAACAACTTAAAGAGGGTATCAGAAAGTTGTGTAAAAAGTTTCTATTTTAAGAATTTAAGATGCTGTCCTTTCTCTGAATCAATTAATAATTTTGGTTTTACAAATAAAAAAACCATTTTAGTAAATGGTTTAATTTATTATTCTTATTCAATTTCCGAGTTTTTTTCCAAAACCCCAATATTTTTTATACGACCAAATTTTTACTAAAAAACAATTTAAAATGTTATTTTTTGCTAAAAAAGTTAGCAAAATGAAATTTATTGCTAACTTTAAGAACTTTTAACTATTATTGTCCAAAAACTACGGTTTCAATAACTTTTGCAATCCCATCATGGTCATTATCATCAGCCACTAAATCAGCGATTGCTTTTACATCATCGGGAGCATTCCCCATTGCCACGCCAATTCCAGCTCACTGTAACATCGCAACATCATTATGTTCATTCCCGAAAGCCATCACATTCTTTGCTGTTAAGTGATATTTTTGACAAATTTTAGCAATGCCAGTCGCTTTATTAATATTACAACTAGTAATTTCTAACGCTGAGCGATCACCACGAATTTCTTGTGAAATTTCAATTTTATCCTTTCATTTTGCAACCAACCGATTAATATCGGAAGTATAACTACTAATATAAATTTTATTAACATTAACATTGAAATTATTTGTATATAAACATACTGTTACTTCATCTTGTTCTTCGCTAAAAGATGATAAATAATGTTTTGTCATTTTATCTTCAAATCCTTTGCAATGTAATAACATTTTATTAAACGAAGAATGATCAGCATCAAACATAATTAATGTGTCTAAATCAAATGCCAAGACATCAACATAAAGTTCTCGTAGTAATTGTTGATCAAAATAATCACAAAATAAAATTTCTTCAGTGGCATTATTTGCAACAACTGAACCATTTAAACTAACAGTAAAATCATTAATATCCGTTAATCCTAAATTTGTTACAATATGTTTTGTTTGATATAATGGTCGTCCGGTCGCAATTACTAACTTAATATCTTTTGTTGCCAGCCCTTTTAAAACTTCTAATGTATGCGGGGACATTTCGCCAGTTGAATTTAAAGCTGTTCCATCTAAATCAACAGCAATTAACTTAATTTCTGTCATTATCATTATTCTCCTATATAAAATAATTTTAATCTATTTTCTAGTACTTGTAAAAGATATTGTTAAAATTAAAATAATTATTTCTTAGTTTTACCTCTACTAAGTTGTTCTAATCAAAAAAGGAAGCTTGAAACCCTTTTCTAGATAAAATTTTTAGTTTATAATTGAATCGTAAAGCACCACGCTTTCATTTGAATTAACGGTAAACATTTAGGAGCGTTTTGAAAAGGGAATTGAGTTAATATTCTCAAGCTGTCCCAGCAACTGTAATGATGATGAACATGAACATTGTATTTACTCACTGAAAAACTTTTTTGGGAAGAGACAATTAGTAAAATGATTCTAAGCCAGTAGACCTGCCGTTAACTCTTGGTAAAAAAATATCCCTGGGATTGTGATATTTGTGAGTAAATAATTTATTATCATTAAATAATAGTTTGCCTCTCATAAATATATTAATGTTTTCCTCAAGAATGGGTTTTTATTACCACTATTTTTGAAAGGAATTATTAAAAATGAAAAACTTTTCATGAAAAAAATATTTACGTTATCTTCCGTTAGCATTAATTCTTTTAACAGCAATTGTTTTAAACCTATATTATATTCCAAAATACTACTGGAATGGCAAGGGTTTTTTGGACAAATTTTATGTAGAGTAAAGATTTTTATATTCAATTGGTGTTAAATAATTTAATTTGCTGTGAATTCGTACATTATTGTATCAATTAACATAGTCAAATAATTCTAATTTAAATTGTTCAATATTTTTAAATTTTCTGTTTTTAATTAATTCTGTTTTTAAAATTTTATAGGTTGATTCAGAAACAGCATTATCATAAGGACAGCCTGGTTTACTATAAGATTTTGCAACATTGTTTTTAGCTAAAAGATTGTAAATGATATTGTTATTAAATTCGCTGCCTTGATCAGTATGAAATATTTTAATATTATCTAAAGAAAAACTAAGCTTTTTAAAAGTATTTTCAACTAATTTGGCATCTTTATGAGAACTAACATCATAACCAATAACTTCACGATTAAATAAATCAATTAGAAAGCACACATAATATCATTTGCTATTGATAGCAACTTGTGTTAAATCACTGACAACAACTTCATGTAGTTTATAATTATTAAATTCTTGATTTAACAAATTATGATATTTGTATATAGCGTTTTTGTTACTTTGATGTTTATATTTAAGTTTTGTATAATTGGAAATTAAGTTATATCTTTGCATTATTTTACTAATTTTTATTCGTGATAATAAAATATTTTGTTGTGCTAACATAACTTTAATTTTTCTTGTGCCATAATTTTTACGACTTTTTAAGAAAATACTGATAACAGCATTATCAATAGTATGGTTTGATTTAGGATTATTTGATTTCAATTGATAATAAAACGTTGATCTAGGAACTTTTAGTGTTTTGCATAAATTAGTAATTGCATATTTTTCTTTGTTGTTTTTAATAATTACTATTTTTTGCCTATTATCAGTGTGGCTTGCTTTAAAATATCATTTTCCATTCGTAATTGTTTAATTTCTTTTCTTAGATGAATTAGTTCATTTTATTCTGGGCTTCGATTATCTTTTGCTTTAAATGAACCAGAATTATTGAATTCATAAATTCATTTTCAAACTGTTGATTTACCGACCTGATAGTCACTGGACAATTGTTTTGCTGTTTTACCTGTTTTATAAAGACTAACAATTTGTTGTTTAAATTCATCGGTATAATGATTCTTTGCCATAATTACACCTCCATTTATTAATTTAATTATAATCCTTACTCCACATTATTGTTGTCCAATTTATCTTAACCCATCCATGATATTAATTCAAAATAATATGGAGCAATTAATTTAACATCATCATTATAACCTTTATTAATGGCATATTTGCTATACGTATAATTTGAAAGCATATAAATAATTTGTTTAAATCTTTTAACAGATTGATCATTAGACTTCTTGCATTACTTGTTAAAAAATTGCAAATATTTGTAAAAAAGATACTAATAGAAAAATATAATTTTAATTAATTATGTTTTTTATTTAAAAATTTAATATTTTTCCACAACGAAAAATTAATTTATTATTTAAATTATTTAATTTTAAATAAATATTTTATGTTAAATATAATAATTGTAAATTATAAATTGAGGCAATTAAATTAAATCTTAAACCAAATCTTTTTCTTCGATTACGATATTTTTCTGTAATAATTTTAAATTTTTTAAGAATAGCAAAAATATTTTCAATAATAATTCTCATTTTTGAAACTAGTCTATTATATTGCTTTTGTTCTTTGTTTAAAGGGTTTTTCTTTGTTTTCTTTGTAGGTATTAGAACATTATTGTGATTTTTTTGTATTCCTTGATAACCACTATCAACTATTAATTTGGTATTTTTTAAAATTGGGATTTTTGATTCTTTAAATAAAGCATAATCATGTTTTTTTCCGAGCGAAAAACTTGTTGCAATAATTTTTTTGGTTTCTTGTTCGATAATTACTTGTGTTTTGATCGTGTGTTTTTTCTTTTTACCAGAATAAGATTGTTTTTGTCTTTTTTTGGGCGTTGGATTGGAGTTTCGGTAGCATCAATAATAATAGTTTTATCATTAAAATAATCATTTATTAGTGCTTTTTTACCAGCAAGTTGTTGAAAATCAGAGTTTTTAATTAAAATATCTTCAATTCACTTAATATTACGATAACAATTAGCCTCACTAATATCAAAACTTTTACCAAGATGAAAATAAGTCTGATATTCTCGTCAATATAATAAAGTCATCAATAATCTATTTTCTAATGATAATTTATTAGTTTTACCACCTTTTTTAAATTTTTCTATTTCAGCAACTTTTAAAATATCTAACATTTTATTAAAAGTGGATTTTTTTATTCCTGTTAATCTTAACCATTCTCTATCATTAAGAGTATTAAATTTATTATTGTTCATATTTTTATGTCCTCATAAATTATATTTTATAATAATATTTTAATAAAAAAGGGTATCGCAAGAAGTCTATTAATAGATGTAGAATTATCTAATTTTCAGTTTTCAAATAAACCATCAATAACATCTTCGGGTTTTTGTCCTTCAAATTTTTGACGTAGTTCAGCTGCTTTATTGTTAGGATTACCTTTTTCATCGTATTTTGCCCCTTGAAATTTTCTATCATAATTATAACGATATGTTAAATAATTTAATAAAACTTTTTCTAAACCATTCTTATTTACTAAATCTAAAATATCTTTACCTTGAATATAGTTTTGGGCGATACTTCATGGTAAAAAACTTTCGGTAAATCAATACTGAAATATTCGTACATTAGGACTAGTTTCAATTGGCATTGATAATAATGGAACTAAACTAGCATTTTCAATATTTGATGATGGATAAGAATAAACACCATTGACATTACCTCAACACTTAATATTTCCAAACAACATTGATTTAGGGTACTTAATTTTAATCCCAGTAAAAACAGTATTCTCGGGCAATGATTTTTGTAAAACTAAGTGAATACTATTCTGATTTTTTCATTTAAAATCAGTCACTTTAACTAAATGAGTAGATTTAATAATGTTAACTTCATCTGGTGAATAAGGGCGTTTGTATTCTTCAATGATATAGCATTCATTTTTATTGTCTTCGGTAATTGGTTCATTAATAGATACTACTTTTAAGTCGTAAGATTCTAAAAATGTTTTATCTTGTTTTGAAATATCATTAATTAAGATATCTTTTTCATCAATCATCACATAACTTGTACTATTATCTTGGATTGTGGTGTTTTGCTGAATTTGTAATTTAAAATTAAAGTCACTAATTTCATAACCAATAATTTTAATATATTCATCTTTGTCAATAAAACCGATTTTAACGCTATTTTGAGAGTAGTTTAAGGTAGGTTTTTGTTTTGTCTTAACAAGATTATTAATTTTATAAATATATAAGGTTCTGGCACGGTCTTCTGTAAATAATTGTTCTAAGTCAGGGTCGATATATTGTGATTGATTAGCAAAATCTAGCGGAATACTATCAATTGAATAATCAATTGGTTCATCATTTTCTGATAATTGTGCTAACATTTTTTCTGATGGTTTTAACATTATTCTTGTTATCCTTCTCCATTAGGTATATTGATAATAGTTTCGTTATTTTTTAGTTGTCTGTTTAAAGTAGCATTTACTGGTAAACGAATATCAACAATTAACTCGTCAATATTTTTAATATTGAATGTTCTACCGTTTAAAATCGCATTATCATATTTAATTAACTTAATAATAAATTCAGTTAATTTAATTTCTCTAATATATATCATTTGTTCATATGATGCGTTTGTTTGAATATTTACTCCCGCAACTTCTGCTTGAGTTTGTTGGGCTCCTTTAGCGATTGCGGGAACATGATGGCGATTTATTTTATAGTAATTAGTTAATAATCAATCATATATTTTGGTTAATTGTTCACCTTTAAAATTACCAGCAATATAGTCTACTGGTTGAAAATTACTATCAGGGTCTCCTTCAACTAATAACAAGTCATTTTCAATAAATGAAGCTAACATTTTGCTAATTTCTTGGTCAACTACACCAGTAACTCCATTAGTATTAATGGTAAATTTACCACTATTTAATAATGGGTCTAACATTATCTTTTCAGCAATAATATCTAAAATACTAGCGAATTGTTTGCCATAACGAGCAGAAGGTTCAAAATTAGGGTTGTTAGGAATAATTTCAATTGGAATAAAATTAAGTGGTAATATTTCTTTTCTTTGTAATGTTGTATAGTTATTTCATTTTACATCATCAATATATAAATCGGTAATAGTACTGTATAATCGTGTTTTTAACTTTCTAATAACTTTTACTTTTTTAGTTATATAATCAATTTCTAATTTTTCAGTAATAAAAACACTCTGGTCATTTTTAATATAAGGATCATAATCAAAAGTACAAGATACTAAATTACCCAATTCGTCATATTGGTCATTGTAAAAATCAATCGTAATAAAATTAAGTTTTGAATTATTAGCAAAAATAAAGTATGCACCTTTACCATTTTTATTAATTTTATATTCGTTATATCAATTCTTATTAGTAAAGTCTTGCATTTTTAAAAAGTTATTAATTAATTTAGTATCTAATTGTTGATTAGTAAGTGGATTATAAATGCTAATTTCTAAATCTCGTGGATTTAAAAAATTAGCATTATCTTCACAAATTCTTTTTTCTAAAATTTCATTATGTTTTTGAACAGTAACATTTTTACGATTAGTAATCGTTGATGCTAAATTAAGATAATAACTATCAATATCATAATCTTTTTTTATTTTCTTTTTTGCTGGTAACAATCCCATTTATAACACCCCTTTATTTTGTATCTTCTTTTTTAATTACATATTCAATACTATCTTGTTTTTGTTGTTTGTTATGAGTTTTGATAAATCTAATAGTTTCAATAATTAAAACAATAACCCCAAAACCATTAAGCATTGCACCAATAATTACATATGCAGGTCAACCAATTCCTAATTTAGTAGGTCCTATAAAACAAATAATAATTCCTGCAATAAAAAACAATGATGAAACTCCAAAGATTTTCAAAAACATAATTACATCTTTAATTTCTACTTTTGGCATAAAAACATTTCCTTCCTATATGGGCGTTCCTTCACCCTGATATTCATAAACACTACCTTCAAAATCAATTCTCATATTATTATTTTCATCTCAAAAATATATTTTTTGATCACCATTACTAAAATAAACTCAGTAATTAAATCATTTTGAAGAATTCGGATTATAAAATTGAAAATTATTAATTTTAAAAGTAATTTGACCACTAGATATTTTAAACAAAGACTTAGGTCCAGTATAAATTTGTCAATCAGTAATTTTAACAGTAGGATAAATAGAATAAAACTTTAATATACTTAACGAAATATTATTATCAATTTTTTTACATAAGGAATTGTTATCATATGTAGTGACATTATATACTGATTTTGCAGTTGGTACTTCTTCGTTTGTTGATTTATCATTAATAGTTTTTGTAATTGGTACTTGAATATTATTTTGTACTTCTCTGACTATTTTTGTAAATCTTGGTATATCTTCTGGTTTTGGGTCATTATGAAAACTTAAATCACCATATACATATACATCTTTAGAACTAACATATCTATTACAATTTATATAATCAATATCTAAATTAGAATTTTGTGTTAATTTATCTTGTTTTTTATTAAAGTTTTCTTTTGTTTCATTTGATAAATTATCAATTTTTTTATCTAATTTGTCATCGGTTTCTATTCTTTCAGTTTTTTCTTTTTCTAATAAAGCATCAACTTCTAACTGAGTATAATATGCTTCTAAATCTATCATAGTTAAATCAATACCTTCTTCTTGAAAAGTACGAAACATTTTCTTTAAAGTTGTTAAATTAGCCAATGATTTTGCATAGGTAGGCAATAGACCTTGTCATGTTGCCATAGGGTCGTTTTGTGAAGAATAATTAATATCACCAACACTCATATTTGCCGAAGTAAAAAACTCAATTGGAATACGGTTAAATGTTCAATGTTCAATAGTAATAAACACCATATTAATACAAATTTTCTTTAATAATGGGTCTTTAAATGTTTCAAACTTTAATTTTGAAAATGGATAATTCAAATAGGAATTAATCATATTTTGGGCTCTTAAAGCAAATGTTTTAAATCATAATTCTACATCACCTTTAAAGAACTTATTATAACGAACTGGAACTTGTGTAATTTTACCTGTCATTGGATTAAAATTATTATAATTTTCCAAAGTAACATTTTGTCATAATTCATTTAACATTTAATCATCTCCTTATCATTTACTTTTTTTAGAATATATTTTCTTTAATATAAATTTTTTACTATTTAGTAATGTTTTTGTTTTAATTGTTTTGTTTAAATCTTGTTTTGTTCTGAGTTGTTTATATGTTTGAAATACTAGTCCATTACCCAATAAACTAGTAATTGCACTATCTTCTAGCGTATTTAAAAATTTATCTTTATTAAAGTTATTTTTAAATTGTTCTTGCATTTTTAATATCTTAGCAATTGTCCGATATATTTTAAAACTATCTTTTACTACTTGCTGATAAGCAAGTGGGGCAAAAGAAACTAAATTAAACAAACTTGTTTTTTTAAATCCCCAACCAATAAACCACTCACTGTTCATATAGAATTTAAACGGTTCAGAAGCCAAAACAAACTGTTCTGCTTTGATTAAAGTTGTCATAACGACAATAGGGGCATATTGCGTATTTTTATAATATATTGTTAAAGCAACTTCGCCCGTAACTGATAATGGAACAATTTTTACTGCTAAAAAAACATCAGAACCATAGGCAAAAGGTAATAATTGGCCTTTTTTAATAGCCTTAGTTTCAAATTTAGATAATATTTTTTTAGTTTTATCAGTAATTTTACTAATTACTTTTTGTTTAATAGTAATTATTTGTTTTTCAATTGGGGCTAATAATTTTTTAGTTACTTTTTGAATATAAAAATTTGGATTTAAATAATTTAAGGTTTTATTTAATTTAATTGGTGTTTGATGTAAAAGATTTAATAATTTATTATTATATATTTTACTACCACGCATTAAATTAGCATTTAATAGTAGGTTTTTACCAACACCTTTTTTATGAAGGTTGGTCATAATGTTATATCACTCATTAGTACTAATTTTGCTTATTTTCTCAATGTTTAATCCATATTCAGACAATCATTTATTAGCGTTTTTTTCATTTATGCGCGGTATTTTTTGAACTAATGTAGGACTTATTTTTTGAATATTTTTCTCAATTTTTAATAAATTATTAATTGTTTCTAAATTAGAAACTTTAAAATCCTTATAAAAATCATTTCGGGCTAATTTTCCAATTGTATATAATAAAGTTTCATTATTAACCTGCTTTGTAAAATCAAATATTAATTTATCAGATAAAATCTTTTTACCTGTAATTTGTTTTACAACATCTTCTAAGTTATTAGCAGTTATTACACCTAATTTTTCAAGTAGTTTAGTTTCTTTTGCTAATTTTAAAATTCTAGTTGTGCGAGCAGAACGCGTTAATTTACCAATTCCACCAATTGCTGGTAACAAATTTAAGGCAGTACTTTTTACTGTCACTTCTGATGTTAATTTATCGTATATTTGATTTACAGCAAAATCGGTTGCTGTTTCTACTCCAAACGAGATAAATGCTGCGGCAAAATTAGATAATCCCGCACCAAGACCAATAGCAGATGCTACACCACCAGTTAAAACTGATAAACCAAGGGCTAAAACTTGAATTCCTAAAAATTCTAATAACTGTAAACCAAAACTTTTTTCTTGTTGTTGGATTGACAATCTAGTTGGATTTTTTTTAACAGCATAAATAAGGGCTGTTTTAGATGTTCCAATTGGCATATCTATTAAACCAAAAAGTACTATTTTTTAGTACTATTAAGAATTTTTAATTTTAACATCAATCGGATTTGTTTGACCAGTAGCATTGTTTTTACCTTCAATTTGAACTTCAACAGTTTTATCATTTGTAATATTAATTGGTCAATCTTCACCTTTACTTTCAATAAAGTAATCGAAATCACTTTCAGTTAAAGAACTATTTACTGCTTTTACCACTTTTAAAACAACATCTTTAAATTGTGGTTTTAATTGTTCTGCTGTTGTTTGTGTTGGGTCTGTAACATGAATAGTTGGTTTATCTAATTTATTAATTTTACTAATATTAATTTTTGCAACGATATGTTTAATAATTCCTTTGGATTCAACTACTGCTCCACCTAAATATAAAACTCTTTCCATAATCAAAGTATTACCCATTCCAGTACCTAACGCAGCAGCACCAACTCTTAACGGAGTATGGTCTTTTTTGCGTAAAATAAGGGTAGTAAGAAAAAAGTTGAGGTTTTATAAAAAATATAAATAAAGTAATTAAATACAAATTAAATTAATCGCTTATTAGAGCGATTTTTTTATTTGCATTATTCATCAGATAGTATCTTTAAAATTAAAAATTAACCTATTTTGCCCTACAAACTAGTTAATTTTTATAATTTCCTTTCTGTGATTTATTATATTTTTTCGGTTTAACAACTAATAATATCATTTTTAATAAAGGTACTATCTGATGAATAATGCAATCTAAAACTTAATATTTTGATGCTTAAAGATGGATAACTCATCTATGGCACGAAGCCTTAAAGAAAGTGTGAAAGCGATTGGATTTACTCTCCTATTTATTTCTTTAATTCTCGGCAAGATTAATCACTTGCGAAATGTCAGAGCGCGTGTTTTTTGGCTTGTTTTCATAAAAAGAGTGTTGTTAAACTGAAAAAAACAATATTGGACATTAAAAAAACAAGAGGGTTGGATCTCCAAAAGGTTATTTTCTTTATATAAAGTTGTCTAGGGATGGATGAAGCGTAATTAATAACTGGGTAAACTGTTTTTTTTGTTTATTTCCGTGGGGGTAAAACTCTATTAAAATATCCTACCGCCCCCGCTCACCTTCAAAGTGAAGCGGGCGGCGAAGTAATTAAATACTAAAATAAATTATTTACTAAATATCAAAATATTAACCAATAAAGGAATATTATGTTTTTTTACAGAAAGGAAAATATTTTATGAAAAAATGAAATAAAAAAATTAAAAATAAATTACAAGAATTAATGATACGAGCTTATCCAGTAACGGTAAATGATATTAATGATGAAATTTGAGCAACAAATAAAAAGAATTAAGGAGTATAGATAAATGACAGAATATAAAAGTTTGTATATTAATAAAACTTGAAATGAAATAACAACATCTTTTGAATGAGCTAATTGTCAGCCTGTTAATTGTCGTATTTC
The DNA here is from genome assembly GCF_009866525.1 of Spiroplasma poulsonii. Lineage (GTDB taxonomy): Bacteria > Bacillota_I > Bacilli_A > Mycoplasmatales > Mycoplasmataceae > Spiroplasma > Spiroplasma poulsonii. The sequence continues at coordinate 1,328,033 of NZ_CM020866.1, forward strand.
ACATCATAAAAATCATTATGATTTGCAATGTTTAGAATGAGCCAAAATGTACTTAAATTTATTTAAAGACAAGTGAGATGTTATTGCTTCTTATATGCAATATTATAAAATTAACGATATTTTAGATTTAGCATCAGATGGATGAAAAATATTACAAATTGACAAAAAAATAAAACAAATAAATTAAAATATATTATTGCAATTGACCCTGCTGGAATTGGACAAACTGGTATTATTATTTATAATGTTTTGCAAAAGAAAATAATTAATAATATTACTTTTAATTCCAAAAATGAAGAAGAAGCAATAAATAATATGTATTTAATATTAAATGAGTTTAAAAATAAAATTTGTTCTTATTTAAATAAAGTTATTGTAATAATTGAAGATTATCAACTTCATAAAGGTTTAAAAATAAAAAACCCATTATCTACTCCTAAATTCATTGGTGGTTTAAAAGTTTTATGCAAATATCTATTTAATTTAAATTATGTTTTACAATCACCAGTTATTAAGAAAAATTATTTTTATAAAGGAAATATTAAAATGACAGAACACGAACACGATGCTTGGAAACATTTACAATATTTTATAACAAAAGGAGTTGATAAAAATGGCACAAGCAAAAAGTAATTTACCTAAAAAATCAATAACTAATAAACCTAAAATAAAAAATAAAAAAGTTAATAAATTAGAATTAACTGTTAGATTACATGAAAATCCGATTAAAACTAAAATTAAGGCACTGGTTGCTGGTGGTGTTGAAGTTGATGCTTGTTCGGCTAAATGTCAATGAGACGGATTAAATTACTCAACATTATCAATATATAACCCATCTATTTTAACTGAGTTTTTGAAATTAAAAAAAGATGATGAGATAAAAATTAAAGGCTCAGTATTTAATCAGTTAAATATAAAAACTAAACGCTATTTTTTATCTTTTAGAGTAGATAGTTTTGAAATTATACAAAAAGCAATTAGAAAAAGAACAAACAAAAATATTAAAAAATAAGGAGGAAAAAACATGGCATTAAAAAATGTAAAATATGTTCTTATTGATGAACATGATAAACCAATTAAAAATGAAGATGATAGTTTTGATATTAAAACGGCAGAAGTTATTTTAGAAAATTCTGAAGAAATTAATGAATTTAATACAGGTAATTTAGAGAATAGCAATCAACAAATCAACGAACTACAAACAAAAAATAATGAATTAATTTCACAATTAGAACAACAAACACTTCAATTAAAACAAATTGAAATTAATAACTTCAATAATTTTTTAACTGATAATGACGAATTTAAAAATGTCTTACTAAAATCTTATGATATTAATGATGATATTGAAGTTATTAAAGCACACTTACAAAGTGTTTATGATGAATTAATTAAGGTACAAACAGTTAATACTGGTGGCGTACCAAAAGTAGAAAACAAAGAAAACAATATTTTAGATACAGACAATGTATTTAATAAATAGAAAGAAGGAAGTAAATTATGGGACAAAACCCACAAAGAATTTTCGGAGATATTGCTAATCAAGCAACAAAAAGAGACCGAGAAACATTTGAACAATGATATTTACAAACTTATCAACAAAAATTTAGTTGAGAAGCTTTATTTGCATGAAAAGAAGCAAATAAGTTTGGTTTAACATATAAAAGAAAGAAAAATATTAAATACAATGAAGGTCTGGGAGCAAACGGTCAAGTATTTAATACTGATGATAACCTACTAAAATATTCAACAGTGGAATTTGAAGATGGAATTGTTGAATTAGATACAATTTTAACTTTTGCTCGTAAATTAGACCCCGTAGAAAGTGATTTTAATCCTAATCTTTGGGCTGCCGATATTGAGCAAGCAATGGATACTGAGGTTGCTTATAAACGCAATAAAATTTTAGAAATTATTAATAAAGGAACAGTTACAACTATTCAAGGACAAAAAGCAGATGATACAAATGCTTTACAAATCCACGATGAAATTATGGATAAAATATATGAAAACGGCTTTACCCCATCAGAAACAGTTGTATTAGGTTCGGCTGATTTTATTCGTGGAATTCGTAATAAATTACAGTTACAACTTGGAGCAAACGACCAAATAAATAGCATAATTGAAACGAGTGGAGCAATGAAAACTGTTGAAGGAACAACATACTATATGGTTCCTAAAAAATTACCAATTATTAATAAAGATGGTTCAGAAGGAACAATTGAATTATTATCAAATGGAGTTAATGCAATTGCCTTTAAATTTAGCAAAAAATATGACCCCCTTATTTTACGCAAAAAAGACCATACTCCGTTAAGAGTTGGTGCTGCTGCGTTAGGTACTGGAATGGGTAATACTTTGATTATGGAAAGAGTTTTATATTTAGGTGGAGCAGTAGTTGAATCCAAAGGAATTATTAAACATATCGTTGCAAAAATTAATATTAGTAAAATTAATAAATTAGATAAACCAACTATTCATGTTACAGACCCAACACAAACAACAGCAGAACAATTAAAACCACAATTTAAAGATGTTGTTTTAAAAGTGGTAAAAGCAGTAAATAGTTCTTTAACTGAAAGTGATTTCGATTACTTTATTGAAAGTAAAGGTGAAGATTGACCAATTAATATTACAAATGATAAAACTGTTGAAGTTCAAATTGAAGGTAAAAACAATGCTACTGGTCAAACAAATCCGATTGATGTTAAAATTAAAAATTCTTAATAGTACTAAAAAATAGTACTTTTTGGTTTAATAGATATGCCAATTGGAACATCTAAAACAGCCCTTATTTATGCTGTTAAAAAAAATCCAACTAGATTGTCAATCCAACAACAAGAAAAAAGTTTTGGTTTACAGTTATTAGAATTTTTAGGAATTCAAGTTTTAGCCCTTGGTTTATCAGTTTTAACTGGTGGTGTAGCATCTGCTATTGGTCTTGGTGCGGGATTATCTAATTTTGCCGCAGCATTTATCTCGTTTGGAGTAGAAACAGCAACCGATTTTGCTGTAAATCAAATATACGATAAATTAACATCAGAAGTGACAGTAAAAAGTACTGCCTTAAATTTGTTACCAGCAATTGGTGGTGTTGGTAAATTAACACGGGCTGCTCGCACAACTAGAATTTTAAAATTAGCCAAAGAAAATAAATTACTTGAAAAATTAGGGTTAATAACTGCTAATAATTTAGAAGATATTGTAAGCCAAGTTACGGGTAAAAAGATTTTATCTGATAAATTAATATTTGATTTTACAAAACAGGCTAATAATGAAACTTTATTATATACAATTGGAAAATTAGCACGAAATGATTTTTATAGAGGTTTTAAAGTTTCTAATTTAGAAACAATTAATAATTTATTAAAAATTGAGAAAAATATTCAAAAAATAAGTCCTAAATTAGTTCAAAAAATACCAAGCGTAAATGAAAAAAATGCTAATAAATGATTGTCTGAATATGGGTTAAATATTAATAAAATAAGCAAAATAAATACTGATGAATGATATAAAATTATGGCCAATCTTCATAAAAAAGGTGTTGGTAAAAACCTACTATTAAATGCTAATTTAATGCGGGGCAGTAAAATATTTAATAATAAATTATTAAATATTTTACATCAAATACCAATTAAATTAAATAAAATTTTAAATCATTTAAACCCAAATTTTTATATTCAAAAAGTAACTAAAAAATTATTAGCCCCAATTGAAAAACAAATAATTGCTATTAAACAAAAAGTAATTAATAAAATTACTGATAAAACTAAAAAAATATTATCTAAATTTGAAACTAAGGCTATTAAAAAAGGCCAATTATTACCTTTTGCCTATGGTTCTGATGTTTTTTTAGCAGTTAAAATTGCTCCTTTATCAGTTGCCGGTGAAGTTGCTTTAACAATATATTATAAAAATACGCAATATGCCCCTATTGTCGTTATGACAACTTTAATCAAAGCAGAACAGTTTGTTTTGGCTTCTGAACCTTTTAAATTCTATATGAACAGTGAATGGTTTATTGGCTGAGGATTTAAAAAAGCAAGTTTATTTAATTTAGTTTCTTTTGCTCCAGTTTCTTATCAACAAATCGTAAAAGATAGTTTTAAAATATATCGAACAATTGCTAAGGTATTAAAATTGCAAGAACAATTTAAAAACAATCTTACTAATAAAGATAAAATGTTAAAAACACTAGAAAACAGTGCGGTTACTAGTTTGTTGGGTGGTGGTTTAGCGTTTCAAACATACAAACAATTCAGAGCAAACCAAGATTTAAACAAAACAATTAAAACAAAAACACTATTAAGTAGTAAAAAGTTTATCTTAAATAAAATCAAATCAAAAAGAAATAAATGATAAGGAGATGGTTGAATGTTAAATGAATTATGACAAAATGTTACTTTGGAAAATTATAATAATTTTATTCCAATGACAGGTAAAATTACTCAAGTTCCTGTTCGTTATAATAAGTTCTTTAAAGGTGATGTCGAATTATGATTTAAAACTTTTGCATTAAGGGCTCAAAATATGATTAATTCTTATTTAAACTATCCTTTTACAAAATTAAAGTTTGAAACATTTAAAGACCCGTTATTGAAGAAAATATGTATTAACATGGTATTTATTACGGTTGAACACTGAATATTTAATCGTATTCCGATTGAATTCTTTACTTCAGCTGGAATGGCAAGGGTTTTTTGGACAAATTTTATGTAGAGTAAAGATTTTTATATTCAATTGGTGTTAAATAATTTAATTTGCTGTGAATTCGTACATTATTGTATCAATTAACATAGTCAAATAATTCTAATTTAAATTGTTCAATATTTTTAAATTTTCTGTTTTTAATTAATTCTGTTTTTAAAATTTTATAGGTTGATTCAGAAACAGCATTATCATAAGGACAGCCTGGTTTACTATAAGATTTTGCAACATTGTTTTTAGCTAAAAGATTGTAAATGATATTGTTATTAAATTCGCTTCCTTGATCAGTATGAAATATTTTAATATTATCTAAAGAAAAACTAAGCTTTTTAAAAGTATTTTCAACTAATTTGGCATCTTTATGAGAACTAACATCATAACCAATAACTTCACGATTAAATAAATCAATTAGAAAGCACACATAATATCATTTGCTATTGATAGCAACTTGTGTTAAATCACTGACAACAACTTCATGTAGTTTATAATTATTAAATTCTTGATTTAACAAATTATGATATTTGTATATAGCGTTTTTGTTACTTTGATGTTTATATTTAAGTTTTGTATAATTGGAAATTAAGTTATATCTTTGCATTATTTTACTAATTTTTATTCGTGATAATAAAATATTTTGTTGTGCTAACATAACTTTAATTTTTCTTGTGCCATAATTTTTACGACTTTTTAAGAAAATACTGATAACAGCATTATCAATAGTATGGTTTGATTTAGGATTATTTGATTTCAATTGATAATAAAACGTTGATCTAGGAACTTTTAGTGTTTTGCATAAATTAGTAATTGCATATTTTTCTTTGTTGTTTTTAATAATTACTATTTTTTGCCTATTATCAGTGTGGCTTGCTTTAAAATATCATTTTCCATTCGTAATTGTTTAATTTCTTTTCTTAGATGAATTAGTTCATTTTCTTCTGGGCTTCGATTATCTTTTGCTTTAAATGAACCAGAATTATTGAATTCATAAATTCATTTTCAAACTGTTGATTTACCGACCTGATAGTCACTGGACAATTGTTTTGCTGTTTTACCTGTTTTATAAAGACTAACAATTTGTTGTTTAAATTCATCGGTATAATGATTCTTTGCCATAATTACACCTCCATTTATTAATTTAATTATAATCCTTACTCCACATTATTGTTGTCCAATTTATCTTAACCCATCCAATATAACTTTAAAAAGACGAAGATATGTTAAATATGATGAAGAAAAAAATGAATATATAAACCGCTATCCTTTGGATGAAGAATTAGGTTTAAAAAAATACCAAAGAAATGAACAAAATTTAATAAATAAAATTACTTCATTTTTAGGCGATGGAAAAAGATATAAAGATATTTTAGATACTGTCGAAAACGCTAATCTTAGTGAAAGAACAATATCTAATATTTTTAAAAATGCAGATTTAGAAGAAACCGATTACATTAGTAATAAAAATAACAATAAAATTAAAATTCCAAATAATGTTTTATATATTCAAATTGATGGGGCATTTGAACCTATGTGAGAAAATAAAAAAAGAGTTGAAAATAAAATATTTCTTTCAACTATGCATGTTGGTGTTGATGAAGAAAAATCAACAAAAAACAGAAAAAAAATGAAAAAGAAAAAAGGCGTTTTTCAAATGATGAATAAAAATCATAAGAATAAAAATGATAAATCTAATATTGATAATTTTATTGATAAAATTTTTAAATCAATGGATACTTATGATATTAATGAAGATACTAAAATATTAATATTAAGTGATGGTGAAAAACAAATTAAAAAAATTTATATAGCAATAAAAGCAAAAAATAAAAAAAACACCGTATCATATAGTTTAGATAAATTTCATTTAGTAAAAAGATTTAAAGAATTATTCCCAAATCGTAAGAAAAACCAAATTCATAGATTAAAATATAAATTATCAAAAATATATTTTTTTACTGGAAATTATGAAGTATTATTAGATTTTTTAATGTGTCATTTGCCCTATGTTATTGATAATAAAAAGAAAATTTTATTAGAAACTATTGAATTAATTAAAAATAATAAAGAAGGAATTGAAAATCAAGCATTAGAATATAATATTGGTTGTCACATGGAAGGTGATATATCACACTACATTAAGGCAGTTAAGGGGCGTGGCGCGAAAATATATTGTAAAGAAACATTTATCAATATGTTAATTGCTTCAATGTTAAGACTTAATAGTAAAACAAATGAAGAAAAAATTGATAAAACTAATAAAAATAAAGAAAAAATTGAATTTAATATATTTAATTTAAATCAATCTAAAAAGCAATTTTTATCTTTATAAAAAATAAAAAACCTTTTAAAATTAGTAATAACTTTAAAAAGTATTTTTTAGTGTATCAAAATTCATAAATTTATAAATTATTTATTCAAATAAAAATTATGTTTTTAAAAAAGTTGAATTTTTTATAAATTTTGTTATCATTTAATTATAAGCGAAACTTAATTTGTTTCTAATTACTTAATTTTATTAAAAACCTCAAAATAATGTATACTACCCTTTACCACCTTATCTTTTTTATTTTCTTTTATTAATTTAATAATTTGATTAAATAAATAACCATAAAAATAATGAATTACTAAAATATATCATAATATATCAAATCATAAACCATAAATTATATAACCATTTATACCAGCATATTTCTCTTTTAATTCATCAATAGTTGAAACTGTATCTAATACACATATAAGGGTTAACAAAAAACTTATAACAAGATACAAAATTAAATCAACCCAAGAAATAAATAAACCATTTTCTTTTTGTTTCTTTTCATTTTTATTATCCATAAATTCAACTCCTAACTATATAATGTTTTTGAAACAATAAAACCTAAAATATATAAACTTGATATTGTAAGCATTAACGGATGACTAAACAAAATTGCCATTTTACCAAATAAAGAAAGTAAAAAAGTATCTGAGTTATATAAATCCATAATGATATTTTTTGCTGATGTTAATTGATTTATAATCACCGTAATAAAACCAGTACCAAAAATAGCGATTGCCGCAACCAATAAAACTAATCTAATCATTATTTATTCACTCTCCGATATCCTTGTTCTCTTGTTTTTGCTTGTTTTGCTAAACTTGATAATTGTTGTTTATTACGATTAATTTTAAACTGTTTACGCTCTTTAAAATGTTTTTGCATACCTTGTTTAGTATCTGATACTCCACGAGCAGTCGTAGAATAAATATTTGATACCCCCGTTTGTACTGTTGAACCTAATTCGTTATATTGGGTTCTTGTTCCGTGAATAGCATAAATCGATAACTTAACAACCATAAAAAAGATAATAAAATAAGCAATTGTTGTATTTGTCATTGGCAATTTAGTATTTCAAATTACATCAAAAATAAACAAAAATACATCAAAAATAAAACTAAAAATTTTATCTCAATTACTACTTTCTGATAATAAATTAATCATCTTTACCACTTCCTTTTTCTTTTTTAGGTTTTAAATTCTTTTTCAAAATATCAATATCAAACAATGTTAAACGCTCTTTAACACTTAATTTAGTAATTTCTGACCAATAATATTCTTTTTTATTAACTATTTCATCATTTTTTAAATCACGAACAAACTTTAATCATTGACTATCATATTTCTGTGCAAATTCTAACGGAATAATTATCTTAAAAAACCTGATTCCTAAACCAACATCAGATTTATGTTTTGCTCGTTTACCTTCTGCTGTTCGTTCTACTGATTTTGTCTTTCAAATTTCATAATCCGTAATATCTTGAAAAATACCAATTCGCATAATAAAGAAACGATTAAAAAAATTAAATCCTTTTTTAACAATGGGTTTTTTCAATGAAATTGGAATAATAATACCACTTGCTAATTGCCGAATATTGTTCCAAATCATACCCTCACGCTGAGCAGTAAACAAAGCACGATTACCAAAATGTCTTGCTAAAACAATTCACGGAATCTTACCACTATGAACTTTTTTCTCATCGTGGGGACTAGTTCCATCAATATATAAATAACTTTCATCAAATAAAATAACACTATCATCAGGAGGAACCGGTTTTGTTCTATCTGTAAAATCTAAATTTTTAAATGTTAAAACCTTAACTTTATCATCTTCTAACGGATAATTACTATAAATCTTATCTGTTAATAATTTCATAGTTTGTGATAAATAAGTTAAAAGTAAAGTTTTACCCGTTCCTAACTTACCAATAATTACCGATAACGGATTATCTCAAACAAAATTAACTAACCGAAAAGCATTCAACTGATAAAATATGTTTTTTCATACTCATCAAACAAAATAAACACATTGTAAAGCAAATAATAATCAAAATATTAAACCAGTATAATTTAATGAAATTATCCAAAGTAATAAATCAATTAAACTAAACAAAATCATTGAACAACTAATATAACAATAATTTTTTAAGAAAAATATGAACTTTTTCATTTTACCTCCAATAGTTATTTATAATTAAACTAGTATTATTATGGTTTTCTCTCCCCACAAATCAAAAAAGAAAGTGATAAAAATTAAGAAAATTTTAAAAATAATTTCAATATTATTGCCTATTATTGGAATTATAAACTTTTTAATCAATCCTATCGAGAAATTAATTACTACAATTAATTTTGTAAAATGAATATTTAAAAATATTAGTCAAATAAATGCAAAAGAAATATTTTTTACAACATTATTTATATTAATAATTATTGCATTCATAATAAAAATATATATTATATTCAAAAAAAGATTTTAAAATTTTGTGGGGAGAGAAAACCATAATAATAACAAAATTTAATTATTTAAAACAACTAACTATTTTAAAAACCATTCACAATAAAAACCACGTTAAAAATAAAATTACAATTCAAATACCAATCATAAGAGTTAAATATTCATTTTGTGTTAAATTTCAAGTTGTAATACTTTCAACGTTAAATTTGTCAATAAACAAAAATATATGAATAAAAAACTCTTTTAATTTTTCTCAATCATTTTGCATTTTTAAAAACTCCACATTTTTTGAATAAGTTTAAAAAATATTCCAAAAAATAAAACAATAAATAATACAAAAGATATAACATATAAAAATTCAGGGGCATTTGAACCAATAATATAACTAACAAATTGAACTCAATAGTCATATAAACTCATTTAATTTAAACTTTCTAGGTCTTTAATTAATTGTTGTTCTTTTTCATCACTTCAATTTGTTAAATTATTGTTAGTCGTTTTTACTTTTTTAGGTTCATTTTGAAATAAAGCTTTTTTCATTTGTGTAAAATAATTTTGTTTATATTGATTGTATAAATTTATTAATTCTGTTCCAGTTAAATACTTTCATACATGACGTTTTAAATTTTCATCATATTTTACAATAGGATAAGAATTATCATAAATCAAACCGATTGCTACTTGTTCTGAGTGTTTTTCACTCGGATAAATAAACTTATTACTCAATCAAAAACCAATATGGCGATTATGATTAGGTAAATTTATAAAACTTGCTTTTTCTGTTTCAAAAACTATCAATTCTTTACGAATAAAATAATTTTCTACATTTTGATTTTTCTTAACAAAATTACTCAATTTTATCAACTCCTTAATAAACATTGTTTCTAATTAACAATGTTATAAATATTGTTAAATATTGCTTATCTATTGTTAAATAAACACTGTTAATAAACATTGTTAAATATAAAAATGATAAAAATTGGCACACTGAAAAATACTATTAAGTTTAAAATAATAGTTATATAAAATAATAAATTAATAAAATATAAATAAACTAGTGTGCCTTAACTAATACAAATAATTAGTTATAATAAATATTAAAATCCTTTAACCATAACACGGAAAAAGTTTAAAATCTTAATGATAACAAAAATACCAAATGGAATTAAAATAATTCACGCATCACCTAAAAAGGTCATTAATTGTGGTAATACAGCATAAATTGCTTCTTTAACTTTCATCATTGCTTGTCCTAATCCACTTCAAATAGAACCCATTCCATCTGAAATAGTAGGCGTATCTGCTGCTAAAAAATTAACCGCTGTTGTTAAATACATACCTAACATTATTTTTTATCCTCCTTACTTTCAATTTCTTTTTTATCTTTTTTCTTTCCTCGAATTTGACGAATTTTTTGATAAATCGATAAACCAATTCAAGCAAAAATACCTAATATAATAACAACACTAAATATTGTCGTTAATCAACCTGGCATAATATATCTCCTTTCAATAAATTAAAAAATTGAAATTTGCAAACTCGCTCCGCTCGTTGTCGCTTTGCTCCATTAAAAAACATTATTGAATAAATTATCCGCTAATAAATTACGCGGAATTTGGTCGTATAAATTATTTTGGGGTCTTAAATTAATATCTTAGAAATTGTGGAATAATATACCACTTACTTATTTAGATTGTATTACTTTTAATTTTATTGTCAATATATTTTTCTATTTTTTTAAATTTTTCCACAAAAAAAATACATTTTTATTAAAGTTATTTAATTTCTTAGATAAAACTAATAAAAATATAAGTTTTTTTGTAAATTATTATTTACAAAATTATTAACTGAATAATTAAATTTATTTTCTTCTAACAATTGTTCATTAGTATTAAATAAATTAATTTTATTTTTTAATCCCATCATACTAGCATTTAATTTATTTCTAATAGTTTTTTCACTATAAATAGCTTTTTTAATTATAGTGCCTTTTCAATAATGAGAAATATCACCTTCAATATCACAACCAATATTATTCCATAGTGTTTGGTTTTCAATTCCTTCTTTATTATTTTTAATTAATCTAATAGTTTTATTCAAAAAAATTAATTTAGCATCGCTTATAAAAGATTTACTATCTTCTAAACACTGTAATAATCCCTCATATTTACCATTATAAAAATTATCAACTGCTTTATGATATATTTCTCTATTTTCTTTGTTTTTACTTTGATATGGATATAGTTTTTTAAATCTACTTGTAAGATGAAATTTATCTATTGTATAGTGAATTTTATTTTTAGGAAAATATTGACGCATAAAATTTTTAGTATTTTTAATCCATAATGCACCATCACCTAAAATCATAATTTCAATATTAGGTGTCAATTTGAAATGAGTTTCAATTAAAGTAAATAATTTTATAAGAACTGGTTTTAAATTTGCTTCTTTTTTAAGATAATCTGGAATATTATCCATTTCAAAAACACCTAATTTATTTGCGATTACAGGTCTTTTTACAGTATATTTTTCTTCATCATACCCAGTATGTACAGTACATGCTATCGTATGTTTTTTTATCTTTTTTCTTCCTTGCTTTGTTGAATCTAACATTTTCAAATAAGTCCCATCCATTTGAATATATAAAGTGTGTGGAATATCTATTTTTTTATTACTTTTATTAAAGTAATATTCTTCGTCAGTTTTTGCATTTTTCATAATATTAGATACTGTCATTAAACTAATTTTTACATGCTCCATAGTATCTATGGATGGGTTAAGATAAATTGGACAACAATAATGTGGAGTAAGGATTATAATTAAATTAATAAATGGAGGTGTAATTATGGCAAAGAATCATTATACCGATGAATTTAAACAACAAATTGTTAGTCTTTATAAAACAGGTAAAACAGCAAAACAATTGTCCAGTGACTATCAGGTCGGTAAATCAACAGTTTGAAAATGAATTTATGAATTCAATAATTCTGGTTCATTTAAAGCAAAAGATAATCGAAGCCCAGAAGAAAATGAACTAATTCATCTAAGAAAAGAAATTAAACAATTACGAATGGAAAATGATATTTTAAAGCAAGCCACACTGATAATAGGCAAAAAATAGTAATTATTAAAAACAACAAAGAAAAATATGCAATTACTAATTTATGCAAAACACTAAAAGTTCCTAGATCAACGTTTTATTATCAATTGAAATCAAATAATCCTAAATCAAACCATACTATTGATAATGCTGTTATCAGTATTTTCTTAAAAAGTCGTAAAAATTATGGCACAAGAAAAATTAAAGTTATGTTAGCACAACAAAATATTTTATTATCACGAATAAAAATTAGTAAAATAATGGTCGTATAAATTATTTTGGGGTCTTAAATTAATATCTTAGAAATTGTGGAATAATATACCACTTACTTATTTAGATTGTATTACTTTTAATTTTATTGTCAATATATTTTTCTATTTTTTTAAATTTTTCCACAAAAAAAATACATTTTTATTAAAGTTATTTAATTTCTTAGATAAAACTAATAAAAATATAAGTTTTTTTGTAAATTATTATTTACAAAATTATTAACTGAATAATTAAATTTATTTTCTTCTAACAATTGTTCATTAGTATTAAATAAATTAATTTTATTTTTTAATCCCATCATACTAGCATTTAATTTATTTCTAATAGTTTTTTCACTATAAATAGCTTTTTTAATTATAGTGCCTTTTCAATAATGAGAAATATCACCTTCAATATCACAACCAATATTATTCCATAGTGTTTGGTTTTCAATTCCTTCTTTATTATTTTTAATTAATCTAATAGTTTTATTCAAAAAAATTAATTTAGCATCGCTTATAAAAGATTTACTATCTTCTAAACACTGTAATAATCCCTCATATTTACCATTATAAAAATTATCAACTGCTTTATGATATATTTCTCTATTTTCTTTGTTTTTACTTTGATATGGATATAGTTTTTTAAATCTACTTGTAAGATGAAATTTATCTATTGTATAGTGAATTTTATTTTTAGGAAAATATTGACGCATAAAATTTTTAGTATTTTTAATCCATAATGCACCATCACCTAAAATCATAATTTCAATATTAGGTGTCAATTTGAAATGAGTTTCAATTAAAGTAAATAATTTTATAAGAACTGGTTTTAAATTTGCTTCTTTTTTAAGATAATCTGGAATATTATCCATTTCAAAAACACCTAATTTATTTGCGATTACAGGTCTTTTTACAGTATATTTTTCTTCATCATACCCAGTATGTACAGTACATGCTATCGTATGTTTTTTTATCTTTTTTCTTCCTTGCTTTGTTGAATCTAACATTTTCAAATAAGTCCCATCCATTTGAATATATAAAGTGTGTGGAATATCTATTTTTTTATTACTTTTATTAAAGTAATATTCTTCGTCAGTTTTTGCATTTTTCATAATATTAGATACTGTCATTAAACTAATTTTTACATGCTCCATAGTATCTAAAATATCTTTATATCTTTTGTTCTCAGTAATAAATGATAATATTTTTTCTTTAACAGAATTATCTATTCTTTGTCATTTTTCAATTCCTAAAAGTTTATCCAAAGGAAAAATATATTCTTCTTTACCTGTTTCTGGATTAATTTTATAATATCTTCTTCTTTTAAAAGTTATTTTTCCATTTAAAATTACTAATGTTCTTTCAATTTTATCTTTTACTTTATAATATTTAAATTCTTTTAAAGTTTTATCAATTTTGTAATTTTTAAAAATTCATTCATCATAATCTTCTGAACTTTGTTGAATAATTTCAATACTCTGTATATATAATAAATTAATAAAATTATTAAAAAAATTGTTATCAACATTCATCATTTTTTACCCTCTTTCCTTAGTTCTACACATTAACACAAAAATAATAAAAATGCAAAAAAAGATATTATTTTTTATTTATTATGTTATAATTTAAGTGTTAATTATTAGCAAATTAATTTAACTGAAAAAAGTAAAGTAATTTACTTTTTTTTATTTTGATGTAAAATATAGATAATAAAAAAAAAGAACCCTGTTAAGTTCTTCTGTACATGTTTTTCTCTACTTATATTTAACCATATAAAAGGAGTAAAAATGAAAGAATTTAATCCAAAAACAGCAAGTTTGGCGACTTTTTATCGTAAAATAGAGCAATTTTGAGAAAATAAATCACCTAATAAACCATATACTTTGAATGATTTAACCAATGAATTCAATCTTTCTCGCAAGTGAAGATATGATACTTATGCGAGCGAAAAGATAGTTCCTTTGCTTGAAAAACAAGTTGATAGAATTGAAAGTGAAATAATTAATTTTATGATGAAATCACCTGATGGTGCTAAATTATATTGACAACGAGCATTTAATTATAAATATTCACTGCAAGAAAAACAGTTAGAACAAGAATTAAACTTAAATAATCAACAGCCAATAATTGTTAATTTACAAACGGATATTAGAGATATTAAAAAAGAAAGTGATAATAATGCTTAATCATTTTACTTATTTGTTAGAAACACCTTATTGGTTATTACAAAATAGTAATGTTGGTAATAAATATCCCTTTGCAAAGAAATATGAGTTAGTTAATGAAATTAATCAAATTGGGACACGATATAGTGGTAAGACTATTTCAAATATTAAAATGTTTGGTGAATTATTAAAAATTAGTTTATTGATTAAAGAACCAATTTGTATCATTGCTAGTATGTATTGGAGTAAAGATTTAAAAGATAGTGTATTTCAAAATATATGAAATATGTTAGATGAAAATAATATTCCTTATACTATTAATTTATCTAATTTTACTTTTACTTTATCAAATGGGAGCAAAATATATTGTAAAGGTTTACATTCACCAAGTCGGAAAGAAAAATTAAAAGCTTTTGCTGATTTGAATAAATATAAATTAGTTATTGATTGAAGAGAAGAATGTGACCAATTTCAACAAAAAGATTTAAGTGATTTAGAGTTTGCTATTCGTGGTTATCAAAATAAAATAACAATTAATACATGTAATCCTGAGAGTTTAAAAAGATATATTGTTGGTTATTGTAATGAATTAATGCCTTTTGATGAACAAATAATGCGTAGTAAATATGAACAAATTAAATATATTGAAAAATGAAATATGAAGATTATTATTCATTATTCTAGTTGAAGACTTAATTACGAATTACCACAAGATAAAGTTAATGAACAATTAAGATTAGAACAATTAGATATTGAAAGAGCAAGAGTATGAAGTTGAGGATTGCCCGGTAATACTAGTGGTTCAATCTTTGCAAGATATATTGATATTATGCAAGCAACAGATATTATTCAACCAACGAAATTATTAGGTGGTGTTGATTTAGCAAACTCTACTAGTCCCAAAGGACATACAACAGCAGCGAGTTTTTGAATATATAATTCATTTGATAAAAAAGCATATAAAGTAGCAGAATATACACACTCAAATGCTACTCAACAATTTAAAGGACCATTAGAACAAGTAAAAGATATTTTAGAATTTTACAACAATCAATTAAATCAATATTTTCATTTAATTCAGCAAGGTATATCAATTAATGTTGATGATAGTGCCTATGCAACATTAGAAAGTTTAAATAGAGAAAAATATAATTATACTTTTGGTCAATACATGAATTTTAAACCAGCACAAAAGCAGAAGTTTAAAATAAAGCATCGTATTGAGGCAATTACAATGTTAATTAATACTAATCAATTAAAATGATTATGAGAAAAATGTCCTGTAAGTAAAACCCAATATGAATTAATTCAATGAGAAGATAAACCAGATGCCAGAGAAGAACGAATGTTAGATTTATATGATGATACATTTGATAGTGATTTTTATGCTTTACACTTTGAATTAGTACCAATGGTTAAACATAATAGTTCAGCAGATTATAAATTATGACAACAAAGGGAGTGATTAACTTAATGAAAAAAGATATTTATGTAATACATGATGAGCGTGTAATAAATGCAAAAAGACCTTATATGTCTGTTTGTGGACAAGTTAAAAAAAGACTTTGTAAAGAATTAAAAAAAGATAATATCGCAATATGTAAATTAAATTTATATAACGAATATATTAAGAAATATCAAAAAGTTAAAGTATGTGTACAAGTTTTAGCAAATGAACCAAATTTATTAACAGTAAATATTATTAATTATGCACTTATTTTAAAATTAAAGGAGAAAAATAATAATGAATAATACTTTCCCTAGTTTACCAAATTTAAATGATATTAATAGTGTTTTAAAATTTTATAATTATGATTGAACTATTAATTTAGCAAATATTATTGCTCGTCATCAAATGCGATTAGTAAATGGTAAAGATATTTTATTTAAATCTCATCGTAAAGACATTTTAGAAAAATTAAACTGATGATATGAAACTTATAAAATAAAAGAAAAATTAGATAAAAATGAATTAACAGCAAGTTTAATGGGTAAAACAATCTTTGGTTTATTAGAGACTAATGACGGCAATATTGATTTATGAATTAACCCTTTTAACTTTACATCACGAGTAAGTAAAATAAATGAAATTGAACAAGGTGCTGATATTTGATTAAATTATCATCAAAGTGATAGTGGATTTATATTAAATTTAATTTGTACCAAAGATAAAATAGTTATTAAAGGTTGACCAAAAAATAATGAAGTAGTTGTTGGACAAAGTAAAACACAAATTAAAGATGATGTTAGACCTGTTTTAGTACAAGAATTTAAAACAAATTAGGTATTGTCCCTTTTTGAGAAATGATTAATGAACCTAATCCATTATTTTTATCAACTTCAACAACATTAAACCCTTGACCTACTATGACAAATTGTTATAAATTACAATTTGATTTAGAAGATAGTTTTAATATTAAATCAAAAGAAAGATGAGCAAATCGTACGCATTGATATGGAATATTAGATGATGATTTAATGACTGCTTATAACAAAGGCAATAAAAAAGTATTGCAAGATGTATTTGATGATATTTTTATTCAATCAGGTCAATCAGCCGTAGATGGTCAATTATCACAATCTTTACAAGTGGTACAAGGTACACCAACCTTAGAAACATATACCGAAGACCAAAAATCAATTATTGAACAAGTATACTTAGTATGTCATTTTTCTAGTCCTTTTGGTGATAAATCAGATAATGACCAAAATAAAACACAATCTTTATTAACTAAAACCAAAGATTTAGAAAAACAAGCATATTTACAAGCATATCGTAAACAATATTATACAAAGATGTTTGATACTGTTTTAAAATATTATGGTTTATGAGATGGTGTTGGTGAACGACCTTATGGTTTTGATTTTGTTAGTGCTAGTTTAGTTGACCAAATGCGACAAAATGAATTAATTACTGCTAGATTAGATAATGGCACAATGGAACCAATAAGAGCAATTACTGAATATGATAATATTGATGAATTAGAAGCAAACAAATATTTTGAAAAAATAGAAAAATGACAAGATAAAATGCAAACCAAAGAAATTGAACATAATAATAAATTACTAGAATATGATGAAACTGGTAATAATCAAAATGCCTTACAAGGTAGAACAGAAATTAAGGAGAATTAACAAATGAGTAGAATTAATCCCGGAGTTATCGAAGAATTAAGAAGACAAGCCCACGATACTTTAATAGATATCAGAGAAAACAT
Organism: Spiroplasma poulsonii; assembly: GCF_009866525.1. Classification (GTDB taxonomy): domain Bacteria; phylum Bacillota_I; class Bacilli_A; order Mycoplasmatales; family Mycoplasmataceae; genus Spiroplasma; species Spiroplasma poulsonii. The sequence continues at coordinate 1,346,246 of NZ_CM020866.1, forward strand.
AAAAGACAATCGTCATTGAATGGTATTTCCTTTTAATGTTTATAGTTCATATATCCCTGATACTGAAACAGGATGAAAACCTAATAATGCAAAACCAAGTGATTATGGTAGTTATTCACGCATATTTGATAATATGGAAAGTACTATTGCTCAATGACAAAATAGTTTAAAAATAGTACAAAAATATAAAGGTGAAGAAATTAATATATTAACGATTGATGATTTTAATAAACAGCCAATTAATTCAACTATATGAGCCAATAATGAAACACCTTTTGCTATAAAATTAAAAGATGAAAATAATAATGTTTATTGAAAATTAATTGATGGTGAAAATATTTATGATATTAATAGAATGCTAGAATACTTAAAGCAATATAAATTAAGTTATTTTATGAATAATGATAATAAAGCAGATAATTTTTATACTAAAGAAGTTAAGGTTGGGAAATATTGAGATGCTTATATGATTGATGATAGAAGTTCAATTCAATTTGGTGAAGCTAATTTGAACAAGTATTTACTCAACAATCAACTGAAAGACAATATACTTTATTAATTTTAGATGAAGATGTCAATAAATTAAATATTAATGATTATTATAATTTTTATACTGTATTTAATGACCGTGGTTTAAATATTGGTGGGGGTAATATTAATTCTGCACCACAAGATAGACAATGATTATAT
>NZ_CM020866.1:1347035-1366731 GCF_009866525.1 Spiroplasma poulsonii
ATATCTAAAATGGGATTAGTATTTACAATATTACCTTTAATTACTTTAATAATTTCTTTAATTATCATTTGAATTGATAAATCAAAATGAAAAAAAGACCATTTAAGACATTGTTTAGATTGTCGGATTAATCCGCGTGTTATTCAACCAAGATTAGCAAAACAATGAAATAATTTAGATGGCATAACAGAAGAAATATTTAAAAATATACAAAATGAAAATATTAAAAAACAAAAACAAGAAGAAAATAACAAAGAATTAAATTTAAAATAGACTATATATAGGGGCGGTTGATATTTTTGGGTGGTTATATAGTTTAATTTATAAATTATTTTGTTCTGAAAGGATAGATGGCCACTGTTTGAGTAAGAATAAGAAAGGAATTAAATAAAATGAATGAAACATTAATGATTGCTTTACTTGTGTTAGCGGGTGCGGGTGGAATGGGTAGTCTTGGTATTCTAGGATTATCTGCTAAAAAAATTAAAAAATATAAAGCAGAAATCAGAGAATTAAGAACTGCTGTTATTGCCCACGAAAAACATTTACGAGGACCTGATTATGCAACAGAATTAGCATTAAAAACAGGTCAAATTAAAAATGTTAAAAAACAAGTTAAAGTTAATGATAAAAAACAAGCACAAAAAGATGCCATTAGACAATTAACAAATAATATTTAAAAAAATAACCTTAATTGGTTATTTTTTATTTTTCTTTATTGTGTGTTATATAAAAGTTTATAAGATATTCAATTCGTTGCGAATAAGTATTAAAATTTAATTCATTTCAAACTTGTTCTTCATTTTCATTTAAGTAAACATTTATATTCCGAATTTTACAAGAATAATATTTTCCTGTTTTTTGATTATATGAATGTTTCATAAATTAACTTTCATAATTAGCAATAATAATTGCATCTCGTAAATGATTACTTATTTTTTCATTATTATATTTTCAACTTTTACCATATTGATAAGTTAAATTAACATCTTTTTCATATTTTCATATATAACCATCATTATATTTACTTAAATTTTCCATATTTTTAACAACTGATTTTGTATGTTTTGGTGAAATAGTAGCAATATATCCTTGCGTTTCTAATGAACCTAATAATTTCAATAAATCATCTCTATCTTTTGAGCCATTGGCATTTGTATATAAACAATTTTCTATAAAAATTAAATATTCTAGTTTATGATTATTTGATAATATTTTCCCAAATAGTTTTTCATTTTTCAAATAATTTATAATAAATTCATAATGTTCTTTTCAGCCTTTATTTGTAAATTCTTGTTTATCTATTAATTTATTATTTTTATAAACAACAATAGCCGTAGTACCAGTTCCTGATGGGTCAATACCTATTTTTATCAATTGGCTCATTCTTCATCATTGTTATTATTAACTACTGGTACTACATTTGATATATCTTCTTCTTTAACTACATTATCGTTTATGTACACTATTTCATCATTAGGTGGGGTATTATAATTTAAATTTATATTATTTGATAAAGTTTCATCGTTAATATGCCCATTATTTTGGATGAAAGTAGCATCATTATCAATATAAATCTTTTCATCATTAGTTGTAATAACTGCTTGATCTGATTTATATGCTTGTTGTAATTCAACTGACATAATACCTCATTTTCTTAATAATGATGTTAATACTGTTTTAAGGGCCATTTCATCAAAACTAGCAATATAAAATGATTTATTTTTAGCATAAGTTTTAGAATATTTCATAAAATGATTTTCCATTTGCTCTTTTGTCATATATAAAGTTTTTTCAAAACCATTAACCATTTTAAAATATGCTACATAACCTATAATTGATAATTTTTCTCGTTCATCTTCATTTTGATTTCAATTAAAAGCAGTACCTTTTAAACGATCATAATTTATTAATTCATTTGCTCTAACATCTGATACTGACATATCTAAATATTGGCCACTTCTTTGGGCTAATTGAATATAACCTTTATAACCCATTTGAAATTGGGCTTGATTAATTCATTCTTGGATTTCACGACCATTAATAATTCTTGTTATTTTTGTATTATATGGTACTACATAAGCATAACCGAATTGTTTTTCCATTGGTAAATTTAATAAAACACCTTGATAACAAGCAGTCATAATTGTTTTTGGATCTGCTTTTTGTAATAATTCATTACTATTTGATATTGCAATTATATTACTTTTAAATCTTGCAATTTCATTTTCATTAGAAAATTTACTTTTTATTCAATCAGTTACCTTATCTGTTCTTAAAAATTCTACAATATTTGTCATGTTATTTTTCTCCTTTATTTATTTTAAAATTAATACCTTTAACCCCAATTAAATTAATATCTTTATTACTATCTCATTGATCTTTAATTTCATTTTTAACAATTTGTTCATCAACAGTTAAATAATTTTTAATAAGATTAATAAGTTCTAATTTATCAGCATTTTGTAAAAAATCATCATTAATACCAATAACCTCAATATCTTTAATTAATAATTTTTCTTTCCGAAAATTACTAGTAATAATTTTTAATTCTTGTTCTTGTTTTGCTATACTTTTAATTTCTAAAAATTGCTCTTTTTTATGAGTTTCAATAATTTTATTTTGTTTTTGAAATTGAATATTAATGACACTATTTTTTAAAGAATCATGATTATTCTTAATATTATTTTCTAAATTTAAAATATCTTTTCTAATAAAATTTAATTCATCTTTAAAAGATTTTATTATTTCTAATGGTTCTCTAAAAATATAATCAATTTTTGAAACTACTAATTTTAAATCTTTTAGTGATTGTGATTTATATTCTCCATTTATTAATCAAGCTTGTTGTCGATATATAAATTCTGCTAATTCTTGTCCATTTTCATCAATTCACTTTTTAATTGTTAATGCTTTTAAGCTTAATTCTTTAAAATTATTTCCTTTTAAATAAAACGGATAAGTAATATTTTTAACTTCATTATTTAATTTTAAATCTTCCATAATTAAATTTCCTCTAATTCCATTTCATTAATTAAATTATCAATATATTCATAAGCACTTTCTTCTGAATAACATTCATCTAATGCTAAATTAAATAAATCTTCTTCTGTATAAACATAACCATTTTCATCTTTTCACATAATTATTTATCTCCTTGTCATTTAATATTGCTATCTTCTAAATCAATAATAGTTGTTAATCAATGATTTTCATTTTCAACATTAGCAGTAATCCTCGCTTCTTCTAATGTATAAAAAAAATCTGTTTTAAAAATAGTTGTTTTATCAAACAAATTATTATATTTCATTATTAATACGTATCTTTTATTCATAATTTAATTCCTCCTAATTTTGTTTCCCCAATGCTCAATGTTCATCAGTCATATCTTAAAATGATACTGAATAACTTTTAAACATTAATTCTTGTAATTTGTTTTCTTGATTGCATTTTGAGCAATATCCTCAATATTTTTGTTTAAGACAAATTTTATTTAAATTTTTCATATTTACCTCCTAAATTATTTTTCCTATTTTTTAACTCGCTGGCACTCACTACCAAGTGAAAGTGCCAAAGCGAGAATTAGTTATATAAGTATTGTATTTATCTATTTTATTTACTACGCCATCCGCTTCGCTGTGGGTGAGCGGTGGCGGTATGTTGTTAGTTAAATAATCGACAGTTGTTTTTTGTTTTTGTAGCCAGAGAGTTTTCTCTCTCTTCACCCGCACCATTTCAGGTCAAAGCGTTCAGTTTTTAAAATAAATCTACTTGCACCTTGAAGAGCCTAATGCTGACTTTGTGGTTTTTAAACCGCTGTCACTTCTAAGAAGTAATATCTATCGCAAATTTATTTATAAAGTGACCATCTCTTTTGTTTATTGTGGTTCGATGTTGACCGCGCACTTATCACCACTATCGCTTGTTAAAGCGTCTATTATTTCCGGACTGATTACCGCTGTGCTAGACCGCCTCCTGTGGAATAAAAACACTTAGTTATTTAAAATAACCGTTCCACTCTGCATTAAGTTGTTTTATAAAATCAAAGTTTTAAAAAACCAGTTTTATAATCAAAGATAATTTTTGAATTTTCTAAACGTTTATAAAACCACTCTTGGTTTTTATCTTTTGTATGATTTAATAAATTTTTATGTTTTTCACAAGTTCATAAAACTTTATTTGATAAAAATTCTTTGGTAATGAATGATATTGATTTATAGCAATCAATAACATCACATATTTTTTGTTGTTTATTAATTTCCATTACTTACTCCTTCTTTTATTAAGTTTTTTTATTTATTAACAAACTAATTAACTGAAACAAAGAAAAGACAACACCTTAAATTAGGAGAAAAAACAGGTACACTTTGTAAAAATTTCTAAGATATTTATAAATGTGTAAACAACTTAAAGAGGGTATCAGAAAGTTGTGTAAAAAGTTTCTATTTTAAGAATTTAAGATGCTGTCCTTTCTCTGAATCAATTAATAATTTTGGTTTTACAAATAAAAAAACCATTTTAGTAAATGGTTTAATTTATTATTCTTATTCAATTTCCGAGTTTTTTTCCAAAACCCCAATATTTTTTATACGACCAAAATGCAAAGATATAACTTAATTTCCAATTATACAAAACTTAAATATAAACATCAAAGTAACAAAAACGCTATATTTACAAATATCATAATTTTTTAAATCAAGAATTTAATAATTATAAAACTACATGAAGTTTTGTCAGTATTTAACACAATTGCTATCAATAGCAAATATATTATGTGTGCTTTCTAATTGATTTATTTAATCGTGAAGTTATTTTATGATGTTAGTTCTCATAAAGATGCCAAATTATTGAAAATACTTTTAAAAAGCTTAGTTTTTCTTTAGATAATATTAAAATATTTCATACTGATCAAGGCAGCGAATTTAATAACAATATCATTTACAATCTTTTAGCTAAAAACAATGTTGCAAAATCTTATAGTAAACCAGCTGTCCTTATGATAATGCTGTTTCTGAATAACCTATAAAATTTTAAAAACAGAATTAATTAAAAACAGAAATATTTAAAAATATTGAACAATTTAAATTAGAATTTATTTTGACTATGTTAATTGATACAATAATGTACGAATTCACAGCAAATTAAATTATTTAACACCAATTGAATATAAAATATCTTTATTACATAAAATTTGTCCAAAATAAACTGCTTCCATGTCCATCTAAAATATCTTTATATCTTTTGTTCTCAGTAATAAATGATAATATTTTTTCTTTAACAGAATTATCTATTCTTTGTCATTTTTCAATTCCTAAAAGTTTATCCAAAGGAAAAATATATTCTTCTTTACCTGTTTCTGGATTAATTTTATAATATCTTCTTCTTTTAAAAGTTATTTTTCCATTTAAAATTACTAATGTTCTTTCAATTTTATCTTTTACTTTATAATCTTTAAATTCTTTTAAAGTTTTATCAATTTTGTAATTTTTAAAAATTCATTCATCATAATCTTCTGAACTTTGTTGAATAATTTCAATACTCTGTATATATAATAAATTAATAAAATTATTAAAAAAATTGTTATCAACATTCATCATTTTTTACCCTCTTTCCTTAGTTCTACACATTAACACAAAAATAATAAAAATGCAAAAAAAGATATTATTTTTTATTTATTATGTTATAATTTAAGTGTTAATTATTAGCAAATTAATTTAACTGAAAAAAGTAAAGTAATTTACTTTTTTTTATTTTGATGTAAAATATAGATAATAAAAAAAAGAACCCTGTTAAGTTCTTCTGTACATGTTTTTCTCTACTTATATTTAACCATATAAAAGGAGTAAAAATGAAAGAATTTAATCCAAAAACAGCAAGTTTGGCGACTTTTTATCGTAAAATAGAGCAATTTTGAGAAAATAAATCACCTAATAAACCATATACTTTGAATGATTTAACCAATGAATTCAATCTTTCTCGCAAGTGAAGATATGATACTTATGCGAGCGAAAAGATAGTTCCTTTGCTTGAAAAACAAGTTGATAGAATTGAAAGTGAAATAATTAATTTTATGATGAAATCACCTGATGGTGCTAAATTATATTGACAACGAGCATTTAATTATAAATATTCACTGCAAGAAAAACAGTTAGAACAAGAATTAAACTTAAATAATCAACAGCCAATAATTGTTAATTTACAAACGGATATTAGAGATATTAAAAAAGAAAGTGATAATAATGCTTAATCATTTTACTTATTTGTTAGAAACACCTTATTGGTTATTACAAAATAGTAATGTTGGTAATAAATATCCCTTTGCAAAGAAATATGAGTTAGTTAATGAAATTAATCAAATTGGGACACGATATAGTGGTAAGACTATTTCAAATATTAAAATGTTTGGTGAATTATTAAAAATTAGTTTATTGATTAAAGAACCAATTTGTATCATTGCTAGTATGTATTGGAGTAAAGATTTAAAAGATAGTGTATTTCAAAATATATGAAATATGTTAGATGAAAATAATATTCCTTATACTATTAATTTATCTAATTTTACTTTTACTTTATCAAATGGGAGCAAAATATATTGTAAAGGTTTACATTCACCAAGTCGGAAAGAAAAATTAAAAGCTTTTGCTGATTTGAATAAATATAAATTAGTTATTGATTGAAGAGAAGAATGTGACCAATTTCAACAAAAAGATTTAAGTGATTTAGAGTTTGCTATTCGTGGTTATCAAAATAAAATAACAATTAATACATGTAATCCTGAGAGTTTAAAAAGATATATTGTTGGTTATTGTAATGAATTAATGCCTTTTGATGAACAAATAATGCGTAGTAAATATGAACAAATTAAATATATTGAAAAATGAAATATGAAGATTATTATTCATTATTCTAGTTGAAGACTTAATTACGAATTACCACAAGATAAAGTTAATGAACAATTAAGATTAGAACAATTAGATATTGAAAGAGCAAGAGTATGAAGTTGAGGATTGCCCGGTAATACTAGTGGTTCAATCTTTGCAAGATATATTGATATTATGCAAGCAACAGATATTATTCAACCAACGAAATTATTAGGTGGTGTTGACTTAGCAAACTCTACTAGTCCCAAAGGACATACAACAGCATCGAGCTTTTGAATATATAATTCATTTGATAAAAAAGCCTATAAAGTTGCTGAATATACACACTCAAATGCTACGCAACAATTTAAAGGACCATTAGAACAAGTAAAAGATATTTTAGAGTTTTACAACAATCAATTAAACCAATATTTTAATTTAATACAACAAGGAATATCAATTAATGTTGATGATAGTGCTTATGCAACATTAGAAAGTTTAAATAGAGAAAAATATAATTATACTTTTGGTCAATACATGAATTTTAAACCAGCACAAAAGCAGAAGTTTAAAATAAAACATCGTGTAGAAGCATTTACAATGTTAATAAATACTAATCAATTAAAATGATTATGAGAAAAATGTCCTGTAAGTAAAACCCAATATGAATTAATTCAATGAGAAGATAAACCCGATGTAGAGAAGAACGAATGTTAGATTTATATGATGATACATTTGATAGTGATTTTTATGCTTTACACTTTGAATTATACCAATGGTTAAACATAATAGTTCATCCGATTATAAATTATGACAACAAAGGGAGTGATTAACTTAATGAAAAAAGATATTTATGTAATACATGATGAACGTGTAATAAATGCAAAAAGACCTTATATGTCTGTTTGTGGACAAGTTAAAAAAAGACTTTGTCAAGAATTAAAAAAAGATAATATCGCAATATGTAAATTAAATTTATATAACGAATATATTAAGAAATATCAAAAAGTTAAAGTATGTGTACAAGTTTTATCAAATGAACCAAATTTATTAACAGTAAATATTATTAATTATGCACTTATTTTAAAATTAAAGGAGAAAAATAACAATGAATAATACTTTCCCTAGTTTACCAAATTTAAATGATATTAATAGTGTTTTAAAATTTTATAATTATGATTGAACTATTAATTTAGCAAATATTATTGCTCGCATCAAATGCGATTAGTAAATGGTAAAGATATTTTATTTAAATCTCATCGTAAAGACATTTTAGAAAAATTAAACTGATGATATGAAACTTATAAAATAAAAGAAAAATTAGATAAAAATGAATTAACAGCAAGTTTAATGGGTAAAACAATCTTTGGTTTATTAGAGACTAATGACGGCAATATTGATTTATGAATTAACCCTTTTAACTTTACATCACGAGTAAGTAAAATAAATGAAATTGAACAAGGTGCTGATATTTGATTAAATTATCATCAAAGTGATAGTGGATTTATATTAAATTTAATTTGTACCAAAGATAAAATAGTTATTAAAGGTTGACCAAAAAATAATGAAGTAGTTGTTGGACAAAGTAAAACACAAATTAAAGATGATGTTAGACCTGTTTTAGTACAAGAATTTAAAAACAAATTAGGTATTGTCCCTTTTTGAGAAATGATTAATGAACCTAATCCATTATTTTTATCAACTTCAACAACATTAAACCCTTGACCTACTATGACAAATTGTTATAAATTACAATTTGATTTAGAAGATAGTTTTAATATTAAATCAAAAGAAAGATGAGCAAATCGTACGCATTGATATGGAATATTAGATGATGATTTAATGACTGCTTATAACAAAGGCAATAAAAAAGTATTGCAAGATGTATTTGATGATATTTTTATTCAATCAGGTCAATCAGCCGTAGATGGTCAATTATCACAATCTTTACAAGTGGTACAAGGTACACCAACCTTAGAAACATATACCGAAGACCAAAAATCAATTATTGAACAAGTATACTTAGCATGTCATTTTTCTAGTCCTTTTGGTGATAAATCAGATAATGACCAAAATAAAACACAATCTTTATTAACTAAAACCAAAGATTTAGAAAAACAAGCATATTTACAAGCATATCGTAAACAATATTATACAAAGATGTTTGATACTGTTTTAAAATATTATGGTTTATGAGATGGTGTTGGTGAACGACCTTATGGTTTTGATTTTGTTAGTGCTAGTTTAGTTGACCAAATGCGCCAAAATGAATTAATTACTGCTAGATTAGATAATGGCACAATGGAACCAATAAGAGCAATTACTGAATATGATAATATTGATGAATTAGAAGCAACCAAATATTTTGAAAAAGTAGAAGCATGACAAGATAAAATGCAAGCAAAAGAAATAGAACATAATAATAAATTACTAGAATATGATGAAACTGGTAATAATCAAAATGCCTTACAAGGTAGAACAGAAATTAAGGAGAATTAAAAATGAGTAGAATTAACCCAGGTGTTATGGAAGAATTAAGAAGACAAGCCCATGATACTTTAATAGATATTAGAGAAAATATACGAGATAATAGACATTGAATGGTATTTCCTTTTAATGTTTATAGTTCATATATCCCTGATACTGAAACAGGTTGAAAACCTAATAATGCTAAACCCAGTGATTATGGTAGTTATACAAGAATATTTGATAATATGGAAAGTACGATTGCACAATGACAAGGTAGTTTAAAAATAGTTCAAAAATATAAGGGTGAAGAAATTAATATTTTAACGATTGATGATTTTAATAAACAACCAATTAACTCAACTATATGAGCAAATAATGAAACACCTTTTGCGATAAAATTAAAAGATGAAAATAATAATGTTTATTGAAAATTAATTGATGGTGAAAACATTTATGATGTTAATAAAATGTTAGAATACTTAAATCAATATAAATTAAGTTATTTTATGAATAATGATAATAAAGCAGATAATTTTTATACAAAAGAAGTTAAAGTTGGTAAATATTGAGATGCTTATATGATTGATGATAGAAGTTCAATTCAATTTGGTGAAGCCAAATTTGAACAAGTATTTACTCAACAATCAACTGAAAGACAATATACTTTATTAATTTTAGATGAAGATGCAGAAAAATTAAATATTAATGATTATTATAATTTTTATACTGCATTTAATGACCGGGGATTAAATATTGGTGGTGGTGATATTAATTCTGCACCACAAGATAGACAATGATTATATCCTTCAAATGTTATTAATTATTATTCTCCATGAGATGGTAGTTTCTTATGACAAGAAATTACCTTTTCAAGTATTAATGACAAAATTAGTAATAGTGGTTTATCAGTGCGACAATTTATTAAAACATCAGCACCTGGTGAAGGTTATTGTTTTCCTAAAATAACTTATGATAAAAAACTAAATAAAGGTATTGTTGACTTAGATGAAGTTTTATTAAAAGACCCAGGTGTTAGAGCAATGGCAGTTAAATTTTATGGTAATCCTATCTTTTTTGATATGCCTGTAATTGGGAGACCAATTATTAAAGGTCAATTTAATAAAAAAGTAATGAATTCTCGTGATTTATTAATGTATAACATGTATCCTGCTCCCCCTGATAAAATAAATACTTATGCATCACCCGAAGTAAGTTGATATAACATTCAAGGTATTCAACCAACTATGATAACTGGTTATGAAGATTAAAAAAAAGATATGGAAAGTAGATACGACTTTTGAAATCAAAAAAATAGTGAGGGTATTGTTATAACCGATAAAGCGAGTTCAACAGCAACTAATCCCACTGTTGGAACAACTATTAATGAAGAAAATAATAATTCTGAATTTTATTGGTCTAAAAGTTGAAAAATAACACCACCAAATAAAATAAAAGTAAATAGTGGTAATGTTGATAATATTATCAGTACTCAAGCATCATCATATTTTAGAAGAAAAGATGAATTTGGTAATACAGTTGGACAAGTACAAATTGAATATAATAAAATGGGTGCATGTAATGTTTGAGATATTTTAAATATGAATAATTTTATTAATCGCCAAGTTACCGTATTACCTTTAAACTATACTCAAAAATTAGTATTTAATCCTTTTACGATACCGGGTGGTGTTGGTAAATTCTTAAACTTTATTTCATTTGGTATTCCATGAGGTTGAGTAATTAATCAAGATAAAAAAACTTGACCTAATTTTCAATTTCTTAATGGTTTTATGAGTTCTAGTGTTTATAGTTTCTATAATGATGCCTTTTGATCTGAAAAATCAAAAGGTAAAGGTTATTTACCATTTGAAATATTTAGAGAACAAGGTAATGATAAAGTCGGTGCTATCTTTGGAGCAAATGCTACTAGTTTAGGTTTTACAACTTTATTAACAGATAAAATACAAGGTAACGTTTTAGAAAAAGATGGTAAACCAACAAAAGAATTAGTTTATTCAACTTATAATTTAAAACAATTAAATGAAAAAACAAATCAAGTTTATTTAATTAATGAAAAAACAAAAGCAATTGATGCTCAAACACCAGTTGGTGATAGTGAAAAAGATAATGATTTAGAATTCTTACAAACACCAGATGGTACAAATTGTAGTTATATAATTGATATGTTTTCAATACAAGCATTATATAAAGGTAATTTTGAAATTATCTTTTATTCTGATAATCCATATACAAATAATGAAGAAGATTATTTACGCTTATCAGTATGGAGTTTTCGTGGTAAAACAAAAAGTGTATTAAATAATTATTTACGCGATATGACAACTAATTATAAAACTAGTTTCTTATTACCACATGATTATGAAATACCAACTTTTAATTATCCACAATATGTATTACCACCAGTACCATATAATTACCCAGAATATACAAAAGATATTATGCCTTCTATTACAGTGCAACCATTAAAAACCAAAATTACAGCACCAGCACAATGCCAACTTGCACCAGCACCATTTGGTGATGTTAATTTATTTGATGATAAAACAAAACAAAATGGTTATTATGAAATGGAAATTGATTTAAAACAAATTGACCCAACTATTCAAAGTATCAGTAAATTTCAAGATGCTTATAAAACAATAGAAATAAGTAATCTGAGTAATTTACAAGTTGAGTGTGGACCATGTGATATAGAAAATTTTATTCCAAATAGAAATGTTAATTTATTAACTGGGTATACAAATTGTAATAAAACAATATGTTTGTTAGAAGATTTAAATTTATTAGAAAGTGGTTATTCACAAGTTGATAAAGTTAATTTTCCAAATATTTTTACAATAAATACGAAAGAAATAACTAATGATATTAAAACGCTTGATACTTTTAAAACTAATGGATTACCAGAAAAATATTATGAAAACACTTATGAATCTAGAAATAAACCTCCTTTAGGGCTTTGAAAAATTTACTTTTTATTACAAATAACAAAACTATATAATAATGATAATGATAAAATTAAAGAAATAGAATTACAAGCATATTATACTAATGATGTAAAATTAAAAATTGGATTTTCAAAAGTATTGATTGCTAAATTAATAGGAAGACCAAATACTAAAATTAATTTCGGTAATGATAAAGATATTACAATAGATGTTTCTAACCCAAATGTTTTAGGTATTAGAAATAAAAGTGATAACCCTGTTAAAATTACATTTAAACCAAGATAAAAGAAAAAGAGATTTTACATCTCTTTTTCTATTCACCACTAACTTTTACATTACCATCATTATCAATAATTAAATCGGGTTTCTCAGTATCTAAATTTCAACGATAAACCGATTTAAAATAGGTTTTATTTTTATATATTCTCGTCATTGGACGATAGAAACAATATTATTAATTTTACCAATTACTAAATCTACAGGAAAATATGGAGCTTTATATAAAAATAATTCATAGTTACTTTTTAAGTCTATTTCTTTTGTTTGATTATCAGAAAAAAAAGTATCATTTTTAAACTTACTAATTTCTCACTTATTTTTTTGGTTTGTTCTTCAAACTACATAATATCATTTATTATCAACTTCTTTAAATGGTTTTTCTTGTGGTGCTATTCATTCTAATTCCTTTTTAATTATTGGGTCTTTTGTATCTATTTTATGATTTTCTTTTTCTTTTGCTAATTCTTCGGGCGTATATTCTTGTGTATTATTACAAGCAACTAAACTTGTTGTACTTGTTCCTACTAATGTAATTGTGCCTAATATGCTTAATATTTTTTTCATCATTTTTAACCTTTCTATTTTTATTAATTAAAAATGGAAATAAATAACTTATTTCCATTTTATTTTGCTTTATTTAATAACTTCTTTCATCAGTTCTTACGTTACTAGAAATAAAATCTACATTACCATTATTACGATTAACTTTCATAACTATTCTCATTCTGTGTGTTTGACCACCATTATTATTTCAATCATTCATAATTCTATCTCAGTTATTTCACATTCCTTTTATGAATAAATCAACAGCATCATCACTATTTGAACAACATCCAGCATGTTGATGAATCCCTTCATCCATTCAAACGCCATTAAAAATTCTATCTCTAACTAACTTTTTATAACGATTATAATTTCCAAGATTGCTATTACGATGTGAGGTAATTTCTCTAAATAAATCAGGTCTAAATGAAGCATATAAGGTATCTTTATATCTTCCCGTAGCTTCTATTTCATCTCTATTATCATTAAATCCTCTTTTATTTCTAATTAAATTTTTTGAATTATTTGCTTGTTGATAATTAATATCACTATTTATAGTTTCTTCTTTTTGATAAGGACTAGCGGCAATTGTTGTTGGTACAGCAGTTCCACTAATTGTTAATACGCTTAATAAACCAAGTAATTTTTTCATACTTGTTTTTCTCCTTTTCTTAATCTTGAAACTTTTTACCAAGATTTACATTCATTATATATATATATATATATATATATATATATATATATATAGGCAAGCAAAAGTATGAATTATTTACAAAATTTTATCTTTAAAAATAGCTCTTATGACGCGTTTAAAGGGGTAAATTAGCAATGAAATATATTAATTTTATTATTAAAATTATTATTTATAATATATAAATTATATATATTATTATATAATTTATACTTACTTACTATTTATTGTATTGGTAAAATACTATGATATTATTAACTTAGTTAAATAAAAAAGAGAATGACCACTCATCATTCTTGCTTTATATTATATATATCAATAAATAATTATTTCAATTTCATTATAACACTTTTAATTAAATTGTTGATTTTTTATATTAATGTAATTTTTAAATTATTATTTCATTCTTTGGTTAAAAATTCAATATCAACAATTTTACATTTATTTAAATTAGGTATATTTTTTATATAATTAGGTATATTTTCATTTCTTCTAAGATATTCCTCTTTTTGGAATTTATAATCTTTATTATTAAAACAAATAACTAAGTTACTTTCCATATTAATTTCCTCTAAAAAATCTAAAAATGTCATTTATTTTACCTCATTTCATTTTTATTATAACACTTTTATTTTATTTGTTTAGTATTTGTATACAAAATATATTGCATTTGTGAACTATTGGTATATAATTAAAAACATAGGTTTAATCTTTTTCCATAAAAAAGAGTTTATGCTGACTTGTTAATCGGACAAGAATAAAAAAAGAGAGGTTTATAAAATGGCACTTACAAAAGAACAATTAATAGAACAAGGTTTAAGTGAAGAGATTGCAGAAAATATCTTAAATCAGTTTAATAATGAAGCGAAACAAATTAGAGAAAGTGTGCAAAAACGCGAAGATGTTATATCAAAAGAAGACTTTATTAAATTATCTAATGAATTAGATGAATTAAAAGCATTTAAAGATGTTCCATCGACTAAAATTGAAGATATTAAAACTAATTTAGATAAAGTTAATGGTAATTCTTTAACTGAAAAAATGCAAACTTTAAAAGAATTAAAACCTGATTTGTTTGTTGAAGAACAACCATCAGTTTCACCAACTAATTTTATTAAAGATATGATTGAAAAATCTACTGAAAATAAAAATGATGAAATTAAAACTATTAAAGAAAAAGGAGCATATACTCCGGAAGAGATTAAAAAGATATCAGATTTCACACTTAAAAACCTTAGATAATAAGGAGTGAAAATTATGGCAACAATTAATTTGCCACAAGTACCTTTTACATTACAAGGTAATACAACAGGTCAAAAAGCCTATGTTGATATGGTTAATGCTTTATTGCGTGGACCTTTATATAATGAATATGCAAGTATTATGCAGTATGCAACAGCAACTGCCGAACAAGTTGCTTGATTACCTAATGCAGGACAAGCATTATATAATTTAACTCATCGTGTGGTATGACAAAATGATTATTCATTACCAAATGGTGGAGCAACTCAAACAATGGGATTAACAAGAATTCCAGTACCTATTGATAAAAGATTTAATTTAAAATTAATGAATGAGGCTTTTGATTTAGCATTAATAGAACAAAATATTAAAAATGGTGTTATTGCTGATGCTATTTCTAGTGTTGTACAGAATAAATTTGTTAATTTAGAATGTGAATTAATTCAGGCTATTTATGATTATTGTTTAGCAGATGGTCAATATGAAGTAATTCCATTTCGTAGTTATACAGCAGAAAATGCTGATGATGCAAATAAGGCATTCTTTAAATTAAATGAAACTTTGATTGAATTAACTAATCAAATTAGTAATTTATATTTTGGATTGCCAACTGATAAAATGTTTATGGTTTTAGGACGAAGAGCATATTTAGGATTAACACCGGCTTATTTAAAAGTAATTGGTTCACAAGCTCAATTAAAAGCAATGGTTAATGGTGAATTATATGAAAATACCGCAATGGGAATTCCTGTATCAAAAAGTTTTCATTTAGAAAAAACATATACAAAAGGACAAGTTAACCGTGATAAAGGTTATAATTTTACTAATGTAAGTGGTTTAATTATTAATAAACAAGTATGAGCATATCCAATTAATATGGATACTATTCAACAAGTTTTAGATAATGATACTGCTAACCCTAAATGAATTGGTAAAGTACAATATGCAACACCAACAATTTTATATCCAAAAACATGTAAAATTATTTTAGAAAAAGAACCAACAATTGAAGAAAGAACAGCAGCTTACAATAATTTAAATAAAACATTTAGAGTACCAGTTGATTATGTAATTAATGAACCAACAACAAATAAAATTGATATTAGTAAAATTAATAAATTAGATAAACCAACTATTCATGTCACAGACCCAACAAAAGCAACAATCGAACAATTAAAACCACAATTTAAAGCTGTCGTTTTAAAAGCAGTAAAAGCGGTAGATAGTTCTTTAACTGAAAATGATTATGATTACTTTATTGAAAGTAAGGGTGAAGATTGACCAATTGATATTACAAATGATAAAGCAATTTCAGTTCAGATTGAGGGTAAAAACAACGCTACTGGTCAAACAAATCCAATTGATGTCGTAATTAAAAATACTTAATAAACAATGAACTTATTAATATTACGAATTTTAACTTTATTAGCAGAGAATTTAGGTAATAAATCAATAATAAATAAATTTGTTAATTTAATTAATAAGGTTAACAAATTTGCTTCATATTATTCTAATCCGCTACAAAAAATTACAAATAAGATTGAAGATATTTATCAGTGGTTAAATCCATTTACTTATTTAGATTTAATTAAAAAGGGTCATAAAAGAGAAATTCAACAAATATTAAGTCAATTAGAAAAAGATAATAATATTAAAAATAGAGAACAATTTAAAAAAGAAAATTATCTAAATACTAATTGACAACCTTTAAATAGTAGTTGACTTGATAGTGGTGTGTTTAATATTACAAATAAATTAACTTTAACAGGTAATTTAACTATTTTAATATATACAAAAACAGCAAAACACCCGAAGTTTTATGGTCCCTATGTTTATCCTAGTGTTCCAGTTGAAATTTGAAAATTATTAAGTAATGCCGTTTCTAATGCGGGTACTTTATTTTGACGTTATTGATTAAGAAAATGATTACCTAGTCATTTAAGAAATTATATTAAAAAAAGACTGCCAAGAGGATTAAAAGAAAAATATCCCAAAGGAACTACTAAATTAACATTACCAACAGTTCAAAAATTACAACAAATTAAAAAGTTTATTAATAATTTAAAGATTGGCCATTTTAATTTTAATTTTGCTGGTGAAATTAATAATAAAAAATGGTATCGAGAACGAAAAAGTGATGTTAAAAATATTAAGAATTTATATAAATCACCAGTTAAAAATATGTTTTACAAAACTAATCAAACTATCAAAACAATTAAGAAAACAAAAACAAGAGTTAATAGTTATAAGCCAAGTAATTTAAAAAATAAATATCGTAATCAATTAAGAGGTGTTTTATATGGAAAATAATTTAAGTAATTTGTTATTTATAACAGTTGAAGATGTGAAAGAAAGTAAACTTTGACAACCTATTAATGATAGAAAGCAATCTGCTTGTAATGATAACTTAATTTATAATGCTATTTTAAAAACTAGTTTATGAATGGATAGATTATCAGGTGGGACAATTTCAGATAAAATTAATAAAAAAGATTTGTTTCCTTGAGTAAAAAAAGATAATACTGGTTTAATTGAATATGATAAATGATTAAGTTATATTCAATCGGCTTGTTTATTAGCAGTTATAAATTGATATTTACCAAAAGGAGTTAATGATTTAACTGGTAGTGCTTCATTTTCACAAGTGGTGTAGCATATTCACAAACTAATGACCCAGAAGCAAATGAAAATATTACTCGTGATGTTAAAAATGCTTTAAAATTAGCAGGTGAAATAATTGATATTATATCTAGTAAAACGGTATCTAGACCGTATAATTATCATTTAGGAAACTATTCTCATCCATGAGAAGAAGAATATAAATATATTACTAAAAAAACATTTTATCCAACATTATTATTTTGATTAAAAGAGCGATTGCAAACAGATGGTTCAATAAATATTACTTATCCAATTATTAATGATTTTTCTAAAATTGATTATAATGAATATATTAAATTAATAGTTCCATTTGATAATAACACGATTTATTATGAAGATAATGTCTGAAAAGCAAAACAAAGTGGTGATATTCCATCATATGGTATTAAAGATAGTGATTTAAATAAAGATTATATTGATAAGCAAGATGATAAATATATTGTAAAAACATCACAAGATATTATTCTTAAACAAGATAAATTAGTAAGTGGGGAAAATATTAAAACTATTAATGGTAATTCATTATTAGGTAATGGTGATATTTCTATTAGTGTTGGTAATGATTGAGAATTTGTAGATACTAGTGATTTTAAACCAGCAACTGAATATCAAATTAAAGATTTTGATAGTTCTAAATTTAAATATAAAATATGATGTCAATTTTCAATTTTACCATATATGTTTGTAGAAACTTTTAAAGATTTTGATATTGGTTGTGGAATTGTTGTATCATATAGTAAAGGTGTTTCAGGTTGGTATATTGACACAAATGGTCTTATTAGTTCTTATGATAATGTAAATATAGGTAATTTAAAAATTGAAAGAAAATTGGTGAGTTAATTATGAAGCAAGATAAAACAACTTGATTAAAGGGGGCGTTACCTTGAAATTGATTTAAAAAAGACCCTATTCCAACTTATAATTGAACTCATAAAGATATTAGAGAATGAGAAAGAAAATATAAAATTCGTAGTTGAGTAGTTAGTTTTTATACATTGATATTTTTAGCATTAAATTGTTGGTTAGAATATGGAATGATTAATGCAATTAAAGATGATATTAATTGATATAATTATGGTCAATATTGAGGTAATGGCATTGCTATTTTATTAACACCTTTATTTACGTATGGAATTCAGGGCATATTTGTTGCTAGTAGTAAACCAAAAGTAGATATGAAAATTGATATACCAAGATTAAAAATATCTAAAATGGGATTAGTATTTACAATATTACCTTTAATTACTTTAATAATTTCTTTAATTATCATTTGAATTGATAAATCAAAATGAAAAAAAGACCATTTAAGACATTGTTTAGATTGTCGGATTAATCCGCGTGTTATTCAACCAAGATTAGCAAAACAATGAAATAATTTAGATGGCATAACAGAAGAAATATTTAAAAATATACAAAATGAAAATATTAAAAAACAAAAACAAGAAGAAAATAACAAAGAATTAAATTTAAAATAGACTATATATAGGGGCGGTTGATATTTTTGGGTGGTTATATAGTTTAATTTATAAATTATTTTGTTCTGAAAGGATAGATGGCCACTGTTTGAGTAAGAATAAGAAAGGAATTAAATAAAATGAATGAAACATTAATGATTGCTTTACTTGTGTTAGCGGGTGCGGGTGGAATGGGTAGTCTTGGTATTCTAGGATTATCTGCTAAAAAATTAAAAAATATAAAGCAGAAATCAGAGAATTAAGAACTGCTGTTATTGCCACGAAAAACATTTACGAGGACCTGATTATGCAACAGAATTAGCATTAAAAACAGGTCAAATTAAAATGTTAAAAAACAAGTTAAAGTTAATGATAAAAACAAGCACAAAAAGATGCCATTAGACAATTAACAAATAATATTTAAAAAAATAACCTTAATTGGTTATTTTTATTTTTCTTTATTGTGTGTTATATAAAAGTTTATAAGATATTCAATTCGTTGCGAATAAGTATTAAAATTTAATTCATTTC
>NZ_CM020866.1:1366831-1530450 GCF_009866525.1 Spiroplasma poulsonii
ATTCAGGGCATATTTGTTGCTAGTAGTAAACCAAAAGTAGATATGAAAATTGATATACCAAGATTAAAAATATCTAAAATGGGATTAGTATTTACAATATTACCTTTAATTACTTTAATAATTTCTTTAATTATCATTTGAATTGATAAATCAAAATGAAAAAAAGACCATTTAAGACATTGTTTAGATTGTCGGATTAATCCGCGTGTTATTCAACCAAGATTAGCAAAACAATGAAATAATTTAGATGGCATAACAGAAGAAATATTTAAAAATATACAAAATGAAAATATTAAAAAACAAAAACAAGAAGAAAATAACAAAGAATTAAATTTAAAATAGACTATATATAGGGGCGGTTGATATTTTTGGGTGGTTATATAGTTTAATTTATAAATTATTTTGTTCTGAAAGGATAGATGGCCACTGTTTGAGTAAGAATAAGAAAGGAATTAAATAAAATGAATGAAACATTAATGATTGCTTTACTTGTGTTAGCGGGTGCGGGTGGAATGGGTAGTCTTGGTATTCTAGGATTATCTGCTAAAAAAATTAAAAAATATAAAGCAGAAATCAGAGAATTAAGAACTGCTGTTATTGCCCACGAAAAACATTTACGAGGACCTGATTATGCAACAGAATTAGCATTAAAAACAGGTCAAATTAAAAATGTTAAAAAACAAGTTAAAGTTAATGATAAAAAACAAGCACAAAAAGATGCCATTAGACAATTAACAAATAATATTTAAAAAAATAACCTTAATTGGTTATTTTTTATTTTTCTTTATTGTGTGTTATATAAAAGTTTATAAGATATTCAATTCGTTGCGAATAAGTATTAAAATTTAATTCATTTCAAACTTGTTCTTCATTTTCATTTAAGTAAACATTTATATTCCGAATTTTACAAGAATAATATTTTCCTGTTTTTTGATTATATGAATGTTTCATAAATTAACTTTCATAATTAGCAATAATAATTGCATCTCGTAAATGATTACTTATTTTTTCATTATTATATTTTCAACTTTTACCATATTGATAAGTTAAATTAACATCTTTTTCATATTTTCATATATAACCATCATTATATTTACTTAAATTTTCCATATTTTTAACAACTGATTTTGTATGTTTTGGTGAAATAGTAGCAATATATCCTTGCGTTTCTAATGAACCTAATAATTTCAATAAATCATCTCTATCTTTTGAGCCATTGGCATTTGTATATAAACAATTTTCTATAAAAATTAAATATTCTAGTTTATGATTATTTGATAATATTTTCCCAAATAGTTTTTCATTTTTCAAATAATTTATAATAAATTCATAATGTTCTTTTCAGCCTTTATTTGTAAATTCTTGTTTATCTATTAATTTATTATTTTTATAAACAACAATAGCCGTAGTACCAGTTCCTGATGGGTCAATACCTATTTTTATCAATTGGCTCATTCTTCATCATTGTTATTATTAACTACTGGTACTACATTTGATATATCTTCTTCTTTAACTACATTATCGTTTATGTCCACTATTTCACCATTAGGTGGGGTATTATAATTTAAATTTATATTATTTGATAAAGTTTCATCGTTAATATGCCCATTATTTTGGATGAAAGTAGCATCATTATCAATATAAATCTTTTCATCATTAGTTGTAATAACTGCTTGATCTGATTTATATGCTTGTTGTAATTCAACTGACATAATACCTCATTTTCTTAATAATGATGTTAATACTGTTTTAAGGGCCATTTCATCAAAACTAGCAATATAAAATGATTTATTTTTAGCATAAGTTTTAGAATATTTCATAAAATGATTTTCCATTTGCTCTTTTGTCATATATAAAGTTTTTTCAAAACCATTAACCATTTTAAAATATGCTACATAACCTATAATTGATAATTTTTCTCGTTCATCTTCATTTTGATTTCAATTAAAAGCAGTACCTTTTAAACGATCATAATTTATTAATTCATTTGCTCTAACATCTGATACTGACATATCTAAATATTGGCCACTTCTTTGGGCTAATTGAATATAACCTTTATAACCCATTTGAAATTGGGCTTGATTAATTCATTCTTGGATTTCACGACCATTAATAATTCTTGTTATTTTTGTATTATATGGTACTACATAAGCATAACCGAATTGTTTTTCCATTGGTAAATTTAATAAAACACCTTGATAACAAGCAGTCATAATTGTTTTTGGATCTGCTTTTTGTAATAATTCATTACTATTTGATATTGCAATTATATTACTTTTAAATCTTGCAATTTCATTTTCATTAGAAAATTTACTTTTTATTCAATCAGTTACCTTATCTGTTCTTAAAAATTCTACAATATTTGTCATGTTATTTTTCTCCTTTATTTATTTTAAAATTAATACCTTTAACCCCAATTAAATTAATATCTTTATTACTATCTAATTGATCTTTAATTTCATTTTTAACAATTTGTTCATCAACAGTTAAATAATTTTTAATAAGATTAATAAGTTCTAATTTATCAGCATTTTGTAAAAAATCATCATTAATACCAATAACCTCAATATCTTTAATTAATAATTTTTCTTTCCGAAAATTACTAGTAATAATTTTTAATTCTTGTTCTTGTTTTGCTATACTTTTAATTTCTAAAAATTGCTCTTTTTTATGAGTTTCAATAATTTTATTTTGTTTTTGAAATTGAATATTAATGACACTATTTTTTAAAGAATCATGATTATTCTTAATATTATTTTCTAAATTTAAAATATCTTTTCTAATAAAATTTAATTCATCTTTAAAAGATTTTATTATTTCTAATGGTTCTCTAAAAATATAATCAATTTTTGAAACTACTAATTTTAAATCTTTTAGTGATTGTGATTTATATTCTCCATTTATTAATCAAGCTTGTTGTCGATATATAAATTCTGCTAATTCTTGTCCATTTTCATCAATTCACTTTTTAATTGTTAATGCTTTTAAGCTTAATTCTTTAAAATTATTTCCTTTTAAATAAAACGGATAAGTAATATTTTTAACTTCATTATTTAATTTTAAATCTTCCATAATTAAATTTCCTCTAATTCCATTTCATTAATTAAATTATCAATATATTCATAAGCACTTTCTTCTGAATAACATTCATCTAATGCTAAATTAAATAAATCTTCTTCTGTATAAACATAACCATTTTCATCTTTTCACATAATTATTTATCTCCTTGTCATTTAATATTGCTATCTTCTAAATCAATAATAGTTGTTAATCAATGATTTTCATTTTCAACATTAGCAGTAATCCTCGCTTCTTCTAATGTATAAAAAAAATCTGTTTTAAAAATAGTTGTTTTATCAAACAAATTATTATATTTCATTATTAATACGTATCTTTTATTCATAATTTAATTCCTCCTAATTTTGTTTCCCTAATGCTCAATGTTCATCAGTCATATCTTAAAATGATACTGAATAACTTTTAAACATTAATTCTTGTAATTTGTTTTCTTGATTGCATTTTGAGCAATATCCTCAATATTTTTGTTTAAGACAAATTTTATTTAACTTTTTCATATTTACCTCCTAAATTATTTTTCCTATTTTTTAACTCGCTGGCACTCACTACCAAGTGAAAGTGCCAAAGCGAGAATTAGTTATATAAGTATTGTATTTATCTATTTTATTTACTACGCCATCCGCTTCGCTGTGGGTGAGAGGTGGCGGTATGTTGTTAGTTAAATAATCGACAGTTGTTTTTTGTTTTTGTAGCCAGAGAGTTTTCTCTCTCTTCACCCGCACCATTTCAGGTCAAAGCGTTCAGTTTTTAAAATAAATCTACTTGCACCTTGAAGAGCCTAATGCTGACTTTGTGGTTTTTAAACCGCTGTCACTTCTAAGAAGTAATATCTATCGCAAATTTATTTATAAAGTGACCATCTCTTTTGTTTATTGTGGTTCGATGTTGACCGCGCACTTATCACCACTATCGCTTGTTAAAGCGTCTATTATTTCCGGACTGATTACCGCTGTGCTAGACCGCCTCCTGTGGAATAAAAACACTTAGTTATTTAAAATAACCGTTCCACTCTGCATTAAGTTGTTTTATAAAATCAAAGTTTTAAAAAACCAGTTTTATAATCAAAGATAATTTTTGAATTTTCTAAACGTTTATAAAACCACTCTTGGTTTTTATCTTTTGTATGATTTAATAAATTTTTATGTTTTTCACAAGTTCATAAAACTTTATTTGATAAAAATTCTTTGGTAATGAATGATATTGATTTATAGCAATCAATAACATCACATATTTTTTGTTGTTTATTAATTTCCATTACTTACTCCTTCTTTTATTAAGTTTTTTTATTTATTAACAAACTAATTAACTGAAACAAAGAAAAGACAACACCTTAAATTAGGAGAAAAAACAGGTACACTTTGTAAAAATTTCTAAGATATTTATAAATGTGTAAACAACTTAAAGAGGGTATCAGAAAGTTGTGTAAAAAGTTTCTATTTTAAGAATTTAAGATGCTGTCCTTTCTCTGAATCAATTAATAATTTTGGTTTTACAAATAAAAAAACCATTTTAGTAAATGGTTTAATTTATTATTCTTATTCAATTTCCGAGTTTTTTTCCAAAACCCCAATATTTTTTATACGACCAATAATTTATTCTTTTACTTTTTAATTTCAATATCTTTTGCAATCTTATTGACAGTATTAATAACATTATCTTTACCGTACTTTTTCACTAACGACCGCAAAATCAAATATTGCTTTGTTTGCATAATTTCAACTCCTTAAAACTAACTTAAAAAAGTTAACTAAATTGATAGTTAACTTTTTATGGTTTGGCATTTACAATTTACAATTAAAAATTATTTTAACTACTTTGAAAGATGATTTTTATTTAACTTGATGAAATCAAAGTCAAAATGGTAATAATCCTAACCCATATAATCAATTTTATTGAAAACCGGATAAGGGTAGTAGTGTTAGTGAAGCAATAGGCTTTAAAATTTTATTTAATAGACTTCTTGCGATACCCCTTTTTATTAAAATATTATTATAAAATATAATTTATGAGGACATAAAAATATGAAAAATAATAAATTTAATACTCTTAATGATAGAGAATGGTTAAGATTAACAGAAATAAAAAAATCCACTTTTAATAAAATGTTAGATATTTTAAAAGTTGCTGAAATAGAAAAACTTAAAAAAGGTGGTAAAACTAATAAATTATCATTAGAAAATAGATTATTGATGACTTTATTATATTGACGAGAATATCAGACTTATTTTCATCTTGGTAAAAGTTTTGATATTAGTGAGGCTAATTGTTATCGTAATATTAAGTGAATTGAAGATATTTTAATTAAAAACTCTGATTTTCAACAACTTGCTGGTAAAAAAGCACTAATAAATGATTATTTTAATGATAAAACTATTATTATTGATGCTACCGAAACTCCAATCCAACGCCCAAAAAAAGACAAAAACAATCTTATTCTGGTAAAAAGAAAAAACACACGATCAAAACACAAGTAATTATCGAACAAGAAACCAAAAAAATTATTGCAACAAGTTTTTCGCTCGGAAAAAAACATGATTATGCTTTATTTAAAGAATCAAAAATCCCAATTTTAAAAATACCAAATTAATAGTTGATAGTGGTTATCAAGGAATACAAAAAAATCACAATAATGTTCTAATATCTACAAAGAAAACAAAGAAAAACCCTTTAAACAAAGAACAAAAGCAATATAATAGACTAGTTTCAAAAATGAGAATTATTATTGAAAATATTTTTGCTATTCTTAAAAAATTTAAAATTATTACAGAAAAATATCGTAATCGAAGAAAAAGATTTGGTTTAAGATTTAATTTAATTGCCTCAATTTATAATTTACAATTATTATATTTAACATAAAATATTTATTTAAAATTAAATAATTTAAATAATAAATTAATTTTTCGTTGTGGAAAAATATTAAATTTTTAAATAAAAAACATAATTAATTAAAATTATATTTTTCTATTAGTATCTTTTTTACAAATATTTGCAATTTTTTAACAAGTAATGCAAGAAATCTAATATAATAATTTTGGTCGTTCTCCACAAAATATTATTATGTCTTATGAATTACAATATAATGTAAAATTTGGTGTGTGTTTTAAAACAATGTATAAATATATTAGATTAGGTTATTTTAATTTATCAAAAGATAATTTGTATTTTAAAAATAAAAAACGAAAAACAAAAAATGGTGAAAAAAATGATAATCGTGGTGTATTGCTTAATATTAGAGATTATAAGCAATTTTTAAATGATTATGGTGATGATTTTAGTTTTAGTGGAATTTGAGAAATGGATACTCTTGATTGTGGTAATTTTCATTTATTAGTTTTAGTAAATAGGAAATCTAAAATAGTTTTTTATGATATTTTATTTACTAAAAAAGCAAGTATTGTGTTAATGGTTTTAATGAAAATGATTAAACAAATTGGTATTAGTAAATTTAGTTGTATTTTAACAGATAGAGGAAAAGAATTTTATAAATGAAAAACAATAGAAAAACATTTTAAAATAAGAGTTTATTTTTGTGACCCTGGTAAACCAAAACAAAAAGCATTAGTTGAACGGATAAATAGGGATTTAAGGCGTTGATTTGACCAAAATGAACCGTTAATTAATATTCGTAGTAAATTAAAATCTGTTTTAGATATATTAAATACTACAATTAGACCGTGTTTGGGATATTTTACATCAAAGCAATATTTTAAAAAAGTTTTTGTAAATTAAACTAATATTTTAATGTATAAGATTAATAAAGTTTATTTTTTGTTGTGCTTATTTTTATAATTTTGAAAATAAATATTAAAAATAATATTTTGTTTTAATATTTTTTGTAATTATTGATTTTTATTTTTAATTTGTTATAATTTTATTAACTTTTTATGGTTTGGCATTTACAATTTACAATAAAAAAAGATATAAAGATATTTTAGATACTATGGAACATGTAAAAATTAGTTTAATGACAATATCTAATATTATGAAAAATGCAAAAACTGATGAAGAATATTACATTAATAAAACTAATAAAAAAATAGATATTCCCCACACTTTATATATTCAAATGGATGGTACTTATTTGAAAATGTTAGATGCAACAAAACAAGGACGAAAAAAGATAAAAAAACACACAATAGTTTCTACTGTACATACTGGTTTTGATGAAGAAAAATATACTGTAAAAAGACCTGTAATTGCAAATAAATTAGGTGTTTTTGAAATGGATAATATTCCAGATTATCTTAAAAAAGAAGCAAATTTAAAACCAGTTCTTTTAAAATTATTTACTTTAATTGAAACTCATTACAACATGACACCCAATATTGAAATTATGATTTTAGGTGATGGTGCACCTTGAATTAAAAATACTAAAAATTTTATGCATCAATATTTTCCTAAAAATAAAATTAACTATACAATAGATAAATTTCATCTTACAAGTAGATTTAAAAAACTATATCCGTTTCAAAGTAAAAACAAAGAAAATAGAGAAACATATCATAAAGCCGTTGATTATTTTTTTAATGCTAAATATGAAGAATTATTACAGTGTTTAGAAGATAGTAAATCGTTTATAAGTGATACTAAATTAGATTTTTTAAATAAAACTATTACATTAATTAAAAATAATAAAGAAGGTATTGAAAATCAAACACTATGAAATAATATTGGTTGTCATATTGAGGGTGATATATCACATTATTGAAAAGATGCTATGGTTAAAAAAGCAATTTATAGCGAAAAGACTATTAGAAATAAATTAAATTCTAGTATGAGGGAGTTTAAAAATAAAATTAATTTATTTAATACTAATGAAGCATTAGAAGAAAATAGAATTAATTATTCAGTTAATAATTTTGTAAATAATAATTTACAAAGAAATTTATATTTTTATTAATTTTATCTAATAAATTAAATAACTTTAATAAACATGTATTTTTAGTCTGAAAAAATTTAAAAAAATAGAAAAAAGTGTTGACAATAAAATTAAAAGTAATAAAATCTAAATAAGTAAGTGGTATATTATTCCACAATTTCTAAGATATTAATTTAAGACCCTTAAATAATTTATACGACCAAAAATATTAAATTTTTAAATAAAAAACATAATTAATTAAAATTATATTTTTCTATTAGTATCTTTTTTACAAATATTTGCAATTTTTTAACAAGTAATGCAAGAAGTCTAATAAAAAAAGCAATGATCATTGCTTTTTTAAATCTTATTAATTATTATAAGCCACATTTTAATTGAACATTACAGTTATTACATGTAACACAGCGACCCGCATCAATCATCGTTCCTTCTTTACAAATTGGACAAACATCGCCAACTTCAGCTCCGATGTTACGGTCCTGATTAATTCCCCGTAATTTTCCAACTGTTTTAACATTTTCGGTTACTTTTTTATTTGGCCGATTATCAACTTCAACCCCCAAATCATCTAAGTTTAATTGTTCTAATGCGGGGTGATTTTTATCGGTTGTTAATGATAATACTTGTGAATCACGTGAACCATCAACATAAACTGTTCCCCCTTTAGCACCACCTTTATATAACCGAGTGTAAATTTTTTCAACATCTTTTACCGAATATCCTCGTGGAGCATTAACAGTTTTTGAAATTGATGAATCAACTCAACGTTGAATAATACATTGTGTATCAGCATGATCTTCAGGTGCTAAATCCATGGCGGCAACGAAAATATCTGGTAATGTTTCTGCCGTATATTCAGGATTATATTTTAACCATTCATAAACAATTTTAGCATTAACTTCAATGTTTTTTCCTAATCGTCCTGAACGATAGAACTTAAATCCAAAGTATGGTTCTAATCCAGTTGAAACCCCAACCATTGTTCCTGTTGAACCAGTTGGTGCAATTGTTAATAAGTGTGAATTACGAATTCCATGTTTTAAAATGGCTTGACGGATATCTTCTGGCATTTTTTTCATGTAACCCGTTTCAATAAATCTTTCACGTGATGATAAGAACGGAAATGATCCTTTTTCTTGTGCTAAAGCAATTGATGTTCAATAAGCTTCAGTAGCAATTAATTCAAAAATCTTATCGACAATTTCATTTCCTACTTTGCTACCATAACGAACACCATGGAAAATTAACAAGTCATGTAATCCCATTACTCCTAACCCAACTCTTCGTTCTCCGAGCGCTTGTTTTTGATTCGCCTCTAAGAAATATGGTGTTGCATCAATAACATCATCTTGCATACGAACACAAGTTTGAACAGTTGTTTTTAATTTATCATATAAGATTTCCTTTGTTGCTTTATTAACAAAATTAGCTAAGTTAATTGCTGCTAAGTTACATACCGAATAAGGGGCTAATGGTTGTTCACCACAAGGGTTTGTCGCAACAACTTTCATCCCATAAGCTTTCGCATTTGTCATATCATTTGCAGTATCCAAGAAGAAAATTCCTGGTTCTGCTGAGTAATTAGCACAGAAATTAATTAAATCTCATAAATCAGGAGCACGCATACGATAATATGTTTTAACCTTATAGCCCATTGCTTGTCATTCATTAATATCACCAATTTCAGCTCATTTTTCATCATAAAAATCTTTTTCTGCTTTGGTGTAGTTATCTAAGTCAGGGAATTGTAGTTCTCATTCAGCATCATCTTCAACTGCTTTCATAAATTTATGAGTTAATGTTACTGAAATGTTTGCTCCCGATAAAAATGACGGGTTATTAACTTCCCAAGCGCCACCCTCTTCTAACTTAATTCGTGCTTCATTAATAACACGATCATTACCAATTTCAGTTTCATTATTTAAAGCATATTCATAAAGATTACGGTCTAATTCTGATAATGGCACAAATTTAATTTTTCGACTTGCTTCATCACGAATTAATTTATCCTTTGAGTTTTCTTTTAACCAACGTAAAATTTTTGGATTCTGCATTTTAGAAATGATAAACTCAATTACATCAGGGTGTCAATCAGCCATCATAATCATTTGCGCACCACGACGTGATCCTCCTTGTTCAACTAAATGGGTCAACGTTGATAAATCATTTAATCACGATACTGCTCCTGATGAACGACCCCCAACACTTTTAGCTACTGTTCCACGAGGACGTAATGATGAACCATTTGTTCCAACCCCACCTCCATGTGACATAATTTCCATTACTTCTTTTCGATGGATTGAAATTCCTTCGCGTGAATCTTTAATAAATGGCATTACAAAACAGTTAAAAAAAGTAACATCGCTATTACTTCCAGCACCATATAATACCCGTCCAGCCGGAATAATATTTAAATCTTTTAATTCATTAAAGAACTGGTCACGATAAACATTATGTTTTTGTTCGTTTTTACTAAGTGCATTCCCTACCCTTCAGGCAATTTGTTCGTAAAAGATTTCTAATGGCTTTTCAACCATATGTAAGTTTTTTCGAATTATATTATTTGAATTATTAATTAATAAATCAGGGTCAATATTATGAGCATAATCAGCTTCAATTTGAATATCAACAGTGTCATTCTTACGATCAACAGCAACAACATTTCCAAT
Organism: Spiroplasma poulsonii; assembly: GCF_009866525.1. Classification (GTDB taxonomy): domain Bacteria; phylum Bacillota_I; class Bacilli_A; order Mycoplasmatales; family Mycoplasmataceae; genus Spiroplasma; species Spiroplasma poulsonii. The sequence continues at coordinate 1,377,458 of NZ_CM020866.1, forward strand.
TCCCCGGGTTGGAAATCAACCATCATCTTTAATCACTGTTAATACTAAATCATTTGCTTTTAATGTTTTTAGCTCATTATCTTTTTGTGCATAACGATCAAGCACTACCATTCTTGAAACCCCATCAAAAACCATATTATAATTTTCTTCAATTTCTTTTAAATGGGGAAAATGTTCTCTAATATCCTTATTTAAACTATTAATTAATTCTTTTGAGTACATCTTGTTTTTCCCCCTTACTCATTCCATTCCTATTGTCATAGACATAAAATAAGTATACCAAACTTTATTAACAAATTAATATCTTTTAAAGCCTAATAATAATTTAAGCATAATTTTAAAAAATAGGTACAAAATATCTTTATTTTTGGAAAAAAAAGACGCCAACAATATCTTGTTTTGTCTCTTTCTATCTTAAATAAACTTAAGTGCTTTGGAAGATTCTAATAAATCAATTAAAACTCCTTCCTTTTTCAAATTTGTAATTAAATTTGTTTTTTCATTAAGTGACAGTTTTGTTTTTGTCAAATAAATCTCGCCATTATAACGCTGATACAAATAATTATCAATTAATAAACTATAACGTGGAACAACTAACTGTTGATTATTCCAGGTCTTAATATTTGTATTATTGTTATGTAACCCACGGCTTTCCACAAATCTTAAAACGTGGCTATTCGCATCATTTCGAATGTGATAAACCTTGTTTTTAATAGGGCAGTAATTTGCTCTGGTAAATTATTATAGTCTAATCTAATTGTCAATTCTGGACTGTTATTAATTTCTACTAAGAACTTTAAGTCAGAATCACTAATCATTGTATCACTAATAATACAATTTTCAATCCCAAAGTGACGATATCATTGTAATTGTACATATGGTGAAATTTTCCGAAATTTTTCAATTGTTGGTAATCCTTGAAATAAAGGCCCGCGGGGATGTTCTAACAAAGCAAGAAAAGTGAAGATTAGCAGATCGTATTCTTGTAATGTTTTTGTTCGGAAAATAAACTCACTAATATCCATTCCAGTATATGGCTTTGGATAAAAGTTATAAGAAATCGCTAATCGTTTTGTTCCGCGTGCTTTAATAATTTCTAATAAATCTCCTAACTGGTTATCACTACCATTTAAATGAATGTCACATTTTAAGTTATCAATAAGATCAAGGATTTCTGATGTTGAAAACCCAAAGTCTAATCGTAATGCATCTGGAGCATAAGCACTAATTAAGTCATAACTAAAATAATTTTTGCTAATATCTAAAATTGTATATAAGCCTAATTCACGAGCATATTTAATTAATATTTTTAAATCAGCTGCATTATGATCTTTTTCAAAATAATGTCCACTATAAAAAACCGTTTTAAAACCAGCGTGATATGCTTTTTGCAAATATTCTTTGTTTTTTTCAATTGTAATTCCTTGGTTTGTATAAATTGAGATTCCTAACATTTTATCTCCTCCGCTTCAAAAATAAAAAACATCTTAAAAATTAAGATGTTAAAAGTTATCTGTTACTTACTATTAATTACTTTTGTTACTAAATTATCATATTCGGCTAATAATGTTTCACTTTCTGCATAAGAAACATTTTTTAAAATCATAACAATAGCATTTTTACATGCGTAGTTTGCTGCAGTTAACGTTGTGGCAACAACATCATCACTAGCATTTGTTACGGCTTTGACAATTCGTGCTGTTCGCACTTTTAACTTTTCATTTGTAGCAAGTAAATCAACCATTAAGTTCTGATATACTTTTCCTCATTTAACCATTAAAGTGGTTGAAATCATATTACATACTAACTTTGTTGCTGTTCCTGCTTTCATTCTTGTACTACCAGTCACAACTTCTGCTCCTGTTTCAATCGCAATAACTTCATCTGCAACCGCTAACATTTCTGAGTTTTTCGTCATACATAAACCAACCGCTAAAGCACCAATTGTTTTTGCGTATTCTAAACCAGCTAAAACATAAGGTGTTCGTCCTGATGCCCCAATCCCAACAACAGTATCTAATGGTTGTAAATTTAACGCTTTTAAATCAGCAACACCTAACTCGCGGTCATCTTCTGCGCCTTCCGCTGGTGTTCTAATTGCATCATCACCACCGGCAATAATTCCAATAATTTGATCTGGTTTAAGACCATAAGTTGGTAACATTTCTGAAGCATCAAGAATCCCAAGACGCCCTGATGTTCCAGCACCCATATAAATTAACCTTCCGCCTTGGCTAAAACGAGTAAAAATTAAATCAATTACTTTTGCGATTGTTGGTAATTGTGCTTGCACTGCTGCCGCAATCTTAGCATCTTCATTATTAATGATTGTTAAAACCCCCATTGTATCAGCTTGATCAAGTGCCATACTATTTGGATTTCGTTGCTCAGTATCTATTTTTGACAAATCAATTTTTTGCATAATATTTCTCCCCCTACATATTAATCTTATTCAACTTTAACATGGGCCATTTTACTACGTTCTTCTTTTGGTAATTGATAATATGCCACTATTCAGTAAATAAAAATTCCAATAATAGTAATAAAAGCTAATGTTCATAAAATTTTTTGATATAGTTTATATTTTCCGTCTTTACGATATAACTCTTTCATATCTTTTCCACCGGCTTTAACAATTCGCGAATAACCAAACATTGTAATAAGTCATCCGGCGGCAATTGAAATAACAGATCCCACTAAATAAATTCCAACCGCTAATGGAATATTTCCCGTATTAGTTGTCATCATAAAGGCTGCTAAAATTCCTGATGGACCAAAGATTGCATTTAAGCCAAAGGTAACATTTCCTCACATATAAACGACACCAATAAAGAATCCACCAAACCCAGCACCAATTGATGCTGTTACAAAGGGACGAATTCGTGGTAAAGTTACCCCATAAATCATTGGTTCACCAATTCCAAAGATTGCCGGAATTAAAGCCCCTTGAATTTGACGACGTAATAAACTTCCTTTTGTTGCCATAATTCATAAAGCAATCCCAGTTCCAACTTGGGCCATTCCAGCCATTCCTAAGATTGGGAATAAACCATTAACCCCCGTTTCCTTAATTAAAATTCCATAAATTGGAATAAACCCCTGGTGAACACCAAAGGCAACCGCCATTAAGAATATCGTTGCTAACACAAACGCCCCAAACGGATTAGTATACAAATGCGCAAATAATCATGCCACAGCTTGATATAAATATCCTGAAATTGGAATTAATAAGAAAATATTTAATAATAATAGGCCAAATAATACCAAGGTTGGTGTTCCAATTGTATCTAGAACTCCCGGCATAAACTTACGAACACCACGTTCCATTCACAACGCTGCAATTGCTGTTAGTAATGCTCCTAAAATGTTTCCTGATGGATTATTAAACACTAATTTACCATTAACTAGTTCAGGACGGAATCCAACTGTTAATCAGTTTGTTAATGGATTACTAATGTTAATTCCTAAATAATTAACATGGTTAGCATCCCCAACAACTAGCATTGGAACCACGCTACTTACAAATACTGGTGAGTAAATTGCCGCTGTCATCGCTCCCAAAACACCACTACCGCCTCATACCTCACAAGTTCTTCAACCAACAATAATAATGAAGGCGTTTTTTCAAATATCTAAAATTAAACTTAATGCCTTAAATCATGACACTGCAGCAGTGGGAGCATGACTTGTATCCATTGTTCCCCCATATGCTGATTGCATAATTCCAGCAATTCCTGATAAAATCCCAGCTCCAATGAACCCAATAATCATTGGTGAAAAGATTTTTGAAAATTTAGTAAAAAAGTTTGGACTCAATTTTGTTTTGCTTTCATTTCGCCTTTAACAGCTTGCGCTGCTTCGGCTGCTGTTACAAATGAATCAGAACCATCATTGTCGTTATAAGTTGTTTTATTAGCATTAACTAGTTTTCCAAATGCTTGGGTAACATTTGCAACAAAACCTGGGCCTAAAACAATTTGTAATTCAGTTGGTGACGGGGTTAAGATTCCCATCACATTAGGAGTTGTTTTTAGTTTTTCTAAATCAACATTTGCTTCCGGTTTTAAATTAAGTCGTAATCTTGTTAAACAATTTGTATATGAGACAACATTCTCTGCTTTGACAATATCAGCAATATCTTTCGCTGTCTTTTTCGGATCTTTGGCCATTTTGTTTTTCCCTCTTTCTCATTAAAAATATGTTTTATACTTAATACCCATATATATCATAAAAGAAAATAATACAATTACAAGAAAACCCCCGTTATCTGTAATTTAATCTCAAAATTTGTAAATTTTAAAATTTAGCCACTAATGTTTGTTCTAACACACGACGATAATGTTCTAAATCAGTTGCTAATAATGAAAAATAAATCATATCTAACCCAAATAACAAGGCAAAACGACTTGTTGTTGAAATTAAACGTTCAATTGATTCATTACTACTAATTGTAAGTTCATAATTAGCTAAATTAGATAATGTATTATTTGACTGACGACAAACAACAACAATTAGTGTTTTATTTTGTTGACAAATTTTTGCTAATTTAATTAAATCCAATGTTTCACCAGAATATGAAACAAAAAAAGCTAAATCATCAGCATTTAATTGCTGTGCTAAAAAATAACCATTATGAAAATCATTCACAGCAATAATGTTAAAACCAACACGAAGGAGTTTTTCCTGAAAATCCTTCGCCACATTATAAGTTCCCCCAACAGCAAAAACAACAATTCGATGAGCTGTTTTTAAATGTGTTATTACTTTGTTAATAGTCTCTTTTTGTTTTAGTCCTAATCGAAAGGTTTCATGTAAACTACGAACAATATTATGATAAGTATTAACTATTAAAGCATTATTACTTTCTCCCGCCATAATACTTTCTTCACCAGCAAGATTATGATTAAAATATTTAATAATGTGAATTAATTCTTTATAGCCATCTAAACCTAAAAATTTAGTAAAACGATTAATTGTTGCAACGGATGTATAAGCATATTCAGCCATTTCTTTAATTGTAATATCGGGAACAATAATTAAATTTTGTAAAATATATTTTGCAAGAAAAGAAAAGCGCTGATCACTATCAATACTAATTGCTTTAATTTTGCGGATTACTTCATTTTCAGTCATTATTATTTTTCTTCTTATCCCTTCTTCTTATTATACCTTTCAAACACTAATCAAACAATCATTAACACAAAAAAACCAATTCCAGCAATTGATAGTAAAACAATCGCAGGAATTAAAAATTTTAAAAGATAAAGCAATAACCCAATTAATGCCACTAAAGTTAACCCTAAAAGACTACCATTAATCACTCATTTTTGTTTTGTTGTAAAATTAAACATTTAAAACCCTCATTAAAAGATAACTTATATTATTTTATTTAAAATAATATCTTCTTTTTTAACTATACCTTATTTTCTACTTTTTGCAATGAATTATCCTTTAATAAGTAATAGCAATCAAAACAAAAACTATGCGAGTAGCATAGTTTTTTTAATTGAATTAACTTTCCATCATTACAATTTGTTGAATATTTAATTGGTTGATTTTTTTCATAGAAACAAAATATGAGAAAATATATAAAATAATAATTCCTCCCAAAATAATTGGTAAGGTAATTAACCCCGTTCCAATTGGAACATAGAAGTTAAAGAACATTAAAACCTTTTGCGTAATTGTTCAAGTTAGTCCTCATGTAATGAAATAACCAATTAGTCAACCAACAATAGCAAATGGAATAAAGATTCCTAATGTTAAATTATTAATTTCTCATCTACTATAACCTTGAACTTTCATTGTCGCAATGATTTTAATAAATTTCTTAATAAATAAATCAATGGCAAAGTAAATTGTAATAACTGAAACTATAACAATAATAACAATGAAAATTAAAACAATTGATAACGCAATAACAATAATGCGATTCATCACTTGGGCTTTAATTCCAACATAATCTGCCGACAAGACAGAAGATGTATAAGAATTTGTAAAGTTATTTAAGGATAAATCACCATTAGTTGAAGATAAAGCATATCGATTAATTTGATCAGATGGTTGTAATTCCGTAGTATATTTACCATTATACCATTGCATTATCTTAAGATTGTCCTTTAATTCTGTTGTTGAAAAGAAATTAATTTTATTTGCATTCTGCATACTAACAAATAACCGTGGATTATCATAAGTGGCAATACTTTTTACAATTTTAACTTTGACTGGCATTACTGTCAATGATGGCACAACTTTGATAAAATTATTATCAATCGCTGCTTGATATCACGTTGTTGGAATGCCATTAACAAAGTCGCCACTATATGAACCATCAAAGTTAAAATCATATGGTTTAATAACTCAATATTCCTGACTATTAACAGTTTCTTTTCGTACTATTTTATTAGATCCTGATGATACCTCTAATAGTTTCCGTTGTTGACCATTATTTAAAGTAATCACTTTATTCGTCCAAATTTGTTCCATTGCTGAATTGGATTGAATTCATAATTCAACATTATTTAAATTATAATATTCACTCTTTGGATCTGCTGAAGCATAATATTTTGTATTAGAACTTGTGTTATAAGTAAAATAACTTTTATCTAACGAATATAAACTCTGGTAATTATTTGGATTTCATGGCCCTGGACTACCACTAAGGTTATATTTCCAGTTTTGTTTAACTAATGCGGTATTATTATTACTAAACTCTGTTCACTGCTCTGGACCAACATTATATTGTAAGGTTGATAATTGTGGTGTCAAAGTAATTTCTTTCCCAACCCACAAGTTTAACTGCTGAAGTGCTGTCACATTTGCAATTGCATTAACAACTTGATTATTACTATTATTATTCGCTAAAGCAGCACGATCATCTGCTGATAATTGTAGCATTTTTGTATTAGCATTAATCCCATAAACTGGTAAGTTTTTATCATTATATGCTGCATCAAAACTAGTGAAAACATCATCAGTTGCATTATTATAACTCATTGTTCCAATTCCTAAAGCAAAGTGATTTGCACGATCAGGATTCTTATTTCAATCCTCTTTTACCGAAGCTGGAATAATCCCGTTTGTTGCTTTACTAAAACAAGTATTTCACAAAGCAACATAATCACCTTTGCCTGGGAACGGTGGATATGGAATCGCGCCAATCCCAAGGGCTTTTGGTAAGACAGTACATAAAATTTCAGAAATTAAAGCTCGCACACTATCGCCACTCGGTGAATTTTTTATTAATTCATTTAGATAATTAAAAATTCCTAATGATAAATTAGTTCCTGACAAAGTAACAAAGTTATATGACAACATATCTTTTAAAATTCCTGCCACTGTTGGTTCTTGGTTTACTGTTTTTAGTGACTTAATTGTTTTACCACCATCAATACTATAATAATTTGCTAATGGTGTCATTCCCCCAATTGGATATAAATATTTATCAGTTGGATCCCCGGTGTTTGGAACATTATTAATTCCATTTCACGGATATGTTTTGTAATATGACAATGGACTATTACTAATAACATTACTATATTTAACCTCACTACCATATTTAATATTTTTATAATAGTTTGTATTAAAGTTTTTAGCATAAACGGGGGCTAATAATGATACTGTTAAAGTAAAAGTTACTAAAGCAAAGATGCCTAAATAAGTAAAAGCTTGCTTTAAGGAAGTTGATAAAACCACCATCCGGAAGCGACCAACAAACGTTTTGAAGTCCAAACTACGAACAGAACGTGCTAATTTATTATCAACATTTAATTCCCGTGTTGGATAAATTAAACTTAATACTTCTGTTTTACTAATTGAAAAATAACAAGTAACAAATGTAATCAACGATAGAAAAGCAACAAAAAAGGCTAATAAAAAGAGCAGAATCATTCAGTTTCAAGTAAAGGTTCAATTAATAATAAAGAATAAATTAAATAATTTTACAACAAAGAGTTGGAGGGTAATCCCAACTAACCAACCGGTCGGGACATTAATAAGAACACTAAGCATTAAAATACTTCAATAAGATAAAGTAATTTCACGAAGATAATATCCACCCGCTTTTAACATCCCAATTTGTGATGATTCTCGTTTAATCATTTCTTTAATGATAATATATGAAACAACAAATAATGTTATTGCAAAAATAATAATGAAAAATAATCCAATATAAATATAAACATTAATTGTTTTATCTAATAAACTATAACGTCATGTTAATTGACTTGTTTCATTTTTAGCTTCAAAAGTACCAATGGCAGGATCAGTTGCTTTTTGATTATTATTTATTTGTAACGCTTGTGCATAAGTATCTAATTCATTAGGATTGTTAGCATAATATTTTTTAAAAAGTGCTAAATTAGCTGCTGGTTGTCCAGCTAAACTTTTTAAAAAAACACGTGAATTATCTTTTAAACTAATTAAACCTTTATTATTATCTTCTGACAATAATCACATGCAATATGAAGATAAATAAACAACAGTATCTGTTTTAAAATCAGGAATAAAATCAGTTTCATAAATTGTTGGATAAATGTTTAATGTGTCTCCCCCCGTTGCCCCAACCGTAAAAGTTTGTTGGCCAATCCTAATATCATCACGTAAGGATTTATTTTGAAATTTTAAATAATTATGACTAACAACAGCATAATAGTTGTTTAAGGTTGATTCAACAAGAGATGGTCCTTCTCATTCAGAAACCTTATTAAAAATTTTTAATTGCTCATCTTTTAATAAATCATGTCAACCAATTACTTTGTATTTTAAATTATTAACAATATCTCACGTTGTAACTTCCTGAAGCATTGAAATTGCAAAATTACTAACAATTCCGAGCATTTTGTAATAACTTTGAACAAAATTAATAAACGAACTTCGTTCACTATTATTGCCAAAAAAAGTAACCTTATTAAATAAATCACCAATAACCATTCGTCCTTCATTAATTCCGGTTTGGTTTAATTTATCAATATATTGATAAGGTGATTGCGCTAAATATTGAATTCGCTCTGCTTCATTCCCACCACTATCTGTTATTTTATAACGCGCTGCAACTCCAAAACTACCACGTAAACCTTTATCAAACAAAGTATTTATATTAACAGTGCTAATTGTTTTATTGTCTTTCCCTAATGTGACGTCAATATCAGGCATCTCAAAATGAGAAAAATCATTATTTGTTGTTTTTAATTCTCAATCTCAACGATTAACTGCCTTTTGATTTTGATCTGCTTGCCCATTTGTAAACATAGCAATGGCATTTTTAATTTCTACTTCTGTTGCGGTGGGATTTATTACTAGAAAATGTTTATTAATATAATCAATAATAATTCCTAAAAAGTTTTTATAAATTTGCGTTGTTTTAAAATCAGCAAAATACTGATCAGCTGATGTATTTTGCCCCATTGCCCGTAATTTTGCAATTAATGTATTTTGATAACTCGGTGCTGATTGGCGAATTTTTAAAGCTAACCCTAACCCAGTTATTGCTCCAGAAGATGTTTTGTCAAACGTAATATCTTGCTGTGTTAAAGCGTAAAAAACATCACTATTGGCCGTACCAATTGTAATTTTTGGATATGTTAATTTATTATCATTGTTTTCTACAATAACATATTCTGAATCAAAGGCAAAACTTGGTGTAATTGTTTGCATATTTGAATTTGCAAATTCCATTGCTGAATAGTGAAAAGAATAGTTATAATCAAAACTACCATATCCCATTTGACGGTTCGCTGCTTGTAAACTAGTTACCGTCGTAAATAAACAAGAAGTAATAATTGAACAAATAAAAATTAAAAGGAGCAATGAAATAAATTGCCCTTTTTCCTTAATTATTCCTAAGATTCCTTGCTTCATCAACAGTGTTTTTTTCATGTTTAATCCCCTACACCACTATCTTAATCATTTTGCACAACATCATAATAATGTTTTCATTGTCCGCTACTATCTTTTGCAAATCATTGAGTATTAGAAATTACTCAGTATTGATGACTATCATCACCAGGATTGACATTTGTCCAAGTAATAGTATATTTGTAATTAACTTTTTGATAATTATTTCCTAAACCATCATACTTTTCAAATCAATCTAAATCATAGTTTCCTAACGCATCTAAATAAGCTTTATTTAAATCTTGGTATGTTTTAATTCCATCTTTTGCCACATATCATTTTTCATGTAAGTTTAGATTAGTAGCCACATCAGCATCACCAATTCCTTTATATTCAAGGTCATACTGCATATTATTTTCGTTTAAAAACTTTCCATTATTAATAAATCAATTTTCTCCTAATAATAACGTATTCGTATAATCATATAAGGCATTATTAATTGCTAATAAATCTTTCCGTGTTTCTGAATTAGGATCAAAATATAATTTATTTAATAACGCGCGAACTGGTTTGGTTCCATCATTAAACCATGTAAATGCTACGTCCATAAATGAACCGGCTGCTGGTTTGGTTGGATCTGCACTACCAGTTAATAATTTTGCAATTTCTGTTTGATTTTGTTCCTGGTTATTTGGATCAGATCATGAAATTTGACTAACTTTTGTTAATGAATCAGCATTATCTAAAATTCCTTGTGATAAGGCAATAACAAACTGATTCATATCATTAATTGTTAAAGTTCCTAAATCATCATTTGTTGGTAACATCATCATTTTAGCCATAGATTGTAAGACTACTTTAAATCCTGGCGTAACAACTTGTCCTGCAACTTTTAAAAATGTTCCAATAGCATTATTGGCCTCCCCTTGTTGTTCTGTTGTTGCCTTTGTATATCAACCATTAACTTCGTTTCCAAATTCAATAAATAATTCGGCTAATGATTTTGATGAACTATCTTTTTTAAATAATAAATCAGTTACTGATAATTTTGGTGTTTTTCCATTCCACATTGCATCACGATTTTTATATTGGTCCTCTGGTTTTGTCAAATCTAAATCATCTTGCATTGGTTTTGTTAATAATAAATCACTAAAAATTTGTGCTTGTTGGGCAAAGAAATTATTAATTTTTGCCTCAATTTCTTGTTTTGCATTTCCTGTTGCTCCTAAATTACTTAAGGCTACTGAAACACCTTTTTTTGCTAATTCATAATTTGGATTTTTTTCGTTTGGATTATTTGGCATTGTTGGTGAACCAAAAATTTGAAAATAAATAGCTCCTAAAATACTTCCAAAAAAAGTCCCATCCGCATCTTTTGACAATGGTAAAAATTTGTTTAATTGATTAATATATGTTTTTGATTGTGAACGGTCCGTAAACATATCAGTCATTAAAATTAACTGTAAAATTACCATTAATTTATCTTGTTCTTCTGATTTCTGTGCTGTGGTAAATGATTTACCTGTCGCAAATTTTTTCCCATTAATAACAAAATTTGAATTTGTTGTAGTATCAAATTTAATGTCTTTTGTTGCCAACGGATTATAATTCATATTTAAATCATAAAAGTAAGTTGTTCGTGGTAACTCAAACATTGCTTTGTTATAAGCATCCTTAATCGTTTTATGTAATCGCGCATCGCCTTGTTGTGTTGCTAAAATTTCTTTTGCAATTGAATAATTTGATAGTGGTCCCCCATCATATCAATAATTTAACATATTACTATTTGCTGCTAAACTAGGCATTGCTGGTAATAAATCATTTTCAGAATATCCTGGAAGCTTTGCTTTTGTTTGATTTTCCGTATTATATAAGTCATTATTCAAGATATTCATATAATCATAATTTGATGCCATATTATTTAATGGCATTCCATCTTTTTGATTTAAATAACGACCACGATAATAATCAACATCAACTAAATTGCCATCTTTATCTTTGTATGAATCTGGCAATCGTGTTAACATCTGTAAAGTTGATGGTGTATATCCATTTAAATTTTCATGTCGATTAGCAATTGCCATTTTTGAAAATAATGTTGTTTGTAAAATCTTTGATTTTAATGGTCCATTTGGCATTTTTTCTACTTCGGGATCTTTATATTTATCCCCCGTTTGTGCTTTTCCCTTGTTTTTACAACTAACAACAGTAATAGCTGGAGTTGTCACTAAAACTGTAGCAGCCAAAATATTAAGTAACTTGCGCATTCTTGTTCCCTCTTTTCTTTTTTATTGATAAGCTGTCTTTGTTAATAAATTGTTTTTTATAAGCCATTGAATTAGTTAATCTAAGCATTATTTTATTCTTGCAACGACCCCATTCAGCCATTAATTTCATTTTTTAAGAATTTATTTGGTAAGCTTTCTAAACCATTTTTTTGACTAATATTAAAAAAATGAAGGGCATTTAATAATAATGAAAGTTCAACCAATTCGATTTCATTATTATCAGTAATTTTTCATAAATTTTGCATTGTTTTTTTGACTGTTTTCATCAAAAAAAACAAATCTAGTAAGCATAGAATTTTAATTAGTTTTAATAAAATTTTTAAAAGTAACGAATGTCTTAAAACTCGTAAATCATTTGGTCGGCTTTCAAAATTACTAATTGTAATTAAAAAGATTAGCAAATGAAAAGCAAACTCATGTACAAATTTTGTTTTTAGATCAAATAAGTAAAAAATTGCAACAATAAAACCGGTTAAAATACTTCATGTTAACCATAGAACTAAGATTTGATGATTATGAATTTTATCAAGTCAAAGCAATAATTGTTTTCCCATTAAAAATGAAAATAACAATGAAGTAAAGATTAACATCATTAATTTAAAAATATAATTTAAAAATTGTTTGTTCATTAAAATAATAATTCCAATCATAAATTGAAAAACTAACACTGTCTCAATCACAGCATAAGTAGTAATATCATTACCGAGAGCATAAATTTTTATAAAAACCATTTGTAAAATTATTGTCATAATAAATTCAGTAACAATTAAGATTACATTAAAAAAATATTTTGTTGCTTGTACTCCTAATCTTAATTTAATTGCATAAATTCTAAAAAAATAAGTAACAACTTTTAAGATTGTATAAAATAAAATAATACTTGCCAGAAAAAATATTGCAACACGTTCCAATGAGGAATTAAAGAAAAAATGAATTGATCTTGGGATATTAAAATTTGACATTCCATTTTGTAAATTCATTTTTTCTCCTCACAAATTTTAAATAGTCCGTTGTTGCTTATTGAATATATTAAAGCAAAAAAAAAAAAAAAAAAAGTGGTACTCTTTGTTTTTTTATAAAAATTAGACTTTCAACTATCGAAAAAGACTCTTATTGTAAAAATTTAAAATATCTTGATAAATTTCTTGTTTAATTGGTTCATTTAAAATTTTATGACGAGCATTTGGATATAATTTCACTTTAACTTTTTTACCGGCTTTTTTATACAATTCAACGGTTTTTAATACTGTCTTCCCATATTTGCCAACCGGGTCATCTTGTCCAGCAATAAATAACAACGGTAAAGTATTTGGTGTTAACTAAATATTTTTTTATTAGTGATAAATAATAATCCCGTAAACATATCTTTAAAAGCACTCGTTGAAAAAACTTGACCTGTTAGCGGATCATTTGTAAATGCCTCTTGCACGGTTCTATCTGTTGATAATCATTCTGTTCCTAAGACTCCTTCATCTTTATAACGAACATTTAGTGGCGCATAAGAAAATTTATAAATAAAATTATCTTTTGACTTTGGTCCCTTAAGTTTTTGACCAATTCTAGCCATTTTAACTGAAAATTTTAATAATCGTTTTGGATAATGCGCTGTTCCACAAATAACTAAAGCAGCAATATTTGTTCCATATTTAATCGCATAATGGCGAACCATAAATGATCCCATTGAGTGACCAAACATCACAATTGGCGTATTAGGATAACAATGTTTAATATAAGTTGTTACTTCATATAAATCATCAATAATTTTTTCTCAGCCTTCTTTTTCTGCAAAAAATCCTAAATCTTCAAAACAAGTCGCTGTTTTCCCATGGCCGCGATGATCTTCGGCAACAACAACATAATTATTAACAACTAAAAATTTTGCAAAATCTTCATAACGCAAAGAATGTTCCGCACTCCCATGGACTAATTGCACAACGCCTTTAATATCTTTGTCGTTTACTAATTTTCATTCATACATTTGTAATTCTGAACCATCACGTAATTGTTGCTTTCACTCTTTAAATTTCATATGCTTTATTACCCTTCTAATTAAAAATAAATTTGCTATATTTTACCATTTTCAAGTTGTTATTAAAAGCACTTTATTTAAAAATAATAATCCTGTTAACTAAACAAAAAGAAAAAGTGTCATTTAACACTTTTTTACCGCCCTTGGTTTCCGGCACGATTAAGATCACGGAACGGACCATCAATTGAAACTAATTCATCATATTTTCCATTCTGAATAATTCCTTGCCCTTTTCCTAAGACAAAAATTTCATCAACATTTTTAATTGTGCTTAATCGGTGCGCAATTGAAATTGTTGTTTTACCAACCATAATTTTTTCTAATTCGGCTTGGATTTCTTTTTCAACAATATTATCTAACGCACTTGTTGCTTCATCTAAAATTAAGATTTGCGGATTTTTTAAAATCATTCGGGCAATAACTAACCGTTGTTTTTGTCCTCCTGATAACATAAAGCCACGTTCACCTAAAATGGTGTTATAACCATCTTTTCAGCCCATTACTAAATCATGTAAGTTAGCTTTTTTACAAGCTGCAATAACTTCTTCTTCGGTCGCATTAAACATTCCATAACGAACATTATAAATAACATCCCCAAATAAAATTTTTGGCTCTTGTTCAACATAACCAACATGTGTTAAGTAACTTGCTAAATTTAAATCTTTTAAATTAGTATTATTAATAATAACTTCTCCGCTTGTTGGATCATAAAAGCGTAACAATAATTTTGAAATTGTTGATTTTCCACTTCCAGTTTCGCCAACAAAAGCATAACTTTTTCCTTTTTCAAATTTTAAAGTTGTTTTTGGTAAAATAACAACCCCCGGTTTTTCTGGATACTCAAAAACAATATCTTTTAAAACAATATCACCAGTGATTTCATTAACATTTGGCGCGTCACGGTTTGGTTCAATTGTTGTATCAACACGAATTAATTGAATAATTCTTTTTGTTGATGCTGTTGCCCGCGCTAATCCTGGTACTAATCCAGTTAATGTTCAAATTGGGAAGGCTAATGTATTAACTCCTGTAATAAAAGCTGGTAAAACTTTCATAATGTGGTTAGTACTTTCTGACCCTTTATTACCATATAAAATAATACTTGATAAGACAACAATAACAGTTAAACTTAATGCACAAAGAATAATAATTGTTGTCATTCGCGCTTGAATACGATTTAAACGACGATTAATACGATAGTATTCCTTATGAATTTGTTCAAAACGAACACGTTCATATTCTTCTGTTCCTGTCGCTTTAATTAAAGCAATTGAAGCAATTCGATCAGTCACATCACCATTAACGTCAGTAATTTTAGCACGAACATTTTCTGTTTCTGATGCTTGTGAACGGAATGTTACAGCAACTGCTGTCATAAATAAAGCGGTTGCCCCTAAACAAATTAACGCTAATTTTCAATCAATATTTAACAATACGATTGCACTTCCAATAAAGATAATTGGGATACTAATTAAGTTAGCTGGCGTTAATTGTGATTCATCCCCAATAATTTGCGTATCATTAATTAATTTTGTCATTGTTTCTCCAATTTTTTTATCAGAATAATAACCAATGTTTAAATCAACTAAGTTATTTAGAACGGCATTTCGAACATCAATTTCAATATTCCGTCCCAACATTCCCCCAACACGTTCACGAATGTTTGTTGTGACAACCCCGATTACTAAGACAACACCAATGATAATTAATCAAATTCATCAGTCTAAACCAGTTGATACTGCCCCCGGATCATTTCCAAATTCAAATAAAATTTGGGTCATTAACTTATTTATTAAAAGGGTAATTGTTACAATTGACGTTGAACTTAAAACTAAAGTAAATAAAATTGTAAATGATCGTCATAAATAGCGACGATAATAAATTGCAACCAACTTAAAAAAACCGATTCGCGGTGCTTTAATTTCCTTCATCATTTCTAATGGCGTTTGTTGCTTACGAGTCTGATTTTTATGGTTTAATTCGTTATACTCCAAGTCTTTTTCAATCTTATTAATATCAATTAACTCTTTAATTTTCCCCATAAACTCACCTCTTATTCCAAATAAGTTTTATCAATAAACTCTCTTATCTCTATATTATAACAAAAAATAAAACTTTTTTAATGTTTTAAAAAAGTTTTTTAGACATATATTCCATATCGATCAACCAACTGTCTTGTTCGTCGTTCTAATAATAAAAACAATGTAGCATTAACAATATACTTTGCGATAAAAATTCCAAAGAAAATTCCAATAAAGATTAAAGTATGTTGTCATGATTCGAAAATAGACGCCATCCCATTATTGTCGTGATCATGGTTATGACCAGCGTGAGCAACAATAACACTATCTGGTCAATTAATAATTTCGTTTGGTGTACTAACTGCGGGGGATAACATATTAATCCCGTGGTTAATCATATGAACATATTCTTCTTCTAAATGAGAATGGCCAGTATTTACTAGAATTTTTGCAACAATTAGAAATGATAACGTTTCAACTAAAGCACACAATGGCACAATAATTACAAATGCTAAAATCTTCTTTGTTCAAGCAATACTAATAATTTTATGATGGTGATCATGAGCCTTTTTAACATGATGATACTCATGAATTGTATGATCTTCAATATCTTCTGGAACTTCTACTTTATAGTAAGCATTAAGCAAGATATAATAGATAAACCATGTGATAAGAACAACTAGAATGTTAGAAATCATAAAGAATGCCATTTCAATCCAAGTGTGGTGACCATCAATTAGATTATGAATCCAAGGTAAAGCTATTCCCTCCAATAACGCAAACCCTAACCCAACAATTGAGATTGAATAAATAATCACTAATGTGTCAAAAAAGCGTAAACCAAAGGTTGCTCCTCATGGCGTTGGAATATTAAAAATTTCTAATAAACTTAAACCAACAGCGACAGCTAAAAAGATTGCCGCAGCGGTAATTTTAAAGGTAACCAACCTTTGATTATATAATTCTTTGTGAAATAATGATGATTTAATTCGAACCCAAATCCTATCATTTTTCACAGTTAAATCATTGTTACTATTTTTTTTCATTATTTTTTTCCTTTATTATTTATAAAAATTATAATTTATCTTTTTAAAAAGTCAAGACCACAATAAATTTTTAACAAAATAAATTATAATTTATTTTAATAAAGAAAAAATAAAAATAGATGGCTCTATTTTTATTTGCAAAGTCATAACATCATAACCCACGTTCTGTTTTTTTATTTTATAAAATAAAATACTAGTTATTTATCTATCAATTTTTTAAAATTGATCTTCTTATTTTCTTCTGTTTTGAAAAAAAGAAGTTCCCTTACCAAAATTTAGGTTTCTCGCTTGTGGGGTTTACCCGTTCCATTTTTTAAATTTCTTTAAAAACTCGTTTCTGTGGCACTTTTATAGAAAAAATTCCATATTAATAATAACTTAGGATTTTTTTCAGCCGTCATAAGGATCCCTTATGCCTAATCTTATGAATTAAATTAGCACAAACACTACAATCATCGCAGATTGTGCGAGCGTGGAGTTTCCTCTATTAACTGTTGTTAATAGCAACTAGTTCTGTTATAACTCATAATAATTATACTATATCTAAAAATAAAGTGTTAATTTTACTAATAACCATTTGTTAAAATTTAGTCATTTTTTATCTTACCTTCTAAATTATGGATTCGTTTTATTAGATCAGCTTTTGAAAAACCTTCTTCTTCTAATCGTGCTTTTTGGGCTTTTGTTTCATCAAGTTGGGCTCTTAAAACATCATTCTTATCTTGCAAATCATTTATTTGCTGACGCAAATATTTAATTTCTTTATTGAAATCATTAGTAATGCCTTCAAAAACACGATAATCAGTG
This sequence comes from Spiroplasma poulsonii, assembly GCF_009866525.1. GTDB lineage: Bacteria > Bacillota_I > Bacilli_A > Mycoplasmatales > Mycoplasmataceae > Spiroplasma > Spiroplasma poulsonii. Next base: position 1,395,483 of record NZ_CM020866.1, read on the forward strand.
GCAATCATATCCAAAAACATATCAACTTCATTCGGATCATAGCCTTGATAATCAACCTGAAATTCCTTATTAATGATATCAACTGCTCGCAATTTAATTGTTTTCATTTTAACACCTCTTTTGCAAGGAACAAGTGTCCTTTTTTTGTTATATTATTGAATGAGGAAACAAGTATGCACCTACCCAATAATCGTGGAATGTTTTTAGAATCTTTACTTAATTATACTATTCAAAAATATTTTGACCATAATATTGGCCTCTTTTTTAAACGAGCAGTCAATATTATTTCGTTGGAAAAAGATCAACACATAATCATAAAAGGTTATTTTAAAGAAAAAACTGGTTGTGATTATTATAGTCTTTATCAAGGCCATTATATCGAATTTGAAGTAAAAGAAACCAATCAGCAAAAATTCAACTTAAACAATATTAAAGCACATCAGTTAAAACAATTAGCTTTAGTTAAAAAACATCATGGCATTAGTTTTATTATTATTTATTTTCATCATTATAATCGTTATTTTATCCTATCATATCAGAAATTAACAGAATGAATAAAACTAATGCCAACAAAACAAATCCCAGTTTCTTTTTTTGAAGAAAATGGCTATGAACTTTTTCCGACCCTTCCTAATTTTCTTGACTTTAAACCAGTTCTTAATCAATTAATCAATTGTACTTAGTTAATGATTTTGGTTTATTTTTAAGATAATTATCAATAAACTTAATAAGTTCTTTAAACGTCATTTTTGTTTCTTGATGATTAGTGATAATTAGGGTTAATTGAAAATCAGAAATTTTATTCTCTAAGTAAGTATTTAAAGTGGCTTTTTCGTGTTCGGTTAAAGGGTTTTGTAAAATTTGATTGACTTGGTCAAACAAAATCTTTTTTTCAACATTTAACTCTAAATTTTCGATTGCGATAATAATTTTGTTGAAAATTGGTGATAGATCCATTTCTAAAACATCTTTTTTCATCTTAATATCAATAAAACCTTCTTGTTTTAATTGATCTAACATGCTTTTTGCTTTTGTTTCCGTAAAATTGGAATGATTAGCAATTTCTAACGGAGTGATGAACCTTTTATCAGAAGAAGAACAGTTCATAATCAACATGATTAACACTAACTGTTCTTCTGACAAATTTATTAATTTGTAATGGCTCAACAAAAATCGCCACTTATTAATACTGCCCTTGTTAAATAAATTATTTAACATTACAATAAATTCTTAACTAACTGTTGATTAGTTTAATGCATCTTTTAATTGTTTAGCTGCTTTGAATTTAGCTGCTTTAGAAGCTGGAATTTTAATTGTTTCACTAGTAGCTGGATTTCTTCCTTCTCTTGCTGCTCTTGCTGATACAAAAAATTTCCCAAATCCGGCAATTGCAACTTCATTTCCCGTGACTAAATTTTCTTTAATTCTATCAAAAGCAAAGTCGACAATTTCTCCCGCTTGCGATTTTAATAAATTAAATTGTCCCGCAATTAACTCTGCTAGTTCTTTTTTTGACATTATTACACCTCTTCTAATTAAACCTTATAATTTAGGTTTATATTATCTTACCCAATTTTATTTCAAATGTATACCTTTTTCAAAAAAAAACATTATTTTTGCCAGACCCATATCATTTTTATTAGTTTGTCTATCTTTTAAATTAATTAATGCTAAAATATTATGGTAGTAATTGCAGGATTATTAGAATTACTACAAATCAACCAAGAATCAAGAAGAAATAGTTATAAATGACTTTAAAAATAAAATTAATTTGAAAGCAAATTTATAAACTATTTTTTGCAATAGTTGGAATTGCCATCTTAACATGAGCATTTGTCAATGGGATTCTCAATCAAAATGATATTATTAACCATTACCATGGTGATTACACAGTATATACATTAGATTTTTTTACAACTTTTACTTGTTTATCAAACTTAGGAATCTTATTCTGATTCTTAATTAGTGGAATTCGCCATCATCAAGAAAATAAAAATAAAATTCAATCATATCCAGTTGCCCTAGCTGCAGCTTGTTATATTACCATTACTTTTATTATATATAATTTTTTACTACTACCAACACACCCCCTACCAGGTGGTGCTTTAGGCTGAATTACAACCGTTATTGATCATATGACCAATCCAATTGCGTTTGTTGTTTATGTTCTATTTTTTATGGAAAATAAGCAAGAAATTAAGTTAAAACAATTTTTTCGCACAAACTTTTGAAAATATGTACTTGTTTTACTAGGATATTGTGCTTATGCAATGATTAGAGGTGAATTACGTTGTCTTTCTGGTGATCATTTTACTTGACCAGGAAGTACACCTGGTGTAATTGAAAATCGTTGATATCCATATTTCTTTTTAAATGTCCACGGAACCTTTTTTGGTTTGCCAGGATATGTGTGATTTATTAGACTTCTTGCGATACCCTTTTTTATTAAAATATTATTATAAAATATAATTTATGAGGACATAAAAATATGAACAATAATAAATTTAATACTCTTAATGATAGAGAATGGTTAAGATTAACAGGAATAAAAAAATCCACTTTTAATAAAATGTTAGATATTTTAAAAGTTGCTGAAATAGAAAAATTTAAAAAAGGTGGTAAAACTAATAAATTATCATTAGAAAATAGATTATTGATGACTTTATTATATTGACGAGAATATCAGACTTATTTTCATCTTGGTAAAAGTTTTGATATTAGTGAGGCTAATTGTTATCGTAATATTAAGTTAATTGAAGATATTTTTGGATGGGTTAAGATAAATTGGACAACAATAATGTGGAGTAAGGATTATAATTAAATTAATAAATGGAGGTGTAATTATGGCAAAGAATCATTATACCGATGAATTTAAACAACAAATTGTTAGTCTTTATAAAACAGGTAAAACAGCAAAACAATTGTCCAGTGACTATCAGGTCGGTAAATCAACAGTTTGAAAATGAATTTATGAATTCAATAATTCTGGTTCATTTAAAGCAAAAGATAATCGAAGCCCAGAAGAAAATGAACTAATTCATCTAAGAAAAGAAATTAAACAATTACGAATGGAAAATGATATTTTAAAGCAAGCCACACTGATAATAGGCAAAAAATAGTAATTATTAAAAACAACAAAGAAAAATATGCAATTACTAATTTATGCAAAACACTAAAAGTTCCTAGATCAACGTTTTATTATCAATTGAAATCAAATAATCCTAAATCAAACCATACTATTGATAATGCTGTTATCAGTATTTTCTTAAAAAGTCGTAAAAATTATGGTACAAGAAAAATTAAAGTTATGTTAGCACAACAAAATATTTTATTATCACGAATAAAAATTAGTAAAATAATGCAAAGATATAACTTAATTTCCAATTATACAAAACTTAAATATAAACATCAAAGTAACAAAAACGCTACATACAAATATCATAATTTGTTAAATCAAGAATTTAATAATTATAAACTACATGAAGTTGTTGTCAGTGATTTAACACAAGTTGCTATCAATAGCAAATGATATTATGTGTGCTTTCTAATTGATTTATTTAATCGTGAAGTTATTGGTTATGATGTTAGTTCTCATAAAGATGCCAAATTAGTTGAAAATACTTTTAAAAAGCTTAGTTTTTCTTTAGATAATATTAAAATATTTCATACTGATCAAGGCAGCGAATTTAATAACAATATCATTTACAATCTTTTAGCTAAAAACAATGTTGCAAAATCTTATAGTAAACCAGGCTGTCCTTATGATAATGCTGTTTCTGAATCAACCTATAAAATTTTAAAAACAGAATTAATTAAAAACAGAAAATTTAAAAATATTGAACAATTTAAATTAGAATTATTTGACTATGTTAATTGATACAATAATGTACGAATTCACAGCAAATTAAATTATTTAACACCAATTGAATATAAAAATCTTTACTCTACATAAAATTTGTCCAAAAAACCCTTGCCATTCCATAGCATTTACTTTAGTCATAATGTAGGAGAAAGTGGTGCGTTTGTTTTAAAAAAAGGTCAATCAACATCAACAAAAATTAACGGTATTGATAAAACTGTTAATTCCATTGCCGTTGATAGTAATGATAATGTTTACTTCGGTGTTGCTGATGGAATTTATTTGTTAAAAAATGGTGAAACAACAGCAAATAAATTTAATGCAATAATAACTAGTACTATTAACTCGCTTACTGTTGATAGTTCAAATAACATTTATTTTGGAACAAACAATAGTGCGTATGTGTTGAAACAAGGTTCAACAACATCAACAAAAATTGATGGTATTGATAAAACTGTTAATTCCATTGCCGTTGATAGTAATGATAATAGACTTCTTGCGATACCATTTTTTATTAAAATATTATTATAAAATATAATTTATGAGGACATAAAAATATGAACAATAATAAATTTAATACTCTTAATGATAGAGAATGGTTAAGATTAACAGGAATAAAAAAATCCACTTTTAATAAAATGTTAGATATTTTAAAAGTTGCTGAAATAGAAAAATTTAAAAAAGGTGGTAAAACTAATAAGTTATCATTAGAAAATAGATTATTGATGACTTTATTATATTGACGAGAATATCAGACTTATTTTCATCTTGGTAAAAGTTTTGATATTAGTGAGGCTAATTGTTATCGTAATATTAAGTGAATTGAAGATATTTTAATTAAAAACTCTGATTTTCAACAACTTGCTGGTAAAAAAGCACTAATAAATGATTATTTTAATGATAAAACTATTATTATTGATGCTACCGAAACTCCAATCCAACGCCCAAAAAAAGACAAAAACAATCTTATTCTGGTAAAAAGAAAAAACACACGATCAAAACACAAGTAATTATCGAACAAGAAACCAAAAAAATTATTGCAACAAGTTTTTCGCTCGGAAAAAAACATGATTATGCTTTATTTAAAGAATCAAAAATCCCAATTTTAAAAAATACCAAATTAATAGTTGATAGTGGTTATCAAGGAATACAAAAAAATCACAATAATGTTCTAATACCTACAAAGAAAACAAAGAAAAACCCTTTAAACAAAGAACAAAAGCAATATAATAGACTAGTTTCAAAAATGAGAATTATTATTGAAAATATTTTTGCTATTCTTAAAAAATTTAAAATTATTACAGAAAAATATCGTAATCGAAGAAAAAGATTTGGTTTAAGATTTAATTTAATTGCCTCAATTTATAATTTACAATTATTATATTTAACATAAAATATTTATTTAAAATTAAATAATTTAAATAATAAATTAATTTTTCGTTGTGGAAAAATATTAAATTTTTAAATAAAAAACATAATTAATTAAAATTATATTTTTCTATTAGTATCTTTTTTACAAATATTTGCAATTTTTTAACAAGTAATGCAAGAAGTCTAATGTTTACTTCGGTGTTGCTGATGGAATTTATTTGTTAAAAAATGGTGAAACAACAGCAAATAAATTTAATGCAATAAATGAATATACTTCTTCTATTAACCGCAACAATGATGACAATATTTATTTTAGTAGTTCTACGGGTACATTTGTTTTTCAATCTGCTTTGTCGTGAACAAAACAACAAAGTCAGTTTACTTTGGTGGATAGTAGTAAAACGCAAACTTGAACACGAAACGACTTGATTGCGGTTGATGGGGAGGTTAACATTGATATTGCTAACCCAAACATTAATAAAGTTATGTTTGATAATGTCCAACAAGGACAAACAAATAAACAATGAAAAATCAATGTTAAACCCGAAACTGCACCACGAGACCATAATTTACAAGTAATGTTTACTTTGGGTGGTAAGCAATATACCAGTGAAATTACGGTCTCTATGCAGGCAAAAATAGATCCACCAAGCCCACCAGTGCAACAAACTCTAATTGATTTAATAAAAACTACTGATTTAGGTACTATCATTGATAACAACGATAATACTATTTTCACTGCTGTTAATCAGAAAAACGGCAATGTCATTGATGATTTTTCACAAATTACAATTGAGAAAAAAGACAACAACAAAGCAACTTTAAAAGCACGTGATGATAGTAAAAGCTACAAAGGTTCTGTTGATGTAACTTATAATGTTGTACCAGCGACAGTGGTTGACTTAAAAATTGATGTAACACCAACATCATCAAAAGCAACGGTAATAAAAGATTATCTAGGGCAAATTGATGATAGCAATATCACAAACCCAGTTAACACATTCTCTTATGCGAATAGTGAAAGTGTTATTACAATGGTTAAACCAACACCAAGTAGTGTTATAACTGGGGTTGTGTATGGTTGTGATGAGCAATGAAATAAAACATCACAATCAAGCACCATTGACCCAACAAGTGGGATTAAACTTGATGGCTCACAGTTGGCAACAACAAATGGTAAATATGTTGTTGAACTGGCAGATAACTTAGGTCATACCAATAATGTTTATTTACAAATTGCAAAGGACAAACAAGTAGCAAATTATTTTGATACTGATAATGGTAAACAGTTTGAAATGTGAGCCAAAGCAAATGGACATGATAATATCCGTGGCTACGATGCTAGTCAATTGAATAAATTGTTTGAAGAAAGTAAAAACTGACAGCAACTAGCTAGTGATAGTCAATTTGCAACTGCTCTTGCTGATTGGTTTAAAACCAATGGTAAACTTGCTTCGAAAGAACCGTTGACAAAAGAGCAAGTAGTAGAGCAATTAAATAAACAAATTCCAAGTGATATCACAATTCCTGCGGTAAATACTAGCAATTATGATGTAAACAAAGTTTCGTTTCAACTAAACCAAACTGAATTTAACCCAAACGATAAAGTCAACATTATTGTTAAATACAACAATGTCACAGCAGAACAATTTACTTTACAAATAAAAAACAGTAATGTACCAGATAATAAAAAAGGTGGTTTAACTGGTTTAGCAATTGTTGGAATTGTTGTTGGGTCGCTTGCGGGTTTTGCTCTTCTTGGGTGGTTGTTATGAAAATTTGTGGTTGACCGGTTTATTTTAGGACCAATCCGCGATAAAAAACAAAAAGCGTGAAGAATTAGAGAAGACAAATCCTTAGCAGAAATACAAGCCGAAGAAGAAGCCGAAAAAGAAAAAAGAGGGAAATAACATGAATTGAACAATTTTCTTTGCTGTGCTTATTCTTATCTGTCTTTTTGCTCGTCCGGCGTGGTGAGTATTTAGAAAAATACTAGGTCTTTTAGGTTTTATAACTGGTTTCTGCAAAGGCATTTGTGACGTTAGAAAGAAAAAGAAATTAAATAAACAAATGAAAGGAGGTGGTAGATATGATGTTGTTAGCGACAAGTGGGTCAACTAACTTGCAAGAAATCGGTAATAAAATTATTTCCGTTGGAATGCCAATTCTAATCGGGTTAGCAGTAACAATTGGTATTGTTATGGTAGCATATTATGGCATTGCTGGGAAATTTGCCAAAAACGCCGAACAACGCAGAGAAACGATTTCTCGTGTAACCTGAGTGGGGGTTTGTTTGGGAATTGTTATTCTTGCGAGTGCAATTGTATTGGGTCTAAAAGATGTTATTTTAGGCATTGCGTAAGGGGGAAAAAGAAAATATGGTCCAAAATAAAAAAGGGTTAAAAAACCCTTTTCGTGTTGGCAAATCGGCCAAGATAAAACCAACATCATTTAAAAATGTCATAGCCATTGTCAATAATATGATTAAGAAAATGGTTATCTTTCTTATTATATCATTTTTGCCGTTGATGTTAATAGCGGTTATTATTGTTGCTATCATCGCCGCGATTATAGCAATATTTACCCCTGACACAATCAATCATTTTACTAGCACTAACTCCTCAGAAATGTTTATACAATATAATCAATCAGTGAGTGATGGTGGTGGGGACGCACCAAGTTGGTTGCTTGGTAAAATTATGGACGCGGTATTTATGGTTTTATATATTATTTTCATAAAACCGTTGTTGTGGCTTTTAAATAAATTCCAAGACATAATTTATTTTATGTCGGGTGGGAATTTGGCAAATCGTTTGTTGTTTGAAAATAATACTGCTAGTGGTGTGCCGATGTTATTTATTATGATGTTATCAATTGCGGGAATAATATTGGCGTTGCTATTGGCAGGGCGGATGATTGAAATAATATTGGCTGATGAAAAACATAACAAGTTAAGAATGACATTGCGTAATATGATTTTATTGTTTGTAGCTATTCCGACAATACCAGTTATTTTCTATACCTTGAATATTATTGTTAACTTGCTAACACAAGCGATTATGCAAGCAAGTAACTTGAAGCTTCAAAATATCGGGTTGTTTATATTTAATTCGTCGTTTGATAATGGTATGCACGACTTTGATTATGTGCCAGTGAGTTGAACGTTTACAGATAGTGGGCATTTTAATTATTTGCTGTGTTTGTTTTCAGAGGGCTTTATGATTTACATTTTCTTGTTGATTGCATTGTTTTTATTTTGACGCACGGCTGAACTATTAATTCTTTATGTATTATCGCCCGTTGTGATAGTATCAGCAATTCAAGATGAGGGACGAAGATTTAAAAACTGAAAAGAATTAACTGTTGCTCGCTTTATTAGTTTTAATATGGTTTTCTTGGCATATAGTTTGTTCTTATGGAGTATGTCGGTGTTCGCGGAAATTGGCAAAGCCATTCCCGACCCAACAACAAGACCAATTTTTACTTTATTAGGTATTTTTGCTTTTGGCATTGTTGTTGTGAAATCACCGCAACTCTTATCCTCACTGTTGGGTGGTACTACATCGTTGAGTGACGGGATTGGTAATATAATGGGGTTGAAAATAGCAACCAATACCTTTATGACTGGTGGTGCATTGACAGTTAGTGGTGTGAAGGCAAGTTATAGTTTAAGTAAGAAAACTGCTCGTGGAATTGGAGCGGTTCGTGCATATCAAGCTGGGGCGAAAGAACACGGGTTTAAAAATGTTGCCAAGGCACAATTTAAAAACGCATTCACTGGCGATTATAAAAATCAAAACAGCAAAACAAGTGAAAAAATTAATCAGTGGTTCACTGATAAATAAATTTTAAATTGTCGTTTGTAACGCAGTGAAAGTTATTTTAATGAATAAAAGAATTAACTCAATGCGTTAAAAACGCTTAGAAAGGAAACATAAAATATGGAAACAAAAGAAAACAAGTGAACAACAGTTAACATTATGGCACGCAGAAAACTAAAACGCGAAACCGAAAAGGCCAGTTTATTTTCTATCCCCAAGCATAGGGGGTTGTCGGTGTGAATTAGTAAAAAATGTATTCACGGGTCGCGTAACGGTAAAATGTTTGCTGTTAGTATTAAAAAGAATGATGAATATATGATTTGAATATATGACGCTGATAGCAACCGCCATTTAAAAAGTGAAATTTGACAAGGACAGTACTTAATCAATCTTTATCAAGCAGAATTTAAAAAGATTGTTGCTTGACTTGACAAACAACAAGCAACAAAAAACCTAGGGGGTGAATAATTATGGATGATAATAAAGCACGCATTATTACAAAACGAGCCAGTAAAATTCGTTTTACGATTTCTAATGCTCTTGGTGGTATTGGTAAAGTTGAAATTGGAATTATTGTAATTGATTTTTTAATTACAGCGTTGATATTTTCTTTTCTATTTAAGTATCAAATAATCGCTAGTGTGCTTATTACCATTTTTATGTGATTAACAAGCTTAATTTTAATGTTTCCAACAAAAAATGGAAACAAAGTATACAGCGTTATTTGAACTGCATTCAAATATATTTTTGTTAAAAAACAAAATAATGATGTTTTAAAAATTAGTCAAATTCAAAAAATAGAAAACAATACCATTAAATTTAAACATAAAACTAGTGTTGTTTATCGTATTGAAGCTGTTGATATTTCGTTGGCTAATCAACAAGAGCGTGATACTCCTATCTATAAATTAGCAAGCATTTTTAAAACAATAGATATTGATTTTGAAATTTGTAAAATTCAAATTCCGTATGAATTTAACAAACAAATTAAAAATATTGATAAATTATTACTCAAAGAAAAAACTGAGTTTAAAAAAACTCAGTTAACAAATTGAAAAAATTGATATATGAATTTGCAATATGGTAATCAAAAATTAAAAACTGCTTACTTTTTAATGATTACTGCTGATAATGTTACTTTAATAAATAGACTTCTTGCATTACTTGTTAAAAAATTGCAAATATTTGTAAAAAAGATACTAATAGAAAAATATAATTTTAATTAATTATGTTTTTTATTTAAAAATTTAATATTTTTCCACAACGAAAAATTAATTTATTATTTAAATTATTTAATTTTAAATAAATATTTTATGTTAAATATAATAATTGTAAATTATAAATTGAGGCAATTAAATTAAATCTTAAACCAAATCTTTTTCTTCGATTACGATATTTTTCTGTAATAATTTTAAATTTTTTAAGAATAGCAAAAATATTTTCAATAATAATTCTCATTTTTGAAACTAGTCTATTATATTGCTTTTGTTCTTTGTTTAAAGGGTTTTTCTTTGTTTTCTTTGTAGGTATTAGAACATTATTGTGATTTTTTTGTATTCCTTGATAACCACTATCAACTATTAATTTGGTATTTTTTAAAATTGGGATTTTTGATTCTTTAAATAAAGCATAATCATATTTTTTTCCGAGCGAAAAACTTGTTGCAATAATTTTTTTGGTTTCTTGTTCGATAATTACTTGTGTTTTGATCGTGTGTTTTTTCTTTTTACCAGAATAAGATTGTTTTTGTCTTTTTTTGGGCGTTGGATTGGAGTTTCGGTAGCATCAATAATAATAGTTTTATCATTAAAATAATCATTTATTAGTGCTTTTTTACCAGCAAGTTGTTGAAAATCAGAGTTTTTAATTAAAATATCTTCAATTCACTTAATATTACGATAACAATTAGCCTCACTAATATCAAAACTTTTATCAAGATGAAAATAAGTCTGATATTCTCGTCAATATAATAAAGTCATCAATAATCTATTTTCTAATGATAATTTATTAGTTTTACCACCTTTTTTAAATTTTTCTATTTCAGCAACTTTTAAAATATCTAACATTTTATTAAAAGTGGATTTTTTTATTCCTGTTAATCTTAACCATTCTCTATCATTAAGAGTATTAAATTTATTATTGTTCATATTTTTATGTCCTCATAAATTATATTTTATAATAATATTTTAATAAAAAAGGGTATCGCAAGAAGTCTAATAAAGTCATCAATAATCTATTTTCTAATGATAATTTATTAGTTTTACCACCTTTTTTAAATTTTTCTATTTCAGCAACTTTTAAAATATCTAACATTTTATTAAAAGTGGATTTTTTTATTCCTGTTAATCTTAACCATTCTCTATCATTAAGAGTATTAAATTTATTATTGTTCATATTTTTATGTCCTCATAAATTATATTTTATAATAATATTTTAATAAAAAAGGGTATCGCAAGAAGTCTATTATATTCCTCCAATTTGATATTAATTAATATAATACATTTTTTATGTCTTTTTTATGTTATTATTTAATTAATAGATTTGTTGCACTTGCATTTACAATTTACAAAAGTAAAAAACTTTTTACAATAAAAAATCTACTGATCATATTTTCCTACCCAATATTTTCTTTAGGCATCAAGCAGCCCCCCTGCTTGGTTATTGTAACCTTTAAAATAATATTCATTTAATTGATTAAAACCTCTTAAGAAATTAAGAGGTTTTATTTTTTTAATTCAACTTGTAATAAATATTCTTTTGTTGCTTGTGGAGCAAGATGATTAATTCATGGTTTTTGATCAAATGGTGTTGTTGCATAATTAACATCATCTTGATGACCATCTCATGGTTCAACACAAATATATTTTGCATCATTTTGACATTTTCAAACCAAAACATTAGGATAACCCTTTGTTGTTAAGCGGATAACTCGGATTGGATCAACAATTAATACTTGTTCAGTTGTTTGATTTAATAAAGCGTAACATTGCCCTGTCGCAAAATCATACTCATCTAATCCAATTTCATTTTTAACTTCTGTTGTCATTGTTGTTCCTAAAAAAGCACCGCCAGGAATATGCGTAACTATTTGAGGTTGATCAAAAATAATTTTTCCTAAATGATCATCACAAATAAACGCTGGATGCCACCCAAAATTATAAGGTAATGGTTTTGAATCAAGATTAGTAATTTTAACCTTATTAATTAGCTCAGTTCCTACTAATTTATATGTTACTTCTAGTTTAAAGGTAAACGGATATTGGTCATAAAAAGTTTTTGCTGCAACATACTCAACAACTAACATCTCCGTTGTCTGTGTAACAACTTTTCAGTCAGTAATAGCACGAAAAAAACCATACCCTGTCATATGATATGTTTTATCATCCAGGCGATATTGGTCATTAATTAATTTTCCTGTAATTGGAAAACAAATTGGTCATGATTTTTTTCAAGTGCTATCCTGTTGATAAACATATTCTTTGCCATCTTTTTTTAATGAAACTAATTCAAAAGGATTTTTACTAATCTGTGCTGTTAAGTTTTCATTTTTTAAAATGTACATTCTTCTTCCCACTTTTCTATTTGTTTTAATTAATAGCCCGTTAAGTGTGTTTTATCTTGCATAATAGCAACACCACCACTAGTTCCAATTCTAGTTGCTCCCCCCGCAATCATTGCTAAAACATCAGCTTTACTACGAACGCCCCCGGCTGCTTTAACTTGCAAACGATTACCAACTGTTTCTTTCATTAACTTGACATTCGCCGTTGTTGCTCCTGCTTTACTAAAACCAGTTGACGTTTTAACAAAATCAACCTCTGCTTGTTCAGCTAATTGACATGCTTTAATAATTTCTGCGTCTGATAATAAATATGTTTCTAAAATAACTTTAACAACAGCTGTTCCGGCCGCTTTTTTACATGCCATCATATCAGCTGCTACTAGATCATAATTATTTGATTTAAACTGACTAATATTCATTACCATGTCAATTTCATTGGCGCCATCTTGTAAAGCATTAGTAATTTCTGTTACTTTTGTTGCTGTTGTATTTGCTCCTAATGGAAAGCCAACAACAACACAAACATTAACATTGCTATCTTGCAATAATTCATTAGCTAATAATACATATGTTGGATTAATACAAACTGCAGCAAAATCATATTGTTTTGCTTCAAGACATAACTGCTTAATATCCGTCGTTGTGGCATCTGGTTTTAATAAAGTATGATCAATATATTTATTTAATTTCATAATAGTTCTCCCTGTTGTTCTTCGTTAACTTGTACTGCCTCTAAAATGCGAATTGCAGCAATAGAATAATCTAATAAGCGTTGCATTTCAGAATAGTTCCCTGTATTTATTATATTCACAAAATGTTGTAATTCATAATACATTTTATTCTGATATTCAGCTGGTAAGGGAATCATCGTTGTTTTATTTGTTAAACGGTTATATACGCTAATTGTTTCTAATTTTGTTAAATTAGTAAAATTAATTGTTGCATCATAACTTAAAATTTCACTAGCACTAATCCCAACCGCTGCTTTTGAACAAACAATATTTGTTAAAATATTACTATGATGACGTAAGAGAACAACGTTGTTAATATCAACACCGTTTTTTAACTTATGACTCATTGCCTTAACATCTTTCACTGGGCCAAACAATGCCACCGCTAGTTCAACTGGATAAATTAACATATCATATAACGAACCTTTCCCTAAGATTTCATCAAAAACAGAATTATAATCATCTAATAAAACTTCTTTCATCCGACTTGAATATTGGTTACAATGAAATGTTGCTAAAAAAGGATGCATTCGATTAACGTTTTCTTGTAAAACCTGATATGCTGGCAAATGGATTGGTTTAAAAGATTCCATTAAAAAAACATTATTAATAATCGCTACCTCTCTTAATTCAATTAACTCTTGCGCTAAAAAAGTTGCTGGTTTTTCAATTAAAACATATTTTTGCTGCTGTAAAAAATATTTTGCTTGTTGATAATGTAACCCATTTGGGGAAGCAATATAAATAATATCAATATGATCAAGCATATCTTCAAAATTATCAACTATTCGCACTGATAAATTATTTTTTAACGCAAAAATTTTCGCTTTTTCTAAACTACGCGAGTAAAGACAACTAACTTCAACTCCCGTTACTTCCCGACAAGCTTCAATAAATTCACTAACAATATTCCCAGTTCCAATTGTTCCAATCTTTAACATAAAAGCACCTCACTATGCACCTTTCATTTTTGTTAAGTGGTTGGTAGTATTATTTACTTAATAACTGCATTAAAAATAAAATCACTCGTTGCAAAGAAATCACTTGTTGTACCATCAGCTGAAACAGTATAAGAATTACTTGCTTGATCATATTTCCCTCTTAAACCAAGTTCTGTTAAAGTGGTTTTGCCTAGAGCGGCTCCCCCTAACGCTGTAAAAGCTGCTGCTTCTAATTCACCTTCTGCGCTAACAGTTAATGTTTGTTGTCCTTCTGGTTGTCAATCTTTTAAACTAGGACGAAGATCAACATATGTTGGTGGTTTTGCTTCGGCATTTCCTCACACTACTGAACCTTTAATTGATTTTGCCCCATCTTTTGCTTGCATTTTAACATATACTTGTTTAAAAGTTGGTTTTGGTGTAATAGCTGAAACTGTCACGTCAACTTCATTTCAAGGTAAATAAATTGACGCAAGGTCTTGAATTCCTTTTGTTATTCCTGTTTTTAAATCAACTTGATTATTTTCGATGACATTATCTTTTTTCAAATTAAATTTATTACCTATTTTATCAAAAGCAAATAAACTTAAATCTAATTTATCACCAATAGCATTATTCCCGTCATCTTTTGGTTGAGGTAAACATGCAATAACATTTGCACTAACGACTGTTGTTAATGAAATACTGGTTAGTAAAACTGAAAATTTCTTCATTTCTTCATACTCCTTTATTAATTATCCTTTGCACTAATTATAAACTAATTACTATTTTTATCATCATCAAAAAAAGGATTTTGTGTTTTTTTTGTGGAATCTTTTTTTTCTAATATTAGCTTATCATCACATTCTTGTTGTTCTTTTTCTCATAACTCAGAGTCCTGCCAATTTTTCTTTACAATAAAAATTCGTTCTTCAACACGAACAATTGACTCTAAAACAGAAAAAGCAATTGTTCCAACAAAAACAGTTGGAAACCAAACATATCAAAAAATACAAATTTGCGTTGGATTTAAAACTTTGGCATTAGCTAAAATTAAAAAAAATAAACTAATATCAAAAATTAAATATTGACCAATATAAAAAACTTGCATAAAAATAATATGCTTACGTAATAATTGTAATGGAGTTTTTTTCAATTCATTAATTCGAACTAAATGATAAATAATAAAAATAATAGTCGCAAAGCCAATTAAGACATAACCAATTTTATATCCTGTTACTGCCGCAATATTTCATTTTTGTAATCCTAGAATTAAAAAAATTAATACTAAAGCGGTATATAATATTATATTTGCAACACTAACTAGTGCTTTAATCGATACTACTTTTGTCATTCTTATTTTCTCCTATAACTCTTTTTCATACATAATCATTGCTAAAATAGCTAACGGTGCTGTTTCTGCTCGCAAAATACGTTGTCCTAGTGAAACTAGATTATAACCATTCGCTGTTAAAACCGTAATTTCTTCTGTCGTAAAGCCACCTTCTGGTCCAATTACAATAGTAACTGTTGTAAAGTCTTGGTGTAAAAAATCCTTTAGTTGTGAATTTTGCCCCACTTTTTCATAACAAACAAGGTTCACATCACTCTGATATTTTTGTAAAACTTTTAAATCACTCTCAACATTACTTATTAAAGGGATTTGATTTCGATATGATTGTTCACTAGCTTCTTTACAAATTTTTGTTCAACGCTCAATTTTTTTAATGTTATTTTCACCTTTTAATTGTACCACACAACGTTTAAACTGAAAGGGAATGATTTCATTAACACCTAATTCAGTAGCTTTTTGCAATAAATAATCTCATTTTGTATTGCGAATTAAACCAGCAATTAAACGAATCTTAATTGAACTTTCGTGATTTTGTTTTAATTTTTTTGTTAACTTAAATAAATAATTTTGTGCTGGAACAACTTCAATTGTTGTTAAATAATGTTCAGCATTATAAATACAAATGATTTGTTCATTAGACTTCTTGCATTACTTGTTAAAAAATTGCAAATATTTGTAAAAAAGATACTAATAGAAAAATATAATTTTAATTAATTATGTTTTTTATTTAAAAATTTAATATTTTTCCACAACGAAAAATTAATTTATTATTTAAATTATTTAATTTTAAATAAATATTTTATGTTAAATATAATAATTGTAAATTATAAATTGAGGCAATTAAATTAAATCTTAAACCAAATCTTTTTCTTCGATTACGATATTTTTCTGTAATAATTTTAAATTTTTTAAGAATAGCAAAAATATTTTCAATAATAATTCTCATTTTTGAAACTAGTCTATTATATTGCTTTTGTTCTTTGTTTAAAGGGTTTTTCTTTGTTTTCTTTGTAGGTATTAGAACATTATTGTGATTTTTTTGTATTCCTTGATAACCACTATCAACTATTAATTTGGTATTTTTTAAAATTGGGATTTTTGATTCTTTAAATAAAGCATAATCATGTTTTTTTCCGAGCGAAAAACTTGTTGCAATAATTTTTTTGGTTTCTTGTTCGATAATTACTTGTGTTTTGATCGTGTGTTTTTTCTTTTTACCAGAATAAGATTGTTTTTGTCTTTTTTTGGGCGTTGGATTGGAGTTTCGGTAGCATCAATAATAATAGTTTTATCATTAAAATAATCATTTATTAGTGCTTTTTTACCAGCAAGTTGTTGAAAATCAGAGTTTTTAATTAAAATATCTTCAATTCACTTAATATTACGATAACAATTAGCCTCACTAATATCAAAACTTTTACCAAGATGAAAATAAGTCTGATATTCTCGTCAATATAATAAAGTCATCAATAATCTATTTTCTAATGATAATTTATTAGTTTTACCACCTTTTTTAAATTTTTCTATTTCAGCAACTTTTAAAATATCTAACATTTTATTAAAAGTGGATTTTTTTATTCCTGTTAATCTTAACCATTCTCTATCATTAAGAGTATTAAATTTATTATTGTTCATATTTTTATGTCCTCATAAATTATATTTTATAATAATATTTTAATAAAAAAGGGTATCGCAAGAAGTCTATTATCTTTTAAGCGTAAAACTTGTTTAATTTGTTTAACATCATCAGCTGTTAAAACAAAATAATTATGTTCTAATGTTATTGCAAAAAAACGATGCATTACTGTTTATCTCCTAATATTTCTCTCATTATTTCATCTAATTGATTATATAAAAATTGTAATGATGCAGTGGTTTTAACTTGATAGTCTGGTTTAATATCTTTAAATAAAGCCTTCTGAATTTTTAATAATTGTTTTGTTTGCGATGCTGATTGTTGATCACGAGCGGCAATTCGTGCTAAAACTGTTTTTTCCCTAGCTGTAATCAAAATCTTAGCTCTAAAAGTTAAAGGTAAGATATTAAGTCCCACCGCTTCAATTAAAAAATCTTGCGCCGGATTATTATTAATTATTGTTAATATCTTGTCTCTTACTTTTGGTCACAAATAACTATTTAACTTTGTATTAGCTGTTTGATTAGTAAAAATAATTGTTCCTAAAGAAGGGCGATCTAAAACGCCATCTTTAACAACCCCAGGAAAAGTTTTGTTTAAAAATATTAAAGTAGTTTTTTCCTGCATAATTTCTTTAGCAATTTGATCAGCGTTTAAATAAGTTAAATGATATTTATTTTGCAGATATTCACAAGCACTAGTTTTACCCGTACCAATATAACCATAAACACCAAGAATCATTCTTATTTATTCCTTTCACAATGTTTTACAAAATACATTAATTTACTGCTAATAAATTGTCATTAATAATAACATCAAAAATGGCTTGTGCTACCGCTGAAGTTTCAGATGGCGTATAGTGAATTCCATCATATGTTGTTTGATCTTCTACATGTGGATTAGCAGTTAGTTGTAAATTAACAACAGGAATTGTTAAATTAGCAAAATATTTTTGATAAGCACTTGGTAATGAAGTTAATAATTCACCATTATGCATTGTTAATGCTTTTGGTGGACAAACAACTAATATTTTATAATTAATTTCTTCATGATTATCACGATGAAAATTTTTAATTTGATTAATTAATTGTCCTAATGAAGTAACGATTTTTTCTTCAATTGGATAGTCTGCGATTTCTTTTAACTTTGCATACGCATCATAACCAAAATAATCGTTTGTTCCTAAAAAAACGATAAACAAATCAAACGGACTCGCTTTTTGGTACAATGCTAATAAACTATTCATCCCATTATCTTGTGGAAACCCAAAATCAATTAATGGTTTAATAATTGTTCGTCCTGGTTGTGCATTAGTTTGAATTTCAATTTCTGTTGTTTGATAATGTTGAGTTAATAAATTTGCTAATTTTGCCGGTCAATTATCCGCTTCTGGCATCTTACCACTTCCCATTGGTAAATAACCAAATGTTAATGAATCTCCTAAAATTGCAATTTTTTTCTTCATTGAAACCACTCTCTCCTCTATACGATTATTTTATCTTACTTATAATTAATTATGCTTTAATTTTTAAAACTTTTTGAAAAAAGGAAATAATTCATGCTAAACCAAATAAACTACGTAAAGCATTATTTAAATCTTGATAAACTCGCAAATATTGTACTAATAGACTTCTTGCGATACCCTTTTTTATTAAAATATTATTATAAAATATAATTTATGAGGACATAAAAATATGAACAATAATAAATTTAATACTCTTAATGATAGAGAATGATTAAGATTAACAGGAATAAAAAAATCCACTTTTAATAAAATGTTAGATATTTTAAAAGTTGCTGAAATAGAAAAATTTAAAAAAGGTGGTAAAACTAATAAATTATCATTAGAAAATAGATTATTGATGACTTTATTATATTGACGAGAATATCAGACTTATTTTCATCTTGGTAAAAGTTTTGATATTAGTGAGGCTAATTGTTATCGTAATATTAAGTGAATTGAAGATATTTTAATTAAAAACTCTGATTTTCAACAACTTGCTGGTAAAAAAGCACTAATAAATGATTATTTTAATGATAAAACTATTATTATTGATGCTACCGAAACTCCAATCCAACGCCCAAAAAAAGACAAAAACAATCTTATTCTGGTAAAAAGAAAAAACACACGATCAAAACACAAGTAATTATCGAACAAGAAACCAAAAAAATTATTGCAACAAGTTTTTCGCTCGGAAAAAAACATGATTATGCTTTATTTAAAGAATCAAAAATCCCAATTTTAAAAAATACCAAATTAATAGTTGATAGTGGTTATCAAGGAATACAAAAAAATCACAATAATGTTCTAATACCTACAAAGAAAACAAAGAAAAACCCTTTAAACAAAGAACAAAAGCAATATAATAGACTAGTTTCAAAAATGAGAATTATTATTGAAAATATTTTTGCTATTCTTAAAAAATTTAAAATTATTACAGAAAAATATCGTAATCGAAGAAAAAGATTTGGTTTAAGATTTAATTTAATTGCCTCAATTTATAATTTACAATTATTATATTTAACATAAAATATTTATTTAAAATTAAATAATTTAAATAATAAATTAATTTTTCGTTGTGGAAAAATATTAAATTTTTAAATAAAAAACATAATTAATTAAAATTATATTTTTCTATTAGTATCTTTTTTACAAATATTTGCAATTTTTTAACAAGTAATGCAAGAAGTCTAATGTATAAATTAAAAATAACAATGCAATAATAATAGAACAAAAAATTCATAATAACATTACAACCATAATATTTACTCACTCAGTAGTATTCTTTTCTAGTTGTTCAGAAAATTCGTCTGTGGTGTGGAACCGAGCTAAAAAATAACCCAATGGTCATAATAAAAGATATCAAAAATATAACAGTGGTGACAACAAAAGAAATAAAATTACCTTTATAAAAATAAGTCCTGCCGGTTGTTTCACTATTTCTCGCTTCTTTCTTACTATTATTAATCTTATAATGTTCTAAACAAGAATACAATACAAATTGTTTTTTTAAGTTAGAATTTGCAATTATAAATAAATGATATTTCTTTTCGAATAAATTTGTTAAAATATTCGTAATTAGTAAAGGAGCATTTATTGGGTTGTGAAAAAAATCTTTTTTTGAAGTTTTATTAGTATTCCAATTGTAATGGTAATTCTGTTATTATCGTTATATTTTACAAATATTTGAAAGCCAACAGTCATTGCAATTGTTATTAATAGTATTTTATTAATTATTGTTGGAATTTTTGCCGTAGTTTATTTACAAAATAGTTATCGGAACTTTGCAAAAGATGATCCCGGTGAATTTCAGTATAATATTAAACAAAAATTTTGAAAATTAGGATTAATTGGTTTTATTGCAGATTTTTGTGACACAATTGGGATTGGTTCTTTTGCCATTAGCATTGTTTTATTAAAGTTAACAAAGCAAGTTAAAAACGATAAACAATTACTAGGAACATTAAATGTTGGTCATGCTATTCCTACTTGTTTACAAGCAATTATTTTTATTTCTTTAGTAAAAGTCGAATGAATAACACTAATATTATTAATTACATTAGCTGCTATTGGTGCTTATATTGGCGCTTTTTTAGTTAATAAGATTAAATTAGGATGAACTCAAATTTTACTAGGAGTTGCTCTAATTATTATTTCAATCATTATTTTATTAGGTCAAAAAGAAGTTCATGTTATGCCATCCGCTAGAACAAGTGATTCGTTAGAAGTGTGGTGAAAATATCTCTTAGGATCTATGATATTTTTTTATATTAGGAATTCTACAATCATTAGGGGTCGGAATTTATGCGCCAGCAATGGCGGTAACATATTTAATGGGCTTAAGTTCATTATGTGCCTTCCCAATTATGATGGGATCAGCAGACTTTTTAATGCCCATCGGGGCCTTTCGTTTTATTAAAGATCAAAATTACGATATTAAGATTGCCACTAGTTTTACCTTAGGTGGTAGTTTTGGGGTTATTGCCTCTTATTTAATTGTCTTTATCGGAATTCAAAATGGATTAGGACTAGATAAAACTAATTTTATTAATGTGTTAAACTGAATTATTATTGTAGTAATTTGATATACAGCAGCAATGATGTTTTATAATTATTATCAACAACATCGAAAAGTTTTAGCTAAACCATAAATAAGATAAATGTTCTTTTATACAAATTCAAATTATAAATAACGTTTTCGTAAAGCATAAGCAACAGGTGGGAAAATCGCAACTGCTAAAGCCATCTCAGGTAAGTAATTTGTTGCTAAAATAAGTCAAGTAAAAGTTCGAAAAATAGCTTGTTGATCAGGATTAGTATAAATTAATGGTCCAATAAAATACATAAAAACTAAAACAAAAATAGTATTTAAAGTTGCTGTTGTAAAGGCAATAATAACATTATAAATTTTTAAATAATGTCGTTGATATCATGTTAATTCAGTAATTTGATTTGCATAAATTTTTGTTTCAATGTTATCAGAAATCTTTGTTAAAAAATAAGCCAAAACCCCGACACAAAGTCCCATTAAAACACGGGGAACAACGGAAAATAAGGGGTTAATAAAAATAAAACTTGTAATCCCTGGGGAAATAAGTGTTTGAACTAACGAAGACAGGCCAAAAACAAGACCATAAATTAAACCTGCTCAAATTAAATTTAGATTCATTGTGACATATAACGCATACATTCCAATTAAAAATAAAATATGCATTAAAGTTAGATTAACTGGACCAACCGCAATATATCCTAATGAAGGAACTAATACAAACAGTAAAAAAATAGCAATAATAATACTATTAATTGTAATCATTCTTGTTGTAATTTTTTTCATTTGTGCCTCCAATAATAATTTCACACTTACTATTATTGTTTCATTATTTTTTTGTTCCTCATTGTCATGTTTTTAACTTTGCTGTATCAGCAATCGCAATATATGGTAAGTTTCGTAAACGTTCTTCATAGTCTAACCCAAAACCAATTAAGAAAGCGTCCGGAACGTCAAAACCATATCAATCAGCAACTAAATCTACTTTGCGTCCCGCTTTTTTATCCAATAAAGTAACAACTTTAACGCTACGAGCACCTTTTAAATATAAATATTCTTTAATCATTTTAACTGTTTTACCACTATCTATAATATCTTCGACTAATAAAACATCACGATTTGTGACCGGAATTGGTAAATCTAATAAAATTTGTGGAACACCATTACTTTTTACCCCACCAAAATATGATGAAACAACCATATATTCCGTCTCACATTCGACCCCAACTAAATGGGGAATAAATTTTGCCATAAAAGGAATACAACCTTTTAGTAATCCCAAACACAAAATGGTATTATCTTGAACCGGATATTCATTAAGATAATAACCACTAATTTCTTGCCCTAATTCTAAGCATTTTTGTTCAATTTCTTCTGCGGTAATTAAAACTTCTTTGACGAGTGGATGTAATTTCATTTTTTTGCCTCACTTAATATTAATAAGTTAATTATATTATAATCAAGCCCCAATTAAAAGGTTCTTAGTTTTAAAAAATCATTATTTATAATACAAGTGATTTTTTTGTTTTTAAAAAGTTTTATAAAAAAACTTGGTTAAAATAAAGGTAGTAGCAAACTTAACAGGAGAATTCTAAAATGAAAATTGAAATTTATCACAGGATTATTAATTGCTTAGAAAACATTCGTATGCATTTAAGATTAAGCCAATTAAAATTTGCCGCATACTTTTCCTTTACACGGGAAGGATATCGCCTTGCTATTGCAAAAGATACTAACAAAAATAAAACTTATGTTAAAATTGATTTAATTAACTAACACAACTCAACATCAAAAAAACCCAATAAACATAAGGGGTTAAAAAATTAGACCCTCATAAAATAATGGTTTTAGAACAGTGTTTTCCGACATTTTAAATTTAAAAAAAATTGTAAAATTATAAAAGATATATTATAATCAAAATAACTTTCAGATATAAACACTTAATTATATTAGACTTCTTGCATTACTTGTTAAAAAATTGCAAATATTTGTAAAAAAGATACTAATAGAAAAATATAATTTTAATTAATTATGTTTTTTATTTAAAAATTTAATATTTTTCCACAACGAAAAATTAATTTATTATTTAAATTATTTAATTTTAAATAAATATTTTATGTTAAATATAATAATTGTAAATTATAAATTGATGCAATTAAATTAAATCTTAAACCAAATCTTTTTCTTCGATTACGATATTTTTCTGTAATAATTTTAAATTTTTTAAGAATAGCAAAAATATTTTCAATAATAATTCTCATTTTTGAAACTAGTCTATTATATTGCTTTTGTTCTTTGTTTAAAGGGTTTTTCTTTGTTTTCTTTGTAGGTATTAGAACATTATTGTGATTTTTTTGTATTCCTTGATAACCACTATCAACTATTAATTTGGTATTTTTTAAAATTGGGATTTTTGATTCTTTAAATAAAGCATAATCATGTTTTTTTCCGAGCGAAAAACTTGTTGCAATAATTTTTTTGGTTTCTTGTTCGATAATTACTTGTGTTTTGATCGTGTGTTTTTTCTTTTTACCAGAATAAGATTGTTTTTGTCTTTTTTTGGGCGTTGGATTGGAGTTTCGGTAGCATCAATAATAATAGTTTTATCATTAAAATAATCATTTATTAGTGCTTTTTTACCAGCAAGTTGTTGAAAATCAGAGTTTTTAATTAAAATATCTTCAATTCACTTAATATTACGATAACAATTAGCCTCACTAATATCAAAACTTTTACCAAGATGAAAATAAGTCTGATATTCTCGTCAATATAATAAAGTCATCAATAATCTATTTTCTAATGATAATTTATTAGTTTTACCACCTTTTTTAAATTTTTCTATTTCAGCAACTTTTAAAATATCTAACATTTTATTAAAAGTGGATTTTTTTATTCCTGTTAATCTTAACCATTCTCTATCATTAAGAGTATTAAATTTATTATTGTTCATATTTTTATGTCCTCATAAATTATATTTTATAATAATATTTTAATAAAAAAGGGTATCGCAAGAAGTCTATTGAAAGTTTCAAACTATTTATAGTTTCCTTGAGCGGAATTTTTAAATGTAATTTAGTGTTTTTTTATTTGAAAGGAGTTTATAAAAATGAATAATGTTTTTATTTACGATAATTTAAAGATTAATAGTCATAATATATTTATGAATAAATTAAATTATGCTAAAAGAGAATATTATTTAAAAAAAGTATTTTATGGTAATTATGTTAAAAATATTGTTTTACCACTAGATATAATTAATAATATCCCCCGTAATAAAGATGGTATTAAAAATACTGGGAAAAATGATAAAAAGTTATTAAATAGTCGTATTCGTACACAAGGAAATTGTATCCGTAAAGCATATCATAATTTTTCAAATTCTAAAAATTTAAGTTTTCTAACTTTAACTTATGCTGTTAATGAAACGGATGTTAAAAAGTGTAAATATGATTTAATGAAATTCTTTCAAAATATTAATCGTTGATATAATAACCCAATTAGAGCAAAACATCATAAAGGAATTTTAAAATATATGTATAATTATGAGTATCAAAAACGGGGAGCAGCCCATTTTCATATAATCTTAAACCAAAAAATACCAAATAGTACTGTACAACAGTATTGAAAACACGGTATTAATAAAAATATTAAAGTTCGTAGTGGAACAAACGAAGATGTTGTTAAATATCTTGCTAAATATATTGTTAAAACTGCTAATAATGATAAGTCACAAAATCATTATGATTTAAACATTAGACTTCTTGCGATACCCTTTTTTATTAAAATATTATTATAAAATATAATTTATGAGGACATAAAAATATGAACAATAATAAATTTAATACTCTTAATGATAGAGAATGGTTAAGATTAACAGGAATAAAAAAATCCACTTTTAATAAAATGTTAGATATTTTAAAAGTTGCTGAAATAGAAAAATTTAAAAAAGGTGGTAAAACTAATAAATTATCATTAGAAAATAGATTATTGATGACTTTATTATATTGACGAGAATATCAGACTTATTTTCATCTTGGTAAAAGTTTTGATATTAGTGAGGCTAATTGTTATCGTAATATTAAGTGAATTGAAGATATTTTAATTAAAAACTCTGATTTTCAACAACTTGCTGGTAAAAAAGCACTAATAAATGATTATTTTAATGATAAAACTATTATTATTGATGCTACCGAAACTCCAATCCAACGCCCAAAAAAAGACAAAAACAATCTTATTCTGGTAAAAAGAAAAAACACACGATCAAAACACAAGTAATTATCGAACAAGAAACCAAAAAAATTATTGCAACAAGTTTTTCGCTCGGAAAAAAACATGATTATGCTTTATTTAAAGAATCAAAAATCCCAATTTTAAAAAATACCAAATTAATAGTTGATAGTGGTTATCAAGGAATACAAAAAAATCACAATAATGTTCTAATACCTACAAAGAAAACAAAGAAAAACCCTTTAAACAAAGAACAAAAGCAATATAATAGACTAGTTTCAAAAATGAGAATTATTATTGAAAATATTTTTGCTATTCTTAAAAAATTTAAAATTATTACAGAAAAATATCGTAATCGAAGAAAAAGATTTGGTTTAAGATTTAATTTAATTGCCTCAATTTATAATTTACAATTATTATATTTAACATAAAATATTTATTTAAAATTAAATAATTTAAATAATAAATTAATTTTTCGTTGTGGAAAAATATTAAATTTTTAAATAAAAAACATAATTAATTAAAATTATATTTTTCTATTAGTATCTTTTTTACAAATATTTGCAATTTTTTAACAAGTAATGCAAGAAGTCTATTAAAGCATATCAATTTAGTCGTAATTGTAAAAACCCAAAAATAAAAGTTGGGGTTGTTGAATTAGATACATTAGATTTAATTCTGTCATCTGATGAAACACTTAATTATTTTAGTTTTGGTAATAAGCAAGGTATTCGTGTTGGTTTTAGTTGTGATAGTTATTATGGTTTAGATAAATTTAGAGAATTTAAAAAATATGTTTCACACGAAAGTAAAATGTGAAGAAATCAAAATAATAAAATAATTGAAAATTACAAAAATAAATTTAAAAATTTAAGGTGTTAAAATTAAAAAATGAGTTAAAAACTCATTAAAAAAAGTGGCAATTGCCTTGAGCAACAATCACCACAAATTAATTAAAACAAAAAAAACAAGATGGGGATGTATATTTTACAATATATTTAATTTTGTGTTGAAAATTTGACTTTTTAATATTTTATTGTATTATTAATTTAACTTAAACATTTTATTGTGTTTGAGTTTTAAATCTTAAAAGATTTCCTTGAGCGGAACTTAAATATAATTAAATGATTTTTATATTTTATTTATAAATTTATTCAAATAAAAAACACTAACTTTGTAGCAATAAATATTTTAATTAATCATTTTTATATTTAAGTTTTAATTTTTTAAGAAATCTTTTAAGAAACTATATAGTTTTTTAAAAGGAGATTTCAAATATGAAATATTTAGTGATGTTAACAAAGGTTAACAAAAATAAAGTTATTAAAAATAACAAAACTGGTAAAGAAGACTATTAGACTTCTTGCGATACCCTTTTTTATTAAAATATTATTATAAAATATAATTTATGAGGACATAAAAATATGAACAATAATAAATTTAATACTCTTAATGATAGAGAATGGTTAAGATTAACAGGAATAAAAAAATCCACTTTTAATAAAATGTTAGATATTTTAAAAGTTGCTGAAATAGAAAAATTTAAAAAAGGTGGTAAAACTAATAAATTATCATTAGAAAATAGATTATTGATGACTTTATTATATTGACGAGAATATCAGACTTATTTTCATCTTGGTAAAAGTTTTGATATTAGTGAGGCTAATTGTTATCGTAATATTAAGTGAATTGAAGATATTTTAATTAAAAACCCTGATTTTCAACAACTTGCTGGTAAAAAAGCACTAATAAATGATTATTTTAATGATAAAACTATTATTATTGATGCTACCGAAACTCCAATCCAACGCCCAAAAAAAGACAAAAACAATCTTATTCTGGTAAAAAGAAAAAACACACGATCAAAACACAAGTAATTATCGAACAAGAAACCAAAAAAATTATTGCAACAAGTTTTTCGCTCGGAAAAAAACATGATTATGCTTTATTTAAAGAATCAAAAATCCCAATTTTAAAAAATACCAAATTAATAGTTGATAGTGGTTATCAAGGAATACAAAAAAATCACAATAATGTTCTAATACCTACAAAGAAAACAAAGAAAAACCCTTTAAACAAAGAACAAAAGCAATATAATAGACTTCTTGCATTACTTGTTAAAAAATTGCAAATATTTGTAAAAAAGATACTAATAGAAAAATATAATTTTAATTAATTATGTTTTTTATTTAAAAATTTAATATTTTTCCACAACGAAAAATTAATTTATTATTTAAATTATTTAATTTTAAATAAATATTTTATGTTAAATATAATAATTGTAAATTATAAATTGAGGCAATTAAATTAAATCTTAAACCAAATCTTTTTCTTCGATTACGATATTTTTCTGTAATAATTTTAAATTTTTTAAGAATAGCAAAAATATTTTCAATAATAATTCTCATTTTTGAAACTAGTCTATTATATTGCTTTTGTTCTTTGTTTAAAGGGTTTTTCTTTGTTTTCTTTGTAGGTATTAGAACATTATTGTGATTTTTTTGTATTCCTTGATAACCACTATCAACTATTAATTTGGTATTTTTTAAAATTGGGATTTTTGATTCTTTAAATAAAGCATAATCATGTTTTTTTTCGAGCGAAAAACTTGTTGCAATAATTTTTTTGGTTTCTTGTTCGATAATTACTTGTGTTTTGATCGTGTGTTTTTTCTTTTTACCAGAATAAGATTGTTTTTGTCTTTTTTTGGGCGTTGGATTGGAGTTTCGGTAGCATCAATAATAATAGTTTTATCATTAAAATAATCATTTATTAGTGCTTTTTTACCAGCAAGTTGTTGAAAATCAGAGTTTTTAATTAAAATATCTTCAATTCACTTAATATTACGATAACAATTAGCCTCACTAATATCAAAACTTTTACCAAGATGAAAATAAGTCTGATATTCTCGTCAATATAATAAAGTCATCAATAATCTATTTTCTAATGATAATTTATTAGTTTTACCACCTTTTTTAAATTTTTCTATTTCAGCAACTTTTAAAATATCTAACATTTTATTAAAAGTGGATTTTTTTATTCCTGTTAATCTTAACCATTCTCTATCATTAAGAGTATTAAATTTATTATTGTTCATATTTTTATGTCCTCATAAATTATATTTTATAATAATATTTTAATAAAAAGGGTATCGCAAGAAGTCTAATGATTATTTTTCTTATTTTTCAAATTGAGATTATATTACTGATGTTTTGCCTTCTAACAATGATAAATATATTCAATCAATAAAATTATTAGATATGACAGATAAATCAAAGTATCAAGGTTTTAATTTAATTAGATTTAATACGACTAGGTTAACTGAAAATAATAGTATTTCAATTAATGGGTTTAATTTTAGCATTTATAATGCTACTGATTGAAACAATGAGATTAATGGTGGCGATATTTGGGAAATACCTTATAAAAATTGTAGTTGATATAATGTTGCGTGTCATATACAAAATGCGGCGATTTGATTAGTAAATAATTTGCCTGGTATGAAAGATGTTTATAATTTTGTTAATGGGATAGTATATGTATTTAGCAATGTATCTGATTTATTTAATAATATTGGTAATTTGTTTGCTTTTGATATTACATTTAAGATTATGTTAAGTTCTATTTTAGTGTTAGCAATGGTTAATGGACTTTTACGATATTTTTAGTATATAATGTTGTTAGTAAAAATAAGTAAGGCGGTGTGGTGGTTTATCCACGCACCGCCTTACTTAAACGGGTAAAAGTCGCGTAGCGACTTAGGGGCAACGCCCCTTTACTTGATCCATATTTTAACAACAATCTTATATAACTTAGAAAATTATGATTTATGAAAGAAAAAAGCTTCTTTAATCATTACCGAAATTGAATCGTGTTTTACCAAATATTACCAAAAATTAATTACTTTTCAGTAATTTGCTAAAAATTATTAGCACTTTATTCATAATTATTTTATTTAAATTATTTTAGAAAGGGGGAATTTATTATTAGCCTAAAACATAATAAAATCTGAATGAAACATCATACTTTACAAATAAGAAAGGAAAATAAACATGGCAAATACCCAATTATTTTTTCAACATTTTGGTTTAGAAATGTTCGGCACAATGCTTTTAATTATTTTAGGAAATGGTGTCGTTGCTAACATTTTATTAAAAAATACAAAAGGAAATGGACAAGGTTTTTTTGCAATTACTGCCGGCTGAGGTTTTGCGGTGCTAGTTGGAGCAATGGCTAGTAGCGCTCTAAAAGGAGTTGCTCATTTAAATCCAGCAGTAACATTTGCAATGGTTGTTCAACAAACTTGATTTATTAATAACGGGTGATTCTTACTACCAGCCTTATTATTAGGGCAAGTTGCTGGGGCTTTAATTGGCCAAATTATTGTAGATATCTTTTATTGAAAACATATTAAAGATACTGTTAATGATAATCCCGATTTTATTCTTGCGATGCATGCAACAGGACCAACTTATCGTCCTGCCTTCTTTAACTTTTTTGCTGAATTTATTGGAACATTTCTATTAGTTGCCGCAATTTTAGCAATTGGTAAATATGAAACATTTAGTTTGGGGACATGAGGGCCACTATTTGTTGGTTTAACAGTTTTTGGAATTGGAATCTCATTAGGAGGAACAACTGGTTATGCCATTAACCCTGTTCGAGACTTAATTCCAAGAATTGTTCATTTTGTTTTACCATTAAAAAATAAAGGCAACTCAGATTGAAGTTATAGTTGAATTCCAGTTGTAGCACCAACATGTGCTGGTCTTGCTACTGGCGGAATCTTCTTACTATTTTAAGCAATTTAATAGAAAGGATATTATAAATATCATGAAAAAATCCACTTATGATGTTTGTATTATTGGTGGTGGCGTTATTGGTGCGGCAATTAGCCGTGAATTAAGCCGCTATCAATTAACAACCATTACAATTGAAAAAAATAAAAAAGTAGCAATGGAAACTTCCGCTGGAAATTCTGGTGTTATTCATGGTGGTTTTGACCCAACACCAGGAAAATTAACCGCAAAATTAAATATAGAGGGACATCACCTTTATCAAACGATTTTTAAAGAACTAACAATTCCCTATCAACAAGTTAATTCACTTGTGATTGCTTTTAATGATGAAGAACAAAAACACTTAGAAATGCTATATGAACGGGGAATTACAAACAATGTTGATCCAAAACATTTACGTCTTATTAACCAAGCAGAAGTCCATGCTTTAGAACCAAACCTAAGTCCTGATGTTCAAGGAGCATTGTTATGTACTTCTTCGTATGTTGTTGATCCCGTGGTCTTAACCCAAAGTCTTTTTTCAAATAGTATTAAAAATAAGCAACATTTAAAGTTAGATCAGATGGTAACAAATATTAAGTATCATGCTGATCAGAACCACTTTGAAATTACAACCTTACATCAAGAACAAAAAGTTACTTATTTTGCAAAATACTTAATTAATGCTGCTGGCCACTATTGTGATATCCTTGCCGCAAAAGCTGGTTATCCCGATTACGAATTAGTTACAAAACGTGGTGAATATCGTGTTTTAGAAAAAAGTGAGGGTAATTTAGTAAAAAATATTATTTTTATGGTGCCAACAATTCATGGTAAAGGTGTTATTGTTACGCCAACGTTAAATGGTCATCTCTTAGTTGGCCCAACCGCGGAAGACAATATTCCAAAAGCAGAAACCCGTCTTGTTACACCAGCAATGTATGAAAAAATTGGTCAAATTGGAACTAAAATTGTTCCAAACCTTAAAATGGAAAAAACATGTCAAACTTTTGCGGGATCACGCCCAATTGAACCCCTTTCCAAAGATTTTTATTTAAAACCAGCCCATGATAATCCAAGATTTATCAATGTTGCTGGAACAAAATCTCCCGGGTTAAGTAGTGCCCCTGCAATTGCCAAATATATTTGCCATTTACTAACGGCCGCTGGCTGTGAATTAATCACAAACCCGCATTTTGATCCTATCCAAACTGAAATTATTCCAACAATTTAACGAAAGGAAACATTTATAATGCCAAAATATATTATAAGTTTAGATGAAGGAACAACAAGTTGTCGCACTCTTGTAATTAATCACAAAGGTGAAATTGTCGCAAGTAATGCGCTAGAATTTAGTCAGATTTTCCCAAAAGCTGGTTGAGTTGAACATAACGCAGTTGAGATTTGAAACTCACAACGAACAACATTAGTGCAATCAGTTAATAAAGCAAAAATTAAACCAGAAGATATTGTCGGAATCGGAATTACTAACCAACGTGAAACAGTAGTAATGTGAGATAAACGCTCTGGTTTACCGATTTATAATGCTATTGTCTGACAAGACCGTCGTACTACCAAATATTGTGATGAATTAATTGCCCAAGGAAAAAGTGAATTAGTCCAAACAAAAACTGGTTTAATTATTAACCCTTATTTTTCTGCGACAAAAATAAAATGGATTTTAGATAATGTTGAAGGAGCCCGCCAATTAGCAAAGGATAATAACTTACTTTTTGGAACAATTGATACTTGATTAATTTATCGTTTAACGGGTGGTAAAACACACATTACTGATTCAACTAATGCCAGTCGAACAATGTTATTTAATATTCATACGAAAGAGTGAGATGATGAATTATTGACCTTAATGGATATTCCAAAGAGCATTTTACCAACAGTAAAATCCTCTTCAGAAGTTTATGGTCATACTTTTCCGGGATTATTAAGCAAAGAAACCGACGTTCAAATTCCAATTGCTAGTGCCATTGGTGATCAACAAGCAGCCTTGTTTGGACAGCTTTGTTTAGAACCAGGTGAAGTTAAAAATACTTATGGAACTGGATGTTTTATTTTAATGAACACCGGTCAAACTCCAATTAAATCAAATAATGGTTTATTAACAACAATTGCTCTTGATTATAAAGGAACAATAACTTATGCCTTAGAAGGTTCGGTTTTTGTGGCGGGAGCAGCTGTCCAATGATTACGCGATCAAATTAAGATCATTTATCATGCTAGTGAAACGGATTGATACACAAATCTTGTTAAAGATGACCAACAACTGTATGTTGTTCCTTCCTTTACGGGGTTAGGGTCACCATACTGGGATTCTTATTCACGCGGAGCAATCTTTGGATTAGAACGCGGAACAAAACGTGAACACTTAGTAAAAGCAACCTTAGAATCATTAGCTTATCAGTCTTATGATGTTATTATGGCAATGGCTGAAGACTTAAAAAAACCAATTAAAAGAATTAAAGTTGACGGTGGTGCTAGCCGTAATGAATATTTAATGCAATTCCAAGCGGATATTACCCAAGTGGAAGTAATTCGCCCAAAAAGTATTGAAACAACGGCAATGGGAGCAGCCTTTTTAGCTGGTTTAGCTGTTGATTTCTGAACATCCCGTGATGAAATTAAACAAATTTTAAATGTTGATAAAACATATCATGCTAAATTAGATCAAGCAATTGTCCAAAAACTATTAAAAGGTTGAAAGGTTGCTGTCAATCGAACATTAAATTGACTAAAAGATATTGAATAAAAAAGTGTTGTCAAATAAAAAAATGCTATTTATAGCATTTTTTTATTTATATTCCAATCTTATTTCATAAGCAATTGGATTGTATTCAGTATCTGTGTTTAATTCAACATGAAATATTTCTGGCTCCTCAGTGTTAACTTTTTTAACAAAGTATAATAAAACATCATCATTAATAACAGCATTTAACTCATTACTAGATATATAAATTTTGTTTTGTGTTCCAGAAGTTCCTTTAACTTCAATTTTCTTTGAATCTCCATTTAAATAAAAACTATCAACATCATATCCAGCATCATCAATATCTAAAATTTTTACTTTTGCAGCTAAATCATTTTTATTATTTTCTATTAAATAATGTTTTTCATAATCTCTAACAACTTCCTCTGCTTTGTTTCCTATTTTTGTTTTTTTAGTTAATGCTTCTTGCATTTAAACTCTAGAAATTATGTTTTTTTTATTAGTTTTTTCTGTTTTCCCTTTAATTGGAATTAATTTTCTTTCATTAAAATTATAACTCTTAACCTTATCAACTTTTTTAATGATTCCATCTAATAAGTTATCAGAAATATTATCTATTAAATCAATTTTTTCTAACATATTATAATAAGAGGACATATTAATGTTTTCAGTAATTTTATCGTAAATTTCAAATAATAAATTTAGCTCATTAAAAAGTATATCTTCATTTATTTCATCAAATGACAGTCATTTATATACAAATGAAGAATATAAATATGAATTACCCCTAGAAGATTTATTTGGATTTGAAGGAATTAATAATTTTTCTGGATTTGGGGGTAACATATTATTATATTTAAAATTAAATTCTTTTTCTAACTTTTCTTTGAATTTTTGATTATATTCAATTAATGTTTTAAAAATAATACTTTTTTTCTTCACTAATTTTTTACTATTAATCATATTTTCGGCACGACCACAAATACAAATAAAAATACCATTAAGTTCTGGAGTAAAAATTAATGCAATTGCAAAACAATTAGAATCTGAAAATCATTTTGCTGAAGCTTTATCTTTTTTAATGCCTATTCAAGGAGTTTTAGCTAAACGACCACTTCCTTGGGAATACTTAGCACTATATTCACTTAAATCTAGATCAAAATCAATTAAAATATTATCCTTTATTTCTTTCATTAATGAAAAAACTTTCTTCAATTTTTTTGATTATCTGATGAATAATCTTCTATTTTCGTATAATACTCTACCCCTTATGTAGTTTTAAGTAAACCACCTATTTCAATAAATTTATCCACAGTGTATACTCCTTTACTTGTAAATATATTAACATTGTCAAACAAAAAGGCACATAATGGTGCCTTATACAATTTAATTTGCTAATTAAAATAACTATTTTTTTAAATGTAAAACATGTTTTTTTAAATTATAGAATGTTTTAATTCCATCATATTCAGCAACAGGTCCTAATTCATCTTCAATTGCTAATAAACGATTATATTTTGCAATACGGTCACTTCGTGACATGCTTCCCGTTTTAATTTGTCCAGCATTTAAAGCTACTGCTAAATCAGCAATTGTTGAATCTTCTGTTTCTCCCGAACGGTGTGAAACAACTGCTGTTCATCCAGCTTTTTGGGCCAATTGAATTGTATCAATCGTTTCAGTAACTGTTCCAATTTGGTTTAATTTAATTAAAACTGAGTTAGCAGCTTCATTAGCAATTCCTTCCGTTGTAATTTTTGGATTTGTAACAAATAAATCATCTCCTACAATTTGGATTTTGTGTCCCATTGTTTTAACTTGTAATTCAAATCCAGCTCAGTCTGCTTCTGTTAAACCATCTTCAACGGAAATAATTGGATATGTGTCAACTAATTTATCAATATATTTAATTAATTCTTCTGTTGTCATTGCATATTCTTTACCAGTTACTTTTTCAATTTTCTTAAAGTGGTATTTTTTATCTTCAAAATACAATTCTGATGAAGCACAATCCATTGCAATCATAACTCCATCTTCGCCTGGTTTATATCCGGCTGCTTTAATTGCATCAACAATTAAGTCTAAGGCAACTTCAGCTGGTGTTCTTGCTTGGAATGATGCTAATGATTGATCTTTATAAGCTCAATTAAAGTGTGGTGCAAAGCCCCCTTCATCGCCAACCGCAGTAATGTCTCCTTTATCATGTAAGATTTTTTTTAACGTATGGAAAATTTCTGATGATCATCGTAGCGCTTCTTTAAAACTTGGTGCTCCAACAGGCATAATCATAAATTCTTGGAAATCAATTGAACTATCAGCATGTTCTCCACCATTAATAATGTTTAACATTGGTACTGGTAGTTTTTTAGCATTAACTCCGCCTAGATATTTATATAATGGTAGTTCTAATTCACAAGCAGCTGCTTTAGCAACCGCCATTGAAACTCCTAACATAGCGTTAGCCCCTAAATTCTTTTTAAAATCTGTTCCATCTAAAGTAATCATGGCTTTATCAATTGCAACTTGATCAGTTGCTTCCATACCAACAAGTTCTTCAGCAATTTTTGTATTCACATTATTAACAGCTTTTAAGACACCTTTCCCCTGGTAACGTCCTTTATCACCATCTCTTAATTCTAGTGCTTCACGGCTTCCTGTTGAAGCTCCTGATGGCACCATCGCTGAACCATATCCACCAAATTCTGTTCAAACTTCAACTTGAACCGTTGGATTACCTCGTGAATCAATTACTTCACGAGCATAAATTTTCTCAATTTTTGACATAATTTTGTACTCTCCTTCTAAGTCTATGAGATTATTATATTATTTGTTCTAGCAATAGTAAATAAATTACAATGAAAATTCAAGAAAAAACATCATTTTTCCTTGTTTTTTGATGGCAAAGATAAAATTATTTGCTATGATAATACTAATATATCATTAATTTTGGAACAGGACGGAAAAAAGATGGAAGGAAAAAAACCAACAATTGTCTCAGGAATTACTGCCACTGGACAATTAACATTAGGAAATTATATTGGCGCAATTAAAAATTTTATTGAATTACAAAAAGATAATAATTTAATTATTTTTGTTGCAAATTTACATGCAATTACAATTCCCATTGGAAAAGAAGAATTACGAAGCAATATTAAAAATATGATTGCGTTATATTATGCTTGTGGTTTAGATCCTAACAAAGCAATTATTTATGTTCAATCAGATGTCTTAGAATTAACCCAATTAAGCCATATTTTATTATGTAACACCACTGTTGGAGAATTATCACGAATGACACAATTTAAAGATAAATCAATTAAAATGAAAGCGGAAAATGGAACTGAATTTATTCCAACCGGACTATTAACTTATCCAACCTTAATGGCTGCTGATATTTTATTATATGATGCTGACCTAGTTCCAGTTGGGAAAGATCAAAAACAACATATTGAATTAACACGAAACATTGCAGAACGAATGAATAATCGTTACCAACAAGAACTTTTTAAACTTCCTAATGATTTTATTCCCCCTGTTGGTGGCAAAATTATGGATTTACAAAATCCAACTAAAAAAATGAGTAAATCCTCAAATGATCCAAAATCTTTTATTGAATTATTAGATGCCCCAGACATTATTCGTAAAAAAATTCGTTCCGCAATAACTGATTCTGACGGGAAAATTGCTTATAATCCTGAACAAAAACCAGGGGTAAGTAATCTTTTAACAATTTATGCTGTTTTAAAAAACATCACAATTGAAACTGCTGTTAAAACATTAAATAATTATGATTATGGTCAGTTAAAAGAAGAAGTAGCATCAACAATTATTGCAACCTTAGAACCAATTCAAATAAAATATCATCAACTAATTAAAGATGATACCATTGACCAATTAATTGATGCTGGCACAGAAAAAGCTCGCTATCTTGCCAATAAAAAATTAACAAAAATTAAAAATACCGTTGGTTTAAATTATAAAAGAAAATAACACATAACAATTATTCTTAACGAATTTCATATTTTAACTGGTTCAATTGTCAACGATAATTGTTTTTTTGATCACTAACATTAAAGTTAAATTCACCTTGCTTACCAATTTGCTTAGTATCTAAATTATTAAACTGAAAATTAAGTTTATCAGTTAAATAAGCAGTTAAATCCGAAATATTTTTAATTGTTTTAATATTACTAATTTTGAAATTATTAGAGTCAGTGTAAACAGCTGTTAACCATCTTGTAATAATTGCTTCGTCAGTCATATTTTGTGAAAAAATAAAACTTGGATTCGTTTGGATATAATTAATTAAATAACTTAATAAATCTTTATTAATTTCATAATTTCAAAAAACATTACTATTTAAATTAATTGTTAAATAATAAATTTTTGTTGTTAAATGTTCGCCATCAATCGTAATTTCTTGCATTGTTGTTTCACCCTTTGTATAACTATATGCAGTAGTATTTCTAATCAAGGAAAATAATTGAAAATCACGATACAATTGTTCTAGTGGTGGTAACTTTGATGGCATTGCAACAAGATATGTTTTAAATAAAATGTTTTGTTTTGGTAATTCAAAAGCTGAAACTGCTTCTGAATTATTAAAGTCATAATTAATGATTGGTGCCAAAGTGTGGGCTTCTTTTTCCTTATTAAAGGTTGTAAAAATTAAATCATCATTATCATGTTTTACTCAGTAATCACCTTCATCGTTAAATGCTTGCAAAGTAAACTGCGACAAAAACTGACTAATATCAGCTTCCATATCAGTATTTCGCGTTGGAACATAATGTCTTTCTTGTTGATTACAACTAATTACTGTTGTGACAGGTGTTACAATCATTGTTATTGTTCCTAGGATACCTATTATTTTTTTCATCATATCATTCCTTTTGTTAAGCTATATTGTAAATTATAACAAAAAAAAGATTTTTAAAATTATTAACTAATAATTTTAAAAATCAACATAATTTGGATCTGGTCCTAATTTTTCTTGTGGTAATGCAAACAATGTTGCCATATCTGCTTCATCTAACATAAAATCATCTAATTGAGTGTTAGCAATCAAACGTTCTTTATGCGTTGATTTTGGAATAACAACAATGTTTTGTTGTACTGCTCATTTTAAGCAAACTTGAGCTGGACTTTTTTGATGTTTTTCCGCAATTTTTAAAATGGTTGGATTTGTTACACATTTTCCTTGCATTAGTGTTGCTCATGATTCAACAATAATGCCATTTTGTTGGCAAAATTAAACAACAGCAGTGTTATTTAAGCCAGGATGTAATTCAATTTGGTTAACCATTGGTTTAACTTCACTAATTGTCATCAATTCTTGTAAATGACTAACTTCAAAATTGCTAACGCCAATTGCTCGAATTTTTTTTGCTTTATAAGCAGTTTCTAATGCTCGAAAACATTCATTCCGATCAACAGTTGGTCAATGGATTAAACACAAATCTAAATAATCAATATCCAATCTTTGCAAAATATTATCAACTTCTTGTAAAGCAGCATCATATTTATGATTAGCATTTCAAATTTTACTTGTAATAAAAATTTCATTACGGGGAACCCCACTATCTTTTATTGCTTTTCCAATAATTGTTTCATTCCCATAATATTGTGCTGTATCAATATGACGATAACCATTTTGCAATGCTGTTAAAACAGTTTGATAAGTTTCGGTTTAATCAGTTAATTTATAAGTTCCTAGGCCAATTAACGGGATTTCAACTCCATTTAAAAGTTTTAATTTTGTCTCAATTAATTTCATTTTTATTTTTCCTCTTTTCCTAGACCTTTAGTTATATTGTAAATGTTATTTAAAAAAATAACAATCTAAATAACAATCTAAATTATTCAAACATTTCAAGAAGACTATTAAACATCACAAGAATTATTAAAATATCAATTATGATTTTAAACACTACATTAAAAATTTAAACGAAAAAACAGGATTACTAATAAAATAATCCTGTTTTTGAAATTTAATTATATAGTCTAATATTAGACTTCTTGCATTACTTGTTAAAAAATTGCAAATATTTGTAAAAAAGATACTAATAGAAAAATATAATTTTAATTAATTATGTTTTTTATTTAAAAATTTAATATTTTTCCACAACGAAAAATTAATTTATTATTTAAATTATTTAATTTTAAATAAATATTTTATGTTAAATATAATAATTGTAAATTATAAATTGAGGCAATTAAATTAAATCTTAAACCAAATCTTTTTCTTCGATTACGATATTTTTCTGTAATAATTTTAAATTTTTTAAGAATAGCAAAAATATTTTCAATAATAATTCTCAT
Source organism: Spiroplasma poulsonii (assembly GCF_009866525.1). Lineage (GTDB taxonomy): Bacteria > Bacillota_I > Bacilli_A > Mycoplasmatales > Mycoplasmataceae > Spiroplasma > Spiroplasma poulsonii. The sequence goes on from NZ_CM020866.1 coordinate 1,434,834, forward strand.
TTTTGAAACTAGTCTATTATATTGCTTTTGTTCTTTGTTTAAAGGGTTTTTCTTTGTTTTCTTTGTAGGTATTAGAACATTATTGTGATTTTTTTGTATTCCTTGATAACCACTATCAACTATTAATTTGGTATTTTTTAAAATTGGGATTTTTGATTCTTTAAATAAAGCATAATCATGTTTTTTTCCGAGCGAAAAACTTGTTGCAATAATTTTTTTGGTTTCTTGTTCGATAATTACTTGTGTTTTGATCGTGTGTTTTTTCTTTTTACCAGAATAAGATTGTTTTTGTCTTTTTTTGGGCGTTGGATTGGAGTTTCGGTAGCATCAATAATAATAGTTTTATCATTAAAATAATCATTTATTAGTGCTTTTTTACCAGCAAGTTGTTGAAAATCAGAGTTTTTAATTAAAATATCTTCAATTCACTTAATATTACGATAACAATTAGCCTCACTAATATCAAAACTTTTACCAAGATGAAAATAAGTCTGATATTCTCGTCAATATAATAAAGTCATCAATAATCTATTTTCTAATGATAATTTATTAGTTTTACCACCTTTTTTAAATTTTTCTATTTCAGCAACTTTTAAAATATCTAACATTTTATTAAAAGTGAATTTTTTTATTCCTGTTAATCTTAACCATTCTCTATCATTAAGAGTATTAAATTTATTATTGTTCATATTTTTATGTCCTCATAAATTATATTTTATAATAATATTTTAATAAAAAAGGGTATCGCAAGAAGTCTATTATTCCCAAGTTGTATTTTGCTTTCTAAACTAGCATAAGAAGCTCTTCAATCTAACAAATGAAATAAAATTAATTGAAAGTAATAATTACCCTTATATCAATAAAAATTTATTCCAAATTTTTGTTTTGACCCCATTCAGGCAGAATAGTAATAGGTATCAATTTCTTGAATTGTATTAGACGTTGTTTTATCAATTTCTTGAATTGGCGTTCCACCATTAATATTACTATTGTTTGTAATAATATTTTCTAATAAATTATCTTTTGTCTTTAGTAAACTATTAAAAGTATAATTTATTTTTGGAATGGTATATTTATATCTTACTTTATCTTCGTTTTCATAAGGATAACCATACTTTGTTTTTCCTCAATATGTTCCTGCATGGGAATCAACATCATTAAATTCAATATATTTATAATTTAATGGGTTTATTTTCCCAAGGTTAAAGGTAAAGATATCAAATGAATTAATATTGTTACTAGCCGTAAAAGATATGGTAACATTTTCTTTTCTATTATTGAAATAAAGCAATAGTTCTTTTTTTTTAAATTGCTGCTTTTTAGATTTGGCATTAAAGTTGAACTTAATTTTTGTGAATCTAAATGATAAATCTCACCAATATTATTAAGAGAAAAAACTCCACCTTTACCGTCTGCTGTAAGATTAACGATTGGAAAATTCAAATTTGTAAAGTTATGACTTTTTCCCCTTTTTGAGCATAGTTTAAAATAACACCATTATTTGTTCCAATATAACTATCACCAGTATGTAAGAGTCCACCTTGCGTGTTTTCATCTAACACAATAACAACATTCTTAGCTTTTTTACCGCCATTAAAATTATCATTATTGTACGATGAGCTTGCTGCTGAAGCTGGAATTTGTTGCAACGCGGTTGGTGCTGGTTGTGGTGTATTATTAAAATTTTGTTGTTCTCCCGAATTATTTGGCGAATCAAATTTTTTATTTTGTGATTGGTCTGGAATATTGTTAGTTACAGCATCAAGATTATATGTAACGTTTACTGAACCAAAGTATAATCCATTATCATTTGTTCAAACAATTGCCTCATTATATGAAATAAAAGCAAAAGAAAGTGGTAAATTATTTAATAAAGGATTTAACTGATATATTCTTGGAAGAAACTCTTGCAGACTAATTGTTCCTAAATCAGTGTTAGTAATTATTGAATTTAAGCCAATTGTGTTTGGAGTAAAAGTTACTACAATTTCACCTTCATATTGTGAAAATTTTGGTGCAATAATAGCATCAGAATGACTATAATGTACTAGATATTAATTATCCAAAAAATTAGCACCATTATGATTTAATAAATAATTATTAATACCGTTGATAATCGTATCTAATTGATTATTAGGAATTATTCCTAAATTAATACTTGTATGATCGTTAAATAAAGACGAAGTTGGATTTGAAAAATTATTAAAAAGTGATGAATTGTTATTGTTTCGTCTTAAATGAACTTGATCAGAACTGCAATAAAACACTGAATTACCGACTCTAATTTCAATATCACCTTGAGTCTCAAAAGTTACTCAGATAAAATTATTTTGATAAAAAGTATTGTTCTCCAAGTTTTCTCGCAACACGATTTGTGCTTGATTATCTAATAATCTTGCAACAGCAATTTCATTCCTCCTAACATTTCTATTTAAGGCAATAATTTGCTGTAAAATGTCTTCTTCGCTGTTTGTAGGAATTTTCCCTAAATTGGTATTTTTTATTAATTTTGGTAAAAATATCGGATGATTCTCTCTTTTTGTTTTATGACTTGTTTTAAAACTATTTGCTTTTAAAAAATCATTTGGTTTGTTTTCTATTTTGGTTTCTTTTTTTCATAAACTAGCAGCAATTGTTATTGGTAAAACGCTACTTGCAATTGTGGTAATTAATAATAATTGTAAAAGTCTTTTCATTTTATTTGTTGTCCCTTTCTGATATTTTTTATTAAATTACAAAAATATTATATTTTTACAAATAAAAAATATAAAAATATAAAATCTATTTTTATAAATATTTGTTGATACAGGTTATTGATATTTAATATAATTAATATTTTTTAAAAATTTATTTATACCATAAAAATAACCTAAACCTTTTTTGATTTAGTAATATTATTTTACCATAGCCAAGTAAGAGTAGTTAACCAAACTATTGTTATTCTAAAAATTCTTTTTGAACATAACAACTAGTTCCTAACATTAAGTTTGCTAAATATGTTGTTTTAAATTTAATAATGCCACCAACTGCTAATTGTTCCTGATAATCAGCAACATCTAAGATTGTATGGTCACTTGATTGTCCTAAAATAGTAATTCCTTTTTCAAAAGGTGTTAATTCCTCGAAAGGACAATCTTGTCGTCCTAAGGCAATTATTGCTTTTACCCGATTGCCAACATCATCAAATTCTTTTACCCGGCCAAAAGCATCTAATCCTCGTGCTCCAATTGATGCACTTGGCTTTGTTTGCAATTCAATAATCTCAGCTTCTAATCATAAATTATCTTGTTGTAAAAAAGGAATTGGTTCATCATTTAAACCTAAACCAATTAATAAAGCTGTCCCACTCCGAATTTGATTAATTGCTCGGTCTAATTGTGGGTTATCTCAAATTGTAATATGACTTGAATTACCACAACTAATAATTGTCAACATAATATTAAAATGTTGTTCTAATTGTTGTTTTAAGTTTGCTAATTGATTTAATTTTTTAACAGTGGGAACTGTTGCACCAAAACAAGCAAAATTAGTTCCTAAACCAGTTAACTTAATATGCGATAGCGATAATACCGCTTTAACTGTTTGAAAAATTAATGCCTCATCTCATAATCCCTCGCGAATATCACCAGTTTCAATCATTAAAATTATTTCAAATTTTTTATTAATAATTTGTGCCGCTTGATTTAAAGCCTTAATTGTTGCAAGTTCAGATACCAAAACACAATCAGCATTATTAACAACCATTGTAACTTCACTTAACATTGGTAATCGTAATAACATTTTTCTAACTGGAAAATGGACAAATTGTTGCAAGTTTAAAATGCGGGAATTAGCAATTGTTTTAATTCCGCTTTCTATTAATGTTGAGACAATTTTTTCTTGGCCGGCCCCCAATTTAACAACCCCGACAAGGTCTAAGTTTCTAGTTGTACATTCTTGCACCATTATTTGGCAATTTGTTTTAATACGGGGTAAATTTCATATTAGTTTTGGATACATGGTTTTTCCTTTTCCTCTTTGTTTTAGACTTCATCAAGAGGTTGTTCTAATTGTTGATCATTTAAAATTTTATTATATTGACTATGAATTTTATGGTGTGTGGTATTTAATTGGTCAATATTGCCATTTAATTTTGTAAAGTTTTTCGTAAATTCTTCTCATCGTTCAACTCAACGGTCGAATTCACTTTTTATTCGCAATAAATTATTTTTAATAACTTCTAAGTTTTTATTAAAAGCAACTTCACGCATATGTTTTTCTAACACAAATAAAATAGCAGACAAAGTTGTTGGTGAAGTAACTCACACTTTCTTTCGAAAAGCAAAAGTAATAACATCCTCAGGGAATTGACCATAAATAAAAGCAAATAAATCTTCTGAGGGAACAAACATAATTGCACTTGAAATTTCATTTTCTAAGTTAATATATTTTGCAACTTCATTGATGCGATCTTTTAAATCTTGTTTAAATAAGTTTAAAAATTTATCTTTAATTGCTTTTTCACTAGTTTCTAAATATTTATTATAATTTGTTAACGGAAACTTAGCATCAATCGCAATGTTTTCCTTCGCTCCGCCAGTTTTAACTAACGCATCAACTAGGGTTCCGGTTGGTAAGCGATACTGGCGTTCTCATCCTTGATGTCCTTCCCCATACATATCACTCAATACTTTTTCTAACAAATATTCTCCTAAATTACCTCGTTTTTTATTATTTAAAAAAATATCATTTAATGCTTTAACTTTTTCTTCGACTTCTTTTAAAGTTACTGATGATTCTTTTAAAACATTTAAATTTGATAAAACATCACTAAATGATTTTGAAATAGACTGCCCCTGTTGATTTAAGTTATTTTTTAAATCGCTGTCTTGCTTTGATAAATTGTTTTTAAAACTATTTAAACCCTCATATAAGCTTGTAAGATTTCGATTAAACTCATTATCATTAGTTATCGAAGAACGCTGAAACTCACTAATTAATTTTAATAATTCTTGTTTTTGTTCTGTAAGTTGCCCTTGTAACATTGTTACTTGTTTTTCTAAAATTTCTTTTGATGCTTTAATATCTTTTTGTAATAATGCTGAATCATTATTGGCCATTGTTTTTTTACTTGATTTAAATAAATAAATTCCTAAAAAAATAACTAAAATACCTAAAATAATACCTAATAAAACATATGAAATTGTTGTCATACTGCTCCCCCTTAATTTTATAAACGATCATTAATATGTCTTTTTAATTATAAACTGTCATAACAAAAAAAGAAACTCATAAGTTAATGAGTTTCTTTTTTCTTTTAAGCAAAAGTTACATTTAAAGTATACGATGGAATATTTGTCATTGATGATGCTAAAGCATCAGATGCTGCTAAAATTTTTGACCCTGGTTTAGCATTAACCGTTGCTCCTGAATTTTCTGCTTTAAAGACTACTCAAATTTCATCATACCAAATATCTTTATATTGATCAGCAAATTCTTGTCCTAATAACTTTGTCACAAGATCATAACGTAACATATCAACTGTTGCTTCAGTATAAGTTTTATCTAATGATACATTAATTGTGCTACCCGATTTTGGCTTTGCATTCTTATCATTTAAAAATTTTCGTGGCGTTGAATGAATTGTAAAGTTAGCTGTTAAAACTGATTTATTAATAACTCCAACCGCACTTGCTTCAATCTTTAGATTTCCCACACCAGTATTTGTATCAATTGTTAAGGTAACATCATCGTTTATCATGACATTCATCATTACCTCAAACATTGTCTTTTTATATAAAGCTGCAAAACGATTGCGATCGCCAACAAACTCCATAATAGCAGCCGTTAACACTGTTTTGTTATTCTCCTGCTTATCTTTATAATTATTTCATAATGTTTCATCAATATAGATATCACCAATATTTGTTAGCGGAAAGGCTTCAGGAAAGGTGATTGGTTCATTAACAATTGTTATTGGTGTCCCAGTAAAATTTCCCCCCGCTTTTGGAGTAATTGTTGAATTATGAGTTATTTGATCAACATCAACGTCAACATCAGCAAGAGTAAATTTCGTCCCATTTAAGCCATTAACAGCATCTAATACAGTTTGTGCTGCTAAGGGGCTCCCCATTCCTTTATCATATGGCATTGATGTAACGGTAATAATTTTATTAATGTCAGTTGTTGGTCATGTTAAAGCCATTTCTTTTGTTGAAAATGGTCGGTTTGGTGCCCCTGGCATAAAACGGATTATTACTGATTTCATTCCTGGTGCCAAATCAACATCTAAATTATCAATATTGTACCCTTCTTTTTTTAATTGTCTTTTAATATTAGTAACTGTTGGAAACCCATCTTCAGTTTGGCCCCCTTTGTTAACATCTTTACAAGCAATTACAGCCCCTGCAATTGGTGTTGTTAATGCTAATGAAGTTAAAATCATCATCATTTTTTTCATTTTTTCTTTCTCCTTTGTTTTAATTTTAGTAAATTTAATTATATCTCTTAAGTATTATTAAATAATAAATTAAATTTTAATAAAAATATTTCCTTTATAAAATCATTTTAAATTCTAACATTTGTGGTGGGGTTGTTTCCTTTTTAAAAAGCAGTAAACGATAACTTTTAATTATATTTGCAATTAGAAAAGATATTAAAATTAATTTTTTTAATAAAAAAATAATTAAATCATTAATTCGATACTTAACAAAAGTATATGATCTTAAAATAATAAAGAATAATGTTAAATTAATCAATGGATTAAAATAAATTAAATCATTAATCTTATATCAATAAATTAAGTAAATTTGAAAGGTAATTAAAGTAACAAAAAAAGTAATAACAAATAAAGCATAAAAGAAATAAAATGAAATTAAAATTGATTGGTAAAACTGATAGTAAAATTGCGTAAACCGATTAACCAAAACTGTGGCAGAAGTATTAACATAAACCTTATATGATAATAATAAAATATTAGTTATTCACAATAATATTACAATAATATTGATTTTTAAAATGTTATCTCATTGCAAAATAATCCGTTTATAATGCTTAAAATTTTGTAAAACTTGAATTAAAATTGCTAAGAAAAATAAAAAAGAACCCGTTATTAAAATAATATAGATTAAATTTAAAGTCACAGTAATAAAAGCTCAATTAGTATAATGGCGAATAAAACGCGTTAAAAAAATGAAATTCCAAAATATAGAATAAATAATATGGAATATATATTAAAAATGTTTGAAAATACTTTTTGAAATTTGTCTTCATTTTAATCACCTATATGACATTGCCCACTTAATATTATATCTAACTTTAAATTCAATTAAAAACCCTTTGTGAACTAACAGTTAAAACCAATTAACAATTATTTTATCTATTAATAATGTTCAGAGTAATTATACCGTGAAAAATTTTAAAATAAACGAAAAAAATATTTTTTATGATGGTTTTTTAACATATAATGGAAAAGATAACAATTATCATTTTTTATTAATCCTTTTATAATTATGAAAGAATGGAGCCAAGATATGCACCAAAAACAAATAAATTTTTTTATGAAGAAAAGTGGTGTTTTTTGATTTTTTGCCATTCCATTATTAATTATGTTATTGTTAGTATTGGTCTTTTAATTGCAACAGGATGGTATCCAATTGATTATCAAATTGCTGTCGAATTTGCAAAAGTCTTAACAAATGAATTTGTAAAATACTGAGTTTATTTTTATGATCAATTAGGAAATACAGAATTAATTGTAGTTGTAATAATTTATCTTGCAATTTTAATTGAAACATGGTTTTTAATAAAAATTAATCAAAAAAACAAAAAATTTAAAAAACACTATTGAATTACAGCTGCTTATTATTTTTTAGGTTTAAGTGCCTGAGTAATTGGAAATACCGTTAATTTAGCATTAATTCCTAGGAAAGATGACGGATTTGGACCTAGAATTGATTTTATTTTATTTGATGATTACCATTATAAATTAACAAGTGCAATTTTAGTTTTCTTTTATCAAACAATTCTCTTGAGTCTTGGTTTATACTATATTCGTTATTGTTTAGTTAAAAAACAACGCCTATTAACGGAACAACATTGATTAAAAGCCGTAAAAACCGCAAGTTTTTTAATTGTGTCTTATTTTATTATTGTTATTATGAAAGGAGCAACTCATCGAATTTACTGTTATAATGCTATTTTTGGTGATTTAATACAAGAACATACCACCTTTTTAGATCACTATTTACAATCATCTTTTCGTTACGGTTATAATCTTGGGAATGGCTATGTTAATAATATTCCCACAGAATGACAATACCCATGATGAAAACCAGCATTTGCCTTATTTAACAATCCCAATATGCCAACATTTAAAACACCATGAGAATATGCTTTTCCTAGTGGTAATATTAACGCAACATTTTGTAGTGGTGCATTAATTCTTTTATTTTTAAAAAATAAAAACAATAATAAAATTAATTGAAAAATAAAACTATGCTTCATATTATGATTATGTCATATATTATCGATGAATTTTGCCCTTATTGTTGAAAGATTTCATTGAATTTCAGATACTGCTTTCACTTTTATTTTTTCAACATTAATGATTATCATTATTCATTTTAGTGTTAATAAAATCTTTGCTAAACATCTTGCTTTATAATAAAAAAGGGTTTAAAATCCTGAATAGAATTTTAAACCCTTTTAATTTAATTTTTTATTTATTAATTAAATGATAAGTGTCTTCACAAATCATTACTTCTTCATTTGTACGCATTGCATACACTGGGTAACTTGCGTGTGGAGTTGAAATTAAAATTTCATTTTCATATGAACTTTGATTTGCTTGCGTTGATAATTCTAAGTTCAAAAGTTTAACTTCATTAATTACTAATTGACGCATTTCACTTGAGTTTTCACCAATTCCAGCCGTAAAAACAACAGCATCAAGTTTAGTTCCTAAATCATTGGCATAATCAACAATATACTTTGCGATTCGTTTTGCACTCATTGTTAAAGCTAGTTGACTACGGCTATTATCTTTACTGCTTTTAAAGACATCACGTAAATCTGAAGATACCCCCGAAATTCCTAATAAACCAGATTTTTTATTTAATGTATTAGTAATATCATCTAATGATGCACCAGTTTGGCTAGCAATAAACTGATGAATTGAGGGGTCAATATCACCACTACGAGTCCCCATAATTAATCCTTCTAAGGGCGTTAACCCCATTGACGTGTTAAAACTTTTTCCATTTTTAACCGCACAAACAGACGCCCCATTTCCTAAATGACAAATAATGGCATTAAGATTTGCCGCAGGTTTTTGTAAAACTTCTCGTAAGCGTTTTGTAATGTAACGGTATGAAATGCCATGAAAACCATACCGACGAACTTGATGCTCAGTATATCATTCGTATGGTACTGAATATAAATAATTTTCTTCTGGAATTGTGGTATGAAATGATGTATCAAAAACAGCTACATTTGGAACTGAAACAATCCTACGGAACGCTTCAATTGCCGCAATTGCAGGTGGATTATGTAATGGTGCTAATGTTACCATTCGTTTAATTTCGGCAAAAACTTCATCGGTAATAACCGTTGATTGCGTAAACTTTTCACCACCATGAACAATACGGTGCCCAATTCCTTGAATATCAGAAAAATCTTGAATAATCTTGTGCTCTTTTAACTTAGCAATTAAAACCTTTGCTGTTGCACTGTGGTCTGATAAATCTTCATTTGTTTGAAACTCTTGCCCATTAAATTTAATGGTAAAAATTCCATCAATATTGATTCGCTCCGCTAAACCTTTACAAATCACTTCGTAATTATTATTAGTTACTTTATACAGTTGAAATTTCATTGAACTACTTCCCGCATTTATTACTAAAATCATATTATTTTCTCCTTCACTTAATTATTTTTTATTATTTATATACACATAAGTATGCCGTAACAAGAACGGTGTTATAAATATCATTAATTGTTGCTCCCCGCGATAAGTCATTAACAGGACGATCTAAGCCAATTACAATTGGACCAACCGCTTCAAATCCCCCTAAACGTTGAGCAATTTTATATCCAATATTTCCAGCATCTAAATTTGGAAAAACAAAAATATCGGCTGGGGCTGTTAAAGATGATGTTGGTGCTTTTTTGTTCCGAATTGTATCATCTCATGCCGCATCAAATTGAAATTCCCCATCAATTCGACAATCTTTCAATTCTTTTGCTTTTAAAATTTCATATGCTTCACGAACTTTATCAACAGAAGTTCCTCGTCCTGATCCTTTTGTTGAAAATGATAATAAGGCCATTTGTGGTTTTTTAAATTCAAAGACTTGACTTGCTTCATATCCTAAATAAGCAATATCCGCTAGTTCTTCCGCTGTTGGGTCAATGTTTAATGCACAGTCAGTAAAAATATAACGTTCATCATTACGAACCATTAAAAAGAATGATGAAACTAATTTAACCCCTGGTTTAGCTTTAATAATTCGTAACGCTGGACCAATAATATCTTTTGTATCATAAGTAATTCCCCCAACCATTCCATTAGCTAAACCTTTTTTAACTCATAAGACAGCCAAATAATTACATTCACCAACTAATCGTGTTGCTTCTGCAATTGAAACTTTTCCTTTTCGTAGGTCCACTAAATATTCAGCTAATTCTGCCATATTTTGTTCTTCAGCAATTAAAACTTCTGCTTGACAATCAGCAATTGTCGTTGGAACTTCAGCATAAGTTTTAAAAACAAGAACTGGAGTAATATTTGTTCCAATTAATTGTTTTGTAACTTCTTGAATTCGTTCTGAATTTCCTTCCGGAAAAATAATTTTAATTTTCTTTGAAAATTCATTAATTTTTTTAAGTGTATTTTCTAATACATTCATCTTTAACCCTCTTTCTCATTAAATCTTTACCAAATAATTATATTACTTTTTTTAATAATTTTAGAAAAAGTGTGCGATTAATTGGTAATTATAAAATAATTTTTGGTACTTTAATTAAATTTTTAACCCTTATTGTAATTGTTGTAATTTTGATAAATTAATCTTTGTTTCCCATGTTCCATCTTCGTGCACCGCACTGCCCAAATGAACAGCATCACAATATTGACTAATTGTTTCATAATTAGTTAAATTAATCCCACTGCCACCTTGAATTTGCACACCATAATTACGTAATGCTTGTAACATTGCCAAATTTTCCATAATTGGTGCCGCTCCTCCTTTGGTTAAAATTGTCTTAACCTCTAACTGTGCTAGTTGTTGAACTGCTGCTATTTTATCAGGAATTAAATCAAATGCGCGATGAAAAGTAACTGCTAATTGATATGCTAAGGTAACTAATTCTTGCATTCGAACAAGATCAATTTGATAATCGGGTTTTAAAATACCAACAACAATCCCTTCCGCTTTAGTTGTCTTAATATAGGCAATATCCTTTTTAATTTGTTGATATTCATCATCAGGACAATAAAAATCTGTATCACGATGACGGACAATAACACGAATTGGTATTTTAATTCCGGCAGCGCTTTCTTTAATAACATCATATGGTGGGGTTAAACCACCACGGTTTAAATCAGCACACAATTCAATCCGGCTAATATTTCCTGCTTGCGCAATAATTTGACAATCATGATAATTTGTTGCAATAATTTCAATAAACATTTATTCTTGCTCCCCACTAATAAATTTAATGCGATTAATAATTCCATTAATCTTATTATTATATGTTCCTAATTTAATATTTAATAACAAAACATTATTTACCTTTAACAAATTAGCATAATCTTTATAAATCCCAGCAAAAGCAGTAATACTAATTTCTCCAGTTTCATCGTAGCAATCTAAAAAAGCCATCTTATTATTATTTTTATCAGTAATTACTTTACTTCGTTTTACTAATACTAAAACATTTGTTGACCCCAAACTTAATCGTAAATTACTAATTAGGGTTGTTTTATCTTGATAATCTTCTTTTTCACGAATATACTTTAGCGGATGGTTTGATAAGTAAAACCCTAAAAACTCATATTCTTTTTCCAAACAAATAACCTCATCATCTGGTTCCATTACTAACTCTGGTTTTTCAGCTAGAGAAAAATCAACAACTAAGTTTTCATTTTCTTCTTGGGTTTTAATTAATTCAATATAGGTAATAATTCGTTGATAATTATTAAATAAAGTAACACGATTCATTTTAAATAAATCTAATGCTCCTGAAAAACATAATGCTTCATAAGTTTTTCGATTTAACCCTTTTTTATATAAACGAATAAATAAGTCATATAAATCACCAAAAGTACCATTACTTTGATATTCACTAGCAATTTTTTTAAAGAAAGCAAAACCAATTTGTTTAATGATTAATAAAGGAACACAAATTTGATTGTCAACCGTATGATATTGGCGATACGGAGCATTAATATTGGGTGGAACAATTGTTAAATGATTCTTTTTTGCTAAGGCAATATAATCATTTGTTTTATGTTCATCACCAATCACATTCGTTAATAAACTAGCTAAAAACTGTGAAGGGTAATTTGCTTTTAAATATGCCATTTGATAACCTAATAGCGAATAAGCAACAGCATGGCTCCGGTTAAAACCATAGGCGGCAAATTTATAAATTAATTCTCAAATTTCTTGAGCAGTTTTTTCAACATAATGATTTTTAATTGCTTCTTTAATAAATTCAGTTTTCATTTGGGCCATAATACTAGCATCCTTTTTCCCCATTGCCCGGCGTAAAACATCAGCTTTGGCTAATGAGAAATTAGCAACTTTTTGGGCAATTAACATAACTTGTTCTTGATAAACAATAATGCCATATGTTGGTGCTAAAATTTCAGTTAAGCGATCATCAATATAGGTAACTTTTGTTAAATTTTTTTTTCGTTGAATAAACAATGGAATATTATCTTGTGGTCCTGGTCGATATAATGACGAAGTTGCTACAATGTCTTCTAACTGATCAGGAACCATATCAACTAACACTTTCGTCATTCCAGGTGATTCTAACTGAAAAATCCCTTTTGTATCACCTTGAGCTAACAAATGATAAGTTTTTTGATCATTTAATGGCAATTTATTAACATCTAATTTTACTTTTGCTTCTTGATAAATATTATCAACAACATCATGTAAAATTGTTAAATTTCGTAATCCTAATAAATCCATTTTCAAAATTCCAAGTTCTTCTAAATAATTCATTGAATATTGCGTTTGATAAATGCCATTATAACCTTCTTTAACTGGAATAATTTCTTGTAACCGTTGCTGTGTTAACACAACTCCCGCGGCGTGGGTTCCTGTTTGACGTGGCAAACCAATAATTTTTTGTAAATGTAAAAATACTTGGGGATATTTTTTTTGATAAATTTCAAAAACAGGATTAGAACCAATTGCTTGCTCATAATGATAATTATATTCCAAGGGAACTGCCTTACTCATTTTATCAGCCTCTTCAATTGCAATGTCAAAAATTCGACAAATATCACGAATTGCCATTTTCATCCCAATCGTTTGAAAAGTAACAATATGTGCGACATGGTCTCTCCCATACTTTTCAAACAAATATTCAACAATCATTTCCCGTTTATCATCTTGAAAGTCAATATCAATATCAGGCAAACTTTTTCGTTCCGGATTTAAAAAACGTTCAAAAAGAAGATTATAAGCAATCGGATCAATTGTTGTAATGTCTAACAAATAACTGACTAAACTTCCAGCAGCACTTCCACGCCCCGGACCAACAAAAACATTTTGTTGTTTAGCATAACGAACATAATCTCAAACAATTAAAAAATAATCATTAAAACCCATTTTATCAATAACATCTAATTCATAACTTAACCGTGCTTCATATTTGCCATGAAAACCATTTAACTTTTTTGCTTTTAACGTTGTTTGACAAATTTCTGCTAAAAATTGTTGTGATGTTTCACCATTTGGAAGTGGATATTGTAACAAATTATCAAAAATAGTCCCTTTGTTTAATGGAAAAATTTCAATATCAGTAATAAACTGCTTAATGTTTTCAAAGTATTCTTCATAACGACTCGGTGGTGCAACTCAACCATATAAATCATTTAATTTACTTTCCTTAAATAAAGTTTGTGTTTTAATCGTATCAACAACTTTATAAGCGGTAAAATCATCACTGGTAAAATATTGCACTTTGTTATTCCAAATAATCTGTTTTGCTGCTCCTAAACTAAGAAAGCGATCTAATAGCACGGCATTCCCATTATTCACGCCTAAAAATAAATCATTTATCTTAACTAAATTATTTTTTAACGTTTGAAATACTTTTGGTTGATAATTATCAACAGTATAATTAATAATAATTTTTAAATCAGTTGTTAAAAACTTACTAAGGTCGTCAAAAGTTAATGTTGTTTTATGTTCAGCATTAATCATTATTAATGATGAAATTTCAACTAAATTAAAATATCCTTTTTGGTTACGGGCAAATAAATTTAGATTATATGATTCATCATCAAACAACATCGTAACATTTAACCCAATAATTGGTTTAATATTGTTTTTTTTAGCAAGCTGATGAAACTCATAAACACCAAACATATTACTATCACAAATTGCTAAAGTTGAAAATCCATTCATTGTTGCATAATTAAAATATTTATCAAATGTAATTAAAGATGATAATAAACTGTAACTTGTTCGAACATTTAAGTGGGGAATCATCATACTTGTTACCTCTTTCTACTTTCATTTTAACGAAAAAGAAAATAAAAACCACAATTGTGGCCTAATTTTATAGTTTAATGACAATAATAATAATCATTACAACAATTAAAATTGCTAAAATTCCAAAAACTAAAAAACGCCATAAACGGGGGTTTTTCTTTGGTGTCATTTCTTGTAATAATACTTTTTCTAAATCAATAGCATTTTCATTATAAAAATTATTTTTCTCTTTGTTCATATTTACAACTTTAATATCATCATCTTTAAAATCACGAATGATTAAAAATTCTTCATCAATTAAAATTGTTTCTTCTAAAAAATTAGTTCGTGAACGTTCTGTTGATCGTAATGCTCGTTCATTAACTAGTGTTTTTGATGTTTCTTTCTTTTTTTGAAAAAGATTAGCTTTCTTCATAGATCTCATCCCTGTCAATTACATATGTCTTTATATTCTTATTAATTATAACATCAATTATTTCTTGTCACATTAAATTTTGTTCTTGGAATTCCGTTTGTTTTATGCGTGGTTTTGTCACTGGATTTTTTGGAACAAAAAGACTGCAACAATCTTCAAACGGTAAAATTGATGTTTGATAAGTATCAATTTCTTTTGCAATTGCAATGATTTCATTTTTATCAAAACATAATACTGGACGTAACACTGGTAATGTTGAAACGTTATTAATAACATTGATACTTTCAATTGTTTGTGATGCAACTTGCCCCAATGATTCACCAGTAATAATTGCCTGACAATTTCATTTTGTAGCTAAAATGTTTGCAATTCGATAAAACATCCGGCGCATAATCGTAATTCGATAACTTGCATCAGGAATATGCATTAGTTCATGTTGCAACATTGAAAAATTAACAACATGCAATTTTTGTTGATTTTGACCAGTATAATAATGTAATTTTTGCACTAAAGTTTTAACTTTTTCTAAGGATTCTTCACTTGTGTGGGGTGGTGTTGCAAAATGTAAATATTCAACATTCATTCCCCGTTTCATTGTTAAAAAAGCAGCAACCGGGGAATCAATTCCCCCCGATAACATTACTAATCCTCGCCCAGAGATTCCAACTGGTAAACCACCAATGGTTTTAATTTTGTTAATGAAAACATAGGTAAATTCACGACGAATTTCAACATCAATTTGCAAAGTTGGATGATGAACGTCAACTTTAACATCTGTTTGTTGCAAAATTTTTGGTGCTAATTGTTGCTTAATTTCCGTTGAAGTTAATGGAAATGTTTTATCGCTCCGACGAACTTCTAACTTAAAAGTATCTGGTTGATAATATTGAACTAATGTAATTGCACAATTAGCAATTGTTGTTAAATCCCGATCAACACGTTTTGCCAATGAAAGTGATGATGAACCAAAAACATTTTTAACAATATTAATAACTGCTTCACTAACGGTTGGATCTAATAATTCAATAAATAACCGATCAAATTCTTTCTTTAAGCGATATTGTTTTTCATATCCTTGTAACTTATTTTTAATATTATTGACTAACACCCTAGTAAAATCATTCCGATTTTTCCCTTTTGTTGTCAACTCTCCATAACGAACTAATATTACATCAAAATTCATTTTATACTCCATTTTTTATTTCTTTTTTCCTCGTTCTTCATTAATAATTTTTAATGTTAAAAACAATGATCCATCATAATCCCCATCACGATATGCAATTTGGGCATTTCGTAACTGATCATCAACATCATCATTTGTTAAAATATATTTTTGGGCATAAACTAATGTTTCTTGCGCTAATAAATCTAATAAAATATTATTTTTAATTTTTTCAAATAATTTTAACACTTCTATTTTTAGGCGATTTAGTTTTCCTGTTACCTCATCAACTTCATAACGATTATTAACATCAAACGAGAGTTGTTTAACCTTTTCAAGGGCTGTTCGATAATCATTAATTGATTTTTCATATTTTGTTAATAATTTTCGATATTGTAATTGATTTAATCGGACTTCAGCTTGTAATAAAACAACTTCCAATAAATGAATTGTTTTTCGAATTTCAGTTTCCGCAAAATTACGCTTTTCAATAATCTTCACAACATTTTCTAAGGCTTCTTGAGCAACAACCGCATTTTCTAATAAACGAACTAGTTCTTTATTAAAACCAATATAATCACGGCCATTACGATTTATTTCTAATACTAAACGATTTGTATCATGCTTTAATTCTTTTGTTTTACCCATTGCTTCACGATAAACACCTTCTTCATATTCGGTTAAGGTTGATGAACTACGTAAGGCTTCAATTTGTCGTGAAATGACATTAAAACTACGTTCAATTTTATTAATATATTCCATCACAACTTTATAATATTTTTTAAAACATGCAATGATTGCTTTTTGATGCTCAATTGTTTGATCAAAATCACTAATATGATTAATAATTTCAATTGTTTTTTTCGTTGCTTTTTTATATTGTAAATTATCTATATACTTTGAAATTAAAATTTTTGTTTCATCAATATTTTTTGTTAATTCATCAAAACTATATTTTAAGACATCACGACTATTTTCATCCTTATTAAATAAAACATATTTATCTTTTAACAAAGATAATTTGTTTGGAACTACTTTTGTTAATAATGTTTTAATTTGTGGAATATTATCTAAAATTTCAACAAAGATTATTAATGAAGTAGTAATGTTTGATAAAATTTGTTCTGTCTTTGCAAAATTACCAGCTGTTAAATAATCTTCAAACTCATCAAACATTCCTTCAATATTTCGTTCAAAATCATTAATTTTTTTCGTATCTAACGAAACATTCATTTGCAGTTTAACGGCATCTTCTAATAATGAATTAAACATTTTTTTATGCGCTAAAATATAATCGCGTTGTAATAATTCAATCTGTAATTGACTATTAATTTCATCTAATAAACGACGAGCTTCTTCTTCCAGTAATGTTAATTCTTTTAATAATGGAATAATTTTTTGAGCAGATAACTTGGGCATCTTTTTTGGCGTTGTCTTATTAATTTGATATAGTTTGCGAAATACTTCTAAACAACTTATTAACTTTTTTTCATAAATAATTTCATATTTTGTTCGTCAAACCACGAGATCTTTAGCATAACGATTATTATGACGAGCAATTTCTGAAATTCGAAAAACTTTATGTTTTAATGGTAATCGTTTTAAAATATCAAACTTTTGTAAAATTTTAATTTCAACTGTTTTTAAATGCCGTTTTCTGCCCCAAAATAAAAGTGTAATACTTAATAATAACAAGCAAACAAAAAATAAAATAAATAATGTTAATTTAAGTGGATTACTAATAATATTATTAATAACATTACCCATTTTATCTTGCCCCCATCAAACTACATATCAATTGAATTATAGCACTTGCCAAAAATATTACATTAAAAATTAAAAAAATATTGAATTATCCTGTATTTTATTATACAATAACTCCTAGACAACACAGAGAAGCAGCAGAATTGCATAGTAATGTTCTTAGTTTTTAAACACTTATGATTTAACCATTAAAAGTAACCCTAGCTGTTAGGGTGAAGCAAAAAATTTCCATTATTAGAGTAATTCAATGAATCTTTTTGTATGTCACAATGATATATAGGAGGTTTTTTTAATGGCACGTTATCGTGGAAGTACATTTAAAAAAGCAAGACGATACGGATTTAGTATCTTAGAAAATGACAAAGAATTTTCAAAAGGGAAAAAAAGAACAACAGCCCCAGGTCAACATGGGCAACGCCGAACAAAATTGTCAAACTACGGATTACAATTACATGAAAAACAAAAAGTTCGTTACATGTATGGTTTAACAGAACGTCAATTCCGTAATACTTACAGTAAATCAAAAAAAATGAAAGGAATTACCGGAACTAACTTCTTAATTATGTTAGAATCACGTTTAGATAACATTGTTCACCGGATGGGATTAGCACAAACAAGAGCTGGAGCTCGTCAATTAGTAAACCATGCACATATTTTAGTAAATGGAAAAAAAGTTGATATTCCATCATATAGTTGTAAACCAGGTGATGTTATTAGCGTTAAAGAAAGTTCACAAAAAAATGTTAAAATCTTAGAAAGTTTACAAAGTCAAGTTAGCACGTTAGAATTTGTAAAATTTGATAAAGCTAAGATGACTGGAACATATGTTCGTTTCCCTGTTCGTGAAGAACTAAATAGTAATATTAATGATGCTTTAATCGTTGAATGATACAACCGTTTAGTATAAAAAAACATCTCAGAAGAGATGTTTTTTTATACTAAAATAATTAAATTAAGCAATATCGATATTAAATATTAATGCTTCCTGTTTCTTAATTGTATCAACAATCGCTGGGTTAAATTTTGATTTTATTTCAAATTCTATATCTGTTACTTTACAACGTATATTTATTGCTTGTTCTAAATCATTAAAATTAGTAATTTTTTTTCATTTGTAAATTGTAAATGCAAGTGCGCTTTTCCAAAAGCTCTTATTGATTAGATAATAACACCATTAAAAAATAATGCAACTCTTTTTGTGTTATTTTTTTAATTTGTTCTTATTTTAGCACAACGAAAAATAATTTATTAAGTTTTTCAAATAAATTTACTTAGTAACTAATGCTAAAAAATTAAATGCTTTTTTAGAAGATATTCAGTTCAATGAGGGTCGTAGTTTTTCATTAATTGTTTTCATAATTCAATTTAACTTTTTAGTATCAACTAAATTAAAATCAGTTCCTGGTGGTAACCAATGTCTAATATCACGATTCATTCTTTCAACTTTTGGTTTTTGAGTTGGAGTTCCAGGATCGCAAAAGTATACATTCGCATTAGTAATTTTTTCAATTTCTTTTCATTTACTAAATTCTTTACCTTGATCAGTTATAATACCTTTAATACATTTTTTAAATAATCTATTCTTAAAGATACTTCTAATAGTTTTAACAACTTCTTCTGCAGTTTGTTCTTTTAATTTTTCAGCAATAGTAAAATTTGTTAATTCTTCTGTAAAAGTAAGAACAACTGATTTATGATCAGCACCAACAATACAATCCATTTGAAATCAACCAAATTCATATCTATCATGCTTTGATTCTTCAATAGTTCTGTAATTTGATAATTTACCACGATTATCAGTACTATTTTTCGTTTTTCGTTTCTTTCCTTTAAAATAAAGATATTTTTTATCCATATTAAATAATCCTAAATAAATATATTTATAAAGTGTTTTAAAACACATCGGAAACTTTTCATTAAATTCTTGTTCATATAATTTGCAAATTGTTTCTGGAGTATTATGTAAAGTATTAAAATTTTTATTTAATCACTTAATCTGTTTAACTGTTAAAGTAATATGTTTTTTAGAATTTTTTCTATTTTTAAGATATTGTTTTTGTGATTTTAAAGGATCATATTCCTTAAACTTTTTAAGTTCACGCCGAATTGTTTCCTTATCTCTTCCCATAAAACGTGCTATCTTTGAATAATTAATCTTACCATTTTTCTTTTTATATAATTCTGATATAGATAAATCCTTTAATATAATTTTTTCATTAATACTTAAATGTTTAAATTTTCTCATATCCAAAAGCTCCCTTTCTGAAAATAGTTTTATCATAAAAAAATAAAATTTTAAAAATTTATTTGACATTTTTGTATAAAGTGTTATATTTAAGTTATATTTATAAAAGTTTAATAGATTTTCCAAAGCTCTAAAAACTTGTTTATAAATTAAAAAATTAAGACTTGAAAAAGTCTTTTTTTGATATAAAATAAACATAATAAAAATAATATTAAGTTCTTTAATGCATTTTGATAGGTGTTTAGTTCTTTGTAAGTTTCTTTATTACTCTTTTATTTAATCATATTCATTAAATAATAGCAATTTTAATATGCAAAAAGGAGTAAAAATGAAAGAATTTAATCCAAAAACAGCAAGTTTACGCACATTTGAGCGTAAAATTGAGCAGTTTTGACGTGATAAATTGCCTAATATTCCCTATACTTTAAACGATTTAACCAATAAATTCAATCTTTCTAATAGATGAAGATATGAAAATTACAAGAGCGAAAAGATAGTTCCTTTACTTGAAAGACAAATTGATAAAATAGAAAGTGAACTTATTAAACAAATGGTTAAAACGCCAGAAGGTACTAGATTATATTGACAGCGTGCATTTAATCATAAGTATTCACTGCAAGAAAAACAGTTAGAACAAGAATTAAACTTAAATAATCAACAGCCAATAATTGTTAATTTACAAACTGATATTAGAGATATAAAAAAAGAAAGTGATAATAATGCTTAATCATTTTACTTATTTGTTAGAAACACCTTATTGGTTATTACAAAATAGTAGTATTGGTGATAAATATCCCTTTGCAAAGAAATATGAGTTAGTTAATGAAATTAATCAAATTGGAACACGATATAGTGGTAAAACTATTTCAAATATTAAAATGTTTGGTGAATTATTAAAAATTAGTTTATTAATTAAAGAACCAATTTGTATTATTGCTAGTATGTATTGAAGTAAAGATTTAAAAGATAGTGTATTTCAAAATATATGAAATATGTTAGATGAAAATAATATTTCTTATACTATTAATTTATCTAATTTTACTTTTACTTTATCAAATGGGAGCAAAATATATTGTAAAGGTTTACATTCACCAAGTCGAAAAGAAAAATTAAAAGCATTTGCTGATTTAAATAAATATAAATTAGTTATTGATTGAAGAGAAGAATGTGATCAATTTCAACAAAAAGATTTAAGTGATTTAGAGTTTGCTATTCGTGGTTATCAAAATAAAATAACAATTAATACCTGTAATCCTGAAAGCTTAAAAAGATATATTGTTGGTTATTGTAATGAATTATTACCTTTTAATGAAGAAATAATGCGTAGTAAATATGAACAAATTAATTATATTGAAAAATGAAATATGAAGATTATTATTCATTATTCTAGTTGAAGATTAAATTATGAATTACCACAAGATAAAGTTAATGAACAATTAAGATTAGAGCAGTTAGATATTGAAAGAGCAAGAGTTTGGAGTTGAGGTTTACCAGGCAATACTAGTGGTTCAATCTTTGCAAGATATATTGATATTATGCAAGCAACAGATATTATTCAACCAACGAAATTATTAGGTGGTGTTGACTTAGCAAATTCTACTAGTCCAAAAGGACATACAACCGCTGCTAGTTTTTGAATATATAATTTATTTGATAAAAAAGCATATAAAGTAGCAGAATATACACACTCAAATGCTACTCAACAATTTAAAGGACCATTAGAACAAGTTAAAGATATTTTAGAGTTTTACAACAATCAATTAAACCAATACTTTAATTTAATACAACAAGGAATATCAATTAATGTTGATGATAGTGCTTATGCAACATTAGAAAGTTTAAATAGAGAAAAATATAATTATACTTTTGGTCAATACATGAATTTTAAACCAGCACAAAAGCAGAAGTTTAAAATAAAACATCGTGTAGAAGCATTTACAATGTTAATAAATACTAATCAATTAAAATGATTATGAGAAAAATGTCCTGTAAGTAAAACCCAATATGAATTAATTCAATGAGAAGATAAACCAGATGCCAGAGAAGAACGAATGTTAGATTTATATGATGATACATTTGATAGTGATTTTTATGCTTTACACTTTGAATTAGTACCAATGGTTAAACATAATAGTTCAGCAGATTATAAATTATGACAACAAAGGGAGTGATTAACTTAATGAAAAAAGATATTTATGTAATACATGATGAGCGTGTAATAAATGCAAAAAGACCTTATATGTCTGTTTGTGGACAAGTTAAAAAAAGACTTTGTAAAGAATTAAAAAAAGATAATATCGCAATATGTAAATTAAATTTATATAACGAATATATTAAGAAATATCAAAAAGTTAAAGTATGTGTGCAAGTTTTATCAAATGAACCAAATTTATTAACAGTAAATATTATTAATTACGCACTTATTTTAAAATTAAAGGAGAAAAATAACAATGAATAATACTTTCCCTAGTTTACCAAACTTAAATGATATTAATAGTGTTTTAAAATTTTATAATTATGATTGAACTATTAATTTAGCCAATATTATTGCTCGTCATCAAATGAGATTAGTTAATGGTAAAGATATTTTATTTAAGTCTCATCGTAAAGACATTTTACAAAAATTAAATTGATGATATGAAACTTATAAAATAAAAGAAAAATTAGATAAAAATGAATTAACAGCAAGTTTAATGGGTAAAACTATCTTTGGTTTATTAGAAACATCAGATGGCAATATTGATTTATGAATTAACCCTTTTAACTTTACATCACGAGTAAGTAAAATAAATGAAATTGAACAAGGTGCTGATATTTGATTAAATTATCATCAATCAGATAGTGGATTTATATTAAATTTAATTTGTACCAAAGATAAAATAGTTATTAAAGGTTGACCTAAAAATAATGAAGTAGTTGTTGGACAAAGTAAAACCCAAATTAAAGATGATGTTAGACCTGTTTTAGTACAAGAATTTAAAAACAAATTAGGTATTGTGCCTTTTTGAGAAATGATTAATGAACCTAATCCATTATTTTTATCAACTTCAACAACATTAAACCCATGGCCTACTATGGCAAATTGTTATAAATTACAATTTGATTTAGAAGATAGTTTTAATATTAAATCAAAAGAAAGATGAGCAAATCGTACGCATTGATATGGGATATTAGATGATGATTTAATGACTGCTTATAACAAAGGTAATAAAAAAGTATTACAAGATGCTTTTGATGATATTTTTATTCAATCAGGACAATCAGCCGTAGATGGTCAATTATCCCAATCTTTACAAGTAGTACAAGGAAAACCAACATTAGAAACATATACCGAAGACCAAAAATCAATTATTGAACAAGTATATTTAGCATGTCATTTTTCTAGTCCTTTTGGTGATAAATCAGATAATGACCAAAATAAAACACAATCTTTATTAACTAAAACAAAAGACTTAGAAAAACAAGCATATTTACAAGCATATCGTAAGCAATACTATACTAAAATGTTTGATACTGTTTTAAAATATTATGGTTTATGAGATGGTGTTGGTGAAAGAGAATATGGTTTTGATTTTGTTAGTGCTAGTTTAGTTGACCAAATGCGACAAAATGAACTAATTACTGCTAGATTAGATAATGGCACAATGGAACCAATAAGGGCAATTACTGAATATGAAAATATTGATGAATTAGAAGCAGCAAAATATTTAGAAAAAATAGAAGCATGACAAAATAAAATGCAAGCAAAAGAAATCGAACATAATAATAAATTAATGGAATATGATGAAACCGGTAATAATCAAAATGCCTTACAAGGTAGAACAGAAATTAAGGAGAATTAACAAATGAGTAGAATTAACCCAGGGGTTATCGAAGAATTAAGAAGACAAGCCCACGATACTTTAATAGATATCAGAGAAAACATAAAAGATAATAGACATTGAATGGTATTTCCTTTTAATGTTTATAGTTCATATATTCCCGATACAGAAACGGGTTGAAAACCAAATAATGCCAAACCAAGTGATTATGGTAGTTATTCACGCATATTTGATAATATGGAAAGTACGATTGCACAATGACAAGGTAGTTTAAAAATAGTACAAAAATATAAAGGTGAAGAAATTAATATATTAACTATTGATGATTTTAATAAACAACCAGTTAACTCAACTATATGAGCCAATAATGAAACACCTTTTGCGATAAAATTAAAAGATGAAAATAATAATATTTATTGAAAATTAATTGATGGTGAAAATATTTATGATATTAATAGAATGCTAGAATACTTAAAACAATATAAATTAAGTTATTTTATTAATAATGATAATAAAGCTGATAACTTTTATACAAAAGAAGTTAAAGTTGGTAAATATTGAGATGCGTATATGATTGATGATAGAATTTCAATTCAATTTGGTGAAGCCAAATTTGAACAAGTATTTACTCAGCAATCAACAGAAAGACAATATACTTTATTAATTTTAGATGAAGATGTCAATAAATTAAATATTAATGATTATTATAATTTTTATACTGTATTTAATGACCATGGATTAAATATTGGTGGTGGTGATATTAATTCTGCACCACAAGATAGACAATGATTATATCCTTCAAATGTTATTAATTATTATTCACCTTATGATGGCAGTTTCTTATGACAAGAAATTACTTTTTCAAGTATTAATACAAAATTAGTAATAGTGGTTTATCAGTACGACAATTTATTCAAACATCAGCACCTGGTGAAGGTTATTGTTTTCCTAAAATAACTTATGATAAAAAATTAAATAAAGGTATTGTTGAATTAGATGAGGTTTTATTAAAAGACCCTGGTGTTAGAGCAATGGCAGTTAAATTTTATGGTAATCCTATCTTTTTTGATATGCCAGTAATTGGGCGACCAATTATTAAAGGTCAATTTAATAAAAAAGTAATGAATTCAAGAGACTTATTAATGTATAACATGTTTCCTGCTCCACCTGATAAAATAAATACTTATGCATCACCCGAAGTAAGTTGATATAACATTCAAGGTATTCAACCAACAATGATAACTGGTTATGAAGATTGAAAAAAAGATATGGAAAGTAGATATGATTTTTGAAAACAAAAAAATAGTGAGGGGATTTTAATAACTGATCCTGCAACGACATCAGCATCTAATTCTACGGTTGGTAGAAATATTCATAAAGAAGATAAGGATTCTAAATTTTATTGATCTAAAGATTGAAAAATAACACCACCAAATAAAATAAAAGTAAATAGTGGAAATGTTGATAATATTATTAGTACCCAAGCTTCATCATATTTTAGAAGAAAAGATGAATTTGGTAATACATTAGGTAGTGTTCAAATTGAATATAATAGACTTCTTGCATTACTTGTTAAAAAATTGCAAATATTTGTAAAAAAGATACTAATAGAAAAATATAATTTTAATTAATTATGTTTTTTATTTAAAAATTTAATATTTTTCCACAACGAAAAATTAATTTATTATTTAAATTATTTAATTTTAAATAAATATTTTATGTTAAATATAATAATTGTAAATTATAAATTGAGGCAATTAAATTAAATCTTAAACCAAATCTTTTTCTTCGATTACGATATTTTTCTGTAATAATTTTAAATTTTTTAAGAATAGCAAAAATATTTTCAATAATAATTCTCATTTTTGAAACTAGTCTATTATATTGCTTTTGTTCTTTGTTTAAAGGGTTTTTCTTTGTTTTCTTTGTAGGTATTAGAACATTATTGTGATTTTTTTGTATTCCTTGATAACCACTATCAACTATTAATTTGGTATTTTTTAAAATTGGGATTTTTGATTCTTTAAATAAAGCATAATCATGTTTTTTTCCGAGCGAAAAACTTGTTGCAATAATTTTTTTGGTTTCTTGTTCGATAATTACTTGTGTTTTGATCGTGTGTTTTTTCTTTTTACCAGAATAAGATTGTTTTTGTCTTTTTTTGGGCGTTGGATTGGAGTTTCGGTAGCATCAATAATAATAGTTTTATCATTAAAATAATCATTTATTAGTGCTTTTTTACCAGCAAGTTGTTGAAAATCAGAGTTTTTAATTAAAATATCTTCAATTCACTTAATATTACGATAACAATTAGCCTCACTAATATCAAAACTTTTACCAAGATGAAAATAAGTCTGATATTCTCGTCAATATAATAAAGTCATCAATAATCTATTTTCTAATGATAATTTATTAGTTTTACCACCTTTTTTAAATTTTTCTATTTCAGCAACTTTTAAAATATCTAACATTTTATTAAAAGTGGATTTTTTTATTCCTGTTAATCTTAACCATTCTCTATCATTAAGAGTATTAAATTTATTATTGTTCATATTTTTATGTCCTCATAAATTATATTTTATAATAATATTTTAATAAAAAAGGGTATCGCAAGAAGTCTAATAAAATGGGTGCCTGTAATATTTGAGATATTTTAAATATGAATAATTTTATTAATCGCCAAATTACTGTATTGCCTTTAAACTATACTCAAAAGTTAGTTTTTAATCCTTTTACGATACCAGGCGGAGTTGGTAAGTTCTTAAACTTTATTTCATTTGGTATTCCATGAGGTTGAGTAATTAACCAAGACGAAAAATCATGACCTAATTTTCAATGACTTAATGGTTTTATGAGTGCTAATATTTATAGTTTTTATAATGATGCCTTTTGGTCTGAAAAATCAAAAGGTAAGGGTTATTTACCATTTGAAATATTTAGAGAACAAGGGAACGACAAAGTTGGTGCTATATTTGGTGCAAATGCTAATAGTTTAGGTTTTACTACTTTATTAACTGATAAAGTACAAGGTATTGTTTTAACTAAGGATGGTAAACCAACAAAAGAATTAGTTTATTCAACTTATAATTTAAAACAATTAAATGAAAAAACTAACCGAGTTTATTTAATTAATGAAAAAACCAAATCAGTTGACGCTCAAACACCAGTTAGTGATAGTGAAAAAGATAATGATTGCGAATTCTTACAAACACCAGATGGAACAAATTGTAGTTATATTATTGATATGTTTTCAATTCAAGCATTATATAAAGGTAATTTTGAAATCATCTTTTATGCAGATAATCCATATACTAATAATGAAGAAGATTACTTAAAATTATCAGTATGGAGTTTTAGAGGTAAAACAAAAAGTACATTAAATAATTATTTACGCGATATGACAACTAATTATAAAACTAGTTTCTTACTCCCACATAACTATGAAATGCCAACCTTTAATTACCCACAATATGTATTGCCACCAGTACCATATAATTATCCAGAGTATACAAAAGGTATCTGAGATGCCAATACAGTCCAACCATTAAAAACTAAAATTACAGCACCAGCACAATGTACTAATACGCAATCTTTAATTTTTAGTGAACATTCTGGATTTGAGCCTATTAATTTATTTAATAATAATTATTATGAAGGTTATTATGAAATAGAAATTGATTTAAAACAAATTGACCCAACAATTCAAAGTATAAGTAAATTCCAAGATGCTTATAAAAATATTGAAATAAGTAATCTTGGTAATTTGCAAGTTGAATGTGGACCACCAGAAATAGAAAATTTTATTCCTAATAGAGATATTAATTTATCTGGTGGTCGTAATAATTGCGATTTTAATAGTGGGTTATTGTCTAATATAACTTTAAAAAAAGAAGGACTTTCACAAACTGACAATGTTAATTTTACAAATACTTTTATAATAGATACGAAAAAAATAACTAATGATATTCAAACATTTGCTACTGGTAAAACTAATGGTTTGCCAAATTATGGTGATTATCAAAATAATTATAATCGCGGAAATGTTGATTTAAAATTTTTACTTCAAATAACATCATTAGCAAATAAAGTTAATGATAAAATTAAAGAAATATATTTACAAGCATATTATACTAATGATTTAAAATTAAAAATTAGATTTTCAAAAATATTGTATATAGAATTATCAACATTTTATTGAAATAAAAAAACTATGAAAATTTATAAATATTTTGGTAATGATAAAAATATAACAGTAGATGTTTCTAATCCAAATGTTTTAGGTATTAGAAATAAAAGTACTGACCAAATTAAAATTACAATTAAACCAAAATAATAGAAAAAAGACATTATTAAATGTCTTTTTTCTATTCTCCGTTAACTTTTACATTACTGTTTTCATCAATAATTAAATTAGGTTCATTAGTATCTAAGTTTCAACGATAAACTGATTTAAAATATTGATTATCATTATGTCAAAATATTCATATTAAAGTACCTTTTTGAATAGCTAAATCAAATATACTATGCCAGTCTAAATCTTGAACTAGTGCAAGTTTATATTTATCATATTCATCTTTATTTTTTAATCTATCTTGCTGGTTATTTTTAAAGTTAATAATTTTTCAATTAGCATTTTTATCACCACGCCATACTACATAATATAACTTATCATCTTTTTCATTAAATGGTTTTTCCTGTGGTGCTATTCATTCTAAATTGTTTTTAATATTTTCATTTTTTGTCTTTATTTGGTTTTCTTTTTTTAATTTATCTAATTCTTCAGGTGTATATTCTTGTGGTGTATTACAAGCAACTAAACTTGTCGTACTTGTTCCAATTAAAGTGATTGTTCCTAAAAGGCTTAATATTTTTTTCATATCTTTAAATTTTAAGTTAGTTTAATACCGTTTCCAAGTCATATTCAACTAGCACCACCAGAAGAGGTGTCACCAGATCTAATTCATTTATATGAAATTATTTGAATATGTCATTTTTTTGTTGCTTGATTTCTATAAAATGTTATACCAACTTTTTGTGTGTGACACATTCATGCCCACCCATCCTTTTCACAAGAATCAGATAAAGAAACTTTTGCAATTTCTTTATATTTTTCTTCAGAATAATCTTTTATATTTAAATTAAAAGCATAATCTTTAAATTTATTTTTTAAATCAGTATCATTTATTTTTTTTCCATAATATGTATCATTACCTCAACTAACCTTAGTTAGTTTTTCACCAAAAAAATCAATTTCATTATAATTTAAAGGAGAAATTTCTCCAACTTCAACTTCAGAAAAATCATAAAATTCATCGCTTTTCTCCATTTTATATTCAGCATAGTGCTCTGAAATACCATGATCTGATCTAAAATATGCAATTTTTTCAGGTAAATTAAAACAATATTCATTGTTATTTAAATCTCTAGCGCTTCTTCTATTACAAGATTTAAAATCCTTTGATAATGTTTTAGAAAATATATTAACATTTTGAAGTTGATTAAATCCAATTAGTGTTCCTAGTTGAATTAAATAATTTAATGCTTCTTGTGAAATACGATCCCAATTTCTTAAAAAATTGTTAAAATATCAACCTCAATTACTAGTTGAAGTATCACTATTGTGATTAGAAATTATATTA
The DNA here is from genome assembly GCF_009866525.1 of Spiroplasma poulsonii. GTDB lineage: Bacteria > Bacillota_I > Bacilli_A > Mycoplasmatales > Mycoplasmataceae > Spiroplasma > Spiroplasma poulsonii. The sequence goes on from NZ_CM020866.1 coordinate 1,464,594, forward strand.
TTTCTTACTTCTCTAAATCTCATACTTTCTGCTGTTGCCAAAATAACACGAAGAAAAGATGATCGAAGTGTATTGCTATCAACAAAAGAAGGATTTTCTCCATAATTTGCTAATTGATGAAAAGCATCTATTATACCTGTTCATCTAATTGGTGCTCTTTCATCAGCTCGAAGTCCATTAGAACCAGTATAATTTGAACCAAATGACATTCTTTGTGAACTTGTGGTTCCTGAAACATTTGTTATTGTTGAATCATTAAAATAATAATAAACATTTAAAGTTTGATTATTAGATGTTGGATGACCAATAAATCCTTGCAAATAAAAATCACTACTTCTAAAAATTAAACTTATTCTTCTATCATTTTCTATGTTAATTGGCATAACAAAGTATTTATTGTCGTTATTATTGCTATTTATAAAATAAGTTTCATAATACCTTTCTGTGGTACCTATTGTTTCTGGATTAATTAATCTAATATTATCATTATTTTGAAGAAAATTAATAGCATTACATAAATCAGAAAAATAATCATTAATTTCATAAGAAACTTTAACATCAGGAGTTATGTTATTATTTTCTCTTTTATTTCTACTTAAATTTTCTAAATTATTTGTTTGTGAATAATTAATATCATTATTTAATTTTTCTTCTTTTTGATAAGGACTAGCGGCAATTGTTGTTGGTACAGCAGTTCCACTAATTGTCAATACACTTAATAAACTAAGTAATTTTTTCATACTTGTTTTTCTCCTTTTCTTAATCTTGAAACTTTTTATCAAGATCCATTGACATTATATATATATATATATATACATACAAGCAAAATTAGGAATTATTTACAAAATTTTATCTTGAAAAATGACTATTATGACGCGTTTTAAAGGTTAAATTAGCAATCAAGCATATTAAGTTTAGTATTTATTAATAAAAAGTATTGTATTAGTAAACTATTAGTATATAATTAAATTAATGGTTTATCCTTTTAACAAAAAAGTAATTTACGGTTTATGCTTTCCGCCTTAAAAATACTTATGCTGACTTGTTATTCGAACAAGAATAAAAAAAAGAGGTTTATAAAATGGCACTTACAAAAGAACAATTAATCGAACAAGGTTTAAGTGAAGAAATAGCAGATAATATATTAAATGAATTTCATAATGAAACAAAAAAAATTATTGAGGGAATACAAAAACGAAAAGATACTATTTCAAAAGAAGAGTATTTAAAAGTTGCTAATGAATTAGACGAATTAAAAGCATTTAAAGATGTTCCATCGACTAAAATTGAAGATATTAAAACTAATTTAAATAAAGTTAGTGGTAGTTCTTTAACTGAAAAAATGCAAACTTTAAAAGAATTAAAACCTGATTTGTTTGTTGAAGAACAACCCTCAGTTTCACCAACTAATTTTATTAAAGATATGATTGAAAAATCAACTGAAAATAAAAATAATGAAATTGAAATTATTAAAGAAAAAGGAGCATATACTCCAGAAGAAATTAAAAAATTAACTGATTATACGCTTAAAAACCTTAGATAATAAGGAGTGAAATATTATGGCAACAATTAATTTGCCACAAGTACCTTTTACATTACAAGGTAATACAACAGGTCAAAAAGCCTATGTTGATATGGTCAATGCTTTATTGCGCGGACCTTTATATAACGAATATGCAAGCATTATGCAATATGCTACTGCAACCGCGGAACAAGTTGCTTGATTACCTAATGCAGGACAAGCATTATATAATTTAACTCATCGTGTGGTATGACAAAATGATTATACTTTACCAAATGGTGGGACAACTCAAACTATGGGATTAACAAGAATTCCAGTACCTATTGATAAAAGATTTAATTTAAAATTAATGAATGAGGCTTTTGACTTAGCATTAATAGAACAAAATATTAAAAATGGTGTTATTGCTGATGCTATTTCTAGTGTTGTACAAAATAAATTTGTTAATTTAGAATGTGAATTAATTCAGGCTATTTATGATTATTGCTTAGCAGATGGTCAATATGAAGTAATTCCATTTCGTAGTTATACAGCCGAAAATGCTGATGATGCAAATAAAGCATTCTTTACATTAAATGAAACTTTGATTGAATTAACAAATCAAATTAGTAATTTATATTTTGGTTTACCAACCGATAAAATGTTTATGGTTTTAGGTAGAAGAGCCTATTTAGGATTAACACCAGCTTATTTAAAAGTAATTGGTTCACAAGCTCAATTAAAAGCAATGGTTAATGGTGAATTATATGAAAATACTGCAATGGGTATTCCTGTATCTAAAAGTTTTCATTTAGAAAAAACATATACAAAAGGACAAGTTAACCGTGATAAAGGTTATAATTTTACTAATGTAAATGGTTTAATTATTAATAAACAAGTATGAGCATATCCAATTAATATGGATACTATTCAACAAGTTTTAGATAATGATACTGCTAACCCTAAATGAATTGGTAAAGTGCAGTATGCAACACCAACTATTTTATATCCTAAAACATGTAAAATTATTTTAGAAAAAGCGCCAACCCAAGATGAAATTAATACTGCTAAAAGTAATCTTAATAAAACATTTAGAGTTCCTGTTGATTATGTAATTCCATCATCAAATAAAATTGATATTAATGGAATTAATAAATTAGATAAACCAACTATTCACGTTACAGACCCAACTCAAACAACAGCCGAACAATTAAAACCACAATTTAAAGCTGTCGTTTTAAAAGCAATTAAAGCCGTAGATAGTTCTTTAACTGAGAATGATTATGATTACTTTATTGAAGCTAAGGGTGAAGATTGACCAATAGATATTACAAATGATAAAACTGTTGAAGTTCAAATTGAGGGTAAAAACAAGGCCACTGGTCAAACAAATCCGATTGATGTTATAATTAAAAATTCTTAATAAACAATGAATTTACTAATATTACGCGTTTTAACTTTATTAACAGAAAATTTAGGTAATAAGTTAGTAATAAATAAATTTGTTAATTTAATTAATAAGGTTAATAAATTTGCTTCATATTATTCTAATCCCTTACAAAAAATTACAAATAAGATTGAAGATATTTATAAATGATTAGATCCATTTACTTATTTAGATTTAATTAAAAAAGGTCATAAAAAAGAAATACAACAAATATTAAGTCAATTAGAAAAAGATAATAATATTAAAAATAGAGAACAATTTAAAAATGAAAATTATCTAAATACTAATTGACAACCTTTAAATAGTAGTTGACTTGATAGTGGAATGTTTAATATTACAAATAAGTTAACTTTAACAGGTAATTTAACTATTTTAATATATACAAAAACAGCAAAACATCCAAAATTTTATGGACCCTATGTTTATCCTAGTGTTCCAGTTGAAATTTGAAAATTATTAAGTAATGCTGTATCTAATGCAGGAACTTTATTTTGACGTTATTGATTAAGAAAATGATTACCTAGTCATTTAAGAAATTATATTAAAAAACGATTACCAAAAGCATTAAAAGAAAAATATCCCAAAGGAACTACTAAATTAACATTACCAACAGTTCAAAAATTACAACAAATTAAAAAGTTTATTAATAATTTAAAGATTGGACATTTTAACTTTAATTTTGCTGGTGAAATTAATAATAAAAAATGATATCGAGAGCGAAAAAGTGATGTTAAAAATATTAAAAACTTATATAAAACACCAGTTAAAAATATGTTTTACAAAACCAATCAAACTATCAAAACAATTAAGAAAACAAAAACAAGAGTTAATAGTTATAAGCCAAATAATTTAAAAAATAAATATCGTAATCAATTAAGGGGTGTTTTATATGGAAAATAATTTAAGTAATTTGTTATTTATAACAGTTGAAGATGTTAAAGCAAGTAAACTTTGACAACCTACTAATGATAGAAAGAAATCTGCTTATAATGATAATTTAATTTATAATGCTATTTTAAAAACTAGTTTATGAATGGATAGATTATCAGGTGGGACAATTTCAGATAAAATAAATAAAAAAGATTTATTTCCATGAGTAAAAAAAGATAATACTGGTTTAATTGAATATGATAAATGATTAAGTTATATTCAATCTGCTTGTTTATTAGCAGTTATTAATTGATATTTACCCAAAGGAGTTAATGATTTAACTGGTAGTGCTTCATTTTCACAAGGTGGTGTAGCATATTCACAAACTAATGACCCTGAGGCAAATGAAAATATTACTCGTGATGTTAAAAATGCTTTAAAATTAGCAGGTGAAATAATTGATATTATATCTAGTAAAACAGTATCTAGACCTTATAATTATAGTTTAGATAATTATGCTCATCCATGAGAAGAAGAATATAAACATATTAGTAAAAAAACTTTTTATCCAACATTATTATTTTGATTAAAAGAGCGATTACAAACAGATAATTCAATAAATATTACTTATCCTATTATTAATGATTTTAGTAAAATTGATTATAACGAATATATTAAGATTAATATAAATGATTGAGAAGTTGTTGATACAAGTGATTTAGATAATACAAGGTATGATTATCAAATAAATAATTGAGATAAAGAAAATTATAAATATAATATTTGAATTAAAACAAGTAATCAAAATAATTATTATTTAGCAACATACAAAAATTTTATAGGAAAAATAACTATTGGGTCTGCTGAATTAGAAAGTCCTGTTTCTCATCGTGTAGAATTAGAAGATGACGGAATTATTGCTATATATACTGGTAGATTTGATGGAACAATTTCTTATTTACACATTGAAAGAAAAAAAGTAATTTAGAGGGGGCAATTAATGAAACAAGATAAAACAACTTGATTAAAGGGTGCCTTACCTTGAAATTGATTTAAAAAAGACCCTATTCCAACTTATAATTGAACTCATAAAGATATTAGAGAATGAGAAAGAAAATATAAAATTCGTAGTTGAGTAGTTAGTTTTTATACATTAATATTTTTAGCATTAAATTGTTGATTAGAATATGGGATGATTGATGGTATTAAGAATAAAATTGATTGATATAATTATGGTCAATATTGAGGTAATGGCATAGCAATATTATTAACACCTTTATTTACACATGGAATTCAAGGAATATTTGTTGCTAGTAGTAAGCCCAAAGTAGATATGAAAATTGATATACCACGATTAAAAGTTTCTAAAATGGGATTAGTATTTACAATTTTACCTTTAATCACTTTAATAATTTCTTTAATTATAATTTGAATTGATAAATCAAAATGAAAAAAAGACCATTTAAGACATTGTTTAGATTGTCGGATTAATCCGCGTGTTATTCAACCACGAATAGCAAAACAATGAAATAATTTAGATGGCATAACAGAAGAAAAATTAAAAAATATACAAAATGAAAATAACAAAGAATTAAATTTAAAATAGACTATATATAGGGGTGGCTGATATTTTTGGGTGGTTATATAGTTTAATTTATAAATTATTTTGTTCTGAAAGAATGGATGGCCACTGTTTGAGTAAGGATAAGAAAGGAAATAAAGAAATGGAAATTAGTAATGAAATAGTAATTGCTTTACTTGTATTAGCGGGTGCTGGTGGAATGGGTAGTCTTGGTATTCTTGGATTATCTGCTAAAAAAATTAAAAAATATAAAGCAGAAATTAGAGAATTAAGAACTGCTGTTATTGCCCACGAAAAACATTTACGAGGACCTGATTATGCAACTGAATTAGCATTAAAAACAGGTCAAATTAAAAATGTTAAAAAACAAGTTAAAGTAAACGATAAAAAACAAGAACAAAAAGATGCTATTAAAAAACTAACAAATAGTATTTAAAAAAAATAACCTTAATTGGTTATTTTTTATTTTCTAATATTAAGTCTAAATTTTTAACTTTACAAATAACTAAATTATTTTCTCCATAATTATTTTTATAATATTCTCAGTATTCAGTTGAATTAATATCTACATCTTGTTTATCAATCCCAATTATATATTCACCACGAGGGTTTTTACAAGGGCGATTACCTTGTTCATAGCGATAACATAAAATATAATTATTTATATTCTTTATTTCCTTTATCATGTGTTATATAAAAGTTAATAAGATATTCTATTTTTTGAGAATAAGTACTAAAATTTAATTCATTTCAAACTTTTTCTTCGTTTTTATTTAAGTAAATATTAACATTCCTAATTTTGCAAGAATAATATTTTCCAGTTTTTTGATTATATGAATGTTTCATAATATTAACTCTCATAATTAGCAATAATAATGGCATCTCGTAAATGATTACTTATTTTTTCATTCTTATTTTTTCAACCTTTACCATATTCATAAGTTAAATTAATATCTTTTTCATATTTTCATACAGAACTATCATTATATTTACTTAAATTTTCCATATTTTTAACAACTGATTTAGTATGGCGTGGTGATACTCAATTATAACTAACTCAAGTATTTTCAATCGCACCCAGTAATCTTAATAAATCATCTCTATCTTTACTAGCATTAGCAGATGTATATAAACAATCTTCAATATTTAATCCTTTTGGAAAAAGTTCACCTTTATTTTTTACATAATAATCTGAATATAAATATTCATCTATAAATTCATCAATAAATTTATAATGTTCTTTTCAATATTTACTAGTAAATTCATTTTGTTTAATTAATTTATTATCTTCATATATAACAATAGCAGTAGTACCAGTTCCTGATGGGTCAATACCTATTTTTATCAAGTGGCTCATTCCTCATCGTTATTATTATTAACTGTTGGTACTACATTTGAAATATCTTCTTCTTTAACTACATTATCGTTTATGTCCACTATTTCATCATTAGGTGGGGTATATAATTTTATATTATTTGATAAAATTTCATCGTTAATATGCCCCTTATTTTGAGTGAAAGTAGCATCATTATCAATATAAATCTTTTCATCATTAGTTGTAATAACTGCTTGATCTGATTTATATGCTTGTTGTAATTCAACTGACATAATACCTCATTTTCTTAATAATGATGTTAATACGGTTTTAAGGGCCATTTCATCAAAACTAGCAATATAAAATGATTTATTTTTAGCATAAGTTTTAGAATATTTCATAAAATGATTTTCCATTTGTTCTTTGGTCATATATAAAGTTTTTTCAAAACCATTAACCATTTTAAAGTATGCTACATAACCAATAATTGGTAATTTTTCTCTTTCATCTTCATTTTGAATTCAATTAAAACTAGTTCCTTTTAAACGATCATAATTTACTAATTCATTTTCTTTTACATCTGATACTGACATATCTAAATATTGACCACTTCTTTGGGCTAATTGAATATAACCTTTATAACCCATTTGAAATTGTGCTTGATTAACTCATTCTTGTATTTCACGACCATTAATAATTCTTGTTATTTTTGTGTTATATGGTACTACATAAGCATAACCAAATTGTTTTTCCATTGGTAAATTTAATAAAACACCTTGATAACAAGCAGTCATAATTGTTTTTGGATCGGCTTTTTGTAATAATTCATTACTATTTGATATTGCAATTATATTACTTTTAAATCTTGCAATTTCATTTTCATTAGAAAATTTACTTTTTATTCATTCTGTTGTTCTATCTGTTCTTAAAAATTCAACAATATTTGCCATATTATTTTTCTCCTTTATTTATTTTAAAATTAATACCTTTAACCCCAATTAAATTAATATCTTTATTACTATCTCACTGATCTTTAATTTCATTTTTAACAATTTGTTCATCAATAGTTAAATAATTTTTAATAAGATTAATAAGTTCTAATTTATCGGCTTTTTGTAAAAAATCATCATTAATACCAATAACCTCAATATCTTTAATTAATAATTTATCTTTACGAAAATTACTAGTAATAATTTTTAATTCTTGCTCTTGTTTTGCTATACTTTTAATTTCTAAAAATTGTTCTTTTTTATGATTTTCAATAATTTCATTTTGTTTTTGAAATTGAATATTAATAACATTATTTTTTAAAGAATCATGATTATTCTTAATATTATTTTCTAAATTCAAAATATCTTTTCTAATAAAATTTAATTCATCTTTAAAATTTTTTATTAATTCTAATGGTTTTCTAAAAACATAATCAATTTTTGAAACTACTAATTTTAAATCTTTTAGTGATTGTGATTTATATCCTCCATTCATTAATCAAGCTTGTTGTCGATATATAAATTCTGCTAATTCTTGTCCATTTTCATCAATTCATTTTTTAATTGGTAATGCTTTTAAACTTAATTCTTTAAAATCATTTCCTTTTAAATAAAATGGATAAGTAATATTTTTAACTTCATTATTTAACTTTAAATCTTCCATAATTAAATTTCCTCTAATTCCATTTCTTCAATTAAATTATCAATATATTCATAAGCACTTTCTTCTGAATGACATTCTTCTAATGCAATATTGAATAAGTCTTCTTCTGTATAAACATAACCATTTTCATCTTTTCACATACTAATTTACCTCATTTTTTGATATTAATATTTCTATTAATTTTCTTCCTTTTTGTTCTTTAACATCAAAATAAATTATTTCTTGATTTAATAAATATGCTTCTTCATTTTTAATTAAATTAATATCATCATTAATATTTTCTTTTTGCCCTGTTTTATTATCAAATATATTAATACAAAAATCATTGTACATATATATTGATATTAGATTTTTGATTGTCATATTTACCTCCTATTTTTAACTCGCTGGCACTCACTCCCAAGTGAAAGTGCCAAAGCGAGAGTTAGTTATATAATTAAGTATTTATCTATTTATTTACTACGCCATTCGCTTCACTGCGGGTGAGTGGTGGCGGTATGTTTTATTGTTTAATGTTTAATAATCGACAGTTGTTTTTATAAGATAATGCCAGAGAATTCTCTCTCTTCATCCGCACCATTTCAGGTCAAAGCGTTCAGTTTTTAAAATAAATTCACTTGCACCTTGAAGAGCCTAATGCTGACTTTGCGGTTTTTAAAACCTCTGTCATCCTCTAATGGGATAATATCTATCGCAAATTTATTTATAAAGTGGCCATCTCAATATTTATTGTCGTTTGATGTTGACCTCGCACTTATCACGACTATCGCTTGTTAAAGCGTCTATTATTTCCGGACTGATTACCGCTGGGCTAGACCGCCTCACGTGGAATAAAAACACTTAGTTATTTAAAATAACCGTCCCACACTGCATTAAGTTGTTTTATAAAATCAAAGTTTTAACAAACCAGTTTCATAATCAAAGATAATTTTTGAATTTTCTAAGCGTTTATAAAACAGCTTTTGGTTTTTATCTTTTGTATGATTTAATAAATCTTTATGTTTTTCACAAGTTCATAAAACTTTATTTGATACAAATTCTTCGGTAATGAATGATATTGCTTTATAGCAATTATCAATATCGCAAATTTGTTTTTGTTTATTAATTTTCATTACTCATTCCTTTCTTTGGTATTATTTTTTTATTTATTAGCAAAATTAATTAATTGAAACAGAGAAAAGACAACACCTTAAATTAGGAGAAAAAACAGGTACACTTTGTAAAGATTTCTAAGATATTTAACAAATGTGTAATACAACTTTTAAAAAGTTAATAAAAGTTGTGATAAAAAGTTTCTATTTTAAGAACTTAAGATGCTGTCCTTTCTCTGAATTAATTAATAATTATGGGTTTACAAATAAAAAAACAACCCTTTAATAAGAGTTGTTTTAGCGCGTTTCGTTTTACAGTTTACAATTGTTTAGTTGTTTTATCCAAATATTCAAATATCATTTTTTTAGTAAAGGTTGCTGTGATTGAAATACTTTCATTAGTTATTAAATCAAGTTTTTTAAAAACAGCCTCAGTTAACAAATTCTTAATTGTATCACTAGATAATATTATAAAATTATAATGATAATCCTCGTTACCAAGAATTGCCTTCGGAATTGTGATAGTTATGCCCCAGTTTTCATTTAAACTCTTTGTAAATAAATTACTAAACGAATCTTTAACTCTTTTAATTTCAAGTAATTATGTCATTGCATAACTAATTTTAGATTCATTCTCACTTTGTTCTCATGGTTTATTATATTTAACTTTACCACTAGCAACATCTTTTGATGAACCTAAGGTTTCTAATAATAATGGTTCATCAGCAGATGACCATTCACCATTCTTATTTTGTCAACCTTCTAAAATATTATGAAAAAGTGATTCAAGATTAGTATTAAACTTTAAAAATTCGTCATCTTTTTTAATTGCTTTATTTTTGATTTTACTATTAACGCTTAAAAAACCATCATTATTAATATTTTTTGGTTTAGCAAATAAATATTTCCCTAATAAAAGTAATTTATTATCCGAATTATTAATATCTTTTTCTTGCTGCAGAAAATTATTAAAGTTAATAACATTTGGTAATAACGCATTTAAAATATCAAGATATTTACCTTGATATGTTATTGTCAGACCCGTTATTATTTTTGTTTCACCCGAAAAAGTACTTTCTTTATAGTCTTCTCTTAATAATTTACTAAATTCAGAACTTAATTGTAAACTATTAACAAATTCATTTCATTGTTTTCAATGAGGGTCACTCTCATTAAAACTGGTCGGAATTACTGTTGGCAAAGGGCCTAAACTATTAACTGATGTTAATAGTTTTAATATGTTACTAAAAACAGATGCTTCTACAAGTAATGAAACATTTAACCTTTCATTATCACCATCTAAATTAGTTATATTTTTCTTTATTGTTTCAACTTCTTTAAGATTTAAAACATTAGTCATAAAGTAAACTGAAAAAATTGTATTTTTTTGTTCAGCTATTTTATTGTTTTTTAAATCATGCCCTTTAAATTTTGCGGTTAATTGTAAATGACCATGTGCTTTTCATCGCCCCGCTTCATCAGCCGTAATTTCTTTAAAGTTAGCGGGCGTTATTTGCTAATTCATCTTTAATATCTGCAAAGTGATCATCATATAATTTTTTAATTACATCATCTGCCTTAATATCATTATAATTTTCATTATCTAAAATCATTGGATTTGTCTCAGAATAAGAATTAATTTTTTCATTAAAATTCTTTTCTTGCTTTTCAAGTTCTTTCTTTTCTTTTTCATTGTCAACTTCTATTGTTGGATTTATTGATGTAATTTTATTTTGTTTACAAGCAATCGCCCCTAGACTCGTTGTACTAATAAATGTTAAACCACTTAAAAGCGTTAAAAGCTTTTTCATCTTTCCACTCCCTTGTTTTAAGCAAAAAATACAATTTTTATTGAAAATTTTAATATTATTATTAAATTAATAAATTATTATTACTTTTTTTGTTAGTAAATAGCAAAATTACTATATCACAAAAAAAGTTTTAACAACTTTAATTTCAATAGTCGTGAAAACTTTTTTCTAATCCATTAATTAATGTTAATTCCGTGAGATTGTAATAAACCAGCCGCCGTTTTATCAACGACAACAGTAACATCCTGATGCATTTGTAAAGCGGTGCATGGTCATAAATTATTGATTTCTCCTTCAACTAATTGTTTAATTGCTTGTGCTTTGTTTGAACCATTGGCAATTAAAATAATTTTTTTAGCATTTAAAATTGATTTAATTCCCATTGATACTGCTTGTTTTGGTACTTCATTTGCTGAAGCAAAAAAACGGGCATTTGCTTGAATTGTTGTTTCTACCAAATCAACAACACCTGTTAAGGAATTAAAATCAGCTAGTGGCTCATTAAACCCAACATGACCATTTGTTCCAACCCCTAATAGTTGTAAATCAATTCCCCCCGCTTTAGCAATTAAAGCATCATATTCCTTTGCCCCAGCAACATAATCACCTGTTCCCAATGGAACATACGTATGGTTTTTATCAATATTAAGATGATCAAATAACTTTTCATTCATAAAATAACGATAACTTTGAAGATGAGTTGGTTCTAAACCAACATATTCATCTAAGTTAAAAGTTGTCACTTTACTTCAATCTGTCTTATTTTTTTGATAATCTTCAATAAGATACTGGTAAATTGGTTCTGGTGAAGAACCAGTTGCTAATCCAAAGACAATCTTTGGATTTTGTTGCACTGTATTGACAAAAATTTGCCCAACAACCTTTCCAATTGCATTTTCATCTTCAACAACAATTAATTTCATTTTTTTAACCTCATTTCTTACTATTGTCTTATTATATCCTATAACCTAAAAACTTCTTTTATTGCTTGAATTTCAATTGTGAATAAGCAACTTCACCTTCACATAATGTCATTAAAACCTTTAATTCTGCATCCAACACCACTAAATCCGCTAATTTGCCAACAGCAATTGAACCGGTCTTTTCAAAAATTCCTAATTGCTTGGCAATATTAGTACTAGCAACCAATGCTAATTCTTGTAATGAGCAATTAGTAAAATGATGAAAATTACGAACACAATAATCATATGTTGCCACTGACCCAGCAATTGTCTCCGTTCCTTTAATAACAACTTTTTGCCCCGTTTTAACAACTGGCAAAGGTCCAAATTGATATTCCCCATCAGGAAGCCCTTTCGCAAGCATCGCATCAGTCACTAACGCAATGCCCGTTGCTCCTTTAATCTTGTAAGTTAAATTAATAATATTTTCATTGACATGAATTCCATCACTAATTAACTCTCCAACAACTTCATTGAAATTTAAAACCGCTGGAACAACTCCTGGTTGGCGATGATCATACTTACTCATTGCATTAGACTTCTTGCGATACCCTTTTTTATTAAAAATATTATTATAAAATATAATTTATGAGGACATAAAAATATGAACAATAATAAATTTAATACTCTTAATGATAGAGAATGGTTAAGATTAACAGGAATAAAAAAATCCACTTTTAATAAAATGTTAGATATTTTAAAAGTTGCTGAAATAGAAAAATTTAAAAAAGGTGGTAAAACTAATAAATTATCATTAGAAAATAGATTATTGATGACTTTATTATATTGACGAGAATATCAGACTTATTTTCATCTTGGTAAAAGTTTTGATATTAGTGAGGCTAATTGTTATCGTAATATTAAGTGAATTGAAGATATTTTAATTAAAAACTCTGATTTTCAACAACTTGCTGGTAAAAAAGCACTAATAAATGATTATTTTAATGATAAAACTATTATTATTGATGCTACCGAAACTCCAATCCAACGCCCAAAAAAAGACAAAAACAATCTTATTCTGGTAAAAAGAAAAAACACACGATCAAAACACAAGTAATTATCGAACAAGAAACCAAAAAAATTATTGCAACAAGTTTTTCGCTCGGAAAAAAACATGATTATGCTTTATTTAAAGAATCAAAAATCCCAATTTTAAAAAATACCAAATTAATAGTTGATAGTGGTTATCAAGGAATACAAAAAAATCACAATAATGTTCTAATACCTACAAATAAAACAAAGAAAAACCCTTTAAACAAAGAACAAAAGCAATATAATAGACTAGTTTCAAAAATGAGAATTATTATTGAAAATATTTTTGCTATTCTTAAAAAATTTAAAATTATTACAGAAAAATATCGTAATCGAAGAAAAAGATTTGGTTTAAGATTTAATTTAATTGCCTCAATTTATAATTTACAATTATTATATTTAACATAAAATATTTATTTAAAATTAAATAATTTAAATAATAAATTAATTTTTCGTTGTGGAAAAATATTAAATTTTTAAATAAAAAACATAATTAATTAAAATTATATTTTTCTATTAGTATCTTTTTTACAAATATTTGCAATTTTTTAACAAGTAATGCAAGAAGTCTATTATATAAATGTGTAACATGTTTAACCCCCATTTTTACCCGCTCCGCCACTAAATCAAACGTCGCATTTGAATGACCAATTGATGGTAAAATATTATGTTCTAATAAAAACTTGGTGAAACTACCCTCTTCTTCTTCAGGTGCATATGTTACAATCCGAATATTATCATTTGAAACTGCGATTCATTTTTTTAAAAGTTCAATGTTTGGTGCTTGTAAAAGCGTTTGATCATGGGCTCCTTTAAAAGTTTTTGAAATAAATGGTCCTTCTAAATGAGCACCAATCTGGCGAGCTTGTGGACCTTTATTATAATTTGCCATATAATCTTGATAAACAGTTAAAATTGATGTTATTGTTTCATCACTACCAGTAATAATTGTTTGACAATACTTTGTGATTCCTTCTTGGGCTACTTCTTGGGCAAATTTTTGAAAACTACCAATTGTTCCTTTTTCGGTATCTTCCCCATAACCGCCATGAACATGACCATCAATAAATCCTGGCATAATAATTGCTTGTTGTAAATCATAACCTGGTTCAGTCGTCTGCCCAGCATTAACACTAATAATCTTATTATCTTTAATTTCTAATCAACCATTTGTAATTACTTGGTCTTCACAAACTATTTTTGCATTTTTTAAAATCATCTTCTTTGTCTCATCTTTCTATTCTTTAAAAAGTAAAATTTAATGGTAATTTTTTCAAATCAAATGTTACTTTTTTTCGTCCTAAGCACCGATACAAGAGCGCTAAAATTAACATATGATTATTTTCTCGCAGTAAATAAGTTTGTTTACCAACAGTAATTTTAACACCAATATCAATATATTCAACATTATTAATATTGTTTAAATTAAACTGCACAACCCTTTCATTATTATCTTTATCAAAACCATCAATAATGAATCGCTTGTTCGTAATTAACAATACTCCTTTGCAAAAAAAATCAGTCTCATTTTGAGCAGTAAAAAAATGAATATTAACGGCATTGTTTTTAAAATGACATTTTTCCTTTGATTCTAAATCAAACGCCACTGGCAAGACTTTTAACGGTCGTCACAAGGTAAAATTAACCTCTTCAACATTATAAATAAATTCTTGTTCACGACCATTTAAAACTAAATCTAATTTCCGCTGATACTTATAAAAACGATGAATAAAATCTTGCGTATAAGCAAAGTTTTTTAAAATCCAGCGTTTAAAAATCCAATACTTAAAACTGCGAAAGTTTTGCTCACCCATTTTTTTCTGATAACGGTCTAACACAAACCGTGGTTTATACTTAAAATTATCTTCATTTAAAGCAAATTTTCATTTTTCACGTTTTAAATAAAAAGTTACATCTTTTGTCATTCTTGAAAACATTTCCATCACCTTTGTTAATTATATAACAAAATAAAAAAACTCTAAACTAATCAATTATTAATTTAGAGTCTAGGGTTATTTTTAACTAAATTCAATGGTGGTTCAGGACGGAATTGAACCGCCGACACTTTGAGCTTCAATCAAATGCTCTACCGACTGAGCTACTGAACCACGATTGGCGGTCTTGACGGGATTTGAACCCGCGATCTCCTCTGTGACAGAGAGGCATGATAACCACTTCACTACAAGACCATTGGTTGCGGGGGCGGGACTTGAACCCGCGACCTTTGGGTTATGAGCCCAACAAGCTAACCACTGCTCCACCCCACAATTTTAATACTATCATATTTTAAGTTTTAATTGCAAGTTTTTTCTTGCAAAAAAATGGCGGAAGATGAGGGATTCGAACCCCCGCGCGGCTTTCACCGCCTGTCGGTTTTCAAGACCGATCCCTTCAACCAGGCTTGGGTAATCTTCCACGATGCTCTAAAAGCAATTAAATATAACAATGGTGGACCCTACTGGACTTGAACCAGTGACCAT
Source organism: Spiroplasma poulsonii (assembly GCF_009866525.1). Classification (GTDB taxonomy): domain Bacteria; phylum Bacillota_I; class Bacilli_A; order Mycoplasmatales; family Mycoplasmataceae; genus Spiroplasma; species Spiroplasma poulsonii. Next base: position 1,480,338 of record NZ_CM020866.1, read on the forward strand.
CCGGTTATGAGCCGGATGCTCTAACCAACTGAGCTAAGGGTCCATGGTAGCGAGAAAGAGACTTGAACTCTTGACCTCCCGGGTATGAGCCGAGCGCTCTAACCAGCTGAGCTATCCCGCCATATAAAAATTTTAATTGCTTTTTGGTAAATTAATGGTGGACCCGAACGGGATCGAACCGTCGACCCCCTGCATGCAAGGCAGGTGCTCTCCCAGCTGAGCTACGGGCCCAATTAAATAAAAAAATGGTCGGAAAGACAGGATTTGAACCTGCGACCCCTCGGTCCCAAACCGAGTGCTCTACCAAGCTAAGCTACTTTCCGAAAAAAAATAACATTTAAATAGATGGCGCGCCCAGAAGGATTCGAACCCTCAACCTTTTGATCCGTAGTCAAACGATCTATCCAATTGATCTATGGGCGCATAGAAGTAAAAGTATTTAAATGTTAATCCGATTTAAATGGAGGCACTAGTCGGACTCGAACCGACGATCGGGGAGTTGCAGTCCCATGCCTTAGCCACCTTGGCTATAGTGCCATAAAATCTAAACCCCTACTATATTATCATATTCACAATGCATTTCAACTAAAATAGACAAAAAACTTAAAATCATTTTCTTAATAAAAATTTTTTATTCAACAGCAATTAAAAATGAATATAATGGTTGATCACCATCAATAAATTCATATTCAACATCAAAACTTTCGTCAAGATATTTCCGGATGGCATTAATATCTCGCCTTTCAGCATCTTCACCCGTGAAAATTGTAACAATTTCTGTTGATTTACTAATCGCGCGGTCAAATAAATATTTCATTGTTTTTGATAAGGTTGGATATGAACAAATAATTTTTTTATTCATAATACCCATATATTCCCCTTTATTAATTTTAACCCCATCAATTGATGTTGTCTTTGCCGAAGCAGTAATTCCTAAACTTGTTACGGTTTTTAAACTTGATTTTAAAGTTGAAAAATTCTTTTTCGCAATTTCACCTGGTTCAAATGATAATGCGGCAACCATTCCTTCTTGAATCGAAGTTGTCGGTACAACATAAACATTTGATTTTCGTTCAACTTTTGCTGCTTGTTGTGCTGCTAAAATTGCATTACTGTTGTTAGGTAAAATAAAAACATCAACTGCATCAACCGCTTCAATAGCACTTAAATAATCATCTGTTGAAGGATTCATTGAAGAACCACCATTAACAGTATATTGAATATTTAAATCACTTTTAAAAAATTGAGCAATACCATTTGCTGGTGTTACTGCAATAATTGCCGCTGGATTTTTTAATTCCCGTTCAACGCTAATTGTTTTAACATGTTTTGCTGCTTGTAAATTCATATTTTCAATTTTAATATTTTTAAATTCACCATGTTGTTGTAAAAATATTAAAGTATTTCCAGGCATCAAGGTATGAACATGCACTTTTAAAATGTCATTATCAACAACAGCCACAATTGAATGGCCACCTTGATCTTCTAAGGTTTGGCGAACTTGGGTAACATTAATTTTATTAATATGTTTGCTATCTAAGATAACAATTGCTTCAGTACAATAATCAAATTCTTCGTTTTGTAAATCCATTACAACATTATCACCAGTATTTTCAATTTGTTTTTTCCGTTGTGGCACAATTTTCCCAGTTTTTCAATATATTGTAATTCCTTCAAAAATTTTTACTAAGCCAAAACCACCCGAATCAACAACACCAACTTCTTTTAAAACTGGTAATAACTCTGGGGTATTATTTAGAGATTCTGTTGAAAAATCAACAATTTTCTGAAATAAATCAGGAAGCGGAATTTCTTGATCCAATGTTAAAACATGTTCAGCTGTTTCACGAATAACAGTTAAAATTGTCCCTTCAACAGGTTTCATCACAGCTTTATAAGCTACTTCTTTTGCTTCTGAGATTCCTGCTTTAACTGAAACAAAATTTAATTCATCAAACTCTTTTAGACCGTTAGCAAAACCACGGAAAATCTGTGACAAAATAACACCAGAATTCCCCCGTGCTCCCATAATTAATCCTCGGGCAAAAACATCAGCAATTTTACTAATTGACTCTGAATCAAGGTCATTAATCTCCTTAACGGCATTTGTCATTGTTAAATTCATATTTGTTCCTGTATCACCATCGGGAACTGGAAAAACATTTAATTTATCAATTTCTGGATAAAAGTTATATAAATTGTTATACCCGCTGATTAGTGAATCTTTAAAAGATTTTGCATTAAATTCCATTTCTATCACCTTTACATTTTTCATTTAATTACTTTTTCCTTTTTTAATTCTCTTAAGTGATATAATTGTAAATCTTGCATTGTGCTAATATCTCGTTGTTAATAAATTTGTTAAATTAATAAATCTTGAATATTTACATTAACGTAAATCAGAATATCTTTTGAGTAAACATCCAATCTTTCTAATTCATACTTAATTCTAATTTGTATTTCTCGAGCAATATCTTTAATATTTACTCCTTCAAGTAAGATTAGAAAAATATCAATATAAAAATTACGACCATCTTGTCTCAATTTAATTGATTGTGAGTAATCTTTAAGTAGCATTGTAACATTTTCTTCGCTACTTTCTGCTTCATTAGCCTTAGCAAAACCAGCAACACCAGGAACGGTCGTCACTGCGGCATAAACTAAAGCTGCTATTTCAGTTACATTAACTTTTTCAATCATAAAAATCACCACTAAACTTAACATTAATAATTATAGCGAGAAAATACAATAAAGCAATAAATTTATTATATTTTCTTAATTAAAATTATTAATTTTCGTTTTCTTTCTCTACTATTATTTAAAAAAATCATCTAAATTAGTCAACATATGACTAGCACTAACAAGGCCGTCTAATGTTTTTTCCTCTGCTAATATTAATTCTTTGTTTTTTAACACAAAGTCTTTTGTATCAATGCTTTGTTTTGCTGAAAGATCTTTAATTTTGATACATTCATTAACATCCTCTCAAGAAAAACCATTTTGTACTCTTAAAGAAGCTATTGAATGAGCAATACTATGGTTTAACGCTTTTTGATCGCGTTTGCCACCAATTGTATTTTCAAATGATAAAGTTTGTGTAAACGAATAATGATTGCTACCTTGCCTTGGTCACTTGATTTTTTTACTGTCATCTCAATTATAAGATTTTCTCCCACATAGTATAATTTTACTACAAAATAAGGCTAATTAGCACCTTATCAGCCACAATAATCCAAAAATAAAAGATTCATAGATCGATGATATTTAGACTAAAAATCATCTTAAAAAGAGATAATTGTCGTAAAATAACAAATTTAACTACTTCTTTTACTTCTGATAAGTCTTATTAAAATCAAAAATTATAGCAAAAAAAACATTTTTAACTAAGATACCATATATTCGTTGTTTTCCCCCCACCCTAAAATAATCATATTTTTTAATATTTTGTGAAATTGTTTTATTAAAATGAATTTTAACATACTCTATTAATTCCAATGGTAGGGTTTTCGGCAACCCACAATTATTAGTTTGAATAGTTGAATAATAACAAGTTTGTCTTGAACCTTGTTTTAAACTTCGTATAGAATAATTACAAATTTTTTTAATTTCATTTAGAAAATCATCATTTACTTTTTTGATTTATTAATATATGTAAAATTGAAAAAAACCTTTTTATCTAATTCATCTATTTTATTGACCATAACATCCTGGCTTCGTTATTTATTAAATTAACTGTTCAATTTGTTTTAGTTTTTCGTGAAAATAACTTAATATTGCATCATCACTAATTTCTTCACCATAATTAGTTTCTTTTCACGGACCTTCAACATGCGAGATTGTTACTAATTCAAGCGCACTATATTTATTAAAATATATAAAAACTTTTTCAATAAATTTTAATTGCTCTTTAGTAAAACTTTTTTCAATTTCAGCAATTTTTTCTGTTGTAAAATCCTTAAAATTATCTTTTCCAACATATGACTTTCCGTATTCTTTTAAGAAATAATACATTTCTTCTAAAACGGAGCCATATTTTCATGCTTTAAATTTTTCATCTATTATTTTTTCCTGAAATTTAGCCATAAATAAACCTTGAATAAACATATGTTAATTTTTGAATTTGTAAATTTGTCATTCCAAAAACATCTTTATTTTCAATTTGTAAATTTCTTTGAATTTTATAATTTTCTGCTAATAATAAATATAGAAAATCTTTAATTTTAATTCCTTTACTTTTCATAATTATCCCTCCTTATGAAATAGATTTTATATATTCCAACCTTAATCCTTTCTAAACACTTTTTAGCAACAATAAAGACTGCCATTAATTTAAATAAATTATTATTTTATTTAATACCGCTGTAATATAATTATTATTACAAATGTTTGTTTAAATTAATGCTTTTAATGCATTAACTACATATAATCCTTTCCAAAAATAGTTAATTTTTAATCTACCAGTAATTTCACAACCATCTTACCTTGACCATTTTCAAACATAGTCTGAATTTTATCAATTAAGGCATTGCGATTATTTTGTAAGATTAATTTAATATCCTGATAAATCCCTTCATTTTTATTAAGTTTATTAATAATTTCCGCATTAAAAATTAACTCATCATTTTTATTAAAAGGACGCTGATGCTTTCTTGGATAATCGTATAACGGTAAATATGCACATGATTTTAAATTAATAATACTATCTAACCCTCTTTGCCGTAAAAGCTCGTTAATTGCAAGATATTGTTTTTCTGCTTTATGGTAAGGATGAGGGTTGCGATTACAATTTTGATCTTTTTCTCAATAAATATTCCATGCTGTTGAACGAGCTGATCAATTTTTTATTTCAATTGTCATAATATTTCGTTTGCTATTTTTATCAACACCCAATAAAGTAATATCAATTCGAGTTTGATTTTTTTGAATTCATTCAAAAACAATTAACACATCATCGGGCAATTTACTATCTGGTAATAAATTTTGAATAATTAATAAATTAAATTTTCAAGATTTTTGTTCTTCTTTACTAGGATTAAAATTGTTCATTTTACTTGCTCGTTGAATTAATTGTTCTTCAATTTTATCGATATTTTTTTAAAAATAATAAATTGTATAAATACAAAAAGCATTTAGTTTATCTGCTATTTCTCAATAATAATTTTTATTTTGAAGTTCTTGATTTAGCAATTTTTTCTTAGTAATAATAATTTGCTTTGAATCACGCGAACTAGTATTTTTAGGTTCACTTCAACCAAAATAAAAGATAAACCAAAAAACAACAATACCAGTAACACCACCAAGGAGAAAAAAGACTGATGTTGCAAACAATCCTTCTTCTGTAACAAACATACTAATCCCAATAATAATTAATAAGATACTACCCAGCGCTAAAAAACACTAGTTTTTTTCATCTATATCACCTCAGATTTTAATTTTGATTTTGATTTGTTATTATAGTTTCAATTCATAGTTACGTTTGATATCTACTAGTATTATAACAAGAAAAATACCAAATATTTTTGGGTTTAATTTAAAAAATCTAAAATATAAAAAATTAATAAAAAATCATTTTTTTCTTGCTTTTAAAGTTAAAATTCGCTATTATTTTATAGTATGTAGATATAAAGGAGTGAAATCATGGCAAGAAAATGTGAAATTACTGGCAAAGGTGCTTTATCAGGTAATAAGCGTTCACATGCGTTAAATGCAACTCGTCGTAAATGAAATGTTAATTTACAAAAAGTTCGCATTGTTGTTGATGGTAAAGTTAAAACATTACGAGTAGCAACAAGAACTTTAAAAACATTAAAACGCAAAGGGCAAATTGCACAATAACAAAAACCAGGAAATATTTGAAAAATAATGAAAAAAAGTAAGGATAAATTTTAAAATTTATCCTTACTTTTTTTATAAAATACGATAAAATTAAACTGGTATCTAAATGCCCATGTGGCGGAATTGGCAGACGCAGTAGACTCAAAATCTACCGAAGAAATTCGTATCGGTTCAAGCCCGATCATGGGTACCAATTTTAAAACAAAAAAATAATCGGTAATATTTACCGATTTTTTATTTACTATAAATTGCAACAACTTGTCCGGATAAAACATTAACATTACCAGTGGCACTAACAAATTCATTGCTAATTGCATTAGCAGATAAGCCAACTAATGGTAAATCCTCAACATTATATTTTAAATTAGTAATTGTTACCGCCGCTGTTTGTAACGCAAATAATGAAAAATAACGATATTCTGGTTTTCTAATAACCTCATTCATTCCCGGTTGCAATAAATAAGCATAAGTATGATCATTAATAAAAATAACATTATAACGATAAATAAAGTTAAGACAACTTAATTGCATATCAAAACGATGACCTTGGGCAATTAAAATAATTTCAATTGGTTGGAGCTTTAATGCTTCTTGAATCGCAATTTCACCATCAATATAATCTTTAACTTGCGAAATTTCTAACACTACTTTGGCCTTGCTAGTAATAAGTGCTAATTCATCATCTTGTAAACTGTCTTGATCACAACACACTAAATCAATCTGATTAAAAGTTCTAATTAAATCTAAGCATCCCCGTTCAACGCCAATTTTGTAATAATCGTGGTATTGGTTTAAATCTAAGTTCGTTTCTGAACAAACAATTAACACTTTAGTTGGTTTCATTAGCTAATAATCCTTGTAAACGTTCCGCTAAATCAGGGTGGTCAAATAAATAACTTCCCGCTACTAAGACATCAACCCCATAGTTCTTACAAATTAATCCTGTTTGTTCATTAATCCCCCCATCAACTTCAATTAAAGTTGGATACTGATGCTGATCAAGATATCCTCGTAACTCTTTAATTTTCTTTGCTGCCGCAGGAAGAAACTTTTGCCCCCCAAAACCAGGTTCAACAGTCATAATTAATACTAAATCTAATTGCGCAAGATATGGTAAAACTACTATTAATGGTGTTGCTGGCTTAAGCGCTAATCCTATTTTTATTTTCAATTTTGTTCGTAATGCTAAAAATTCTGTTAGTTGTTCTGGGGTCAAAGCTTCATAATGTAAGGTGATTGATGAAGCCCCAGCTTTAACAAAGGGAACTAAATAACTTTCAACACTCCTATTTTTAATCTTAACCATTAAATGACAGTCAAGATGTAAATTACTTTCACTTCTAATATCTGCTAAAATTTTTGGTCCAAACGTTAGGTTCGGAACAAAATCCCCATCCATTACATCAAAATGAATTCATTCCGCTCCCGCTCTTGTAATGGCTGTTAAATCATCTTTTAAAGCTAAATAATTAGCACTTAAAACACTCGGAGCAACAAAATATTTTTTCATTATAACCTCTTTCTATTGTTCTTGCATAATTCGCACATAATCATTGTAAAAAAAGAGTGGAATTACTTTATCTTGGACTAATGCTTTTATTTTACAATGTGGTTCATGTAAGTGCAAACAAGTTCGAAACTTGCATTCATTGGCATACTGGGCAAAAAGATTATATGCTCTTGCTAATGATGCTTTTTGATAATCTCTTAAATCAAAAGTTGAAAAACCAGGCGTATCAGCAATCATTCCATCTAACAATTCATATAAAGCACTCGTTGTTGTTGTATGTTTTCCTCGCCCTAATGCTTTTGAAATTTCTTGGGTTTTAATAACCTCATCTTGTAATAATGTATTTAATGTTGATGATTTACCACTCCCTGTTTGACCAGTAAAAACCGAAATTTTATTTTGAAAAATTTGTTCAAATTGTTGTCAAGTTGCTTTATCATCAATTTTATTACTAATAAAATAAACTTCATAGCCTAACTGGGAATACCAATTAAAATATTTTTGATAAAGCTCATCAGTTGTTATTAAGTCTTTTTTTGTAAAAACAATCACTGGTTTTATCTCTTTATATTCAATAAACGCTAAATATTTATTTAATAAATATGAATTAAAGGTTGGTTCAACCATTGCTGTAATAATAATAACTTGATCAACATTGGCAATTCGTGGGCGGTATAACTCATTTTTACGCGGCGCAATTTGATAAATAATTCCTTGCTTGTCATCTTGTTTTTCAAACTGAACATAGTCACCAACAACCGGATTAATTTCTTGGTGCCGAAAAATTCCTTTTGCTTTACAAACATAAATTTGGTGATCCTTATTATTTTTAACATAACAGAACTCACTAATAATTTGAACAATCATTCCTGTTTGATGCATATAATTTTACCTCGGTAATAACAAGCAAAGGCATATCATTGCTGTTAAAAAAGCAACAATTAGAAAAATTAATCAAAAAACAACCTTAATTTGTAAAAACCACGGATAAGAATAATAACGATTATGAACTTTCCCACGTTTACCTTTAACTTCAAGGTAATTACGTAATTTTAATGGTTTATCATATTGATGCTCAGAATTTTCAACAGCTTGCAAACTAGCGTTAAATTCAGCAACCGTTTGAAACCGTTCGGTCGGGTCTTTAGCAATTGCCTTTAAAATTACATTTTCTAAACTTTGTGGTAACGCGGGGTTAATCGACCGAGGACGTAATGGTAATTCTTTGACATGTTTAACTGCCACAAAAGTTGGGTTTTTACCAACAAAGGGGGCCATTCCAACTGCTAATTCATACAACATAATTCCTAACGCATAAATATCGCTTCGCCGGCTCGCTGGTCTAGACTGGACAATTTCGGGAGCCATATATTTTGATGTTCCAATAATTTTACCTGATTCTAAATCTTCACTGTTTTCTAAAATTGCCACCCCAAAATCAGAAACTTTAATTTTGCCATCATATGAAATTAAGATGTTTTCTGGTTTAATATCACGGTGAATAATATCATTTTGGTGCGCTTCAGTAATTGCTAAATTAATTTCATCAAAAAAATATAACAGCTCTTTCACAGTACAAGGTCCTAGCGTTAACAACCGATCTTTTAAAGTATAACCTTTTACTAGTTCTAACACTAAACAATTACGATCATAAGCTTCAAAAGACCCATAAACCTTAACAACATTTTTATGTGAAAATTGAGCAATAGAATTATATTCCTTATTAAAACGATCAACAGCTTCCTTATTTTTTGATAACGATAAAGTCATAATTTTAATTGCAACATATCGTTTTAATAACGTATCATATCCTTCAAAAACTTCAGCCATTCCCCCGTCGGCAATTTTAGCTAAAATCTGATAACGATTATATAACATAGTTCCAACTGTAATTTGTTCCATCTTCCGCACCCTTATTTTGAATTATCTTCAACTTGTAAACATAATAACATAAAAACGAACAGAAGAAAAAAATAACAGAGTTTAATCTGTTATTTCAAAAATAATCCCAGTTAAATTATCCGTTGATAAATTTTCTAAGGCGCGGTCAATTAAAATTTTAACTTTATCATTTAATTTATTTGCTGATTTTAAACTATCAATAATATCACTTTCATCAACATAATCATGAATCCCATCTGTTGTTAATAAATACTGTCCTTTAATATCTTCAATAACATATGTATCAATCTTTAAGGTTTTTGTTGGTCCTAAAGCACTTGTTAAAACTTTTCAAAAAGTATGCATGTTATACTGTTTTTTATATTGTCCTTGAAACTCTAGTTCTTGCTTTTCACGATATTCAGTTGAATTTTCCATATTTTGATCTGTTGTAATTTGATAAATTTTATCATAATGTAATTTATACAACCGGGAATCACCAATGTTAATAACATATACTTTTTCATTTGCAATAAGAGCTGCTACAACAGTTGTCCCCATATCACTTGTATCAGGATAAATTTGAGCATAAGCAACCATTTCTTCTTGAATTGATAAGATTGTTTGGCGAAATCATTTATTAATTTCTTCATCTGTTAAATTATTAAAATTTGTTCGTTTAAAATGAGCAACTAAACTATCAACAGCCATTTTACTAGCCACTTCTCCGTGTTGATGACCTCCCATTCCATCGCAAACAATCGCAATATAATTATTAAAGCTGTTGTTTGCAAAATCAAAGTAGTCTTGATTACTACTCCGGTAAGCCCCAATATCTGTCTTGTATCCAAAGCGTATTTGCATAATTATTTTCTAATAATCCCTTCATTTTTGGCACGTAACTGCCCACAAGCAGCATCAATATCGTGCCCAAATTCACGACGAACAATACAATTAATTTTTTGCTGTTGTAATGTTTCAAAAAACTGGTTAATTTTAGTACTCCGTTGATAACCATTTTCAGCAACAGTATTGTAGGGAATTAAATTAACATAAGCATTCATTCCCCGAATTAATTTTGCTAATTCTAAGGCTGTTTCACGACTATCATTAACATCTTCAATTAAAATATATTCAAATGTAACCCGACGATTAGTTTGTTCAATATAATATCGAACAACATCCATTAATTTTTCAACCGGATATGCTTTATTAATTGGCATCAATTGATTTCGAATTGTATTATTTGGCGCATGTAATGAAATTGCTAAGTTTACTTGTGTTTTTAAATCAGCAAATTGTATAATTTTCGGAATTAAACCACAAGTTGAAATTGTAATATGACGCACCCCAATTTGATAACCTTTTGAATCATTAATAATGTTAACGAAATTAATAACATTTTCAAAGTTATCTAATGGCTCACCAATCCCCATTACAACAATGTGACTAACACGTTCTCCTGTTGCTGCTAAATAACGATTAACCATCATTACTTGTTGAACAATTTCCGCTGTTGATAAATTTCGGGTTTTTTTAATAAGCCTGAAGCACAAAAGGTACAGGCCATATTACAGCCAACTTGGGTGGTAACACAAACCGAATTACCATAACTTTGTGGCATTAATACCGTTTCAATTTTATAACCATCCGCTAATTCAAATAAAAATTTAACGGTGCCATCTTTTGATTGCTGCTGCACCGCAATTTTTAACGGTTCAATTGTATAATGTTCTTGTAATTTGATGCGATCTGGCTTTGAAATATTTGTCATTTCATCAAAAGAATATATGTTTTTAACATATATTCAATCAAAGATTTGCTCTGCTAAATATTTTTTAAAACCATGAGCCACTAAATCTGATTGTAGTTCCTGTTTTGGATATTCAAAAATTGATGTCATTATGTTCCACTCCACTTTTATATAATATAATTTTATCATAAAATTGGATTTGATAAAATAGACAAAAAAAACATTAATTAAAATTATTAATGTTTTTTAAAATTTATTTAGTTTTTGGACTTTGTCCATTTGGAATTGCTGCTGCTTGTTCCTTTCGCATTGCCGCTAATAATTCGCGCATATATGGTTTAATAACTTCTTGTTCACCACCATAGACAATTTGCACTGACTTACCACGAACAATCATCCCGGTACTTCCCCCTAAGGATTTAATCCCGTTCTGATCAACAACGCTACTATCAACAACTGTCACTCGTAAGCGTGACGCACATGAATCAACAGCAGTAATATTATTTGGTCCACCTAAAAATTCAATAATTTTGCGGGCTTTTTCACGTTTGGCCGCATCGCCTTTCGCTGGCACAGCACTAGCTTCACTACCACCTTGTTTTGCCTTAAAATCAGCTTTTGTGTATAGTTTTGCACTACCATCACGACCATGAATGCCAACTTTTCCGTATTTAATACAGAAGTAAAAGGCCGCAAAGTAAATTGCAATATATGGGATTACAACAACTAAAATTCAGTAGAAGTTTGTTCCTTTACCACCAACAAATGGAATGATTCCAAAGACAATAAAGTCAATAAATCCTCCTGACACCGTCATCGAAGTATGAACATGTAATAATCCCATTAACATAAATGAAATTGCACATAATGGCATATGAACCCCATAGAATAATCACGGTGCAACAAATAAGAAGGTAAATTCAATTGGTTCTGTAATTCCTGTTAAGAAACAAGTAAAGGCTGCTGAAAAGTAAATCCCCATCACTTGTTTACGATTTTGTTTTGGAACACTAAACCACATTGCCGCCGCGGCAGCTGGTAATCCAAACATCATAAATGGGAATTTTCCAGATTGGAATCGGCCAAGATTTAAGCCCATATGTTCTACCATTGTAAAGGTAATCTTTGGATCAGCAATAATTTTATACATAATCGTTTGATCTCCAACTGCTGAAATTGTTGAAGCATTTAATGATGATACTCAACTGTTAACAGCAACGATTGCATCAGCAGCACTAATTTTTGCCACATCAACACTAGCATCAATATAACCAGCAGCTTGTAGATCTTTTAAGAAAGCCATATAACTTAACGGGTCTTTCAAAACATTAGCAATTAAATCAGCCATACTCCCCCCCGCTTGTGTTCACCATAATGGTGAATAAAAAACGTGGTGTAGACCAAATGGTACTAATGAACGTTCAAAAATTTCAAAAATTAACGAATCTAACCCAACAGGTAATTTTCCGGAGTTATTTCCAAATCAAGCTAAGCCTGTTCCAATTAAAGGTCAAATAATCATAAAAATAAATGCTAACGGAATTACCGCTAAAAACATAATAATTGGCACTAATTTAGTTCCACTAAAAAAACTAAGTGCTGAAGGTAATTGTGTTTTATGAAAACGATTAAAGGAAAATGCTGCAATCGCCCCCACAAAAATCCCACCAAAAACACCGGCGTTTAATGAATTAACCCCTAAATTAGTAGTTAATAATTTACTTTGTACCGCTCAAGTTTGACCAGTATAAAATAACAAATTAAACTGATCACTTACTCGTGCTGAGCTAACAATCACAATTTTTGCATTTGGATTATCAAATAATCGTTGATAAATCTCACTATTACGCATATAATTTAATAACTCATCAGCCGTCAATAAGGTTGGACTGGCTGATTTTAAACCATCAACCGTTAATCCTTTAATTGGATTAGCAACCCCCTCAATATCAACAACATATTGAATGTGGGCAAATGCTTCGTTTAATAATGACAACTGAATGGCATTAAAAACTAAAAACCCAACAACCGATGTTAAAGCTGCAACCCCGGCATCTTCTGTATAAGCCATTGCCACTGAAATACAGAATAAAACTGGTAAATTACCAAAAGCAATATCCCCCATTTTATTTAAAAAATTACCAAAATATCATGCTGCTGAAGCGGGGTCAACTTTTGATGAAATTGTTGCTCCAACTCCTAAGAAAATTCCGGCAATCGGTAACAATGCAATCGGTAACAAGAACGCTTTACTTAATTTGCTCAGCGTTGCCATTGTCCTCTGATTTGACTGTTTTCATCATGCTCGTGAGACAAATGGCTTAAGTTTTGCTTGTTCACTCATTTTTAACTTTCTCCTTTTAAAATAATTTCTAAAATAATATTACTTTCTATAAAACTAATAAGAAAAAGCCCGATATTCCAATAACATAGCAAAAAAATGCTCCGTATAAAGCAATATTCCGCTTAATATAAGTCCACAAATCTAATTCTGTATTATTTTTAGCATAATAATCGCCACTATTTGCTAATCGCCTTTTTTGGATAATTCAAACAATTAATAATATTGTTCCAATAATCATACCAAAAAGTACAATTGCCAAATATGTAATATTCTGTGGTGATAAACTTAAAATCATTTTGGATATGTTACTCTTTTCTACTAAAATAATTTTATCATAACCAGACTTGTCCATAGAATTTTTATTATTTTATATTTTTATTATAGAATATTTTTCTTTAAAAATTTATAATTTATATATTTTAATTAAACTTGCAAATCATTTTCTACTTTATAATTTATCTAATATGTTGTAAAATAGAAATAGTTGATATTATGAAAATAATTTTCATGGCAATCATAAAGAAAGGAGTTTCTATGTTATCCTTATTAACATATGATAAAACTAACTTAACCGATACTGAACTATCAGTAATTGAACAAATTATTAAAAATCCTTTATTGTTTACTAGTAAAACCATCTCTGAATTAGCCAAGGCTTATTATGTTAGTGAATCAACTATTACACGGATGGCAAAACATTTAGGTTTTAGAAATATCAAAGAATTGCAAATGCATATTTATGAACGATTAAATTTTTTAAACAAAAATTATGAAACTAATGAAACCATGAATTTAAAAGATATTGCTAACAATATGCGTGTCTATTATTCTTATAGTATTCATGAAACAATCGACAATATTGACTTAGACGCTTTAGATCGTCTAATCAATGATATTGTTATCAAAAAGCGAATTTTTGCTTTTGGTATTGGCAGTTCCTTCCTCGCCTGTCGTGTTTTACATAGTAACTTAAATATGATTGGATACAACTGTTTTACAACAGAAAATATTCATTCTTTAATGGTGACAATGCAAAACGTCGATGAGGATGATTTAATTATCATTTTTAGTAAATCAGGAAAAACCAACGAAATTATTAATGTTATTAATTTAGCAAATAAACTTGGGATTAATGTAGCACTTATTACTAACAATCATAATGCTGACCAATTGTATAAAATTAAACATAAAATTCTCTTTGAAGTTCATACCAAAGAAAATGAGCGTTTTCCCGCTTTATCTTCTAAAATTGTGCAAATTTTAATCTCGGATATTATTTTTCGAAGCTTATTAAAAATTCATCCAAATTTAGAAGAAAAAATCAAGGCGGCAAACGCAATTACTGAGGAGTACAACAAAGGCGCAATAAAAAAATAAAAACTCTTAATTTAAAGAGTTTTTATTTTGCTCAATTTCAAACATTTCTTTTGTATAATTAAAAACACTGCCATATTTTTTAACAACTTTTGTAACTGGTAAATCGGCTTTAATTTCACCAGCAGCTAAATAAATGATGCGATCACAAAACCATTCAATTTCTTCCATATTATGTGAAACTAAAACCATTGCTCACTGGTTAGTAATAATGTTTTGTTCTAAAAACTAAAAAATAACTTCTTTAACGGCAATATCTAACCCCGTTGAAACTTCATCTAAAATTACTAATTGGGGTTGGTGGATAACGGATAATAAAATATTTAATCGTTGTTGTTGACCACCCGGTAATTTAGCAATATTCTTTTTCATTACAGTTGTTAATTGATAAGTTTTTAATAGCTCTTTAATTTCACTGGCGGTTAGATTTAATTTAAAAGTATCACAGTAATATTTAATCATATCCAATTGTGTTAACCTCGGCGGATACTGTGAGTTTTGAAATTGGATTCCAATTGTTACCTCTTGATGATAAATAATTTCACCACTACTAGGTTTTCTTACCCCAGCAATAATCTCACTTAAGGTTGTTTTTCCACTTCCATTAGCACCAATTAAGCCAATTTTTTCATGTTGGTGAATTGTAAAATTAATATCTTTTAAAACATATTTTTGATGATATTTTTTACTGACCGCCTTTACTTCTAAAATAACTTCTGCCATAATTTTTTCCTTTAACAATTGTAATTAAACTCTTTTTTATTCTACCATTAAATCTTAGCGAAGCTTATTTTTAGGACAATTTATAATTTATAAAGAAAAAAATAGCAATTTACCAAACTTTACCACTTTTATAAAAAAATAATTAAATAATTGCCTATCACAAAAAAAGACAATATAATTAAGATGGGAAAAATAGTTTTTCCCAAACTGTCTGCCAATTTTTTGGTACACTGATTGATAGAATTGTAAGTACAATAAGTAACGTAACATAGTCATAGCGATATATACATAAAATAAAAAAAATGATATTTTAAAAAATATCATTTTTTTTATTTAAAAATTGTAATTGTAATTTGTGGTTTTAAACTTTCAACCAATTCACGAGAAGCAATCCCCGGACTAAAAGCAGTTGCTGAACCCGCACAAATTCCCATTAACAATGCCGCTTGATAATCCTTTGTTGCTAAATAAGTACCAACAAAACCAGCAACCATTGAATCACCAGTTCCAACTGAATTAACTAACTGTCCTGTTGCTGTATTTGCTAAGTAAACATCATGTTTTGTTATTAAAATACTCCCATCTTTGCCACTACTAATTAAAACATTTTGCGCACCTTGCGCACGAAGCTTTTGGCCTAGTGCAACAATTGCTGTTACTTGCTTAAAGTCGTAATTTGTTCCAAACAATTCATTTAATTCCGCTAAATTTGGTTTAATTAAAAATGGTTTTGTTGCTAAAGTTGATAATAATGCATCTTTTGTTGCATCAACAACAAATGAGATTTGATGGTCATAACAATAAGTACTAATGATTTGATAAAGATTATGATCACAATGCTGTGGTAATGAACCAGAAATAATTAAACAATCATTTTTTGTTACTTTTGCTTTAATTAAGGTTAAAATTGTGGTAACATCGGCATCTGTTATTGCAAAAGCAACCCCATTTAATTCTGTTTCTTGCTTAGTTTCTAAACTTTTAATTTTCATATTCGTACGGGTTTTACCACTAACTTCATGAAAATAAGTCGGCACTTGTTGCTCTGTTAAATAATGTTCAAACATTTCCTTGTTATCACGACCCAAAAATCCTAACGCCGTTGTTGGATAACCTAAGTGTTGTAACATAACAGCAACATTAATTCCTTTACCACCAATGACATCATATTCCCCAACTGCTTTATTTGTTTCGCCTAACTGAAAATTAGGAACTTCAATAATTTTTATAGTTGTTCCTGTTTTCTTTACGATTGCTTCATATATTACAACATTTTTATATATTAGACTTCTTGCATTACTTGTTAAAAAATTGCAAATATTTGTAAAAAAGATACTAATAGAAAAATATAATTTTAATTAATTATGTTTTTTATTTAAAAATTTAATATTTTTCCACAACGAAAAATTAATTTATTATTTAAATTATTTAATTTTAAATAAATATTTTATGTTAAATATAATAATTGTAAATTATAAATTGAGGCAATTAAATTAAATCTTAAACCAAATCTTTTTCTTCGATTACGATATTTTTCTGTAATAATTTTAAATTTTTTAAGAATAGCAAAAATATTTTCAATAATAATTCTCATTTTTGAAACTAGTCTATTATATTGCTTTTGTTCTTTGTTTAAAGGGTTTTTCTTTGTTTTCTTTGTAGGTATTAGAACATTATTGTGATTTTTTTGTATTCCTTGATAACCACTATCAACTATTAATTTGGTATTTTTTAAAATTGGGATTTTTGATTCTTTAAATAAAGCATAATCATGTTTTTTTCCGAGCGAAAAACTTGTTGCAATAATTTTTTTGGTTTCTTGTTCGATAATTACTTGTGTTTTGATCGTGTGTTTTTTCTTTTTACCAGAATAAGATTGTTTTTGTCTTTTTTTGGGCGTTGGATTGGAGTTTCGGTAGCATCAATAATAATAGTTTTATCATTAAAATAATCATTTATTAGTGCTTTTTTACCAGCAAGTTGTTGAAAATCAGAGTTTTTAATTAAAATATCTTCAATTCACTTAATATTACGATAACAATTAGCCTCACTAATATCAAAACTTTTACCAAGATGAAAATAAGTCTGATATTCTCTTCAATATAATAAAGTCATCAATAATCTATTTTCTAATGATAATTTATTAGTTTTACCACCTTTTTTAAATTTTTCTATTTCAGCAACTTTTAAAATATCTAACATTTTATTAAAAGTGGATTTTTTTATTCCTGTTAATCTTAACCATTCTCTATCATTAAGAGTATTAAATTTATTATTGTTCATATTTTTATGTCCTCATAAATTATATTTTATAATAATATTTTAATAAAAAGGGGTATCGCAAGAAGTCTATTATAAAAACCCAAATTATTGGGTTTCTACTAATAAATTTAACTTGCTAACGTAATTTTTTTCGCTTTTAAGGCATGCATTCTTCAAAAACCAAGAAGTAAAGCACTAATAAAGCTACCAATAATTAAGGCAACAACAGAAATTAAAACTGCCACCCCAATTGAAGCACCATGGTTACTAATTGTAAACCAGTTTTTACCATTGTCTTGAATTTGTAATAACGGAAAGACAAAGAGAGTCCACCGTGCGGTGCTGCTAAAGTTACTCCAAACCCACTCACAATTGCCCCAGAAACAGCACTTCCAACCATAATTGATGGAATTGTTCGTTTTGGATCTGATGCAGCAAATGGAATAGCGCCTTCTGTAATAAAGCAAGCTGCTAAGAATCAGTTGGTATTTCCTTGTTCGACATCTTTTTTAGTTCAATATTTTTTAAACATTCTCGTACATAATGCTAATGCTAATGGTGGTACCATTCCTGTTAACATTGCGGCGGCCATAAAGACGGTTCCCCCATTGGTTGAACGAATTCCGGCATAAACATTTTGGGTTGCATCAATTGTTAGTGTCCCAAAGACATAAGCGGCTTTATTAATTGGTCATACCATATCGGCGGCCATCATTAACCCAATAATGATTCCAATTAAAGCACTTAAATTATAATCCGCAATTGCTTTTAACCCTTCTCCTAGGCCATAGTTTAAGTAACCTAAGGGAATATTAAGGCCAAACATTAAAACACCAGCTGCTAATGCGGTTAATACGGGAATTAAAACAATGTCACGAACCCCCCGTACTGATGGATGAAAACGAGCAAATCCTTTTTGGCACCCATAAACAACAAAGGCAACAAGATATCCTCCAATTAAGGCCCCAAAAAATCCCGAATTAAAGTTAGAGATTGAATCGGGGAATAAACGCCCCCATGTGTTAGCTCATCCTGTTTTAGTTGAACTATCATATAACATTCCTGGCGCATTTGCAATTAACCCCGCGGTCATCCCTGGTAATAATCCTTGGGGACCAACAATCGAGTAACAAACATAAGCCCCCAAAATTGGGACCATCATCCCAAAAATAACTTTTCCTAAACCCGAAAATCAAGCGGCAATATCTCGGGTTATTCCAAAATTACCCCCAGTATTACCCGAATCTAATAGAAATCAAATTCCTAAAATAATTCCCCCGGCAACAACAAAGGGTAACATTCGCGATACCCCCCCAGCAGGTTTTTAGTAACATCTTTGAATTTTTTTAAACTTAATTCTCCAACTTCATCAGCGCCACTTTTACTAACTTTTCCAACAGTTAAGCGTTTTCCAACAAGAGCATCATTTATAACCTCTTAACCATGATAAATAACATCTTTTGTACTTGTTTCCAAATATGAAACACCATTCATTCGGTCCATCCCAGTAATTTTTTTATCAATGCAAAGGATAACTGCTTTTGCGTTTGCAATATCCGTGGCGGTTAAAACATTTTCATTACCACCACGGCCTTGAGTCTCCACTTTAATTGTTAACCCCATTGCTTTTGCTGCTTCTTCCATTTTTTCTTTTGCCATAAAAGTATGCGCAATTCCGGTTGGACAAGCTGTAATCCCAACAACATCATAATAACCATTAGAATTTGGTTCTGTTTTATTTTCTGCTGCTGGTTCAACAAAAGCGGCAATAATATCAGCAAAACTTTTTGCAGCCCGAATTTTAACAACAACTTCAATTTTTCCTAAAAAACTAGCAAGCTGCGCTAGTGCTTGTAAATGTTGTTCGCCCCCTTTTTCTGGGGTTGTAATCATAAAAATAACATCGACTGGTTTTTGATCTAAGCTTTGTCAATTAACCGCCTTTTTAAGGGTCATAATTGCAATTGCTGGTTTTGTAACACTACTACTTGAACAATGGGGAATTGCTAAAACATCACCAACTCCGGTTGGACCTTATGTTTCACGTTTTTCTAACGCATTAATTAATTGTCCTTTATCAGTGACAATTTTACTATTTTCTAACGCTCCTGCTAAGGGTTTCAAAAACCGCCGTTTGATCCTTAACTGCCGTTTTTAAGAAGGTTGTTGTTTTGGTAAAATAATCAATTATCTTCATAATTATTGCTACTGCTTCCTTTCTCTTAATTTGTAATAATTTCAACTTCTGACTGTGAAGCAAATTTTACTGATGATTTGGCGTTAAATTTTGACTTGTCAGCTAGAACATAACTTTTGCTTACACATTTAATAACCTCCGCTTTAATCATTGCTTTTTCAGGATCAGTTGTATATAAATTCGCACCGCTAATCCCATTAACCCCTAAGAAAGCACAATCAAGGTGATACTTTTGCAAGGTGCTAACTGCTTCTCATCCAATTAAAGCCCCTGTTTGGTGCTTATACTTACCACCTAAAACATAAACATTATTAAACCCTGCTAAGGCTAGTAATTTGACATGAAAAATGGAATTTGTAATAATAACTAAGTCATCATCTGGTCGCATTAACTTAATTAACGCTAATGTTGATGAACCAGCATCTAAATAAAGCCACATTTTTGGTTTGATTTTTTTAACTGCTTGTTGCGCAATTAAATATTTTGCTTCAGCATGGTGCTGAATCTTTTCGTTTAATTGTTCTTCTAACCGAAATTCACGGACTTTTTGCAGTTTAACCCCACCATGAACACGCTTTAATAACCCTTGTTGTTCCATTTCTGTTAAATCCCGACATAAGGTTGTCGGTGATAACTGTAATTTTGTAATTAAATCATTAACAAGTACTAAGTGTTGTTCATCTAAACAAGCTAAAATTTTTTCTCATCGTTGTTCTTTTAACATCATCTCACCATCCTTATTATAAATCCTTTGTAACCAAAAACAACCAAAAATAACATAAAACAACCCAAAAAAACTGCTACTTAGTAACAGCTTTCTCAATATATGCTTCAATCACATCTTGTTCTTTTAAATCATTATAATTCTTAATTGTTAACCCACATTCAGCACCAACTTTTGCTTCTTTAATATCATCTTTAACATATTTTAATGAGGCTAATTCACCATCATAAACAATAACCCCATCACGTAAAATACGTACTCGTGATTTACGTGGAATTACTCCATCTGTGACATGACAACCAGCAATTGTCCCAATATCAGAATGATGGAAGATTTGACGAACTTCTGCTTGCCCTAAGACTTCTTCAACCATTTCAGGATCTAACATTCCTTCAGCTGCGGCAATAATTTCTTCGGTTAACTTATAAATGATGGTATGCAAACGAATTTCCACTCCTTCATCTTCGACTTTTTTACGCACATGCGAAGTTGGACGAACATTAAAACCAACAATAAAGGCTTGACTTGCTAATCCTAAAGTAACATCACTTTCGGAAATCGCCCCAACAGTTGCTCGTAAAACATTAATTTTAACTCCCACAATATTAATTTTTTGTAAACTTGATTTAACTGCTTCAACTGTTCCTTGGGTGTCTGCTTTTAAAATAATATTAATTTGTTTTAATTGTCCATCTTTAATTTGTTCAGATAAACTTTCCAACGAAAAAACTTGATTTTTATAACGCTTATTAATAGTAACCGTTGCTTTTCGTTTTAAGGCAATTTCACGGGCTAATTTTTCATCACGAAAGACCATAAAACGATCTCCCGCATTGGGAACCTCATTTAAGCCATAAATAATAACGGGTGTTGAAGGTTCCGCTGTCTTAATTTTTTTGCCACTTTCATCAGATAAATCACGAACATACCCAAAAGTACATCCTGCTACTAAAGCATCTTTAATATTTAAGGTTCCTGATTGAACTAATAAAGTTGCAACTGGTCCTAACCCACGATCTAAATGCGATTCAATAACAGTTCCTAAGGCAAAACGATTTGGATTAGCTTTTAATTCCATTAAATCAGCCATTAGTAAAATTGTATCTAATAACTCATCAATCCCTTGGTTTTGTTTTGCACTTCCTTTAACGTAAGAAACTGTTCCCCCCCATTCTTCAGGAGTTAAATCTTCTTGTGATAATTGCATCATAACATTATCTAAGTTTGCTCCGACTTTGTCAATTTTATTAATAAAAACAATAATCGGCACTCCCGCTGCTTTGGCATGATCAATGGCTTCTTTCGTTTGTAACATTACACCATCATCAGCAGCAACGACTAAAACAACAATATCTGTTACCGCACTTCCACGAGCTCGCATTTGGGTAAAAGCTTCATGGCCCGGGGTATCAACAAAAGTAATTTTTTCATTATTTTTAGTCTTAATTTGATAAGCGCCAATGTGTTGGGTGATTCCCCCATGTTCAGTACTAACAACGTTCGTATTACGAATTGTATCTAATAACGTTGTTTTCCCATGATCAACATGCCCCATAATTGTTACAATTGGGGGTCGTTTTTCTAATGATGTATCATCATCATTAACTTCAAAACTCTCAATTAAGTTTTCGTGTGTTACTGATTTTTCACGTTTAAAATCTAACCCAAACTCTAAACATAATTCCCCTAATTGGTCTTCATTTAAATAAGTATTTTGATTTAACATAATCCCTTTTGCAAAAAAGTACTTAATAATTTCACTAACGGGTTTACTAATTTTTTCCGCAAATTCAGCAATTGTTAATGTTTCGGCATAAACAAAAACCCCCTCATTAATATGCGCTTCAACTGTTTTTAATTGTGATTGAATTCGATGACGCTGATTTTTTGCTAATGATTTTTTATTTGACTTGTTATTTTTTTGATTATTCATCTGTCCCTCCTCCTTTTTTATTCTTCCTGATTTGTTAATAAAGTAAGTAAACTTTGTGCAAGATGACGATCACTAATCCCCAGGGTTTTAACATTATCGGTTCCTAATGCTTGCTGAGTTAATGTTGGTTCAAGACATTTAAAATAAGGGATATGATAATAAAAACATTTTTGTTCATATTTTTTTGCTTGGGTTGCTCCCCCATCAATACTATTTAACACCAAAAAAATTTTTTGTTGTTTAATTGCTGTTAATAAAAGTGCTCCTGTTACTAGTTTTCCGGCCTTTTTTGCTAAACCTAGATAACTATAACCTTTCTGCTGTAACATTTTTAATCTCACCCTTCGTTAATTTCATGATATAACATATCATAAAACTCGTCAGTTAACTTTACTTTTAAAGCACACTCTAATGCGTGATTTTTTTTTGCTTTTTCATAAATCTCTAACGTTGGTCGCAAATAGGCCCCCCGTCCATTTGCTTTTCCCGTTGGATCAATGATGATTTCCCCAGTTGGCGTTTTCACAATCCGTACCAATTCTTTTTTTGGTAACATTTGTTGTGAAACAACACATTTTCGCAATGGCGTTTGTTTCTGGTTTACCATTTGTATCCCTCCTAATTAATTATTTATCTTGATTATAATAATCATCGTAATCATCATAATTAATTTCTTCATCCTCATCTTGACTTTCTAATTGTTCATTTTCAAAATAAGAAATGTTTTTTTCAATTTCTTGAATTTCTTCGGCTAACACTTCTGGCGCAGCTTCCGATAAATCATCAACTTGATATTCTTCTTCATTAAGAATCATTGTTTCTTCGGCCATTTGTTCTTCAATAATTTCAAATTCTTCAACTGGTAAATTTACTGTCATTTCAACCGTTGGGACTGAGGTGTTTGTTAAGTATTTTCCTTTAATTTTATCTTTTAACTTAACTTGTAAAGCAGTCAATTCTTCACTTGTTAAATTTCCATTTCATAAAATTTCAATTTGGTTTGTTAACGCTTCGCTATAACTCATAATGTTTAGTTTTCATTTTGTTAACTTCGCTACTAATTTAGCCGCACTCCCACCTTTTCCAATTGCTAATGACAATTGTTCATCAGGAACGACAACATCAGCTTCTTTGCCCCCATCATTAGTTGTAATTGAAATTACTTTAACTGGTGATAAGGAATTAATGATAAATTGTTGACTATTGTCATCATAAATACAAATATCAATTTTTTCATCTTGTAATTCAGCAGTGACTTTATTAATTCGACTACCCCTACTTCCGACACAAGCGCCAATGGGATCAATGTTTTCATTCGTACTATAAACAGCAATTTTACTACGGCGACCAGGGTCACGAGCAATTGCTTTGACTTCAATTACCTGTTCAAAAATTTCAGGAATTTCACGTTCTAGTAAACTATATAAGAAATCATTACTTGTTCGTGAACCAGTAATTTGCCCGGCATTTTTTGATTTAACAATATCTTCCGCTAAAAAAGTAATTTGTTGTCCAACTTCATAATTGTCAGAAAAAATTAAATTGCGACGAGAAATGTAGGCAAATGTTCGTTCAACTTCAACTAATAAATATTTTTCTTCTGCCGCAATAACAATTCCTGTCATCAAATGTCCTTTTTGCGCAATATATTCATCAAAAATTGAATCTTTTTCGGCTTCTTTAATTTGTTGTTTAATAATTTGACCAACTTGAAAAATTGCTAACCGTGAGAATTCTTCTGAATTAACTGGTTCATAAACTTTATCATCAACGGTAATTTGCTCACCATATTTTGTTTTTGCTTCCTTTAAACCAATTTCTAACAAATCATCTTCAACTTTTTTAACAACTGCTAATTCTTTTTCAACTTTGATTTGACCTGTCTTTTGATCAATATCAACAATAATTGTTGCTTCTGGATCAAAATGTTTTTCATAAGCCTTTTTAATTCCTTCTTTAATTGATTCCAAAATTAAATTGCGACTAATTTGTTTTTCATTAACAATTTCATCAATTGCTACTAATAGTTTTGCACCATCAATCATACTATAATATATCCTTTCTTAAAATTTAACTGCACAACGCGCCAATTTAATGTTTTGATAAGTTGTTTGTAAGGTTTTGCGAGCCCCTTTTACAAAATAAGTAACCGTTATTGTTTGTTTTTCATCAACTGCTGTTAATTCACCACTAACTGCTGTTAAATTATTAACTTTCTCAATAAATTCAAAATAAACATAACGCTTAACTTGTTGTTGCACTTCACCCCAATTTCGTAATGGTCGCTCAGCACCTGGTGTTGAGACTTCTAACAAGTATTCTTCTACAAACAAATGAAGTTCATCAACTAAATGATTAATTTCTTCACTAATAATTGTTAACCGATCTAAATCAAGCACTGTTGTTTGATCTTCAATTAATATTTGCACAACATTAGTTCCAAAATCTTGTAAGTAATTAATTGCAAATAATGTTAAATTTTGTTTTAATAAATAATTTTCCAAAGCTGTTTTTAACTGTGCTTGCTGTTTAGTAAATTCTGCCATGCAACACCATCCTTTCTTAAACTATCATAATTAAAATTGTTGGCATTAAAGAAAGAGCACAATTGTGCTCTTTCTTCTCCTTTTTTAATTACACAATCATTATAATACTTTATTAATAAAAATGCAAATATTTATAAGAAAAAGATAGAATAAAATATTTAATTAAATGCAAAAAATCATTAAATTTAATAATTGTAATAAAAATAAAAGAATATGAATAAGAATTTTAAATCTCAGTATTTAATTTGCTAAACTATTTATAATGTAAAGTAAAGATGCAAGTAGGACAATTAGCCCTTATTAATTTGATAATATATCTTTTATTAAAAAATGCAACTATTTTTTTAAATTATGTAGTTATTTCAGCACCACAAAAAATGATTTTTGTTAAAAATCTAAAATTAATAATTTAATTACTGAATATTTTGTAAAAATACCTCTTTGGAGGATAATCAGCCCAAACTCGGTCGTGGTTTCTCATTAATAATTTTCATAACTTTATTAATTTCTTTTTTGGATGGGTTAAGATAAATTGGACAACAATAATGTGGAGTAAGGATTATAATTAAATTAATAAATGGAGGTGTAATTATGGCAAAGAATCATTATATCGATGAATTTAAACAACAAATTGTTAGTCTTTATAAAACAGGTAAAACAGCAAAACAATTGTCCAGTGACTATCAGGTCGGTAAATCAACAGTTTGAAAATGAATTCATGAATTCAATAATTCTGGTTCATTTAAAGCAAAAGATAATCGAAGCCCAGAAGAAAATGAACTAATTCATCTAAGAAAAGAAATTAAACAATTACGAATGGAAAATGATATTTTAAAGCAAGCCACACTGATAATAGGCAAAAAATAGTAATTATTAAAAACAACAAAGAAAAATATGCAATTACTAATTTATGCAAAACACTAAAAGTTCCTAGATCAACGTTTTATTATCAATTGAAATCAAATAATCCTAAATCAAACCATACTATTGATAATGCTGTTATCAGTATTTTCTTAAAAAGTCGTAAAAATTATGGCACAAGAAAAATTAAAGTTATGTTAGCACAACAAAATATTTTATTATCACGAATAAAAATTAGTAAAATAATGCAAAGATATAACTTAATTTCCAATTATACAAAACTTAAATATAAACATTAAAGTAACAAAAACGCTACATACAAATATCATAATTTGTTAAATCAAGAATTTAATAATTATAAACTACATGAAGTTGTTGTCAGTAATTTAACACAAGTTGCTATCAATAGCAAATGATATTATGTGTGCTTTCTAATTGATTTATTTAATCGTGAAGTTATTGGTTATGATGTTAGTTTTCATAAAGATGCCAAATTAGTTGAAAATACTTTTAAAAAGCTTAGTTTTTCTTTAGATAATATTAAAATATTTCATACTGATCAAGGCAGCGAATTTAATAACAATATCATTTACAATCTTTTAGCTAAAAACAATGTTGCAAAATCTTATAGTAAACCAGGCAGTCCTTATGATAATGCTGTTTCTGAATCAACCTATAAAATTTTAAAAACAGAATTAATTAAAAACAGAAAATTTAAAAATATTGAACAATTTAAATTAGAATTATTTGACTATGTTAATTGATACAATAATGTACGAATTCACAGCAAATTAAATTATTTAACACCAATTGAATAGACTTCTTGCATTACTTGTTAAAAAATTGCAAATATTTGTAAAAAAGATACTAATAGAAAAATATAATTTTAATTAATTATGTTTTTTATTTAAAAATTTAATATTTTTCCACAACGAAAAATTAATTTATTATTTAAATTATTTAATTTTAAATAAATATTTTATGTTAAATATAATAATTGTAAATTATAAATTGAGGCAATTAAATTAAATCTTAAACCAAATCTTTTTCTTCGATTACGATATTTTTCTGTAATAATTTTAAATTTTTTAAGAATAGCAAAAATATTTTCAATAATAATTCTCATTTTTGAAACTAGTCTATTATATTGCTTTTGTTCTTTGTTTAAAGGGTTTTTCTTTGTTTTCTTTGTAGGTATTAGAACATTATTGTGATTTTTTTGTATTCCTTGATAACCACTATCAACTATTAATTTGGTATTTTTTAAAATTGGGATTTTTGATTCTTTAAATAAAGCATAATCATGTTTTTTTCCGAGCGAAAAACTTGTTGCAATAATTTTTTTGGTTTCTTGTTCGATAATTACTTGTGTTTTGATCGTGTGTTTTTTCTTTTTACCAGAATAAGATTGTTTTTGTCTTTTTTTGGGCGTTGGATTGGAGTTTCGGTAGCATCAATAATAATAGTTTTATCATTAAAATAATCATTTATTAGTGCTTTTTTACCAGCAAGTTGTTGAAAATCAGAGTTTTTAATTAAAATATCTTCAATTCACTTAATATTACGATAACAATTAGCCTCACTAATATCAAAACTTTTACCAAGATGAAAATAAGTCTGATATTCTCGTCAATATAATAAATACCAAATGAAATAAAGTTTAAGAATTTACCAACTCCTCCTGGTATCGTAAAAGGATTAAATACTAATTTTTGTGTATAGTTTAAAGGCAATACTGTAATTTGGCGATTAATAAAATTATTCATATTTAAAATATCTCATATATTACATGCACCCATTTTATTATATTCAATCTGAACTTGACCAACAGTATTACCAAATTCATCTTTTCTTCTAAAATATGATGACGCTTGTGTACTAATAATATTATCAACATTACCACTATTTACTTTTACTTTATTTGGTGGTGTTATTTTTCAACTTTTAGACCAATAAAATTTAGAATCATTATCTTCTTTATGAATATTTATACCAACAGTAGAATTAGATGCTGATGTTGTTGCAGGATCAGTTATTACAATACCTTCACTATTTTTTTGATTTCAAAAGTTGTATCTACTTTCCATATCTTTTTTTCAATCTTCATAACCCGTTATCATTGTTGGTTGTATCCCTTGAACATTATATCAACTTACTTCGGGTGATGAATAAGTATTGATTTTATCAGGAGGAGCAGGATACATATTATACATTAATAAATCACGGGAATTCATAACTTTTTTATTAAATTGACCTTTAATAATTGGTCGACCAATAACAGGCATATCAAAAAAGATCGGATTTCCATAAAATTTAACTGCCATTGCTCTAACCCCGGGGTCTTTTAATAAAACCTCATCTAATTCAACAATACCTTTATTTAGTTTTTCATCATAAGTTATTTTAGGAAAACAATAACCCTCACCTGGGGCACTTGTTTGAATAAATTGCCGCACTGATAAACCACTATTACTAATTTTGTCATTAATACTTGAAAAAGTAATTTCTTGTCATAAGAAACTGCCATCATAAGGTGAATAATAATTAATAACATTTGATGGATATAATCATTGTCTATCTTGGGGAGCAGAATTAATATCACCACCACCAATATTTAATCCACGGTCATTAAATACAGTATAAAAATTATAATAATCATTAATATTTAATTTATCAGCATCTTCATCTAAAATTAATAAAGTATATTGTCTTTCAGTTGATTGCTGAGTAAATACTTGCTCAAATTTGGCTTCACCAAATTGAATTGAACTTCTATCATCAATCATATAAGCATCTCAATATTTACCAACCCTAACTTCTTTTGTATAAAAATTATCAGCTCTATTATCATTATTCATAAAATAACTTAATTTATATTGATTTAAGTATTCTAACATTTTATTAACATCATAAATGTTTTCACCATCAATTAATTTTCAATAATAATTAATATTTTCACCTTTTAATTTTATCGCAAAAGGTGTTTCATTATTGGTTCATATTGTTGAGTCAACTGGTTGTTTATTAAAATCATCAATTGTTAAGATATTAATTTCTTCACCTTTATATTTTTGTACTATTTTTAAACTATCTTGTCATTGTGCAATAGTACTTTCCATATTATCAAATATGCGCGAATAACTACCATAATCACTAGGCTTTGCATTATTAGGTTTTCACCCAGTTTCTGTATCAGGGATATATGAACTATAAACATTAAAAGGAAATACCATTCAATGGCGATTATCTTTTATGTTTTCTCTGATATCTATTAAAGTATCGTGGGCTTGTCTTCTTAATTCTTCCATAACACGGGGGTTAATTCTACTCATTTTTTAATTCTCCTTAATTTCTGTTCTACCTTGTAAGGCATTTTGATTATTACCAGTTTCATCATATTCCATTAATTTATTATTATGTTCTATTTCTTTGG
Organism: Spiroplasma poulsonii; assembly: GCF_009866525.1. Taxonomy (GTDB): domain Bacteria; phylum Bacillota_I; class Bacilli_A; order Mycoplasmatales; family Mycoplasmataceae; genus Spiroplasma; species Spiroplasma poulsonii. Next base: position 1,509,714 of record NZ_CM020866.1, read on the forward strand.
CTTGCATTTTATCTTGTCATTTTTCTATTTTTTCAAAATATTTAGTTGCTTCTAATTCATCAATATTATCATATTCAGTTATAGCTCTTATGGGTTCCATTGTGCCATTATCTAATCTAGCAGTAATTAATTCATTTTGTCGCATTTGGTCAACTAAACTAGCGCTAATAAAATCAAATCCATAAGGTCTTTCACCATTTCCATCTCATAAACCATAATATTTTAAAACTGTATCAAACATTTTAGTATAGTATTGCTTACGATATGCTTGTAAATATGCTTGTTTTTCTAAATCTTTTGTTTTAGTTAATAATGACTGTGTTTTATTTTGGTCATTATCTGATTTATCACCAAAAGGACTAGAAAAATGACATGCTAAGTATACTTGTTCAATAATTGCTTTTTGGTCTTCTGTATATGTTTCTAAGGTTGGTGTACCTTGTACTACTTGTAAAGATTGGGATAATTGACCATCTACGGCTGATTGACCTGATTGAATAAAAATATCATCAAAAGCGTCTTGTAATACTTTTTTATTGCCTTTGTTATAAGCAGTCATTAAATCATCATCTAACACCCCATATCAATGAGTACGATTTGCTCATCTTTCTTTTGATTTAATATTAAAACTATCTTCTAAATCAAATTGTAATTTATAACAATTCGCCATAGTGGGCCATAGGCTTAATGTTGTTGAAGTTGATAAAAATAATGGATTAGGTTCATTAATCATTTCTCAAAAAGGGACAATACCTAATTTATTTTTAAATTCTTGTATTAATACAGGTCTTACATTATCTTTAATTTCTGTTTTGCTTTGCCCAACAACTACTTCATTATTTTTAGGTCAACCTTTAATAACTATTTTATCTTTGGTACAAATTAAATTTAAAATAAAACCACTATCTGATTGATGATAATTTAATCAAATATCAGCACCTTGTTCAATTTCATTTATTTTACTTACTCGTGATGTAAAGTTAAAAGGGTTAATTCATAAATAAATATTGCCGTCATTAGTCTCTAATAAACCAAAGATAGTTTTACCCATTAAACTTGCTGTTAATTCATTCTTATCTAATTTTTCTTTTATTTTATAAGTTTCATATCATCAATTTAATTTTTCTAAAATGTCTTTACGATGAGACTTAAATAAAATATCTTTACCATTTACTAGTCGCATTTGATGGCGAGCAATAATATTTGCTAAATTAATAGTTCAATCATAATTATAAAATTTTAAAACACTATTAATATCATTTAAGTTTGGTAAACTAGGGAAAGTATTATTCATTGTTATTTTTCTCCTTTAATTTTAAGATAAGTGCATAATTAATAATATTTACTGTTAATAAATTTGGTTCATTTGCTAAAACTTGTACACATACTTTAACTTTTTGATATTTCTTAATATATTCGTTATATAAATTTAATTTACATATTGCGATATTATCTTTTTTTAATTCTTTACAAAGTCTTTTTTTAACTTGTCCACAAACAGACATATAAGGTCTTTTTGCATTTATTACACGCTCATCATGTATTACATAAATATCTTTTTTCATTAAGTTAATCACTCCCTTTGTTGTCATAATTTATAATCTGCTGAACTATTATGTTTAACCATTGGTACTAATTCAAAGTGTAAAGCATAAAAATCACTATCAAATGTATCATCATATAAATCTAACATTCGTTCTTCTCTGGCATCTGGTTTATCTTCTCATTGAATTAATTCATATTGGGTTTTACTTACAGGACATTTTTCTCATAATCATTTTAATTGATTAGTATTAATTAACATTGTAATTGCCTCAATACGATGCTTTATTTTAAACTTCTGCTTTTGTGCTTGTTTAAAATTCATGTATTGACCAAAAGTATAATTATATTTTTCTCTATTTAAACTTTCTAATGTTGCATAGGCACTATCATCAACATTAATTGATATACCTTGCTGAATTAAATGAAAATATTGATTTAATTGATTGTTGTAAAATTCTAAAATATCTTTTACTTGTTCTAATGGTCCTTTAAATTGTTGAGTAGCATTTGAGTGTGTATATTCTGCTACTTTATATGCTTTTTTATCAAATGAATTATATATTCAAAAACTCGCTGCTGTTGTATGTCCTTTGGGACTAGTAGAGTTTGCTAAATCAACACCACCTAATAATTTCGTTGGTTGAATAATATCTGTTGCTTGCATAATATCAATATATCTTGCAAAGATTGAACCACTAGTATTACCGGGCAATCCTCAACTTCATACTCTTGCTCTTTCAATATCTAATTGTTCTAATCTTAATTGTTCATTAACTTTATCTTGTGGTAATTCATAATTAAGTCTTCAACTAGAATAATGAATAATAATCTTCATATTTCATTTTTCAATATATTTAATTTGTTCATATTTACTACGCATTATTTGTTCATCAAAAGGCATTAATTCATTACAATAACCAACAATATATCTTTTTAAACTCTCAGGATTACATGTATTAATTGTTATTTTATTTTTATAACCACGAATAGCAAACTCTAAATCACTTAAATCTTTTTGTTGAAATTGGTCACATTCTTCTCTTCAATCAATAACTAATTTATATTTATTCAAATCAGCAAAAGCTTTTAATTTTTCTTTCCGACTTGGTGAATGTAAACCTTTACAATATATTTTGCTCCCATTTGATAAAGTAAAAGTAAAATTAGATAAATTAATAGTATAAGGAATATTATTTTCATCTAACATATTTCATATATTTTGAAATACACTATCTTTTAAATCTTTACTCCAATACATACTAGCAATGATACAAATTGGTTCTTTAATCAATAAACTAATTTTTAATAATTCACCAAACATTTTAATATTTGAAATAGTTTTACCACTATATCGTGTTCCAATTTGATTAATTTCATTAACTAACTCATATTTCTTAGCAAAGGGATATTTATTACCAACATTACTATTTTGTAATAACCAATAAGGTGTTTCTAACAAATAAGTAAAATGATTAAGCATTATTATCACTTTCTTTTTTAATATCTCTAATATCCGTTTGTAAATTAACAATTATTGGCTGTTGATTATTTAAGTTTAATTCTTGTTCTAACTGTTTTTCTTGCAGTGAATATTTATAATTAAATGCTCGTTGTCAATATAATTTAGCACCATCAGGTGATTTCATCATAAAATTAATTATTTCACTTTCAATTCTATCAACTTGTTTTTCAAGCAAAGGAACTATCTTTTCGCTCGCATAAGTATCATATCTTCACTTGCGAGAAAGATTGAATTCATTGGTTAAATCATTCAAAGTATATGGTTTATTAGGTGATTTATTTTCTCAAAATTGCTCTATTTTACGATAAAAAGTCGCCAAACTTGCTGTTTTTGGATTAAATTCTTTCATTTTTACTCCTTTTATATGGTTAAATATAAGTAGAGAAAAACATGTACAGAAGAACTTGACAGGGTTCTTTTTTTTATTATCTATATTTTACATCAAAATAAAAAAAAGTAAATTACTTTACTTTTTTCAGTTAAATTAATTTGCTAATAATTAACACTTAAATTATAACATAATAAATAAAAAATAATATCTTTTTTTGCATTTTTATTATTTTTGTGTTAATGTGTAGAACTAAGGAAAGAGGGTAAAAAATGATGAATGTTGATAACAATTTTTTTAATAATTTTATTAATTTATTATATATACATAGTATTGAAATTATTCAACAAAGTTCAGAAGATTATGATGAATGAATTTTTAAAAATTACAAAATTGATAAAACTTTAAAAGAATTTAAAGATTATAAAGTAAAAGATAAAATTGAAAGAACATTAGTAATTTTAAATGGAAAAATAACTTTTAAAAGAAGAAGATATTATAAAATTAATCCAGAAACAGGTAAAGAAGAATATATTTTTCCTTTGGATAAACTTTTAGGAATTGAAAAATGACAAAGAATAGATAATTCTGTTAAAGAAAAAATATTATCATTTATTACTGAGAACAAAAGATATAAAGATATTTTAGATACTATGGAGCATGTAAAAATTAGTTTAATGACAGTATCTAATATTATGAAAAATGCAAAAACTGACGAAGAATATTACTTTAATAAAAGTAATAAAAAAATAGATATTCCACACACTTTATATATTCAAATGGATGGTACTTATTTGAAAATGTTAGATTCAACAAAGCAAGGAAGAAAAAAGATAAAAAAACATACGATAGCATGTACTGTACATACTGGGTATGATGAAGAAAAATATACTGTAAAAAGACCTGTAATCGCAAATAAATTAGGTGTTTTTGAAATGGATAATATTCCAGATTATCTTAAAAAAGAAGCAAATTTAAAACCAGTTCTTATAAAATTATTTACTTTAATTGAAACTCATTTCAAATTGACACCTAATATTGAAATTATGATTTTAGGTGATGGTGCATTATGGATTAAAAATACTAAAAATTTTATGCGTCAATATTTTCCTAAAAATAAAATTCACTATACAATAGATAAATTTCATCTTACAAGTAGATTTAAAAAACTATATCCATATCAAAGTAAAAACAAAGAAAATAGAGAAATATATCATAAAGCAGTTGATAATTTTTATAATGGTAAATATGAGGGATTATTACAGTGTTTAGAAGATAGTAAATCTTTTATAAGCGATGCTAAATTAATTTTTTTGAATAAAACTATTAGATTAATTAAAAATAATAAAGAAGGAATTGAAAACCAAACACTATGGAATAATATTGGTTGTGATATTGAAGGTGATATTTCTCATTATTGAAAAGGCACTATAATTAAAAAAGCTATTTATAGTGAAAAAACTATTAGAAATAAATTAAATGCTAGTATGATGGGATTAAAAAATAAAATTAATTTATTTAATACTAATGAACAATTGTTAGAAGAAAATAAATTTAATTATTCAGTTAATAATTTTGTAAATAATAATTTACAAAAAAACTTATATTTTTATTAGTTTTATCTAAGAAATTAAATAACTTTAATAAAAATGTATTTTTTTGTGGAAAAATTTAAAAAAATAGAAAAATATATTGACAATAAAATTAAAAGTAATACAATCTAAATAAGTAAGTGGTATATTATTCCACAATTTCTAAGATATTAATTTAAGACCCCAAAATAATTTATACGACCATATTATGATATGTTTTAATAAGTTCAGAATTATTAAACTTGACGGGACTTTTTGCTAAGTCCGTTGTTTGCATTAAATATGCTGAAGACTTATCAGAAAATTTTGTTGAATTATAAATGAAGGGAATCATCGCCCCAATTACAGTTAAAAAACCAACTGTAAATAAGATTCCAATAACTCCTTTTGAATTTAATCCTAATGAGATTAAAATTCCAATTGTTGTCAAAAATAATTGTAAAATAAAACTTGTTAAAATCATAAAATTAATTTTACTTAAAATTACTTTTCCTAGTGCCGCTCCTTTTGGACCCATTACTAATGAAATTAAAGGTGGTACTAATAAAATTATTACTGAATATACTAAACACAAAAATTGTAGTGCTAATCATTTTTCAATAATCATTCTTGTTCGTAAAATTGGAATTGATGAAAAAATTAATAATGTTCCATCATCAATTTCATCACGCACCAATTGTACAGCTTTAAATCCAATAAACATTGATGTTAAACCAAAATACAACATATATCAAATTCATGAATAAATACTAAATACTGATTTTGCTGTCTCACTATATTTCACCACTAGGATTATCCATCATTGTTGTCGACATTGAAATAGTAATAATTAATCCTACAACAAATGCCAACACAAACATAACATATGTTGATGGTGATTTTAACATTTTAATTAAAGTATAACGAAACATTTTTATTGAAAAAAATGAACTAATTTTTTTATTTAGATCTGTTTTTTTCTTAATGCTTGTTGTTTTTGTTGCCTCATTATGAGTCATATTTTTCCTCCTATTTGTTTTTATAAATAATTTCTAATTTTAGAAATTATAGAATAATTATAATAAAAAAAGGTTTTTGTTTCTTTTTTATATTAAATTTTTCAATCTTGCTTTGTTATTCTTTATCAAATAATTTCATTCCCCGTTCTTTTGCTTTTTCTTTTTTAATTTTTTTAATTGATGCTTTTATATGATCACGACGAATTTGTTTTTTTAACGCAGCAATCTCTTCTTTTCGTTTCTTTTTATAACCAGGTTTAACCTTTTTATTATTCTCTTTTGTTTTATAACGATGAATAATTTTGTTAATTTCATTATTGACTTGTTCTGAATTTTGTTTTTTTGGTTTACTAATTGCTAAATCAACATCGACTAATTCGTTCTGCTGATTTCATTTTTGATACTTGAAAGTAATTCCCTTTGCAATTAGTTGTTGAACTAGCGTTAAATTTTTTGTATCATACAAAGTATAACTATAACCAGTATAATTCGCCCGTCCGGTTCGACCACTACGATGAATATAATATTCGAGGTCAGTTGGTAAGTCGATTGAAATAACATGGCTTACGCCAACAAAATCAATTCCACGCGCAGCAATATCACTTGCAATAATATATTTATATTCTAAATTCCGAATTCGTTTTACAATTTGAGTTCGCAAACGTGGTTCTAACCCAGCATGCAATTGAGTTACCGAATAATTATGTTCTAATAATAAATCATAATATTTATTAATTTCTTCTTTTTTATTAACAAAAATTAAACATAAATAGGGATCAAACGTATTCAAAAGTTTTAATAAAACAGTGCTTCGTTCTTGGTGCTTCGTTGGAATTAAAATATGCGTAATATTTTGGTTTGTTGTTTGATTTGCATTTAAATCTAAGTAATGCGGATTATTTAAATATTTAATTAAAAATGGTTTTAGTTCTTCTGGAATTGTTGCTGAAAAAACAGAAACTTGAACATTAGAATTAACCTTGCTTAACAAATAATCAACATTTTCAATAAAACCTAAATTAAAAATCATATCACATTCATCAACAATAAATGTTGTTAACTTTCCTAATTTTAAACTTTGCTGATCAAACAAATCCTTTAACCGTGTTGGTGTCACAACCATAATGTGTGGTTGACTTCGCGTTAACTGTTCTACTTGGCGGTTAATATCTTCTCCACCAACAAAACAATTAACTTGTAATGCTGGTTGAAACGTTTTAAAAAAACGAATGTTATCATAAATTTGTTTTGCTAACTCCCGCGTTGGTGTCACAATGATTGCTTGAATGCTTGGTTGGTCATAATTTAAATTATTTAAAATTGGTAAACAAAAAGCAAAAGTTTTACCCGTCCCCGTATGGGCTTTACAAATAACATTTTGATGTTTTAATAACAATGGAATAACTTTTTCTTGGACCATTGTTGGTTCTGTAAAATTTAATTGTTCTAACCCTAAATTTAAAAAGCGTTTTAAACCTAGTTTATTAAAATTACTCATTGTCAGCACCCTCTTAATATCAAAATTATAACATAAATAAAAAATGAAATTATTGCTAATTTCATTATTTAATCTGCTATTTTCCAACAGCAATATTTAATTTTTTGGCTGGAGGTTTTTTATTATATTTGGTTTTAAAAAGTTCTTTTTCTTTATTAAAAGCAGCTTGCGCTTGATCTAATGAATTAGTTCAATATTCTTTTGTTTTCGCTAACGTGGTTGCTTGTTCTTTTCCTTTTTTAACAGCTTTCCCCATTTTTGTTAATGCTTTTTTAGCATGAGTTTTTGTTTTTTTAAGATTTTTTCGAACATCTAAATATTCAAGTGAATAAGGGCGAGTCATTGCTTTAGTCATTTTTGCAGTTACATAAAAACCAACAAGACTTAAAACTGGAATGGCAACTAATAAGACAACAACAATACTTCCCGTTACTGTTGCAAAATTTGTTTCAATTTCAAGTTCATAATCTGCTGGTCACTGAATAATACCATTTACAACACTTCCTGGTTGTTTTAATCATTCCATTAAGTCTATCGCTTGACCATTAACAGTAACATAATTAGAATACCCTCAAGTAAAAGTCCCACTTGATGCTAATCGCATTACTTCCCCAAGACCTAATTCAGTAATTAATTGATAACCATTCCCATCAAATGATTTAATATCATTAATATTAATAGGTAGTTCTTTCCCTTCTCAATAATAACCATTATAATGAACAGCTAAAAAAGCTAATGCTAGAACTAAAATAAGTAAAACAATAGTTCAAATTAAAGCAATACTTCATTTTGCAAATGTTTTCATAATTCAACCTCTTTCCCCTTATTTAAGTTTATTATAGTCCTAATTATCTAAAATTCTTAATTTTATTTTTCTATTTTTTAATAAAACAGTAAAAATATTAATAAAAACTTTAAATAAAACAATAACTAGTAAAACTAGTTATTGTTCCTATCTCTCTTTATTTTCTCTTATTTTTTTAATGCCATTTTTCCCCCTGTTGTTTTTTTTGCACTTGTTTTTTTAGCACCCTTGCTTTTTGCTGCTGCTTTTTTTGCGGGATTCCCATTTCCAATTGCTTCTAATTTTTCATTTGCCACTTTATGATTTTTTGCTTCAATCGCTTTTCGCTGTGCTGTTGATTTTCCTAATCTCTCTGCAATTAATCTTTCTGCAGTAATTGCGGTTGTAATTGCCGAACCATCTTTGGCACGATAATCTGCAGCAGTTTTAGTATAAACATCTCCAACTGAACGATAGATTGATCTTTTCATCGCTGGAGTTGAATCTACTACTGCTTGTTCTTTAATAAATATTCATTTTTCTTCCACACCATTTTTTAATACAAGCTTTTTAGGCGTTGATGCCTTGCTAGTAGTTTTCACAGTTTTTGAAGTTGTCATACTCAATCTCCTTTCATATAATGCTTTTAGCGCTATATATTTAATTAAATTATTTTTATCCTAAAGTATTACTATTTTAAGATAAATGTAATATTTTAAGGAAAATCATACTCTTTACCTTAAAATAGACTATATAATTATATCAAATTTAAGTTAATTAATAAATACCTTTAACAGATTATTTTAAAATGATGAGACTAACATTTTTTAGTTGTGTTATCATATAAATAGATAAAATGGATGGTGAAAAAATGAAAGTTGTCAAAGTAACACCACGCGGATACTGCCTTGGTGTTGTTAAATCAATTAAATGAGCAAAAGAAGCGGCAGTAAAGTATGCCGGACGGGAAATTTATATGTTAGGTTACTTAGTCCATAACCGCCATATTATTGAAGAAATTGTTAACTTAGGTGTCATCCCCGTTAATGACTTTAAACTCAACCGCTTAGAATTAATTAAAACACTACCAGATAATGCTGTTGTCATTTTAAGTGCTCATGGCAGTGATGATCGAATTAAAGATATTGCGGCAGTGAAAAACATTACGCTTGTTGATACCGAATGTGAATGAGTGACAGTAACGAAAGATTTAATTAAAGAATATTTACAAAAAGACGATTATCAAATTATCTTTATCGGAAAACACTTTCATCCAGAAACAAATGCAATGTTAGCAATTAGTCCCACCATTAAACTTGTCACAACCGAAGAAGAAGTTGATGCAATTCTGCTTGACCTTGATCCAAATAAAAAAATCTTAATTACTAACCAAACCACCTTATCAAAAATTGATATTGAAGCAATTGTTGAAAAAATTAAAAGGTTAGTTCCGAATGAAATTACTTTTAAAAATGATTTATGTAACGCGACATTGGAGCGCCAAAATGCAGTTTTAAGTTTAGATCCAACCAATATTGATCTTTTATTAGTGGTTGGTGATGAACGCAGTAGTAACACTTTAAAATTAGTTGAAATGGGAGAACAAATTGGCATTAAATCATATCGTATTAATGATAAAAATGATATTAACCGTGATTGATTAACAAACAAAAGCGCTGTTGCTGTTACTGCTGGTGCTTCAACACCAAGTATTATTCAATTAGAAGTAATTCGTTTTTTAGAAAACATCTAAAAAATAAAGCGAATTTCGCTTTATTTTTATTATCTTAAAATTATATATTAAATTTCTCAAACTGAAGTTCAAAATTTCATGAAGTTCAACCAGTATAAAAATTGCATTATTTGTTACAAAATGAAAATCAAAATTTCAAATCCAATATCGCCCTAAAGTAAAACGAGTTTTAGCAGCATTCAATTCTAAATTATGATTTTGACTTAAATCTCCTAAAGAAAAAATATTCAAACCTGGTAAATCCTTTGCTTCATCCGATGCTTTAAAATCATTAGATAAAATGTGTAAAATCTTTATATAATCATACTGTGATAAAGCTAAAATTTTAGCAAACGTTGTATCGTTAAGATGAAGCACCGCTGAATTTTTATTTGATTCAATTTGAAAATATTTAAAAAAAACAGCTATTAAATTTCCAAATTGGGTTAATTTATTTGTTAAACCTTCCTCTGTAATTTCAACTTGGACTTTTAACGGATGGTCACCACTAATAATAGCGCCTGATAATGGTAAACCAGCAACAATTATTTTTCCTAAATCAATATTAAAAGTTGCTAAGTTTAAATTATTATGACCAGTATTAAAAACATTAACAAATGAACGATAAAATTGAACAAAATGTTCTGGGGTAATTTGCTCTGGTTGATAACCTTCACCAGTTCAATTATACGTCGCTGTATCTGCTCTGACAACAGCTTCGCCATTTGTTTTATCATTAATTGCACTAGTTAATAAAGTTAATAATGGAATTGCTGAATTATATTTAATATTATCAACAAAATCTTTTAAAGTCGCATCATCTGTCAGAACTTTTTTTAATTTTGTAAAAATAATATTATCTAAGTCCGTAAAATTAGTTGTATAATTAACATTAAAATCATCATAAATTGATTTAAAATCATTAGACTTCTTGCATTACTTGTTAAAAAATTGCAAATATTTGTAAAAAAGATACTAATAGAAAAATATAATTTTAATTAATTATGTTTTTTATTTAAAAATTTAATATTTTTCCACAACGAAAAATTAATTTATTATTTAAATTATTTAATTTTAAATAAATATTTTATGTTAAATATAATAATTGTAAATTATAAATTGAGGCAATTAAATTAAATCTTAAACCAAATCTTTTTCTTCGATTACGATATTTTTCTGTAATAATTTTAAATTTTTTAAGAATAGCAAAAATATTTTCAATAATAATTCTCATTTTTGAAACTAGTCTATTATATTGCTTTTGTTCTTTGTTTAAAGGGTTTTTCTTTGTTTTCTTTGTAGGTATTAGAACATTATTGTGATTTTTTTGTATTCCTTGATAACCACTATCAACTATTAATTTGGTATTTTTTAAAATTGGGATTTTTGATTCTTTAAATAAAGCATAATCATGTTTTTTTCCGAGCGAAAAACTTGTTGCAATAATTTTTTTGGTTTCTTGTTCGATAATTACTTGTGTTTTGATCGTGTGTTTTTTCTTTTTACCAGAATAAGATTGTTTTTGTCTTTTTTTGGGCGTTGGATTGGAGTTTGGGTAGCATCAATAATAATAGTTTTATCATTAAAATAATCATTTATTAGTGCTTTTTTACCAGCAAGTTGTTGAAAATCAGAGTTTTTAATTAAAATATCTTCAATTCACTTAATATTACGATAACAATTAGCCTCACTAATATCAAAACTTTTACCAAGATGAAAATAAGTCTGATATTCTCGTCAATATAATAAAGTCATCAATAATCTATTTTCTAATGATAATTTATTAGTTTTACCACCTTTTTTAAATTTTTCTATTTCAGCAACTTTTAAAATATCTAACATTTTATTAAAAGTGGATTTTTTTATTCCTGTTAATCTTAACCATTCTCTATCATTAAGAGTATTAAATTTATTATTGTTCATATTTTTATGTCCTCATAAATTATATTTTATAATAATATTTTTAATAAAAAAGGGTATCGCAAGAAGTCTAATGAAAGAATTAAATTAAGGTATTTTATTAATTTAAAAAATGGTATTTTAAATCAAAATAAAGAGTGAAATATTGGCGTATCTGCTGAAAGCGATGTTTCAAGAGTTGTAAAATCTTGTTTAGGATATGGGAATAAAACATTTTCGTTTTCAACATTTAAAAAAATTTTAGATTTAAAAATTATGAAATTTAATTTTAGTTAATTTAAAATAATATAATCTTAGTTTTTAAAATATTTTTTAGTGTGTAAAAATATGAAATTATTATTTGTATTTTTATTTTTTTTGTGTTATTATTTTTTTATAAAAGAAAAAAGTTTCTTGTTTTTAAATAAATTAAATAATAACCGTTTATTTGCAACACTCCCTCATTATATGATAAAATGATATGAGATTTTACAAAAGATTCTAAACCATTAGATGATATTTTCAAAACTACTGTTAAAACTTATATTACAAGTCAAAAGAAATTTCAAGATATTAATATTACTTACAATGATACTGCGTTAATTGAAAAAGAACAAAATGGAGTATTAACATTAGAAAATAAAGGTTATGATGGTTTAACAGAAAGAACAAAACCAGTTAATGTCTTATTACAAAAATGAATTGGGGATAAAATGAATAATGGTGTTGGTTGAGATGACATTGACAGCGTCCAACCTAATGATTTTGTTGATTTTTACAAAAAAAATGTTGGTCCCATTTTTAATGTTGATGAGACTCTTGGTCTAAATCTAGGGGCATTTAAAATTAGTCTAAATTATTTTAACATCTATGGATTAAGATTATCTGGTAATATCACAAATAAAGATAACGAAGATGCCACAATTACTGTGAATTTATCACAAGGAGCAATTAATAAAAAATTAGCAAGTTGAGGAAAAATTATTATTCAATTTATTAAATATGCCCGCGGTGGTACTTTTTCTGGGAAAATAGTTGAATTAAGAGTTCCTAATAAAATATTTAAAAAAGTATTAGAACAAAACCGCAAAGATGGTCTTAAAAGTGTTATTGCTTTCTTAGTAAAGGATTTTAAAGTTTCTGAAGAAGCCAATGATTTGGAAGACCTTGATTTATTTAACATTAAATTACATTCAGCATTAGGGAACCCTAAAGGAGAACAAAATTGAAATAATGATCTAACTTGGACTGCTGAAGTTTGGACAAAATGAGCAGTGATGTTTACGTTTGGCGAAAGTTTTGATAATGGTTTATACTATTCATTTGCATCAAAACAAGTTGTTGGCGATTATAGAAATGATGTTGATCTCTATATATCACCAAGATGGAATGGCAAGGGTTTTTTGGACAAATTTTATGTAGAGTAAAGATTTTTATATTCAATTGGTGTTAAATAATTTAATTTGCTGTGAATTCGTACATTATTGTATCAATTAACATAGTCAAATAATTCTAATTTAAATTGTTCAATATTTTTAAATTTTCTGTTTTTAATTAATTCTGTTTTTAAAATTTTATAGGTTGATTCAGAAACAGCATTATCATAAGGACAGCCTGGTTTACTATAAGATTTTGCAACATTGTTTTTAGCTAAAAGATTGTAAATGATATTGTTATTAAATTCGCTTCCTTGATCAGTATGAAATATTTTAATATTATCTAAAGAAAAACTAAGCTTTTTAAAAGTATTTTCAACTAATTTGGCATCTTTATGAGAACTAACATCATAACCAATAACTTCACGATTAAATAAATCAATTAGAAAGCACACATAATATCATTTGCTATTGATAGCAACTTGTGTTAAATCACTGACAACAACTTCATGTAGTTTATAATTATTAAATTCTTGATTTAACAAATTATGATATTTGTATATAGCGTTTTTGTTACTTTGATGTTTATATTTAAGTTTTGTATAATTGGAAATTAAGTTATATCTTTGCATTATTTTACTAATTTTTATTCGTGATAATAAAATATTTTGTTGTGCTAACATAACTTTAATTTTTCTTGTGCCATAATTTTTACGACTTTTTAAGAAAATACTGATAACAGCATTATCAATAGTATGGTTTGATTTAGGATTATTTGATTTCAATTGATAATAAAACGTTGATCTAGGAACTTTTAGTGTTTTGCATAAATTAGTAATTGCATATTTTTCTTTGTTGTTTTTAATAATTACTATTTTTTGCCTATTATCAGTGTGGCTTGCTTTAAAATATCATTTTCCATTCGTAATTGTTTAATTTCTTTTCTTAGATGAATTAGTTCATTTTCTTCTGGGCTTCGATTATCTTTTGCTTTAAATGAACCAGAATTATTGAATTCATAAATTCATTTTCAAACTGTTGATTTACCGACCTGATAGTCACTGGACAATTGTTTTGCTGTTTTACCTGTTTTATAAAGACTAACAATTTGTTGTTTAAATTCATCGGTATAATGATTCTTTGCCATAATTACACCTCCATTTATTAATTTAATTATAATCCTTACTCCACATTATTGTTGTCCAATTTATCTTAACCCATCCAAGAAATTAAAAAACAAAATAAAAACTAAATAATGAAAAAAAGTTTAAGAACAATTAAAGATTGTAACTTAAACTTTTTTTCATTTGGGTTCCAATTTTTTATAATAAATCTTTGAAATATTATTTTAATTAAAGCCCATTCCACTTAAACCACCCATACCAGGAATGTTTGGCATACGACCAGATTTAATTTGACGGGCAATTTCATCTACTTGTTTTTTTGTTTTTTCAAATTGATTAATTAACTCATTATATTCTTTTTCTGTTCGTCCTGAACCTTTTAAAATACGGTTTTTTCGTGATAAGTGTTTCAACAACCGTGGTTCACGACGTTCTTTAACTGTCATTGAAGATAACAAGACTTCTGTTGCTTTTAATTTACGTTCTGCATCAGCAATTTTTTCATCACTCATTTTTGGCATCTCGGGTAGTAATTTCATAATTCCCCCCATTTTCCCCATTTTTGAGATTTGTCGCATTTGATTTAGCAAGTCTTGTAAATCAAACTGTCCCATCATCATTCGATTCATTGTTTTTTTAATATCACGTTCATCTAAAACATCTTTTGCTTTTTCAACTAAGGTTTGAACATCTCCCATCCCCAAAATTCGATCTGCCATTCGGTCAGGATAGAAAATTTGTAAATTACTCATTCCTTCTCCAGTTCCGATAAAGGTAATTGGTAATTTGGTTAGGTGCGTAATTGATAATGCCGCTCCCCCACGAGCATCACCATCTAACTTAGTAACAACAACGCCAGTTAATTTTAACAACTGATTAAATTCTGTTGTAACATTAATAATATCTTGTCCCGTCATCCCATCAACGACAAGTAAGATTTCATCAGGGGTAATATTATTTTTAATTTCTTTTAATTCTTGCATTAATTCTGCATCAATATGTAAACGTCCCGCCGTATCAATTAAAATAACATCATTTTTATTTTCTTTCGCATATTTAATTGCTTCTTGGGCTGTTTTAACAGGGTTTTGTGTTCCCCGTTCAAATACTTCAATATTTAAATTTTTTCCAATTGTTTTTAACTGATCAATTGCAGCGGGACGATAAATATCACAAGCCACCAACAATGGTTTTTTTGATATTTCTTTTCCACAAACTTAGCAATTTTACCAGTTGTTGTTGTCTTCCCACTCCCTTGTAATCCGACCATCATCACAATTGTTGGTTTTGAAGCAAAAGATAATTCCTTTGCTGTTTTCCCAAAAATATTAACTAATTCTTCATGAACGATTTTAACCATCATTTGTGATGAATTCAAACCATCTAAAATGTATTCGCCACGGGCTTTTGCTTCTACTGATTTAATAAAATCTTTTACCACTTCATTATTAACATCCGCTTCTAATAATGCTAACCTAATTTCACGCATTGTTTCACTAATAGCATCACTAGTTAGGGTTGATTTTTTCATATTTTTTTCAATTGATTTTTTTAATCGGTTTGCTAAAAAATCTCCAATCATTACTAATTCTCCTTTATTTTTTATAACAAAATCTTTCCTCTTAATTATAATACGAAAACTTCCATAAAAAAAGAATAAAAAATTGGTCGTATAAAAAATATTGGGGTTTTGGAAAAAAACTCGGAAATTGAATAAGAATAATAAATTAAACCATTTACTAAAATGGTTTTTTTATTTGTAAAACCAAAATTATTAATTGATTCAGAGAAAGGACAGCATCTTAAATTCTTAAAATAGAAACTTTTTACACAACTTTCTGATACCCTCTTTAAGTTGTTTACACATTTATAAATATCTTAGAAATTTTTACAAAGTGTACCTGTTTTTTCTCCTAATTTAAGGTGTTGTCTTTTCTTTGTTTCAGTTAATTAGTTTGTTAATAAATAAAAAAACTTAATAAAAGAAGGAGTAAGTAATGGAAATTAATAAACAACAAAAAATATGTGATGTTATTGATTGCTATAAATCAATATCATTCATTACCAAAGAATTTTTATCAAATAAAGTTTTATGAACTTGTGAAAAACATAAAAATTTATTAAATCATACAAAAGATAAAAACCAAGAGTGGTTTTATAAACGTTTAGAAAA
Organism: Spiroplasma poulsonii; assembly: GCF_009866525.1. Classification (GTDB taxonomy): domain Bacteria; phylum Bacillota_I; class Bacilli_A; order Mycoplasmatales; family Mycoplasmataceae; genus Spiroplasma; species Spiroplasma poulsonii. The sequence continues at coordinate 1,526,285 of NZ_CM020866.1, forward strand.
TTCAAAAATTATCTTTGATTATAAAACTGGTTTTTTAAAACTTTGATTTTATAAAACAACTTAATGCAGAGTGGAACGGTTATTTTAAATAACTAAGTGTTTTTATTCCACAGGAGGCGGTCTAGCACAGCGGTAATCAGTCCGGAAATAATAGACGCTTTAACAAGCGATAGTGGTGATAAGTGCGCGGTCAACATCGAACCACAATAAACAAAAGAGATGGTCACTTTATAAATAAATTTGCGATAGATATTACTTCTTAGAAGTGACAGCGGTTTAAAAACCACAAAGTCAGCATTAGGCTCTTCAAGGTGCAAGTAGATTTATTTTAAAAACTGAACGCTTTGACCTGAAATGGTGCGGGTGAAGAGAGAGAAAACTCTCTGGCTACAAAAACAAAAAACAACTGTCGATTATTTAACTAACAACATACCGCCACCGCTCACCCACAGCGAAGCGGATGGCGTAGTAAATAAAATAGATAAATACAATACTTATATAACTAATTCTCGCTTTGGCACTTTCACTTGGTAGTGAGTGCCAGCGAGTTAAAAAATAGGAAAAATAATTTAGGAGGTAAATATGAAAAATTTAAATAAAATTTGTCTTAAACAAAAATATTGAGGATATTGCTCAAAATGCAATCAAGAAAACAAATTACAAGAATTAATGTTTAAAAGTTATTCAGTATCATTTTAAGATATGACTGATGAACATTGAGCATTGGGGAAACAAAATTAGGAGGAATTAAATTATGAATAAAAGATACGTATTAATAATGAAATATAATAATTTGTTTGATAAAACAACTATTTTTAAAACAGATTTTTTTTATACATTAGAAGAAGCGAGGATTACTGCTAATGTTGAAAATGAAAATCATTGATTAACAACTATTATTGATTTAGAAGATAGCAATATTAAATGACAAGGAGATAAATAATTATGTGAAAAGATGAAAATGGTTATGTTTATACAGAAGAAGATTTATTTAATTTAGCATTAGATGAATGTTATTCAGAAGAAAGTGCTTATGAATATATTGATAATTTAATTAATGAAATGGAATTAGAGGAAATTTAATTATGGAAGATTTAAAATTAAATAATGAAGTTAAAAATATTACTTATCCGTTTTATTTAAAAGGAAATAATTTTAAAGAATTAAGCTTAAAAGCATTAACAATTAAAAAGTGAATTGATGAAAATGGACAAGAATTAGCAGAATTTATATATCGACAACAAGCTTGATTAATAAATGGAGAATATAAATCACAATCACTAAAAGATTTAAAATTAGTAGTTTCAAAAATTGATTATATTTTTAGAGAACCATTAGAAATAATAAAATCTTTTAAAGATGAATTAAATTTTATTAGAAAAGATATTTTAAATTTAGAAAATAATATTAAGAATAATCATGATTCTTTAAAAAATAGTGTCATTAATATTCAATTTCAAAAACAAAATAAAATTATTGAAACTCATAAAAAAGAGCAATTTTTAGAAATTAAAAGTATAGCAAAACAAGAACAAGAATTAAAAATTATTACTAGTAATTTTCGGAAAGAAAAATTATTAATTAAAGATATTGAGGTTATTGGTATTAATGATGATTTTTTACAAAATGCTGATAAATTAGAACTTATTAATCTTATTAAAAATTATTTAACTGTTGATGAACAAATTGTTAAAAATGAAATTAAAGATCAATGAGATAGTAATAAAGATATTAATTTAATTGGGGTTAAAGGTATTAATTTTAAAATAAATAAAGGAGAAAAATAACATGACAAATATTGTAGAATTTTTAAGAACAGATAAGGTAACTGATTGAATAAAAAGTAAATTTTCTAATGAAAATGAAATTGCAAGATTTAAAAGTAATATAATTGCAATATCAAATAGTAATGAATTATTACAAAAAGCAGATCCAAAAACAATTATGACTGCTTGTTATCAAGGTGTTTTATTAAATTTACCAATGGAAAAACAATTCGGTTATGCTTATGTAGTACCATATAATACAAAAATAACAAGAATTATTAATGGTCGTGAAATCCAAGAATGAATTAATCAAGCCCAATTTCAAATGGGTTATAAAGGTTATATTCAATTAGCCCAAAGAAGTGGCCAATATTTAGATATGTCAGTATCAGATGTTAGAGCAAATGAATTAATAAATTATGATCGTTTAAAAGGTACTGCTTTTAATTGAAATCAAAATGAAGATGAACGAGAAAAATTATCAATTATAGGTTATGTAGCATATTTTAAAATGGTTAATGGTTTTGAAAAAACTTTATATATGACAAAAGAGCAAATGGAAAATCATTTTATGAAATATTCTAAAACTTATGCTAAAAATAAATCATTTTATATTGCTAGTTTTGATGAAATGGCCCTTAAAACAGTATTAACATCATTATTAAGAAAATGAGGTATTATGTCAGTTGAATTACAACAAGCATATAAATCAGATCAAGCAGTTATTACAACTAATGATGAAAAGATTTATATTGATAATGATGCTACTTTCATCCAAAATAATGGGCATATTAACGATGAAACTTTATCAAATAATATAAATTTAAATTATAATACCCCACCTAATGATGAAATAGTGTACATAAACGATAATGTAGTTAAAGAAGAAGATATATCAAATGTAGTACCAGTAGTTAATAATAACAATGATGAAGAATGAGCCAATTGATAAAAATAGGTATTGACCCATCAGGAACTGGTACTACGGCTATTGTTGTTTATAAAAATAATAAATTAATAGATAAACAAGAATTTACAAATAAAGGCTGAAAAGAACATTATGAATTTATTATAAATTATTTGAAAAATGAAAAACTATTTGGGAAAATATTATCAAATAATCATAAACTAGAATATTTAATTTTTATAGAAAATTGTTTATATACAAATGCCAATGGCTCAAAAGATAGAGATGATTTATTGAAATTATTAGGTTCATTAGAAACGCAAGGATATATTGCTACTATTTCACCAAAACATACAAAATCAGTTGTTAAAAATATGGAAAATTTAAGTAAATATAATGATGGTTATATATGAAAATATGAAAAAGATGTTAATTTAACTTATCAATATGGTAAAAGTTGAAAATATAATAATGAAAAAATAAGTAATCATTTACGAGATGCAATTATTATTGCTAATTATGAAAGTTAATTTATGAAACATTCATATAATCAAAAAACAGGAAAATATTATTCTTGTAAAATTCGGAATATAAATGTTTACTTAAATGAAAATGAAGAACAAGTTTGAAATGAATTAAATTTTAATACTTATTCGCAACGAATTGAATATCTTATAAACTTTTATATAACACACAATAAAGAAAAATAAAAAATAACCAATTAAGGTTATTTTTTTAAATATTATTTGTTAATTGTCTAATGGCATCTTTTTGTGCTTGTTTTTTATCATTAACTTTAACTTGTTTTTTAACATTTTTAATTTGACCTGTTTTTAATGCTAATTCTGTTGCATAATCAGGTCCTCGTAAATGTTTTTCGTGGGCAATAACAGCAGTTCTTAATTCTCTGATTTCTGCTTTATATTTTTTAATTTTTTTAGCAGATAATCCTAGAATACCAAGACTACCCATTCCACCCGCACCCGCTAACACAAGTAAAGCAATCATTAATGTTTCATTCATTTTATTTAATTCCTTTCTTATTCTTACTCAAACAGTGGCCATCTATCCTTTCAGAACAAAATAATTTATAAATTAAACTATATAACCACCCAAAAATATCAACCGCCCCTATATATAGTCTATTTTAAATTTAATTCTTTGTTATTTTCTTCTTGTTTTTGTTTTTTAATATTTTCATTTTGTATATTTTTAAATATTTCTTCTGTTATGCCATCTAAATTATTTCATTGTTTTGCTAATCTTGGTTGAATAACACGCGGATTAATCCGACAATCTAAACAATGTCTTAAATGGTCTTTTTTTCATTTTGATTTATCAATTCAAATGATAATTAAAGAAATTATTAAAGTAATTAAAGGTAATATTGTAAATACTAATCCCATTTTAGATATTTTTAATCTTGGTATATCAATTTTCATATCTACTTTTGGTTTACTACTAGCAACAAATATGCCCTGAATTCCATACGT
>NZ_CM020866.1:1530550-1581017 GCF_009866525.1 Spiroplasma poulsonii
CACCAAATATAGCACCAACTTTGTCGTTCCCTTGTTCTCTAAATATTTCAAATGGTAAATAACCCTTACCTTTTGATTTTCAGACCAAAAAGGCATCATTATAAAAACTATAAATATTAGCACTCATAAAACCATTAAAGTCATTGAAAATTAGGTCATGATTTTCGTCTTGGTTAATTACTCAACCTCATGGAATACCAAATGAAATAAAGTTTAAGAACTTACCAACTCCGCCCGGTATCGTAAAAGGATTAAATACTAATTTTTGAGTATAGTTTAAAGGTAATACGGTAACTTGGCGATTAATAAAATTATTCATATTTAAAATATCTCAAACATTACATGAACCCATTTTGCTATATTCAATTTGAACTTGACCTACTGTATTACCAAATTCATCTTTTCTTCTAAAATATGATGATGCTTGAGTACTAATAATATTATAACATTACCGCCATTTACTTTTATTTTGTTTGGTGGTGTTATTTTTCAATCTTTAGATCAATAAAATTTAGAGTTTTTATCTTCTTTATGAATATTTCTACCAACACTAGAATTAGTTGCTGATGTAGTAGTGGGGTCGGTTATAACAATGCCCTCACTATTTTTCTGTTTTCAAAAATCATATCTACTTTCCATATCTTTTTTTCAATCTTCATAACCAGTTATCATTGTTGGTTGAATACCTTGAATGTTATATCAGCTTACTTCTGGTGATGCATAATTATTAACTTTGTCGGGTGGACAAGGATACATGTTATACATTAATAAATCTCTTGAATTCATAACTTTTTTATTAAATTGACCTTTAATAATTGGCCGACCAATTACAGGCATATCAAAAAAGATAGGATTACCATAAAATTTAACTGCCATTGCTCTAACCCCCGGGTCTTTTAATAAAACTTCATCTAATTCAACAATACCTTTATTTAGTTTTTCATCATAAGTTATTTTAGGAAAACAATAACCTTCACCTGGGGCACTTGTTTGTATAAATTGTCTTACTGATAAACCACTATTACTAATTTTGTCATTAATACTTGAAAATGTAATTTCTTGTCATAAAAAACTACCATCATAAGGTGAATAATAATTAATAACATTAGATGGATATAATCATTGTCTATCTTGTGGTGCAGAATTAATATTACCCCCACCAATATTTAAACCACGGTCATTAAATACAGTATAAAAATTATAATAATCATTAATATTTAATTTATTGACATCTTCATCTAAAATTAATAAAGTATATTGTCTTTCAGTTGATTGTTGAGTAAATACTTGTTCAAATTTAGCTTCACCAAATTGAATTGAACTTCTATCATCAATCATATAAGCATCTCAATATTTCCCAACCTTAACTTCTTTAGTATAAAAATTATCTGCTTTATTATCATTATTCATAAAATAACTTAATTTATATTGCTTTAAGTATTCTAGCATTCTATTAATATCATAAATATTTTCACCATCAATTAATTTTCAATAAACATTATTATTTTCATCTTTTAATTTTATAGCAAAAGGTGTTTCATTATTGGCTCATATAGTTGAATTAATTGGCTGTTTATTAAAATCATCAATCGTTAATATATTAATTTCTTCACCTTTATATTTTTGTACTATTTTTAAACTATTTTGTCATTGAGCAATAGTACTTTCCATATTATCAAATATGCGTGAATAACTACCATAATCACTTGGTTTTGCATTATTAGGTTTTCATCCTGTTTCAGTATCAGGGATATATGAACTATAAACATTAAAAGGAAATACCATTCAATGACGATTGTCTTTTATGTTTTCTCTGATATCTATTAAAGTATCGTGGGCTTGTCTTCTTAATTCTTCGATAACTCCGGGATTAATTCTACTCATTTGTTAATTCTCCTTAATTTCTGTTCTACCTTGTAAGGCATTTTGATTATTACCAGTTTCATCATATTCTAGTAATTTATTATTATGTTCAATTTCTTTGGTTTGCATTTTATCTTGTCATTTTTCTATTTTTTCAAAATATTTGTTTGCTTCTAATTCATCAATATTATCATATTCAGTAATTGCTCTTATTGGTTCCATTGTGCCATTATCTAATCTAGCAGTAATTAATTCATTTTGTCGCATTTGGTCAACTAAACTAGCACTAACAAAATCAAAACCATAAGGTCGTTCACCAACACCATCTCATAAACCATAATATTTTAAAACAGTATCAAATATTTTTGTATAATATTGTTTACGATATGCTTGTAAATATGCTTGTTTTTCTAAATCTTTGGTTTTAGTTAATAAAGATTGTGTTTTATTTTGGTCATTATCTGATTTATCACCAAAAGGACTAGAAAAATGACATGCTAAATATACTTGTTCAATAATTGATTTTTCGTCTTCGGTATATGTTTCTAAGGTTGGTGTACCTTGTACTACTTGTAAAGATTGTGATAATTGACCATCTACTGCTGATTGACCTGATTGAATAAAAATATCATCAAAAGCATCTTGTAATACTTTTTTATTGCCTTTGTTATAAGCAGTCATTAAATCATCATCTAATACCCCATATCAATGAGTACGATTTGCTCATCTTTCTTTTGATTTAATATTAAAACTATCTTCTAAATCAAATTGTAATTTATAACAATTTGCCATAGTAGGCCATGGGTTTAATGTTGTTGAAGTTGATAAAAATAATGGATTAGGTTCATTAATCATTTCTCAAAAAGGGACAATACCTAATTTGTTTTTAAATTCTTGTACTAAAACAGGTCTAACATCATCTTTAATTTGTGTTTTACTTTGCCCAACAACTACTTCATTATTTTTTGGTCAACCTTTAATAATTATTTTATCTTTGGTACAAATTAAATTTAAAATAAAACCACTATCTGATTGATGATAATTTAATCAAATATCAGCACCTTGTTCAATTTCATTTATTTTGCTTACTCTTGAAGTAAAGTTAAATGGGTTAATTCATAAATCAATATTGCCATCACTAGTTTCTAATAAACCAAAGATAGTTTTACCCATTAAACTGGCTGTTAATTCATTTTTATCTAATTTTTCTTTTATTTTATAAGTTTCATATCATCAATTTAATTTTTCTAAAATGTCTTTACGATGAGACTTAAATAAAATATCTTTACCATTTACTAGTCGCATTTGATGGCGAGCAATAATATTTGCTAAATTAATAGTTCAATCATAATTATAAAATTTTAAAACACTATTAATATCATTTAAGTTTGGTAAACTAGGGAAAGTATTATTCATTGTTATTTTGCTCCTTTAATTTTAAAATAAGTGCATAATTAATAATATTTACTGTTAATAAATTTGGTTCATTTGATAAAACTTGTACACATACTTTAATTTTTTGATATTTCTTAATATATTCGTTATATAAATTTAATTTACATATTGCTATATTATCTTTTTTTAATTCTTGACAAAGTCTTTTTTTAACTTGTCCACAAACAGACATATAAGGTCTTTTTGCATTTATTACACGTTCATCATGTATTACATAAATATCTTTTTTCATTAAGTTAATCACTCCCTTTGTTGTCATAATTTATAATCGGATGAACTATTATGTTTAACCATTGGTATTAATTCAAAGTGTAAAGCATAAAAATCACTATCAAATGTATCATCATATAAATCTAACATTCGTTCTTCTCTTACATCGGGTTTATCTTCTCATTGAATTAATTCATATTGGGTTTTACTTACAGGACATTTTTCTCATAATCATTTTAATTGATTAGTATTTATTAACATTGTAAATGCTTCTACACGATGTTTTATTTTAAACTTCTGCTTTTGTGCTGGTTTAAAATTCATGTATTGACCAAAAGTATAATTATATTTTTCTCTATTTAAACTTTCTAATGTTGCATAAGCACTATCATCAACATTAATTGATATTCCTTGTTGTATTAAATTAAAATATTGGTTTAATTGATTGTTGTAAAACTCTAAAATATCTTTTACTTGTTCTAATGGTCCTTTAAATTGTTGCGTAGCATTTGAGTGTGTATATTCAGCAACTTTATAGGCTTTTTTATCAAATGAATTATATATTCAAAAGCTCGATGCTGTTGTATGTCCTTTGGGACTAGTAGAGTTTGCTAAGTCAACACCACCTAATAATTTAGTTGGTTGAATAATATCTGTTGCTTGCATAATATCAATATATCTTGCAAAGATTGAACCACTAGTATTACCGGGCAATCCTCAACTTCATACTCTTGCTCTTTCAATATCTAATTGTTCTAATCTTAATTGTTCATTAACTTTATCTTGTGGTAATTCGTAATTAAGTCTTCAACTAGAATAATGAATAATAATCTTCATATTTCATTTTTCAATATATTTAATTTGTTCATATTTACTACGCATTATTTGTTCATCAAAAGGCATTAATTCATTACAATAACCAACAATATATCTTTTTAAACTCTCAGGATTACATGTATTAATTGTTATTTTATTTTGATAACCACGAATAGCAAACTCTAAATCACTTAAATCTTTTTGTTGAAATTGGTCACATTCTTCTCTTCAATCAATAACTAATTTATATTTATTCAAATCAGCAAAAGCTTTTAATTTTTCTTTCCGACTTGGTGAATGTAAACCTTTACAATATATTTTGCTCCCATTTGATAAAGTAAAAGTAAAATTAGATAAATTAATAGTATAAGGAATATTATTTTCATCTAACATATTTCATATATTTTGAAATACACTATCTTTTAAATCTTTACTCCAATACATACTAGCAATGATACAAATTGGTTCTTTAATCAATAAACTAATTTTTAATAATTCACCAAACATTTTAATATTTGAAATAGTCTTACCACTATATCGTGTCCCAATTTGATTAATTTCATTAACTAACTCATATTTCTTTGCAAAGGGATATTTATTACCAACATTACTATTTTGTAATAACCAATAAGGTGTTTCTAACAAATAAGTAAAATGATTAAGCATTATTATCACTTTCTTTTTTAATATCTCTAATATCCGTTTGTAAATTAACAATTATTGGCTGTTGATTATTTAAGTTTAATTCTTGTTCTAACTGTTTTTCTTGCAGTGAATATTTATAATTAAATGCTCGTTGTCAATATAATTTAGCACCATCAGGTGATTTCATCATAAAATTAATTATTTCACTTTCAATTCTATCAACTTGTTTTTCAAGCAAAGGAACTATCTTTTCGCTCGCATAAGTATCATATCTTCACTTGCGAGAAAGATTGAATTCATTGGTTAAATCATTCAAAGTATATGGTTTATTAGGTGATTTATTTTCTCAAAATTGCTCTATTTTACGATAAAAAGTCGCCAAACTTGCTGTTTTTGGATTAAATTCTTTCATTTTTACTCCTTTTATATGGTTAAATATAAGTAGAGAAAAACATGTACAGAAGAACTTAACAGGGTTCTTTTTTTTTATTATCTATATTTTACATCAAAATAAAAAAAAGTAAATTACTTTACTTTTTTCAGTTAAATTAATTTGCTAATAATTAACACTTAAATTATAACATAATAAATAAAAAATAATATCTTTTTTTGCATTTTTATTATTTTTGTGTTAATGTGTAGAACTAAGGAAAGAGGGTAAAAAATGATGAATGTTGATAACAATTTTATTAATAATTTTATTAATTTATTATATATACAGAGTATTGAAATTATTCAACAAAGTTCAGAAGATTATGATGAATGAATTTTTAAAAATTACAAAATTGATAAAACTTTAAAAGAATTTAAATATTATAAAGTAAAAGATAAAATTGAAAGAACATTAGTAATTTTAAATGGAAAAATAACTTTTAAAAGAAGAAGATATTATAAAATTAATCCAGAAACAGGTAAAGAAGAATATATTTTTCCTTTGGATAAACTTTTAGGAATTGAAAAATGACAAAGAATAGATAATTCTGTTAAAGAAAAAATATTATCATTTATTACTGAGAACAAAAGATATAAAGATATTTTAGATACTATGGAGCATGTAAAAATTAGTTTAATGACAGTATCTAATATTATGAAAAATGCAAAAACTGACGAAGAATATTACTTTAATAAAAGTAATAAAAAAATAGATATTCCACACACTTTATATATTCAAATGGATGGTACTTATTTGAAAATGTTAGATTCAACAAAGCAAGGAAGAAAAAAGATAAAAAAACATACGATAGCATGTACTGTACATACTGGGTATGATGAAGAAAAATATACTGTAAAAAGACCTGTAATCGCAAATAAATTAGGTGTTTTTGAAATGGATAATATTCCAGATTATCTTAAAAAAGAAGCAAATTTAAAACCAGTTCTTATAAAATTATTTACTTTAATTGAAACTCATTTCAAATTGACACCTAATATTGAAATTATGATTTTAGGTGATGGTGCATTATGGATTAAAAATACTAAAAATTTTATGCGTCAATATTTTCCTAAAAATAAAATTCACTATACAATAGATAAATTTCATCTTACAAGTAGATTTAAAAAACTATATCCATATCAAAGTAAAAACAAAGAAAATAGAGAAATATATCATAAAGCAGTTGATAATTTTTATAATGGTAAATATGAGGGATTATTACAGTGTTTAGAAGATAGTAAATCTTTTATAAGCGATGCTAAATTAATTTTTTTGAATAAAACTATTAGATTAATTAAAAATAATAAAGAAGGAATTGAAAACCAAACACTATGGAATAATATTGGTTGTGATATTGAAGGTGATATTTCTCATTATTGAAAAGGCACTATAATTAAAAAAGCTATTTATAGTGAAAAAACTATTAGAAATAAATTAAATGCTAGTATGATGGGATTAAAAAATAAAATTAATTTATTTAATACTAATGAACAATTGTTAGAAGAAAATAAATTTAATTATTCAGTTAATAATTTTGTAAATAATAATTTACAAAAAAACTTATATTTTTATTAGTTTTATCTAAGAAATTAAATAACTTTAATAAAAATGTATTTTTTTTGTGGAAAAATTTAAAAAAATAGAAAAATATATTGACAATAAAATTAAAAGTAATACAATCTAAATAAGTAAGTGGTATATTATTCCACAATTTCTAAGATATTAATTTAAGACCCCAAAATAATTTATACGACCAAAAAATTATTCTTTTAAATAACAGTCTCTGTGATTCGTAATTCTCTAATTACCGTAATAACAATATCTCCTGGGATTGCCTTTGCTTTTTTAATTTTTTCTTTAATATCAATTGCAATTTTATGGGTACGGTCATCATCGCTAATAACTGGATTAACAATAACACGGATTTGACGACCTGCTTGTAAAGCATAAACTGACTGAACGCCAACTACTGTTTGACAGATTTTTTCTAATTCAGACATTCGGGCAATATAATTTTCAAGATTATTATTACGACTCCCTGGGCGTGCTGCTGATAATGTATCAGCTGCAGAAATTAAAACTGAATATGGATTATTAGCAGGAACCTCACTATGGTGTGAAGCAATTGCATTAATAACAATTGAATTTTCACCACATTTTGTTGCTAATTTAACTCCTAAGGTAACATGGCTTCCTTCGTTGTCAAAATCAACTGCTTTTCCAATATCATGTAATAAACCAGCTCGCATTGCAATCGTTGCATCTAAACCTAATTCACTAGCCATTGTTGCTGCTAATTTAGCAACTTCGATTGAATGCAATAAAACATTTTGGCCATAACTAGTTCGATATTTTAAGATTCCTAAATGACGAATCAATTCAATGTCCATATTATCTAATTCTAATTCCGCAACAACTTCTTTTCCTGTTTCTAAAATTGTCATTTCAATTTCATCTTGTTCTAATTTGATTGTTTCTTCAATCCGATTTGGCTGAATCCGCCCATCAATTAATAATTTTTCTAATGTTTTTTTGGCAATTTCACGACGAATAGGATTAAAAGATGAAATTTGAACAACATTTGGAGTATCATCAATGATTAGATCAACTCCAGCAGCAACTTCAAAAGTTCGAATATTACGACCATCTTTCCCAATAATTCGGCCTTTCATATTATCATCTTCTAAATAAACAGAAGTGGTTGTTTTCTCTACCACAATATTAACAGCATACCGTTCAATTGCACTAGTAACAATACTAATCGCTGTTTCTTTAGCATTAATTTTTGCTGTATTCTCAGCATTTTTTAAAAATTCACCAATTTCTTTTTGGTAATGGTCACTTATTTCTTTAAAAAGTACATCTTTCGCTTCTTCAAGAGAATAACCTGCAACTTTTTCAAGTTGTTGAAGATTATGTTCAACTAGTTCTTGGTAATAATTAATCTTTCCCTGTAATTCTTCTTTTTTACGAAACGTTTCTTGTTCTTTACTATGTAATACTTCTTCACGTTCAATAATTAAACGCTCTCTATTTGTTAAGAACTTTTCTGTTTCTAAAAATTCTTCTCGTTTACGAGCTAATTCATTATTCATTTCTTGTCGAATTTGTGCTGCTTCAACTTTTCCATCAGCTTTTGCAACATTAATAATTTTTTTTGCCTTTTCTTCAGCTTGTTTTATTTTTAACTTCGTTTTTTTAATTAATTTAAATCTTAGATATTTTTCACATAAAAACCCAAGAAAGTAAAAACCAATTGCAACAGCAATAATGGTTATTACTCATATAGATATTTCCATAATTATGTCTCCTCTACTTAAAGTATTATATATTATACTCTTTTTTAAGGAAAAAATGTAAATAGCACCTATTTTACAAGATAATTATGATTTGATGAAACATCAAACTTTTTATTTTGATAAGTGATTATAATTAATTTTTCGTTAAGTTTAAACTTTAAGTCGTATTGTGCTGGTAATGTTCCATAAAGATTTAATTTCAATGAAACAGTATCTAATTGTTCAAAATGATAATTATCTTCTTTAATAGTTGGAATAATATTGTTTCCTTTTACAAAAATTAGCATTTCATCAACCGGACAAACCAATAAATAAGATTGCTTTCCAAGATATTTTTTTTCTTTTTGCCCGAACAAAAACCATTCTCCAGCTGGCAAGTAAACTTCTCGCTTTGTTGTTTGTGGTGTTAAAACAGGTGCCACTAATAAATTACTTCCTAAATAAAACTGATCATAAATTAATTGTGCAATTGAATCATCTTCATTTTCCAACACCATTGCTCGCAAAATTGGAACCCCTGTTGTTGCTGCCTCTAATTCACACATTTTAAAATATGGTAATAGTTTTCGTTTTAATTTTGCATATTTTATTGCGTTATCTAACACCCTTGCTGAAAAGTTTTATGGTTCACGCGGGCCAATTCCATGAAAACGTGATAAAGGACATAACATTCCCACTTGTGTTCAACGCATATAAAGGTATTCATCAAATGGTTCTTCACTAGACTTCTTGCGATACCCTTTTTTATTAAAATATTATTATAAAATATAATTTATGAGGACATAAAAATATGAACAATAATAAATTTAATACTCTTGGAATGGCAAGGGTTTTTTGGACAAATTTTATGTAGAGTAAAGATTTTTATATTCAATTGGTGTTAAATAATTTAATTTGCTGTGAATTCGTACATTATTGTATCAATTAACATAGTCAAATAATTCTAATTTAAATTGTTCAATATTTTTAAATTTTCTGTTTTTAATTAATTCTGTTTTTAAAATTTTATAGGTTGATTCAGAAACAGCATTATCATAAGGACAGCCTGGTTTACTATAAGATTTTGCAACATTGTTTTTAGCTAAAAGATTGTAAATGATATTGTTATTAAATTCGCTGCCTTGATCAGTATGAAATATTTTAATATTATCTAAAGAAAAACTAAGCTTTTTAAAAGTATTTTCAACTAATTTGGCATCTTTATGAGAACTAACATCATAACCAATAACTTCACGATTAAATAAATCAATTAGAAAGCACACATAATATCATTTGCTATTGATAGCAACTTGTGTTAAATCACTGACAACAACTTCATGTAGTTTATAATTATTAAATTCTTGATTTAACAAATTATGATATTTGTATATAGCGTTTTTGTTACTTTGATGTTTATATTTAAGTTTTGTATAATTGGAAATTAAGTTATATCTTTGCATTATTTTACTAATTTTTATTCGTGATAATAAAATATTTTGTTGTGCTAACATAACTTTAATTTTTCTTGTGCCATAATTTTTACGACTTTTTAAGAAAATAATGATAACAGCATTATCAATAGTATGGTTTGATTTAGGATTATTTGATTTCAATTGATAATAAAACGTTGATCTAGGAACTTTTAGTGTTTTGCATAAATTAGTAATTGCATATTTTTCTTTGTTGTTTTTAATAATTACTATTTTTTGCCTATTATCAGTGTGGCTTGCTTTAAAATATCATTTTCCATTCGTAATTGTTTAATTTCTTTTCTTAGATGAATTAGTTCATTTTCTTCTGGGCTTCGATTATCTTTTGCTTTAAATGAACCAGAATTATTGAATTCATGAATTCATTTTCAAACTGTTGATTTACCGACCTGATAGTCACTGGACAATTGTTTTGCTGTTTTACCTGTTTTATAAAGACTAACAATTTGTTGTTTAAATTCATCGGTATAATGATTCTTTGCCATAATTACACCTCCATTTATTAATTTAATTATAATCCTTACTCCACATTATTGTTGTCCAATTTATCTTAACCCATCCATCTTAATGATAGAGAATGGTTAAGATTAACAGGAATAAAAAAATCCACTTTTAATAAAATGTTAGATATTTTAAAAGTTGCTGAAATAGAAAAATTTAAAAAAGGTGGTAAAACTAATAAATTATCATTAGAAAATAGATTATTGATGACTTTATTATATTGACGAGAATATCAGACTTATTTTCATCTTGGTAAAAGTTTTGATATTAGTGAGGCTAATTGTTATCGTAATATTAAGTGAATTGAAGATATTTTAATTAAAAACTCTGATTTTCAACAACTTGCTGGTAAAAAAGCACTAATAAATGATTATTTTAATGATAAAATTATTATTATTGATGCTACCGAAACTCCAATCCAACGCCCAAAAAAAGACAAAAACAATCTTATTCTGGTAAAAAGAAAAAACACACGATAAAAACACAAGTAATTATCGAACAAGAAACCAAAAAAATTATTGCAACAAGTTTTTCGCTCGGAAAAAAACATGATTATGCTTTATTTAAAGAATCAAAAAGCCCAATTTTAAAAAATACCAAATTAATAGTTGATAGTGGTTATCAAGGAATACAAAAAAATCACAATAATGTTCTAATACCTACAAAGAAAACAAAGAAAAACCCTTTAAACAAAGAACAAAAGCAATATAATAGACTAGTTTCAAAAATGAGAATTATTATTGAAAATATTTTTGCTATTCTTAAAAAATTTAAAATTATTACAGAAAAATATCGTAATCGAAGAAAAAGATTTGGTTTAAGATTTAATTTAATTGCCTCAATTTATAATTTACAATTATTATATTTAACATAAAATATTTATTTAAATTTAAATAATTTAAATAATAAATTAATTTTTCGTTGTGGAAAAATATTAAATTTTTAAATAAAAAACATAATTAATTAAAATTATATTTTTCTATTAGTATCTTTTTTACAAATATTTGCAATTTTTTAACAAGTAATGCAAGAAGTCTACTATAAAAACCACCAATGTCAGTTCCTTATGCCATTTCCCCACTCATTCCTAACGATAACCCCGCATTTAAATGAATCTTTAATTCTGTAAAATTTGAATAACTATCACCAGATCATTTTTCTGAGAAGCGTTGTGTGCCAATATATCCTGGCCGGCAAAAAGATAATGTTTTGTTTGGCCCAAAATACTTAACACTAGCATCATATGCTGTTTTACAATAGACTTCTTGCATTACTTGTTAAAAAATTGCAAATATTTGTAAAAAAGATACTAATAGAAAAATATAATTTTAATTAATTATGTTTTTTATTTAAAAATTTAATATTTTTCCACAACGAAAAATTAATTTATTATTTAAATTATTTAATTTTAAATAAATATTTTATGTTAAATATAATAATTGTAAATTATAAATTGAGGCAATTAAATTAAATCTTAAACCAAATCTTTTTCTTCGATTACGATATTTTTCTGTAATAATTTTAAATTTTTTAAGAATAGCAAAAATATTTTCAATAATAATTCTCATTTTTGAAACTAGTCTATTATATTGCTTTTGTTCTTTGTTTAAAGGGTTTTTATTTGTTTTCTTTGTAGGTATTAGAACATTATTGTGATTTTTTTGTATTCCTTGATAACCACTATCAACTATTAATTTGGTATTTTTTAAAATTGGGATTTTTGATTTTTTAAATAAAGCATAATCATGTTTTTTTCCGAGCGAAAAACTTGTTGCAATAATTTTTTTGGTTTCTTGTTCGATAATTACTTGTGTTTTGATCGTGTGTTTTTTCTTTTTACCAGAATAAGATTGTTTTTGTCTTTTTTATGGGCGTTGGATTGAAGTTTCGGTAGCATCAATAATAATAGTTTTATCATTAAAATAATCATTTATTAGTGCTTTTTTACCAGCAAGTTGTTGAAAATCAGAGTTTTTAATTAAAATATCTTCAATTCACTTAATATTACGATAAAAATTAGCCTCACTAATATCAAAACTTTTACCAAGATGAAAATAAGTCTGATATTCTCGTCAATATAATAAAGTCATCAATAATCTATTTTCTAATGATAATTTATTAGTTTTACCACCTTTTTTAAATTTTTCTATTTCAGCAACTTTTAAAATATCTAACATTTTATTAAAAGTGGATTTTTTTATTCCTGTTAATCTTAACCATTCTCTATCATTAAGAGTATTAAATTTATTATTGTTCATATTTTTATGTCCTCATAAATTATATTTTATAATAATATTTTAATAAAAAAGGGTATCGCAAGAAGTCTAATATAAAAAATGATAATATTGGCGAAATTCTTCTCCCGTTAAACCGTTATTAAAATAAGCATTGGGTGGGATTGGGTGGGATACCATCCCCATAATCTGGTTTAACAAATCGTAATCCTAATTTAAATAATTTTTGCAATTCATCTTGATATCACTTAACAGCAGCTGGATTAGTAAAATCAACAATACCACAATTTGTTTGATAAGTTTCGGTTCCTGTTAGCGGATTGGCATATGAATTATCATTTGTTATTTTTACTAAATAATTATTTTTCAAAGCAATTTGTCAATTCACACTATTATCAGCTTATAAATAATGGTTAATTCAAAAACAAACGGCAATGTTTTTTGTTTTTAATTGAGCAAATAATTCTTGAAAAGAACCAAAAGCATTTTCGTTATACTCAAAGTTACAACTTTTTGTATAGCGGTTTTCTAATCATTTTGGGTCCAAACAAATAACATCTAATGGGAAATTAACTTTGTTGCTTTTTTCAATTTCTGCTCACAATTCAGCTTTATTATGATAATACAAGCGATTACATCATATCCCATAACTCAAATCAAGGATTTCTGTTGGTTTACCAGTTAAGTCGGTATACTGACTAATCAGTTCCTTCATTGTTGACCCCGTAAAAAAATAAAGGTCTAAACAGGATTCAAAACTAAGGAAACTAATAGCATCAGTTACTGGCGAACCAATTTCAAAACTAGTTTGTTCACCAGTATTAACTAATACTCCTCATTTTTTTGTTGAATAAAATAACGGCAATCCGTTATATGCTAAATCATGATTTGCAACACAAGAATTATCACTATTTCAAATCGTTGTCTCAATTCCATTTTTAACTAAAAAACGAAATTTTTCCCCCAACCCATATATTTTTTCATCATTCATTAACCAAAACGACATAAATGGTTGTCATTCATTACTTTTACCAATTTTTCAACCTAATGGGGGCGTACGATAATTTTCAAACATTTCATATCCTTTACGAGTATTGGTTTTAAATTTAACAACAGCATTGCAATCAAGTAATGTTATTTGAAAGGGTTCCTTTTGAATTACCAACTTTTCATTCTTTAATAATTTTATTTCAAAATAATTAGGATGATTAATTAAATCAATTTTCTTAAGATTTAATGAGTTTAAATGCTCAGCAAATCGACTATTATTTATCTTTTTTTGATAATACTGTAAGTTAATGATTCCATTAGAATATAATGTTATTTTTAAAGTTGATTTTTGTAAATTACTTAATGTAACTTCAAGATATAAACTATCATCTTGCCATCAAAAATCACTAATTTTTCTAACAACAGCATAATCATAGTTAAGATCAAAAAATGGTTTCTTTTGGGGAAATGAATATGCTAATAAATTCTTATCTTTAATCATTAATATTTCTCCTCCCCTTCTGCAATTTGATCACTTAAGTATTCATCAATTTTTTCTTTATAAATGCTTACTTTTGGTCCATAAACAATTTGATAATACTTTCCTTGCTTAATAACCCCAATCGCACCTGTTTCTTCTTTAAATTTATCAACCACTTTTTTATCATCTTTAACAACAACTCGTAATCTAGTCATACAACAATCAACTTCTTCAATATTTTCTGCCGTTCCAAGTAAACTAACAATTTTATGAATTATTTTGTCATTACCCCCCCCCGTTTCTTTTTGATTAGGGGTCAAGGAAAAAACAATATTAACTTCTTCACCAACACCAGGAATATTTGGTTTTAATCTTTTTGTTAACCCATAAAAGATTCCAAAGTAAATTGCGAGAAAAAGAGCACTAACTAAAATAAATCAACAACCATCTAATCATAAATTAGTTTTAATATTGTCTGTAATTAATGTTGTTGGTCCTAATACTAAAAAGTATTTCATAATAATTTCAATTGCTCCAAAAGCATGAATTCGCATCGGAACTAAATCAGCCATCCTAAAAGCCATTCCTGTCATTACCGCGTGTGCTAAATATAATAATGGTGCTGTATACATAAAAATAAATTCAATTGGTTCTGTCACACCGGTTAATAAGCAAGCTAATCCCCCAGAAATATAAATTGATTTATATTTAACGCGATTAGTTTTACTAATTGCATACATCATTCCAATTCCAGCACCAATTAATGACCCTGTTGAAGTAACCATTTGTCCAACTTTAAAACGCACTGGTTCAAAAGCGTTCATTACAATTTGATAAACATCATTAACCCCCGTTGAATTTGGAACAATATTATTTGCATATTCCGTTCAATTATTTTTAACTAAATTTAACGCTGTAATTCAGGTATATAACATTTGTTCTTGTCCTTCTGAAACTAAACTCTTTTTATCAACTAAATGCTCAGCAACAGTATAATCAAAAAAAGCTACCAGTTCTTATTTTGTAAGCGGATAATTTTCAAATAAAGTATCTGAGAAAGTATTAACACTAGTATAATCTAAAACCCCACCTAATGAAGTATAATTCATTGGAATGGTAATCATGTGATGTAATCCAAATGGTAATAGTAAACGTTCTAAAAAACCATAACCAAAGGGGATAATAAACGGAATTTTATTATTTAAAGCAATACTCTTTCCAATAACATTTATTCCCGTTTGAATTAATGGTCAAAATAAAGACAAAGTAATTGCGATTGGTAAAGAAATTACAATTACCATTAATGGTACAAAACGTGGGCCATTAAAAAAGATAATGCGTTAGGTAACCGATTAAAAGCAAAAAATTTATTGTAAACCCCAGCTCCAATAAAACCAGTAATAATTCCTCCTAATGCGTCGAAGCGAAGCGAATAAACGCCTTCTTGATTACTAAAATAATCTTTTTGGTTGGTTCATTTTCCCCCTAAAATATAATTCATAAACTCAGTTCCATCAGTTCCTGTTCTTGTTACAAAAAATGTTGCTCCAACACTTAATAATGTTAAATAAGCAATTGCTCCAGCAAAACAACCCCCTGCTCTGTTTTTAGCTCATAATCCACCAATGGCAATGGCAAACAACAATCCAATATGACGAAATGGCATCCAACCAATTGTCTCAATAATTGTTCCAATATGGTTGGCTACTTTGGTAATACTCGTAATTTGGCCAAAACCTAATGGTCCAATAATCTTACCAACAACAATAAACAATCCGGCAACTGGCAAAATTGCAATCATTGTTAAAATTGCTTTAGCAAATTTATTAATTCCAATTTTAAATTGTGAATTCTTTCCCCCTTCAAATGTCGCTTTAATTTTGTTTTTTAATTTCATAAAATAGTTTTCTTTTTTCCTTAAATTTTCTGATTTTGCCATTTTTGATTTCTCCCTTCAATTTTAATTTTATTTGCCAAAATAAAAATAAGAACTTGTCGTAACAAGTTCTTATTAAAAATAATTTACTTTATAAAATTCAAATTTTTCAGGTTGATATGTTTCTTTACTACATTCAACAACTTCATGATATTCAGAAAAAGTAATTGAATATTTTTTCGGGATATATGTTTTAAAATTTAACTGCAAAAACTTTTTGTCATAGATATTAGGTAATTCTAAGCCTAAATATTTCAGGTTATTAACTAGCGTAATATTACGAGAGTTAATATAAGATAATAAACTATCTTCACAATCTTTAAAATTAAGATTTTTTAAAATTGTTTTATTAACTCAAATAATAGAATATTTTTTAATCTGATCATTTTGATAACGAACTTTAATTAAACTCATAAAATCATTATCCGAACATTGATATGTATCAATAAAATATGAATCAAACGGAATATTAACAACATATAATTTATTAACTGCACTGTCATATTTTTTTGAAAACGATATTTCTGTGCTTCAAAAGGCTTGATTTAAAGTAAAATAACCTTTCCCCTGCAGACTATAAATCATATTTTCCCCAATTAACTTTTTAAATGCATCACGAACAGTCGTTCGACTAACCTGATATTGTTTCATCAGCATTGCTTCTGATGGCAATTTTAAACCTGGCTTGCCCTTAATTATCATTGTTTTTAAATTGTCTTCTAATGCTTTACTTCTCATAATATTAATTTTAAATTGGAAATCAATAAAAAATACTTTTTCTTTTAAAATTAAAAATTTTTAAAAGAAAAAGTATTATTATGCATGTGGACTAAATGGATCAATAACTGCTAAAGTATCTGGTTCTTCTTTTGCTCCCATTTTATCATCAATATTATAATAGCTATTATCTGACATTTTAATTCAATCAATAATATCTTTTATTTCCGCTAATTCTTCATAAAAATCAATTATAAATCAATCATAAAATTTATAAGTTACTAAATCACCAACTTCTTGCGCATGATGTGCTAATTTATTGGTTAAATCAGCAAAATATGCCCGTTTTGTTTGATAGGTTTCCATTAGTTCAGTAATATTTTTAACATTATGATATTCTTCAGTAATATTTTTTACTTCATAATGACCATCACGATCTAATACAAAGTTCATAATTCGACGTTGATGTAAAATTTCGTCTTGGGCTTGAACTTGAAAATAATGACTAAAACCAGGAAAACCTAATTTTTCAGCGGCTGAACTTAAATTATAACAAAAAAATTGCATTTTAAGATGTTCATTAATATATTGTTGTAAGTCTTTTTCCATCTCTTTTGTTAACATAACTCTCCCCCTCTTTCTACTTCCATTGTACACTTTTTATTGTCAGTTTAATTTAAAACAAACTTTTTTATTAAAATAATAAAATTGGTTTTCTTTAAATTTGAATTTTGATACTTCAATTTTTTTAGCATCTGGGCTAATTTTTAATTCATCAAAATTAATTAATTCATTAAGATTAAGGTTAAAAATAGTTGTTTTCTTCTCATTAATATTTGGATAAAACTTATTCCAAATTACTTTAATTTGCGTTGCTGTTTCATTATGATGAGCAAGATCATTTAATAATGTTCCAAATTGTTGATTTGATAATGTTAAATATTGATTATTATTTGGTTTAGTTAATTTTAACGTTGCATGTTTTAAAACTTTGCTTAAATCAACTTTATATGTTTGATTAACAACTAAATCATCAATAAACTTATTGTTTTTGGTTGGTAACGCGACAATTTTAAAGCTATAATTAGTAATTTCATTATTAGTTAAAGTTTGATCATTGGCTTTAAAATATTTTAATTCAAAATATTTATCAAAAGTTTCATCTTGATAACCTAGGAATTCCATTACTTTTATTTTAATAATCGTTGGTAATTTATCAACATAGTTGTCTTCTCCAATAACGATATTATTAGTTAAATATTTATCAAATTTTCAAGTTTGTAAACTTTCAAAATCAACATATTCTTTTTCATAAATAAAACCATTTTTACGGAATTTTCTTGGAGCTCCTAATTGCGCATAAACTGCTAATACTAATCCCAATACTGCAATTAAAATTAAAACAGCATAATCTAATTTCCGATAATTTTTAATAAATAATGTTGAGACATCATCACGTTGTGTTTCAAGAACAAAACGAATTAAATTTCATAAAAAGAAATAAAAACCAGTTTGCACTCCACTACGTGTTATTGAATAACGACCAGGATTATTTAATTTTGTTAATTGGGCACTATCATTGTGTCACCATCTTTTAAAAGTATTACCTAGTTCTGATTTCGATTTAGTAATTGATACTTTTGGCATTTCATCTAATTGTTTTTGCGTTGGCACATAATTAAAATACGCTTTATCCCAAACTTCTTTTCATGTCATTTTATCTTTTTTAATATATTTCCGATTAAAGAAATGAATAAAATTATATTTTAAATCAAAAGGATATTCTTTTGAATCTTTTTTCCATGGTTTTTTACTAAATAATTGACCAGCAAACGGAATAAAGAAAGTAATGAATAATCACGCTAAAAAGTTGAAGAACGATTCATATAAGAAGATTGGTTGACGAAAGACAATTTGTCCGCCAACTGTTTCTGGTGATAAACCATCTCATTGTCATAAGTTATCACGAATAAATGCTGGTAATCAACGTAATGAATCATAAGAAGCAACACTCCCCAATAATTCGTGATTAAAGAAATTACCTCAACGCCCTAATACTTGTCCCAATAAAATATTTGGAATAATCGCATCAGTGTAAACTCAAAGAGAAACTTTTGCTTTTCGTCCAACAATCCCAAAGACAATTAAACCAGCAATAGTTCCAAACAGAACACCACCATGAATACTCATTCCTGCTTTTCAAAAGGCAAATAATGATCAAAATGGTACGGCTCCTGGTTCTGTTACTCATAGATTATGAATATCATTATTAACTTTTCCAAAAAAACTAGCACCAAATAATGAAAAAGGAATAATAACAAAAATTGACCAAATTAAAGGTTCAATTGGAATCTTCTTAATTTTTAACCGAATAAAACAGACTAAAACAGATAAAATCATTCCCGTTGTAATAAATACAGCATACATATGAACTCAACCACCATATGTTGCTAAAATATCATACGGCGTATTCGTTGGGGTAATTCAATTCGGAGAAGGTGGACCACTTGTTAATAAGATGTTACTCATTTAATTTTTCACTCCTTTTATTAATAATTAATTACTAAATAATCAATGCATAATAATTATATACCAAGTTCTAATAAAAAAGTACACTTATTTTTACAACATATTTGTAATTCTCTTCTTTTTAAATTATAATTTACCCAAATTAATATAAACATTAGAAAGCGAAGTGAAATTAGAAATGAACAATACTGCGTTATCAGGAGCAGCAGTTAATAAAATTAAAACTCTTCATCAAGAACATCTTCAACAACACTATAAAAAAATTACTAGTTTTTCACGAAAATCAATTATAATCGACATTATTTTTTGTATCTTAATTACAATTTTAGCAACATCTTTGCTAGTAGGAATTATCCTTAAAATTGTCAATACTAATAATAATCAATTACAATTTTATCTTATCTATCTTACCTTACCACTATTGGTGGTAACAATTATTATTTATATTTTAATCAAAGCTGGCGCTGTTAGCATTAGTCTCTTTCTTAACCGCTTAGATTATAATGCATATTACCGAATTGCAATTGAAGATCTTTGAAAAGATGAAATTACCCTTGATGAAGTAAGCAACAACTTTAAAATTATCCCCGAACCAAATTTTACTAGTTTTAGTAAAGACCCAAAAAAAAATAATCTTTTACAACAAAGTTTAATTCGAGTAAGTAGTTTAGAAGAAAAACTAGATAATAAAATTATTAACGGAACAACAAAAAATAACACATTTTCATTGGGTGTTATTACTGTTCGAAAAACAATGGTTTTTTTAAAAACATTAATTTTTTGTCTTCTTATTGGTCTAATTATTTTGGCTAGTCTTTCTAATAGTAAAGGCAAAGATGCAAAAACATCAAATAGCATTGCTAATGGTATTAATATGACTTACTTACTATTATGAATTGAAATTAAGCGATCAGAAAACTACTTTTTCTTTACTGCAACATTACCAAAAAACTTTGAAATTGAAGCAAATATTGTTCCTCATCAAAACAAATTTAAAAAGTTTATTTTAAATAACAAAGAAATTCAACTAGAAGGAACAGAATTTTCGAACTTATTTGATACTAATACAACTGATCCAGTTGAATTACGAAAGATTTTAACACCAAAAGTAATGGCTAATTTAATTGATAATAGTAATAAATATCAAGAAGTTTTATCAATGTCTTTTGTTAATAATAAGTTTACTTTACTGCTTGATAAATATTATTATAGTAAAAAAGCACATCATCAAGATCAAATTTGAAAACCAATTATTGCAAGGAACAAAAATATTCAAGACTGTATTGATGATTTAATTGCTAAAATTGAATTAGATTTAAGTCATTTAAAAAAGGGATTAGATTATTTAACTGGGTTTGACATTAAATAATCAAAAATTATTACTTGATATGGTTTAATTTTTTTATCAAAAGTTTGATAATTGTTATAAACAATTTTAAAATTAGGTGCCTTATCATCAAGCATAATTTCTTGGTTTGACAAATTAATAATTACTAAAAATTTTTGATCCTGATAAGAACGATAAAAACTTAGTACAACAGGATTAAGCTCAATAAAATCAATTTGGCCATAACTAAAGGCTAATTTTTTTTGCGGAACTGAATTAAAAATTGATATGCTTTAAAAATTGATTGGGAACTATGATAATCTTTTTCCCAGTTAACTTTTAAATAATTTGTATTTACATTAATTCATGGTTGATGAGAACTAAATCCACTAAACTGCTGATCATTTCATTGCATTGGTGTTCGATCATTATCCCGTGAACGTGCACTAAGAACCTTTAAAATTGCAGATCTTTCATAACCCTTTTGTTGCAAAATTTGATAATAATTGATTGATTCAATATCTTTCAGTTGATTAATATTTTGATAATCATTATTTTCCATCCCAAATTCTTCCCCTTGATAAAGATATGGTGTTTCCCCTGGGAGTGTTGCAAAGATACGGGTTTTAGTTAAAAACAAGATATAATCTTGTTTTTTCTTTTATATATAGAAATTATTAATATTAAAGTTATTATTTTTTAAAAATTTTAAGGAGTTGGAATTATGCAAACAAAGCAATATTTTATTTTGCGGTCGTTAGTAAAAAAGTATGGTAAAGATAATGTTATTAATATTGTCAATAAGATTGCATAATGATATTGAAATTAAAAAGTAAAGAATAAATTATCCGCGTAATTTATTAGCGGGTAATTTATTCAATAATGTTTTTTAAGTGGAGCAAAGCGACAACGAGCGGAGCGAGTTTGCAAATTTCAATTTTTTAATTTATTGAAAGGAGATATATTATGCCAGTTTGATTAACGACAATTTTTAGTGTTGTTATTATATTAGGTATTTTTGCGTGAATTGGTTTATCAATTTATCAAAAAATTAGACAAATTAAAGGTAAGAAAAAAGATAAGAAAGAAATTGAAAATAAGGAGGATAAAAAATAATGTTAGGTATGTATTTAACAACAGTGGTTAATTTTTTAGCAGTTGGTGATAAACCTACTATTTCAGATGGAATGGGTTCTATTTGAAGTGGTTTAGGGCAAGCAATGATGAAAGTTAAAGAAGCAATTTATGCTGTATTACCACAATTAATGACTTTTTTAGGTGATGCATGAATTATTTTAATTCCATTTGGTATTTTTGTAATTATTAAGATTTTAAACTTTT
Organism: Spiroplasma poulsonii; assembly: GCF_009866525.1. Taxonomy (GTDB): domain Bacteria; phylum Bacillota_I; class Bacilli_A; order Mycoplasmatales; family Mycoplasmataceae; genus Spiroplasma; species Spiroplasma poulsonii. The sequence continues at coordinate 1,552,797 of NZ_CM020866.1, forward strand.
TCCGTGTTATGGTTAAAGGATTTTAATATTTATTATAATTGATCATATATCTTAGCTGTGGCACACTAGTTTTTATATGTGATTTTATTAAATAATTTTATTGTTTATTTTTACACTATACACTGTTTACAAATTTATTTTTTAATAAATTTTATTATTATTTGGATGGGTTAAGATAAATTGGACAACAATAATGTGGAGTAAGGATTATAATTAAATTAATAAATGGAGGTGTAATTATGGCAAAGAATCATTATACCGATGAATTTAAACAACAAATTGTTAGTCTTTATAAAACAGGTAAAACAGCAAAACAATTGTCCAGTGACTATCAGGTCGGTAAATCAACAGTTTGAAAATGAATTCATGAATTCAATAATTCTGGTTCATTTAAAGCAAAAGATAATCGAAGCCCAGAAGAAAATGAACTAATTCATCTAAGAAAAGAAATTAAACAATTACGAATGGAAAATGATATTTTAAAGCAAGCCACACTGATAATAGGCAAAAAATAGTAATTATTAAAAACAACAAAGAAAAATATGCAATTACTAATTTATGCAAAACACTAAAAGTTCCTAGATCAACGTTTTATTATCAATTGAAATCAAATAATCCTAAATCAAACCATACTATTGATAATGCTGTTATCATTATTTTCTTAAAAAGTCGTAAAAATTATGGCACAAGAAAAATTAAAGTTATGTTAGCACAACAAAATATTTTATTATCACGAATAAAAATTAGTAAAATAATGCAAAGATATAACTTAATTTCCAATTATACAAAACTTAAATATAAACATCAAAGTAACAAAAACGCTATATACAAATATCATAATTTGTTAAATCAAGAATTTAATAATTATAAACTACATGAAGTTGTTGTCAGTGATTTAACACAAGTTGCTATCAATAGCAAATGATATTATGTGTGCTTTCTAATTGATTTATTTAATCGTGAAGTTATTGGTTATGATGTTAGTTCTCATAAAGATGCCAAATTAGTTGAAAATACTTTTAAAAAGCTTAGTTTTTCTTTAGATAATATTAAAATATTTCATACTGATCAAGGCAGCGAATTTAATAACAATATCATTTACAATCTTTTAGCTAAAAACAATGTTGCAAAATCTTATAGTAAACCAGGCTGTCCTTATGATAATGCTGTTTCTGAATCAACCTATAAAATTTTAAAAACAGAATTAATTAAAAACAGAAAATTTAAAAATATTGAACAATTTAAATTAGAATTATTTTACTATGTTAATTGATACAATAATGTACGAATTCACAGCAAATTAAATTATTTAACACCAATTGAATATAAAAATCTTTACTCTACATAAAATTTGTCCAAAAAACCCTTGCCATTCCAATTATGAAAAATATTTTTTTAGTAGGATTTATTTGTAAACAGTGTATAGTGTAAAAATATCAATTTAATTATATTTAAGGTATTATTATGGTTTTCTCTCTGTATAAAAATATTTATAAATTTGTTAATTTATTAAAAATTCAAATAATAAATTTAAAAGTTATTATTAAAACTATTCTTATTGAAATAATTGTTTTAATTGGTGATACCATTCATGATAATCAAAAAATAGATGGTATCACATTTGTAAAAAATTAATTTATTAAATAGACTTCTTGCATTACTTGTTAAAAAATTGCAAATATTTGTAAAAAAGATACTAATAGAAAAATATAATTTTAATTAATTATGTTTTTTATTTAAAAATTTAATATTTTTCCACAACGAAAAATTAATTTATTATTTAAATTATTTAATTTTAAATAAATATTTTATGTTAAATATAATAATTGTAAATTATAAATTGAGGCAATTAAATTAAATCTTAAACCAAATCTTTTTCTTCGATTACGATATTTTTCTGTAATAATTTTAAATTTTTTAAGAATAGCAAAAATATTTTCAATAATAATTCTCATTTTTGAAACTAGTCTATTATATTGCTTTTGTTCTTTGTTTAAAGGGTTTTTCTTTGTTTTCTTTGTAGGTATTAGAACATTATTGTGATTTTTTTGTATTCCTTGATAACCACTATCAACTATTAATTTGGTATTTTTTAAAATTGGGATTTTTGATTCTTTAAATAAAGCATAATCATGTTTTTTTCCGAGCGAAAAACTTGTTGCAATAATTTTTTTGGTTTCTTGTTCGATAATTACTTGTGTTTTGATCGTGTGTTTTTTCTTTTTACCAGAATAAGATTGTTTTTGTCTTTTTTTGGGCGTTGGATTGGAGTTTCGGTAGCATCAATAATAATAGTTTTATCATTAAAATAATCATTTATTAGTGCTTTTTTACCAGCAAGTTGTTGAAAATCAGAGTTTTTAATTAAAATATCTTCAATTCACTTAATATTACGATAACAATTAGCCTCACTAATATCAAAACTTTTACCAAGATGAAAATAAGTCTGATATTCTCGTCAATATAATAAAGTCATCAATAATCTATTTTCTAATGATAATTTATTAGTTTTACCACCTTTTTTAAATTTTTCTATTTCAGCAACTTTTAAAATATCTAACATTTTATTAAAAGTGGATTTTTTTATTCCTGTTAATCTTAACCATTCTCTATCATTAAGAGTATTAAATTTATTATTGTTCATATTTTTATGTCCTCATAAATTATATTTTATAATAATATTTTAATAAAAAAGGGTATCGCAAGAAGTCTAATGAAATTAACTTTGTTTCAAATTACTCTGGAAGTTTAATTGACCAACGTAATATTCATGATCCAACCGGAAAAAATAACGATTTAACATCATTATTAAATGCTAAATTTCAAATGTACTAGGGAATGAATATAATGATTGAAAACAATATATTCAACCTTATGCTTTTAGTGACTTAACACGAAAAGCTACAACAACAATTAAATTTAAAAATCCTACTAATAACCGGCAAGAAGTTTGAACATTTGAAACCCCAATAAAGATTATGTTATCAAAAGATTATTGAAGTAATGAGTTAAATGAGAGATTGCATATTCTACCTGGTAAAGTAGTCAATCCAGATGATTCAACAAAAGTAATGGTAACAGATGAACCTGAACAATTGACCCCACCTGATACTTCAAAAAATTATGGGGGTAAGTGAAGATACCATACAACAGTTGGATTAGAATTTGATGCTTTAAAACAAGCAGAAGATGGAACAGTTAATCCTGAATGAGTTGAAATAAATGGCGTTAAAATTGATGTTTTAGATAATAAATTTATTGCTAAACTAGAAGATAATCGTATTAAGGGAGAAGAGAAAAATGATTATTCTATTGTAATTCGTCATAAAGATAGTAAATATGATATTACTTATTCAATTGATATTGTTATTGAAACGTTAGTACCAAATTTAAAGTTAAAATGACATGCATGAGATCCAGAACACAATCCACAACAAAAAGAATTAATTACTCCAAATTTGGAAAATGGTCAGCCTAATTCTAAATATGATAAAGAAATCAATCCAAAAACCGGTACTAAAACTCAAATTATTTGAGTTAAACAAAAATCAACTGTGCCTTTTCCGTTAGACCCATTAAGCAAAAATGGTGAAGTTATAAACCCAGAAAAGAATCCAGAAGAATATGATTTGGGCTTTATTGTTGAAGGTTCGGTTGTGGGGAAAGGTGTAAATCAAACTTTTTCAAGTGAGGCAATAAAAAATGTTTACCGGGAAGGAATTGATGAAAAATCATTTAAAGCCTTTGAAAAACCAGATGATATACAAAGAAACACTAAAATAACTTCAAATACAGCAACGCAGTATTGATCAGACAGTGGAATTTGGCATTATACCGTAGAAATGTCAGATAAAACTACGGCCCAAAAATATGCTATTATAGGTCCTGAATATCAAAATCAGTATCCCCGTTTTTTAGATATTGTTGAAAATAATCAAGCAGTTGAATTTTGAACAACAATTCATGGTGTTCATTTAAAAAATTATTTAGCAACTTATAAAAATTTAGATTCTACCGGGATTGCCGGATTAAGTTATGAGCAGGTGTTAGCATATTGAAAAGATTATACAAGTGATGTTATTGCTCAAAAAATTCCACCAAATCCAACGCCTGAAAATTACCAAGATATTAATGGCAATATAGATGTCTTAAAATTAAATGAAGAAGAAGTTAACCCAATTAAGGATGCAATTATTGATAAGGTTAAAAGATATGTTGCTAAATTTAGTAATAAAGCTATTCTTGGCATTGATTATCAGATTAAAACTCCTGATGGTAAAGATATTACAGTTGACGCATCCGGGTTAGAACCTTTACTAAATAATAAAGATAATCCACAATTTTTAACAGTTTCAGTTAGCACCTTGGTTACATCAACAATTTTAATTGGTAATGCGACTTTGTCAACCCGCAATTCATCAATTTATAATCCAGAAACTAGCTATTATTTAAGCAAAATAAAATTTAAAGATTATACATATAATTTTGCTGGTCAAACTCCAGAGCAACTAAGAGATTGATTATTAAGAAATAATGATAATTATTTTAAACAATACGGATATAAATCATTAGTATTAAATACAGATTATGGAATTACTGGTAATAAAATACCAATATCTGATCCTAATACACATCATAATACACCGGGTGATTTATCTGATGAATTATTAACTAATTTTCTAGATAATTCAGTAGAAATTAGAACCTTGACAATTATTGTATATGCTGATGATGCAACTGATTTGGCGGTTGGTCAATCACAATTTATTTTAACAAATGATTCAGGTTCAACGCTAGTTCCACCTGACCCGCCAGTTCCACCAAATCCACTTGACCCAGATATTAATTTTCAACATAAATATTTATTATGACTATTACCTGTTATTTTATGTCCAATGATAGGAATAGGCATTGGTGTTATATGGTTTATAATTAGAAAAAAGAAAAGAATTAAGTAAGTTTGCTTAATTCTTTTTATGTCGTTTCATTTTTAATTGGGCATCAACCGTTAAAATTAATTGTCGTCAATTTTTATATGGTTTGAAATATTTTGTATCTTCTTTGTTTTTAAAAAGAAATCATTTATTAGACTTCTTGCATTACTTGTTAAAAAATTGCAAATATTTGTAAAAAAGATACTAATAGAAAAATATAATTTTAATTAATTATGTTTTTTATTTAAAAATTTAATATTTTTCCACAACGAAAAATTAATTTATTATTTAAATTATTTAATTTTAAATAAATATTTTATGTTAAATATAATAATTGTAAATTATAAATTGAGGCAATTAAATTAAATCTTAAACCAAATCTTTTTCTTCGATTACGATATTTTTCTGTAATAATTTTAAATTTTTTAAGAATAGCAAAAATATTTTCAATAATAATTCTCATTTTTGAAACTAGTCTATTATATTGCTTTTGTTCTTTGTTTAAAGGGTTTTTCTTTGTTTTCTTTGTAGGTATTAGAACATTATTGTGATTTTTTTGTATTCCTTGATAACCACTATCAACTATTAATTTGGTATTTTTTAAAATTGGGATTTTTGATTCTTTAAATAAAGCATAATCATGTTTTTTTCCGGGCGAAAAACTTGTTGCAATAATTTTTTTGGTTTCTTGTTCGATAATTACTTGTGTTTTGATCGTGTGTTTTTTCTTTTTACCAGAATAAGATTGTTTTTGTCTTTTTTTGGGCGTTGGATTGGAGTTTCGGTAGCATCAATAATAATAGTTTTATCATTAAAATAATCATTTATTAGTGCTTTTTTACCAGCAAGTTGTTGAAAATCAGAGTTTTTAATTAAAATATCTTCAATTCACTTAATATTACGATAACAATTAGCCTCACTAATATCAAAACTTTTACCAAGATGAAAATAAGTCTGATATTCTCGTCAATATAATAAAGTCATCAATAATCTATTTTCTAATGATAATTTATTAGTTTTACCACCTTTTTTAAATTTTTCTATTTCAGCAACTTTTAAAATATCTAACATTTTATTAAAAGTGGATTTTTTTATTCCTATTAATCTTAACCATTCTCTATCATTAAGAGTATTAAATTTATTATTGTTCATATTTTTATGTCCTCATAAATTATATTTTATAATAATATTTTAATAAAAAAGGGTATCGCAAGAAGTCTATTATTAGCGTATTCATAATTATAGATTTCAAGAATTTCTTCGGATGTGAATATTTTTAAATTATATTTTTTTAATATCTCCGTCAATTCTGCCATAGTTTTATTGCCAACATTTCGAACATTTTCAGTAAAGATATAAATCGATTGAATAATATGTCTAACTTCAACATTCTTAGATTCTAAGAAAGATATTCTTTCAAATTTATTTTGAAAAATATTAAATACTCTTGCGGGAATATTTAAGATCGTAGCTGGAGAATTAAATAAATCATATAATTCATCATTAAAATATAAGTGTTTCATCTTAAATGTGAGTCTTTCTAGTAAAAAAGGGATATTTTTATGTTATAATTAAAAAATAGATTTAAAGTTAGACTGTATCAACAATTATTAATTAGTAAAAATTAAATTGAAGGGCAGTACCAAATGGGGAATAATAAAAGTATTGATTTATTTAATTTTAATATGGTGGCATATGTAACAGACGAAAAGAAAAAAATAATCAGTTTTTATTGCAAAATATTAAAAAACAATTAGAAGACTTGGATAAGCAAATTAATAATGAAAAGTGACGTTTAAAAAATGGATATATTCGAAATACATTAGTACCACGCACAATTTTAACCCAAGAAGGACCAGTTACATTTCAACGGACAAAGTATAAATATATTGGTGAGGATGGGCGTTGGCATTACAAATATTTATTAGATAATTATATTCAACTAAATAAATGGCAACGATTATCATTAGATTTTATTATTGCGATTTTAGAACATATTACATCGAAAAAAACTTATAAAAATATTTTATCAGTGTTTCCAAATATGGAAATTTCAGAGCGAACAATTTCAAATATTGTTAAAAAATATAATATTAAAGAATTAATCAATGAATCATTTAATCTACAATATAAGATTCCAGATATTAGTAAATATAAATATATTTATATTTTAACCGATGATACCTGAGAAGACTTATTAGTTAATAAGCAATCTAATGAATGTCGCTATCGCTTAGTAACTTTTCATATTGGGAAAGATGCAAGGGGACGATTATTAAATAAACGACAATTTTATTGATCTGTTCCAAAAGGTGCTAAAATAAATACTAAGAAATTTGTCCGAGAAGTTGCTAGGCAATTACTTAAATTTTATGGAGCAACCTATAAAGAAAAAGAACTATTTTTATGTGGTGATGGAGCTGGGTGAATTAAAATTACGGCACAAGAATTAAAATCTAATTATGTCTTAGATTATTTTCATTTATCACAGTATATTCACAAGGCATTTAATAAAAAACGTCATTTGCATCCGAATTATAGAAATTTATTTGATATATTAACAACCAAAATTAAAACCGAAATTTTAAATGGCGATGTAGCTAAAGTTATTACTTTTTTATCTGATTTTAAAAAAATTACAGAATATTCTGACGAATTTAAAATTGATTCTGAACATTATAATAAGCTTATTAGATATTTAAAAAACCAGCAAAAAGGGATTGAAAGTTATCGTCATAAGGGTTATATTGGTTCTTGTTCTGAAGCAATGATTTCTCATTCAATTAAGGCATATATGGGGTATGGAGCTAAAATTTATAAATATGAATCTTTTAATGTTATTTTAGATTTAGCAATGGCAAAAACAAATGGTTTAGATCCTTTAAAAGTGTTAAAAGATAATATTATTGCTTATCATGAACAAGAAATTAAATATTATCGCCAAAATATTTGAAAATGATATAAACATTGGAAAAAAGATTATTAAAAGGTTTATGGACGAACAATTGATTTTCCAATTTTACGCTATAAACGAACAAAAATGCAAGATATCATTAAATTCTTTATCAATAAAAATTAGATTCAAGAAATTTACTTTAGGTAGTTAAAGAAATATTTTAAAAATATTTTTATTTTGTTGTTGCATAAAGTTATAAATTGGGTAAAATAAAAATAACTAAATAAGAAAAAAGACTTTTAGTCTTTTGTTTGAGGGATAATTGTTGTTATCCCAGATAAAATTTACTGTTAAAAGTTCCAATTATTTCTTTCCATCTTTTCTTAATAATTACTAATTTTATTTTGCTTATTTTTTTAAAACAATTTATAATATATTAGGAATAAACAAGAAAAAGAAAGGAATGTTATAATGGCATTACAATATAAGCGTGTTTTATTAAAATTGTCTGGTGAAGCATTAGGAAATCCTGCTGATTTGTATGATTCAAAGAGAATTCATGATATTGCTAGACAAATTGTTAAACTACAAAAAGAAGGACTGCAAATTGCAATTGTTGTTGGTGGTGGCAATATTTGGCGCGGTAATCGTGCTGATAGTATCAATATGAATCCGATTAGTGCGGATTATATGGGAATGTTAGCAACGATAATGAATGCATTAGCATTAGAAGCAGTTTTAAAATATGAGGGAAGTGAGAATGTTATTGTAACTTCAAAAATTCAGGTTCCAGAAGTAGCATCGCCATATTTATTTAAAAAAGCAAAAGCTGGTTTAGAAAAAGGAGCAATTGTTATTATGGCTGGTGGAACTGGTCAACCAAAATTTACAACTGATACTGCAGCAACAATTCGAGCAATTGAAATTGATGCTGATGTTATGTTAATGGCAAAGAATGGTGTTGATGGCATTTATGACAAAGATCCGCGTGAAAATTCTGATGCAATTCGATTTGATAATATTAGTTTAAATGAACTACAAGAAAAACAATTAAAAGTGATGGATTTAACAGCATCAAGTTTAGCAATGGAAGATAATGTTAAAATTGTTGTTTTTGATATTAATGAACCAGATAATATTTATAAAGCAGCACACGGAAGTGCTCGTTCAACAGTTGTTACAGGAGGGAAAAAATAAATGTCACAAGAAATTATTAACCAAACAAAAGAGAAGATGACAAAAGTATTAGAGTCATTTGAAAATGAATTAGTAAAGATTCGGACAGGTCGTGCTAATCCAAATATGTTAGCTCATATTATGATTGATTATTATGGAACACTAACTCCAATTCAACAATTGGCAAACATTATGGTTCCTGAGGCGCGCCAGTTAGTAATTAAACCTTATGATCGAGGAACAATTAGTTTAATTGTTACAGCAATTAATAAGTCGGATTTGGGATTATCACCAAATTCAGAAGCAGATTTAATTCGTTTAAATATCCCTGCTTTAACAGAAGAACGTCGTAAAATTTTAGTAAAAGATATGTGAAAAGAAGTTGAACATTTTAAAATTGCGGTTCGTAATGAACGTCGTGATAGTAATGAACAAATTAAAAAAGATGCTAATTTAACTGATGATGACAAAAAATATTACGAAGGTGAAATTCAAAAATTAACAGATAATTTTATTAAAAAGCTTTATGAAAAAGGGACATTAAAAGAAAAAGAACTAATGGAAGTATAAACTTTCATTTTTTATTATGTTAGATATAATAAATAAGACAAGAAAGAAGGAACAAAGAATATGAATGTGCCACAACATATTGCAATTATTTTAGATGGAAATGGTCGTTGAGCAACAAAACAAGGTTTAAAGCGAACAGCTGGCCATGAAGAAGGAGCAAAACGAATTAAAGAAGTTGCTTTAAAAGCAAATATGTTAGGAGTTAAATATTTAACACTTTATTGTTTTTCAACAGAAAATTGAAAGCGTAGTAAAAGTGAGGTTGCGTATTTAATGGAAATGCCAGGGCGGTTATTAAATAATAAAGAAGTAAATAATTTTAAAAATGAAAATATTGTTTTAAACCATATTGGTCGTAAAACCAAAATGCCAGCAAAAACGTTAGCAGCAATTAATGAAGCTATTAATCAGACAAAGCATAATAGCGGTTTAGTATTAACCTTTGCCTTTGATTATGGGGCGGTTGAAGAAATTGTTACTGCTATTAACGAAATGTTAACAGCACAATTATCTGAAATTGATGAAAAAACTTTGTTTAATTATTTATATACCAAAGATTTACCAGCTGTTGATTTAATGATTCGCTGTGGTGGTGAACAACGCTTAAGTAATTTTTTACTATTACAAAATCGTTATGCTGAATTATATTTTACTGATAAATTTTGATCAGAATTTGATGAAAATGCTTTGTTAACAGCAATATTAGATTATAATAATAGAAATAGAAGATTTGGAGGGGTAAAAAGTGATGAATAATAAGCAAGATAATGTTCTTGTTGATGAAACAAACGTACCGTTGGATAAAAATGGTAATAATATTACCGAAACAAGCAAAACGGAACAAAAAAAAGGAATGTTTCAAAAAAAATATGTTGCACGCCATATTACCTTTTATGTTTTATTAATTTTTTTGGTATTATATTTATTTACTGGTGCAATTGCTACAGAATGACAAGGCAAAGTTGCTCATATTGAAGTTGCCAATTATGTTTTTATTAGTATTAACGCTGTGATTTTGGGATTAGTTAACTACGAAATTCTGCGTTTAGTAGGGGGAACAAAGTGACCAATTTATACCCAAGTTATTACTTACTTATTTATGCTGTTTTTATTTTTATTTCCAGTTGAATCTGTTACGGACAATTATGGTGGGATTGGGGCCATTAATTATCCGTTTTATACTTTATTAAATTGAAATTGATTAAAACCATGAATTATTTTTGTCATTTATTTATGTGCAATTTTAGTATATTATTGTTTAGTTTTTAGTTCAAAAGAAATTACTTTTGGTAAAATGACGTTAGTTTTAATTTTTACATTATATTTAATTTTTGCTTTTAAAGCAATGAATAAATTTATGTTAAATCCTAATTATGGTTGAAGTAGCGTTGTTTGATTAGTGTTAATTATTATTTTAACTGATACTTTTGCCTTTGTGGGTGGGGTTAGTTATGGAAAACACAAACTAGCACCAAATGTTTCGCCAAACAAAACTTGAGAAGGGGCTGCAACAGGAACAATTATGGCGGCTGGAATTGCGATTGCCTATGCTGTTTTAATGTTTAATTTTGGAAATGAAAAAAATTGAGTTTTTAATTTCTTTTCAAATGATAATGCCAAAAATGTAATGCGTTATGTTATTTATGTTTTATTAGCTTTTATGTTAAGTATTCTATCACAATTAGGTGATTTATCATTTTCATGAATTAAACGGCGTTATGATATTAAAGATTTTAGTAATTTATTACCTGGTCATGGTGGTGTTCTTGATCGTTTGGATTCATTTTCATTAGTCTTTTTTATAATGTTTATTATTTCAAATGTGGCATTACAACGTTAATTAATGATGCGAGAACTTATTATTTTTGGGGCTTCAGGAAGTATTGGCCAACAAGCCTTACAAATTATAAAAACTAATCCAAATGATTTTACCTTAAGAGTAGTTAGTGTTTATCACAATGTTGCTGTTCTTGATGAAATGCTAGAAACATTTCCAACAATCACGATGGTTCATGTTGCTAATGCAACAGAACAAACAGTTTTTGCTGTTAATTATCCAACAATTACTTTTGTTATAGGAGAAGCAGGTTTTGACCAAATCTTAACAACCTTTCGAACAGCAATGGTTCTTAATGCCATTGGGGGGTTTGCTGGGTTATACCCAACTTTACAAACATTAGAAGGATATAATCGCACCTTATTATTGGCAAATAAAGAATCATTAGTTTTAGCGGGCGATTTAATTAATAAATTATTGGAAGAACATCAAAACCAATTGTTTCCAATTGATTCTGAACATTGTGCGATTTTTCAATGTTTAGAACAAAAGAATCCAGTGCAAGAAATTATTTTAACTGCTTCGGGAGGAATGTTTGCGGAAAAAACATTAACGGAATTAACAATGATTGATGAAAGCCAAGCGTTGTGTCATCCGAATTGGCAAATGGGTCAAAACATTACAATTGATTCTTCAACAATGGTTAATAAAGCTTTTGAAATTATTGAAGTATATCATTTATTTAAAACAAAAAACATTACCGTTGTGATACACCCTCAATCAATCTTACATTCGGCTGTGCAATATGAAGATTATTCAATTCTAGCGCAATTATCACTGCCATCAATGATTCAAGTTTTAAATTATTTTTTTTATTATCCGCTACGGAAAAAAAATAATTTATTAAAACCACTGGATTTTAACGATCTAATTACTTTGACATTTCAAAAAGCAGATTTATCACGGTGAAAAGCTTTAACATTGGCTTATCGTTGTTTAAATAAAAATAATGCTTTGGCTGTTGCTTTTCATACTGCAAATGAACAGTTGCGGTTGTTATTTTTAGCTGGAAAAATTAAATTTTATCAAATTGTTGATTATATTGAATTTTTTATGGATAAAATTAAGCCACAAAAACTATCTAATTATCAACAAATAAAACAATTAAATGATACTATTAAAAGAGAAATTATTAATTATTTTTCCAAAAAATAATGTTATGAAAAGGTACAGTTAGGAGTTAGTCAGTAAATGTCGGCGGGAATGATAGTTTTAGGATTTGTAATTGGAATTATAATTTTATTAATGCTAGTTACAGTTCATGAATTTGCTCATTTTGTTATTGCAAAATTATCAGGAGCATATGTTTATGAATTTGCAATTGGATTTGGTCCAAAGATTTTTTCTTGAGGGAAAAAAGAAACGCGTTATTCAATTCGAATTTTTCCTTTTGGTGGCTATGTGTATATTGCTAGTGAATTAGTTGATGCTCCGAAAGGGCGTGAAGAAGAGGAAGTTCCAAAAGAACGAAAAATGGAAAACATTGCGAAATGAAAACGGTTAATTTTTATTGTGGCGGGAGCTTTAATGAATTTTTTTATTGCTGTTTTCATTTTTACAACAACTTTTGCCGCTTTAAATCTCAAACCATCAGATATGACATATTGGGGGGCAAAATATGATGTTGGAGGAGCAGCATATAATGCGTTATCAACAAGAAAAGTTCCGATTAGCCAGGATATTGTTATTTTAAATTATTGATTAGGTCCAGACCAAGCTACTCTTAAAGTGGCCCATAAAAATTATTATCGTGATGGTAAAGATGATGAAGGATATAATAAAACACATAAGATTTTAGTTAGTCATATTGGAACTGTTCATAATATTCCAAATTATCAAACAACGGTTTATAATTTTATTAATAATTTAAAAAAACAATATGATCAAAGTGATGCCCAACAACGTACCAATTTTATTACGTTAGATTTTGTTTGGGTAAATAATAAAAAAGAAGTGACAACTGATCAAAACAATCATTTGTTTCAAACTGAACCAGCTGAATTAAAAATAACGGGTAATACTTATACGGTTGGAATTCGGGCACCTGATCGTCAGTTTGTTTCAACAGCACAGGCTTATGGCTATGGTTGACGTGAAACGTTTACTGAATCAGTGACAATTTTAAAGTCATTTGGGTTATTATTTACTGGTCAATGAGGGCAGTTATCAGGACCAGTTGGTATTGCTAAAACAGTTTCTTCAATTTTAACGGAAGGACCAGCATTATTTTTTATGTATGTTGCAATGTTATCAGCAAACTTATTTGTTTTAAATTTAATTCCAATTCCACCATTGGATGGATACAAATTCTTAGAAACCCTAGTTGAAAGAATTGTTGGTGGGGGAAAACGGCTTAAAGGGCGTTTTCAAATTTGAAAACATCGTCACAATCCAGAACAGCAAAAGTTATTATTAGAAGAATATCAAACAAAAGAACAAAATTGACAACTCCCACATAAGGCAAAGATTATTATTAATGTCACGGGGGCAGTACTCTTTATTTTATTATTTATTGGAATAACAATTAAAGATGTCTTTTTTTAGAAATGAAGAATAGATGAGGGATGGCAAATGGATCAACAATTGATAAAACTATTTACAACTAATAATTTAGAATTTACGGATAATTATTTTGCTGATGCAAAAATCATTAAAAGTGAGTATAGTACAAGCGAGTCGTTTTTTCGTGTTATTATTGAAATCAATGATTTCTTACCAACTGATGTCTTATTAAAATTAGAAACAACTTTATTAGCAAATGCAACGTTGCCAACAAAAGTTTCATTTCGCGTACGAAATGAAAATTATCAATTAGAAACAATTTTTTCTTATTTAGAATATATTCGTTTTAATAAATCAGAATTAAAAAATAGTTTTTTTAGTAAATTACCACCATCTCGGTTTACTTTAGCAGATAATATTTTAAAAATTATTGTTCATTCCGATAGTGAAAAAAAACTTGTTAGTGAACATTATCATTATTATGAAAACAAATTATGTCGTTATGGTTTTAATAATTTACGATTAGATTTAATTGTTGATTTACAAGAAAATAATATTTTAGAGCTTAATGAGCAAGAATTGATAAAATACCAAGAAAATCAACAAAAAAATGAAAGTTTAACATTAAAACCAGCAATTTCAACAAAACAATTGCGAAATGGGACTAGTAATTATGTTAAAGGGAAAATCGGGCAAGTAAGTTATGAACGAATCACCGATATTGACCAAGATGCTCCTAATATAACAATTTATGGAAAAATTGTTAATAAAGATCGCCAATTCATTTCAACTAAAAAATTTATTTATACAATCACAGTAACTGATTATAGTGATACTATTGCTGGGAAGTTTTTTACGCGAACTGAACAAGCAGATGATTTTTTTGAAGAATTAAAAATTGATGAATGAGTTAGTATTTTTGGGGACATTCGTTATGATACTTATGCTAATGAACAAATGCTTTTTATTAAAAAAATTGCCCGTTTAGATCGCGAAGACTTATATCGGGAAGACAATGCTGCTGAAAAGCGCGTTGAATTACATTTACATACTAAAATGAGTACAATGGATGGGGTGATTGATCTTCCAGCGCTTTTTAAAACCTTACAACATTGGGATCATTCGGCAATTGCTTTTACTGATCATTTAAATGTGCAAGCGTATCCTGAAATTTATAATCTTAATAAGAAATATCCAAATATTAAAGTTATTTATGGAGTCGAAGCAGATGTACTTGATGACAAAGTTTGGTACGTTAAAAATCCTCATCATTATGATTTACGGACAGCAAAATATGTTATTTTTGACTTAGAGACAACTGGTCTAAGTAGTAGTTATGATGAGATTATTGAGTTTGGAGCAGTTATTATGGATGGGATTAGTGGGGAACGTAAAATTATTAACCACTTATTTAAACCAACAATTAAGTTATCTTCTTTTATAACAGAGCTAACAGGAATTACGGATGAATTATTGGCGGATAAACCAACTTTTACGGAATCAATTGACCAAATTTTAGAGTATTTTAAAGATGCGATTTTAATTGCCCATAATGCTGAATTTGACTTAGGTTTTATTCAATCATGGTTAGAAAAAGCCGGACGTTCTAAGATCAATAATACTGTTATTGATACTTTACAAATCTCAAGGATTTTAGAACCACATTTAAAAAACTATCGTTTGGGAACAATTGCTCTGTGCTATAATGTTATTTATAATGAAGAAGTAGCGCACCGTGGGGATTATGATGCTATTGTTTTAACCGATGTTTATGAACATCAATTACGAAAAATGATTAATGTTTATGGGGTTGAATTTGATGATGATATTGATCAAATTCATGATGCTGCTGTTTATAAAAAGCTCCGTCCAAAACATATGACAATTCTTACTAAAAATCAACTGGGATTATTGGATTTATTTAAATTAATTACCGCCGCACATACAACTTATTTCTATTCGTCACCAAAATTATTACGTAGTGTAATTAATGAACATCGTGCTAATTTATTAATTGGTTCATCATGTGTTAATGGTGATGTTTTTGAAGTAGCTCGGAATAAAGATCTTAGTGAGTTAACCGAAGTGATTAGTTTTTATGATTATATTGAAATTCAACCACCAAGTGTTTATAAACATTTAGTTCAAATGGGTGATTTATCAGAAGAACGATTATTAACAGTTATTAAGGACATTATTTATACCGCGAAAAAATTAAATAAACCAGTTGTTGCCACAGGTGATGTTCATTATCTTAATCCAGAAGATAAAATTTTTCGTGAGGTTTATATTAATGCAAAAGGAATTGGGGGGCGACCACATCCATTGTATGATTATAAACAACGGGTAACTGATTATCCGGACCAATTTTTACGAACAACACCTGAAATGTTAAATGAATTTAAATTTTTAAATGATGACGAATTAATTCAAGAAATTGTTGTTACAAATCCAAGTCTTATTGCCAATCAAATTGAAAAAGTTGAAATTATTAAAGATAAATTATATACTCCCAAAATTGATGGTAGTGATGAACTTTTAGAAGCGTTGTGTTATCAGAATGCTTATAAGATTTATGGTAATCCATTACCCGAAATTGTGGCAAAACGATTAGAACGAGAATTAAGTGCGATTATTAAGCATGGTTTTGCTGTTATTTATTGAATTGCCCATAAATTAGTTGACAAGTCATTACAAGATGGTTATTTAGTTGGTTCACGAGGAAGTGTTGGAAGTAGTTTTGTTGCCACGATGAGTAATATTACAGAAGTTAATCCATTACAACCACATTATTTGTGTTCAAATTGTACTTATAGCGAGTTCATTGTTGATGGGTCTGTAAAATGTGGTTATGATTTGCCACCACGTAATTGCCCAAAATGTCAACACCCATTAAAAGGTGATGGTCATGATATTCCTTTTGAAACATTCTTAGGATTTGAAGCAGACAAAGTTCCGGACATTGATTTAAACTTTTCGGGTGAATATCAACCAAATGCCCATGATTTTACGAAAGAAATGTTTGGAGAGCGAAATGTTTATCGTGCCGGAACAATTTCAACGGTGGCAGAAAAGACTGCTTATGGATATGTGAAGGGTTATTTTGAAAATAAGAATACCTTACATTTAAAACGACGTGCTGAATTAGAACGAATTGCAAAAGGCTGTGAAGGTGTGAAACGAACAACGGGACAACACCCGGGAGGGATTGTTGTTATCCCAAAAGAATATCAAGTCGAAGAATTTACGCCGGTTAATTTTCCTGCTGATGATATTAAGTCAAATTGATTAACAACACACTTTGATTTCCATGCGATTCATGATAATGTTTTAAAATTAGATATTTTAGGACATGTTGATCCGACCGCTTTACGAATGTTAGAGGATTTAACGGGAATTGACCCAAAAACAATTCCAACTAATGATGAAAAAGTGTTAAGTCTTTTTCGTAGTTTAGATGTTTTAAACATTAAACCAGACGATATTAATGGTGAGAAAACGGGGGCTATTGGGATTCCAGAGTTTGGAACTTTTTTTGTTCGGAAAATGTTATTAGATACTAAACCAACATCTTTTGCTGATTTAGTCCAAATTTCAGGGTTATCACATGGAACTGATGTTTGAATTGGGAATGCCCAAGATTTAATTCGAAACCAGAATATTCGAATTTCTGATGTTATTGGGTGTCGTGATGATATTATGGTTAATTTAATTTATAAGGGCTTACCAGCACAAAGTGCTTTTAAAATTATGGAAGATGTCCGAAAAGGAAAGGGCTTAACCCCAGAACATGAACAATTAATGCGTGAAAATAATGTTGAACAATGATACATTGATTCATGTAATAAGATTAAATATATGTTTCCAAAAGCGCATGCGACAGCGTATGTTTTAATGGCATGACGCGTGGCATGATTTAAAATAAATTATCCAGTTGAATATTACGCAACATTCTTTTCAACGAGAACTGATGTTTTTGATATTAAAACAATTTTAAAAGGAGCAGAAACAATTAAACAAGTTTTACGTGATATTCAAGTTCGTTTAGATAATAAGGATTTTAATGCGCCAAATAAACCATCACAAAAAGAAAAGGATTTAATACCTGTTTATGAAATTGCTTTAGAAATGTATGCCCGCGGGATTAAAATGAGTAATATTGATTTAAAAACAAGTATGAATAAAAATTTTACCGTTGTTGAAAATGATAATCATGAAAAAATTATTCTACCACCATTTTCAGCGATTGATGGTTTGGGAGGCGCTGTTGGTGATAGCATTATTAATGCTCGGAAAGAAAAACCATTTTTATCAATTGCTGATTTACAAAAACGAACAAATATTACAAAAGTACATTTAGAGTCTTTTGAAGAACTTGGAATTTTAAAAGGCTTATCATTAGATGATCAAATTGCATTTGAATTTTAAAATAATGAGCTTTTATCTTATTTTCCTTTATAATTAAGTTAATTACGAGGTGATAAAAATGACAATTAAATCAGGGTTTGTGGCAATTATTGGCCGTCCAAATGTTGGAAAGTCAACATTATTAAACACAATTTTAAATAATAAAGTAGCAATTGTTACCGCCAAAGCCCAAACAACGCGTAATCGAATTCAAGGAATTTATAATGACAATGAAGCGCAAATTGTGTTTATGGATACGCCAGGAATTCATAAAGCACATCATGAAATGGGTAAATTTATGAATAAAGTTGCTTTATCAACAACAAAAGCAGCTGATGTTATTTTATTTTTAGCGCCTGTAAATGAACATATTGGTGATAATGATCGTTATATTATTAAAGCACTCCAAGAACGAGGTGTTCCAATTGTTTTAGTTGTTACTAAGATTGATTTAGTTTCAAAAGGGGAATTAATGGTTAAAATTGCTGAATGAGAAAAAGTTCATAATTTTACTGCTGTAATCCCAATTTCAGCATTAAAACACGAAAATGTTCCGCAGTTATTAACATTATTAAAAGATCATCTAACAGAAGGACCACAATATTATCCTGATGATATGTTAACTGACCAACCAGAAAAGTTCTTAATTCGTGAAATTATTCGCGAAAAAATTTTACTTTTAACAGAAGATGAAATTCCACATAGTGTGGCAATTTTAATTGACAAGATTGAAGAACAACCAACATTATTAAAAATTATGGCTTCAATTTGTGTTGAGCGCGATTCACAAAAAGGCATTGTGATTGGTAAAAATGGACGGTTAATCAAAGAAATTGGGACGCAAGCTCGTTTAGAGTTAGAACAAATTTTAGGAACAAAAATATTTTTAGAGTTATTTGTTAAAGTGGTTGAAAAATGACGTGATAAACCATCAATGATTGCTCGTTTAGGATATAACAAAGAAAGTTATTAAGCAATAATGACAACAAAAGTTACTGGAATTGTTATTAATAAGCAAAGTTACGATGATGACAGTGAAATTATAACGGTTTTTACCAAAGAATTAGGTAAGTTAGCTTTTTTTGCTCCGGGTGTTTGAAAAATTACTTCGAAAAATCAATATGCGGTGCAATGGTTAGCAACTAGTGCATTTGAAATATTTTTATCATATCAAGCAAATAAATTAAGTAAGTTAAAAACAGGAAATTTGTTAATAACACGAATTAAATTAACACAAAATTATTATGATTATTTACTAGGGACATTGCTTTGTGAAATTACCGAACAAGCTGTTGAAGAACGTTCTGCTGATTTAAAACTATATGATTTATTAGCAACAGCATTAGATAATTTAGTTGCTTGAGAAGATAACTTAAGTGTTGTGATTGTTTTCATGTTACAAGTTTTAAAATGGTATGGATTACAATGAAATCTAACGATGTGTAAACGTTGTGGGGGAAAACATAATATTAAAACAATTAGTTTTATTGAAGAAGGATATATTTGTAAAAATTGTTATTTACCAACAGGATTAGGTCGTATAAAAAATATTGGGGTTTTGGAAAAAAACTCGGAAATTGAATAAGAATAATAAATTAAACCATTTACTAAAATGGTTTTTTTATTTGTAAAACCAAAATTATTAATTGATTCAGAGAAAGGACAGCATCTTAAATTCTTAAAATAGAAACTTTTTACACAACTTTCTGATACCCTCTTTAAGTTGTTTACACATTTATAAATATCTTAGAAATTTTTACAAAGTGTACCTGTTTTTTCTCCTAATTTAAGGTGTTGTCTTTTCTTTGTTTCAGTTAATTAGTTTGTTAATAAATAAAAAAACTTAATAAAAGAAGGAGTAAGTAATGGAAATTAATAAACAACAAAAAATATGTGATGTTATTGATTGCTATAAATCAATATCATTCATTACCAAAGAATTTTTATCAAATAAAGTTTTATGAACTTGTGAAAAACATAAAAATTTATTAAATCATACAAAAGATAAAAACCAAGAGTGGTTTTATAAACGTTTAGAAAATTCAAAAATTATCTTTGATTATAAAACTGGTTTTTTAAAACTTTGATTTTATAAAACAACTTAATGCAGAGTGGAACGGTTATTTTAAATAACTAAGTGTTTTTATTCCACAGGAGGCGGTCTAGCACAGCGGTAATCAGTCCGGAAATAATAGACGCTTTAACAAGCGATAGTGGTGATAAGTGCGCGGTCAACATCGAACCACAATAAACAAAAGAGATGGTCACTTTATAAATAAATTTGCGATAGATATTACTTCTTAGAAGTGACAGCGGTTTAAAAACCACAAAGTCAGCATTAGGCTCTTCAAGGTGCAAGTAGATTTATTTTAAAAACTGAACGCTTTGACCTGAAATGGTGCGGGTGAAGAGAGAGAAAACTCTCTGGCTACAAAAACAAAAAACAACTGTCGATTATTTAACTAACAACATACCGCCACCTCTCACCCACAGCGAAGCGGATGGCGTAGTAAATAAAATAGATAAATACAATACTTATATAACTAATTCTCGCTTTGGCACTTTCACTTGGTAGTGAGTGCCAGCGAGTTAAAAAATAGGAAAAATAATTTAGGAGGTAAATATGAAAAAGTTAAATAAAATTTGTCTTAAACAAAAATATTGAGGATATTGCTCAAAATGCAATCAAGAAAACAAATTACAAGAATTAATGTTTAAAAGTTATTCAGTATCATTTTAAGATATGACTGATGAACATTGAGCATTAGGGAAACAAAATTAGGAGGAATTAAATTATGAATAAAAGATACGTATTAATAATGAAATATAATAATTTGTTTGATAAAACAACTATTTTTAAAACAGATTTTTTTTATACATTAGAAGAAGCGAGGATTACTGCTAATGTTGAAAATGAAAATCATTGATTAACAACTATTATTGATTTAGAAGATAGCAATATTAAATGACAAGGAGATAAATAATTATGTGAAAAGATGAAAATGGTTATGTTTATACAGAAGAAGATTTATTTAATTTAGCATTAGATGAATGTTATTCAGAAGAAAGTGCTTATGAATATATTGATAATTTAATTAATGAAATGGAATTAGAGGAAATTTAATTATGGAAGATTTAAAATTAAATAATGAAGTTAAAAATATTACTTATCCGTTTTATTTAAAAGGAAATAATTTTAAAGAATTAAGCTTAAAAGCATTAACAATTAAAAAGTGAATTGATGAAAATGGACAAGAATTAGCAGAATTTATATATCGACAACAAGCTTGATTAATAAATGGAGAATATAAATCACAATCACTAAAAGATTTAAAATTAGTAGTTTCAAAAATTGATTATATTTTTAGAGAACCATTAGAAATAATAAAATCTTTTAAAGATGAATTAAATTTTATTAGAAAAGATATTTTAAATTTAGAAAATAATATTAAGAATAATCATGATTCTTTAAAAAATAGTGTCATTAATATTCAATTTCAAAAACAAAATAAAATTATTGAAACTCATAAAAAAGAGCAATTTTTAGAAATTAAAAGTATAGCAAAACAAGAACAAGAATTAAAAATTATTACTAGTAATTTTCGGAAAGAAAAATTATTAATTAAAGATATTGAGGTTATTGGTATTAATGATGATTTTTTACAAAATGCTGATAAATTAGAACTTATTAATCTTATTAAAAATTATTTAACTGTTGATGAACAAATTGTTAAAAATGAAATTAAAGATCAATGAGATAGTAATAAAGATATTAATTTAATTGGGGTTAAAGGTATTAATTTTAAAATAAATAAAGGAGAAAAATAACATGACAAATATTGTAGAATTTTTAAGAACAGATAAGGTAACTGATTGAATAAAAAGTAAATTTTCTAATGAAAATGAAATTGCAAGATTTAAAAGTAATATAATTGCAATATCAAATAGTAATGAATTATTACAAAAAGCAGATCCAAAAACAATTATGACTGCTTGTTATCAAGGTGTTTTATTAAATTTACCAATGGAAAAACAATTCGGTTATGCTTATGTAGTACCATATAATACAAAAATAACAAGAATTATTAATGGTCGTGAAATCCAAGAATGAATTAATCAAGCCCAATTTCAAATGGGTTATAAAGGTTATATTCAATTAGCCCAAAGAAGTGGCCAATATTTAGATATGTCAGTATCAGATGTTAGAGCAAATGAATTAATAAATTATGATCGTTTAAAAGGTACTGCTTTTAATTGAAATCAAAATGAAGATGAACGAGAAAAATTATCAATTATAGGTTATGTAGCATATTTTAAAATGGTTAATGGTTTTGAAAAAACTTTATATATGACAAAAGAGCAAATGGAAAATCATTTTATGAAATATTCTAAAACTTATGCTAAAAATAAATCATTTTATATTGCTAGTTTTGATGAAATGGCCCTTAAAACAGTATTAACATCATTATTAAGAAAATGAGGTATTATGTCAGTTGAATTACAACAAGCATATAAATCAGATCAAGCAGTTATTACAACTAATGATGAAAAGATTTATATTGATAATGATGCTACTTTCATCCAAAATAATGGGCATATTAACGATGAAACTTTATCAAATAATATAAATTTAAATTATAATACCCCACCTAATGATGAAATAGTGTACATAAACGATAATGTAGTTAAAGAAGAAGATATATCAAATGTAGTACCAGTAGTTAATAATAACAATGATGAAGAATGAGCCAATTGATAAAAATAGGTATTGACCCATCAGGAACTGGTACTACGGCTATTGTTGTTTATAAAAATAATAAATTAATAGATAAACAAGAATTTACAAATAAAGGCTGAAAAGAACATTATGAATTTATTATAAATTATTTGAAAAATGAAAAACTATTTGGGAAAATATTATCAAATAATCATAAACTAGAATATTTAATTTTTATAGAAAATTGTTTATATACAAATGCCAATGGCTCAAAAGATAGAGATGATTTATTGAAATTATTAGGTTCATTAGAAACGCAAGGATATATTGCTACTATTTCACCAAAACATACAAAATCAGTTGTTAAAAATATGGAAAATTTAAGTAAATATAATGATGGTTATATATGAAAATATGAAAAAGATGTTAATTTAACTTATCAATATGGTAAAAGTTGAAAATATAATAATGAAAAAATAAGTAATCATTTACGAGATGCAATTATTATTGCTAATTATGAAAGTTAATTTATGAAACATTCATATAATCAAAAAACAGGAAAATATTATTCTTGTAAAATTCGGAATATAAATGTTTACTTAAATGAAAATGAAGAACAAGTTTGAAATGAATTAAATTTTAATACTTATTCGCAACGAATTGAATATCTTATAAACTTTTATATAACACACAATAAAGAAAAATAAAAAATAACCAATTAAGGTTATTTTTTTAAATATTATTTGTTAATTGTCTAATGGCATCTTTTTGTGCTTGTTTTTTATCATTAACTTTAACTTGTTTTTTAACATTTTTAATTTGACCTGTTTTTAATGCTAATTCTGTTGCATAATCAGGTCCTCGTAAATGTTTTTCGTGGGCAATAACAGCAGTTCTTAATTCTCTGATTTCTGCTTTATATTTTTTAATTTTTTTAGCAGATAATCCTAGAATACCAAGACTACCCATTCCACCCGCACCCGCTAACACAAGTAAAGCAATCATTAATGTTTCATTCATTTTATTTAATTCCTTTCTTATTCTTACTCAAACAGTGGCCATCTATCCTTTCAGAACAAAATAATTTATAAATTAAACTATATAACCACCCAAAAATATCAACCGCCCCTATATATAGTCTATTTTAAATTTAATTCTTTGTTATTTTCTTCTTGTTTTTGTTTTTTAATATTTTCATTTTGTATATTTTTAAATATTTCTTCTGTTATGCCATCTAAATTATTTCATTGTTTTGCTAATCTTGGTTGAATAACACGCGGATTAATCCGACAATCTAAACAATGTCTTAAATGGTCTTTTTTTCATTTTGATTTATCAATTCAAATGATAATTAAAGAAATTATTAAAGTAATTAAAGGTAATATTGTAAATACTAATCCCATTTTAGATATTTTTAATCTTGGTATATCAATTTTCATATCTACTTTTGGTTTACTACTAGCAACAAATATGCCCTGAATTCCATACGTAAATAAAGGTGTTAATAAAATAGCAATGCCATTACCTCAATATTGACCATAATTATATCAATTAATATCATCTTTAATTGCATTAATCATTCCATATTCTAACCAACAATTTAATGCTAAAAATATCAATGTATAAAAACTAACTACTCAACTACGAATTTTATATTTTCTTTCTCATTCTCTAATATCTTTATGAGTTCAATTATAAGTTGGAATAGGGTCTTTTTTAAATCAATTTCAAGGTAACGCCCCCTTTAATCAAGTTGTTTTATCTTGCTTCATAATTAACTCACCAATTTTCTTTCAATTTTTAAATTAACTATATTTACATTATCATAAGAACTAATAAGACCATTTGTGTCAATATACCAACCTGAAACACCTTTACTATATGATACAACAATTCCACAACCAATATCAAAATCTTTAAAAGTTTCTACAAACATATATGGTAAAATTGAAAATTGACATCATATTTTATATTTAAATTTAGAACTATCAAAATCTTTAATTTGATATTCAGTTGCTGGTTTAAAATCACTAGTATCTACAAATTCTCAATCATTACCAACACTAATAGAAATATCACCATTACCTAATAATGAATTACCATTAATAGTTTTAATATTTTCCCCACTTACTAATTTATCTTGTTTAAGAATAATATCTTGTGATGTTTTTACAATATATTTATCATCTTGCTTATCAATATAATCTTTATTTAAATCACTATCTTTAATACCATATGATGGAATATCACCACTTTGTTTTGCTTTTCAGACATTATCTTCATAATAAATCGTGTTATTATCAAATGGAACTATTAATTTAATATATTCATTATAATCAATTTTAGAAAAATCATTAATAATTGGATAAGTAATATTTATTGAACCATCTGTTTGCAATCGCTCTTTTAATCAAAATAATAATGTTGGATAAAATGTTTTTTTAGTAATATATTTATATTCTTCTTCTCATGGATGAGAATAGTTTCCTAAATGATAATTATACGGTCTAGATACCGTTTTACTAGATATAATATCAATTATTTCACCTGCTAATTTTAAAGCATTTTTAACATCACGAGTAATATTTTCATTTGCTTCTGGGTCATTAGTTTGTGAATATGCTACACCACCTTGTGAAAATGAAGCACTACCAGTTAAATCATTAACTCCTTTTGGTAAATATCAATTTATAACTGCTAATAAACAAGCCGATTGAATATAACTTAATCATTTATCATATTCAATTAAACCAGTATTATCTTTTTTTACTCAAGGAAACAAATCTTTTTTATTAATTTTATCTGAAATTGTCCCACCTGATAATCTATCCATTCATAAACTAGTTTTTAAAATAGCATTATAAATTAAGTTATCATTACAAGCAGATTGCTTTCTATCATTAATAGGTTGTCAAAGTTTACTTTCTTTCACATCTTCAACTGTTATAAATAACAAATTACTTAAATTATTTTCCATATAAAACACCTCTTAATTGATTACGATATTTATTTTTTAAATTACTTGGCTTATAACTATTAACTCTTGTTTTTGTTTTCTTAATTGTTTTGATAGTTTGATTAGTTTTGTAAAACATATTTTTAACTGGTGATTTATATAAATTCTTAATATTTTTAACATCACTTTTTCGTTCTCGATACCATTTTTTATTATTAATTTCACCAGCAAAATTAAAATTAAAATGGCCAATCTTTAAATTATTAATAAACTTTTTAATTTGTTGTAATTTTTGAACTGTTGGTAATGTTAATTTAGTAGTTCCTTTGGGATATTTTTCTTTTAATCCTCTTGGCAGTCTTTTTTTAATATAATTTCTTAAATGACTAGGTAATCATTTTCTTAATCAATAACGTCAAAATAAAGTACCCGCATTAGAAACGGCATTACTTAATAATTTTCAAATTTCAACTGGAACACTAGGATAAACATAGGGACCATAAAACTTCGGGTGTTTTGCTGTTTTTGTATATATTAAAATAGTTAAATTACCTGTTAAAGTTAATTTATTTGTAATATTAAACATACCACTATCAAGTCAACTACTATTTAAAGGTTGTCAATTAGTATTTAGATAATTTTCTTTTTTAAATTGTTCTCTATTTTTAATATTATTATCTTTTTCTAATTGACTTAATATTTGTTGAATTTCTCTTTTATGACCCTTTTTAATTAAATCTAAATAAGTAAATGGATTTAACCACTGATAAATATCTTCAATCTTATTTGTAATTTTTTGTAGCGGATTAGAATAATATGAAGCAAATTTGTTAACCTTATTAATTAAATTAACAAATTTATTTATTATTGATTTATTACCTAAATTCTCTGCTAATAAAGTTAAAATTCGTAATATTAATAAGTTCATTGTTTATTAAGTATTTTTAATTACGACATCAATTGGATTTGTTTGACCAGTAGCGTTGTTTTTACCCTCAATCTGAACTGAAATTGCTTTATCATTTGTAATATCAATTGGTCAATCTTCACCCTTACTTTCAATAAAGTAATCATAATCATTTTCAGTTAAAGAACTATCTACCGCTTTTACTGCTTTTAAAACGACAGCTTTAAATTGTGGTTTTAATTGTTCGATTGTTGCTTTTGTTGGGTCTGTGACATGAATAGTTGGTTTATCTAATTTATTAATTTTACTAATATCAATTTTATTTGTTGTTGGTTCATTAATTACATAATCAACTGGTACTCTAAATGTTTTATTTAAATTATTGTAAGCTGCTGTTCTTTCTTCAATTGTTGGTTCTTTTTCTAAAATAATTTTACATGTTTTTGGATATAAAATTGTTGGTGTTGCATATTGTACTTTACCAATTCATTTAGGGTTAGCAGTATCATTATCTAAAACTTGTTGAATAGTATCCATATTAATTGGATATGCTCATACTTGTTTATTAATAATTAAACCACTTACATTAGTAAAATTATAACCTTTATCACGGTTAACTTGTCCTTTTGTATATGTTTTTTCTAAATGAAAACTTTTTGATACAGGAATTCCCATTGCGGTATTTTCATATAATTCACCATTAACCATTGCTTTTAATTGAGCTTGTGAACCAATTACTTTTAAATAAGCCGGTGTTAATCCTAAATATGCTCTTCGTCCTAAAACCATAAACATTTTATCAGTTGGCAATCCAAAATATAAATTACTAATTTGATTAGTTAATTCAATCAAAGTTTCATTTAATGTAAAGAATGCCTTATTTGCATCATCAGCATTTTCTGCTGTATAACTACGAAATGGAATTACTTCATATTGACCATCTGCTAAACAATAATCATAAATAGCCTGAATTAATTCACATTCTAAATTAACAAATTTATTCTGTACAACACTAGAAATAGCATCAGCAATAACACCATTTTTAATATTTTGTTCTATTAATGCTAAATCAAAAGCCTCATTCATTAATTTTAAATTAAATCTTTTATCAATAGGTACTGGAATTCTTGTTAATCCCATTGTTTGATTTGCTCCACCATTTGGTAATGAATAATCATTTTGTCATACCACACGATGAGTTAAATTATATAATGCTTGTCCTGCATTAGGTAATCAAGCAACTTGTTCGGCAGTTGCTGTTGCATACTGCATAATACTTGCATATTCATTATATAAGGTCCACGCAATAAAGCATTAAC
>NZ_CM020866.1:1581117-1602831 GCF_009866525.1 Spiroplasma poulsonii
TAATAAATCTCTTGAATTCATAACTTTTTTATTAAATTGACCTTTAATAATTGGCCGACCAATTACAGGCATATCAAAAAAGATAGGATTACCATAAAATTTAACTGCCATTGCTCTAACCCCCGGTCTTTTAATAAAACTTCATCTAATTCAACAATACCTTTATTTAGTTTTCATCATAAGTTATTTTAGGAAAACAATAACCTTCACCTGGGGCACTTGTTTGTATAAATTGTCTTACTGATAAACCACTATTACTAATTTTGTCATTAATACTTGAAAATGTAATTTCTTGTCATAAAAAACTACCATCATAAGGTGAATAATAATTAATAACATTAGATGGATATAATCATTGTCTATCTTGTGGTGCAGAATTAATATTACCCCCACCAATATTTAAACCACGGTCATTAAATACAGTATAAAAATTATAATAATCATTAATATTTAATTTATTGACATCTTCATCTAAAATTAATAAAGTATATTGTCTTTCAGTTGATTGTTGAGTAAATACTTGTTCAAATTTAGCTTCACCAAATTGAATTGAACTTCTATCATCAATCATATAAGCATCTCAATATTTCCCAACCTTAACTTCTTTAGTATAAAAATTATCTGCTTTATTATCATTATTCATAAAATAACTTAATTTATATTGCTTTAAGTATTCTAGCATTCTATTAATATCATAAATATTTTCACCATCAATTAATTTTCAATAAACATTATTATTTTCATCTTTTAATTTTATAGCAAATGGTGTTTCATTATTGGCTCATATAGTTGAATTAATTGGCTGTTTATTAAAATCATCAATCGTTAATATATTAATTTCTTCACCTTTATATTTTTGTACTATTTTTAAACTATTTTGTCATTGAGCAATAGTACTTTCCATATTATCAAATATGCGTGAATAACTACCATAATCACTTGGTTTTGCATTATTAGGTTTTCATCCTGTTTCAGTATCAGGGATATATGAACTATAAACATTAAAAGGAAATACCATTCAATGACGATTGTCTTTTATGTTTTCTCTGATATCTATTAAAGTATCGTGGGCTTGTCTTCTTAATTCTTCGATAACTCCGGGATTAATTCTACTCATTTGTTAATTCTCCTTAATTTCTGTTCTACCTTGTAAGGCATTTTGATTATTACCAGTTTCATCATATTCTAGTAATTTATTATTATGTTCAATTTCTTTGGTTTGCATTTTATCTTGTCATTTTTCTATTTTTTCAAAATATTTGTTTGCTTCTAATTCATCAATATTATCATATTCAGTAATTGCTCTTATTGGTTCCATTGTGCCATTATCTAATCTAGCAGTAATTAATTCATTTTGTCGCATTTGGTCAACTAAACTAGCACTAACAAAATCAAAACCATAAGGTCGTTCACCAACACCATCTCATAAACCATAATATTTTAAAACAGTATCAAACATCTTTGTATAATATTGTTTACGATATGCTTGTAAATATGCTTGTTTTTCTAAATCTTTGGTTTTAGTTAATAAAGATTGTGTTTTATTTTGGTCATTATCTGATTTATCACCAAAAGGACTAGAAAAATGACATGCTAAGTATACTTGTTCAATAATTGATTTTTGGTCTTCGGTATATGTTTCTAAGGTTGGTGTACCTTGTACCACTTGTAAAGATTGTGATAATTGACCATCTACGGCTGATTGACCTGATTGAATAAAAATATCATCAAATACATCTTGCAATACTTTTTTATTGCCTTTGTTATAAGCAGTCATTAAATCATCATCTAATATTCCATATTAATGCGTACGATTTGCTCATCTTTCTTTTGATTTAATATTAAAACTATCTTCTAAATCAAATTGTAATTTATAACAATTTGTCATAGTAGGTCAAGGGTTTAATGTTGTTGAAGTTGATAAAAATAATGGATTAGGTTCATTAATCATTTCTCAAAAAGGGACAATACCTAATTTGTTTTTAAATTCTTGTACTAAAACAGGTCTAACATCATCTTTAATTTGTGTTTTACTTTGTCCAACAACTACTTCATTATTTTTTGGTCAACCTTTAATAACTATTTTATCTTTGGTACAAATTAAATTTAATATAAATCCACTATCACTTTGATGATAATTTAATCAAATATCAGCACCTTGTTCAATTTCATTTATTTTACTTACTCGTGATGTAAAGTTAAAAGGGTTAATTCATAAATCAATATTGCCGTCATTAGTCTCTAATAAACCAAAGATTGTTTTACCCATTAAACTTGCTGTTAATTCATTTTTATCTAATTTTTCTTTTATTTTATAAGTTTCATATCATCAGTTTAATTTTTCTAAAATGTCTTTACGATGAGATTTAAATAAAATATCTTTACCATTTACTAATCGCATTTGATGACGAGCAATAATATTTGCTAAATTAATAGTTCAATCATAATTATAAAATTTTAAAACACTATTAATATCATTTAAATTTGGTAAACTAGGGAAAGTATTATTCATTATTATTTTTCTCCTTTAATTTTAAAATAAGTGCATAATTAATAATATTTACTGTTAATAAATTTGGTTCATTTGCTAAAACTTGTACACATACTTTAACTTTTTGATATTTCTTAATATATTCGTTATATAAATTTAATTTACATATTGCGATATTATCTTTTTTTAATTCTTTACAAAGTCTTTTTTTAACTTGTCCACAAACAGACATATAAGGTCTTTTTGCATTTATTACACGCTCATCATGTATTACATAAATATCTTTTTTCATTAAGTTAATCACTCCCTTTGTTGTCATAATTTATAATCTGCTGAACTATTATGTTTAACCATTGGTACTAATTCAAAGTGTAAAGCATAAAAATCACTATCAAATGTATCATCATATAAATCTAACATTCGTTCTTCTCTGGCATCTGGTTTATCTTCTCATTGAATTAATTCATATTGGGTTTTACTTACAGGACATTTTTCTCATAATCATTTTAATTGATTAGTATTAATTAACATTGTAATTGCCTCAATACGATGCTTTATTTTAAACTTCTGCTTTTGTGCTGGTTTAAAATTCATGTATTGACCAAAAGTATAATTATATTTTTCTCTATTTAAACTTTCTAATGTTGCATAGGCACTATCATCAACATTAATTGATATACCTTGCTGAATTAAGTGAAAATATTGATTTAATTGATTGTTGTAAAATTCTAAAATATCTTTTACTTGTTCTAATGGTCCTTTAAATTGTTGAGTAGCATTTGAGTGTGTATATTCTGCTACTTTATATGCTTTTTTATCAAATGAATTATATATTCAAAAACTCGCTGCTGTTGTATGTCCTTTGGGACTAGTAGAGTTTGCTAAATCAACACCACCTAATAATTTCGTTGGTTGAATAATATCTGTTGCTTGCATAATATCAATATATATTGCAAAGATTGAACCACTAGTATTACCGGGCAATCCTCAACTTCATACTCTTGCTCTTTCAATATCTAATTGTTCTAATCTTAATTGTTCATTAACTTTATCTTGTGGTAATTCTTAATTAAGTCTTCAACTAGAATAATGAATAATAATCTTCATATTTCATTTTTCAATATATTTAATTTGTTCATATTTACTACGCATTATTTGTTCATCAAAAGGCATTAATTCATTACAATAACCAACAATATATCTTTTTAAACTCTCAGGATTACATGTATTAATTGTTATTTTATTTTGATAACCACGAATAGCAAACTCTAAATCACTTAAATCTTTTTGTTGAAATTGGTCACATTCTTCTCTTCAATCAATAACTAATTTATATTTATTCAAATCAGCAAAAGCTTTTAATTTTTCTTTCCGACTTGGTGAATGTAAACCTTTACAATATATTTTGCTCCCATTTGATAAAGTAAAAGTAAAATTAGATAAATTAATAGTATAAGGAATATTATTTTCATCTAACATATTTCATATATTTTGAAATACACTATCTTTTAAATCTTTACTCCAATACATACTAGCAATGATACAAATTGGTTCTTTAATCAATAAACTAATTTTTAATAATTCACCAAACATTTTAATATTTGAAATAGTCTTACCACTATATCGTGTCCCAATTTGATTAATTTCATTAACTAACTCATATTTCTTTGCAAAGGGATATTTATTACCAACATTACTATTTTGTAATAACCAATAAGGTGTTTCTAACAAATAAGTAAAATGATTAAGCATTATTATCACTTTCTTTTTTAATATCTCTAATATCCGTTTGTAAATTAACAATTATTGGCTGTTGATTATTTAAGTTTAATTCTTGTTCTAACTGTTTTTCTTGCAGTGAATATTTATAATTAAATGCTCGTTGTCAATATAATTTAGCACCATCAGGTGATTTCATCATAAAATTAATTATTTCACTTTCAATTCTATCAACTTGTTTTTCAAGCAAAGGAACTATCTTTTCGCTCGCATAAGTATCATATCTTCACTTGCGAGAAAGATTGAATTCATTGGTTAAATCATTCAAAGTATATGGTTTATTAGGTGATTTATTTTCTCAAAATTGCTCTATTTTACGATAAAAAGTCGCCAAACTTGCTGTTTTTGGATTAAATTCTTTCATTTTTACTCCTTTTATATGGTTAAATATAAGTAGAGAAAAACATGTACAGAAGAACTTGACAGGGTTCTTTTTTTTATTATCTATATTTTACATCAAAATAAAAAAAAGTAAATTACTTTACTTTTTTCAGTTAAATTAATTTGCTAATAATTAACACTTAAATTATAACATAATAAATAAAAAATAATATCTTTTTTTGCATTTTTATTATTTTTGTGTTAATGTGTAGAACTAAGGAAAGAGGGTAAAAAATGATGAATGTTGATAACAATTTTTTTAATAATTTTATTAATTTATTATATATACAGAGTATTGAAATTATTCAACAAAGTTCAGAAGATTATGATGAATGAATTTTTAAAAATTACAAAATTGATAAAACTTTAAAAGAATTTAAAGATTATAAAGTAAAAGATAAAATTGAAAGAACATTAGTAATTTTAAATGGAAAAATAACTTTTAAAAGAAGAAGATATTATAAAATTAATCCAGAAACAGGTAAAGAAGAATATATTTTTCCTTTGGATAAACTTTTAGGAATTGAAAAATGACAAAGAATAGATAATTCTGTTAAAGAAAAAATATTATCATTTATTACTGAGAACAAAAGATATAAAGATATTTTAGATACTATGGAGCATGTAAAAATTAGTTTAATGACAGTATCTAATATTATGAAAAATGCAAAAACTGACGAAGAATATTACTTTAATAAAAGTAATAAAAAAATAGATATTCCACACACTTTATATATTCAAATGGATGGGACTTATTTGAAAATGTTAGATTCAACAAAGCAAGGAAGAAAAAAGATAAAAAAACATACGATAGCATGTACTGTACATACTGGGTATGATGAAGAAAAATATACTGTAAAAAGACCTGTAATCGCAAATAAATTAGGTGTTTTTGAAATGGATAATATTCCAGATTATCTTAAAAAAGAAGCAAATTTAAAACCAGTTCTTATAAAATTATTTACTTTAATTGAAACTCATTTCAAATTGACACCTAATATTGAAATTATGATTTTAGGTGATGGTGCATTATGGATTAAAAATACTAAAAATTTTATGCGTCAATATTTTCCTAAAAATAAAATTCACTATACAATAGATAAATTTCATCTTACAAGTAGATTTAAAAAACTATATCCATATCAAAGTAAAAACAAAGAAAATAGAGAAATATATCATAAAGCAGTTGATAATTTTTATAATGGTAAATATGAGGGATTATTACAGTGTTTAGAAGATAGTAAATCTTTTATAAGCGATGCTAAATTAATTTTTTTGAATAAAACTATTAGATTAATTAAAAATAATAAAGAAGGAATTGAAAACCAAACACTATGGAATAATATTGGTTGTGATATTGAAGGTGATATTTCTCATTATTGAAAAGGCACTATAATTAAAAAAGCTATTTATAGTGAAAAAACTATTAGAAATAAATTAAATGCTAGTATGATGGGATTAAAAAATAAAATTAATTTATTTAATACTAATGAACAATTGTTAGAAGAAAATAAATTTAATTATTCAGTTAATAATTTTGTAAATAATAATTTACAAAAAAACTTATATTTTTATTAGTTTTATCTAAGAAATTAAATAACTTTAATAAAAATGTATTTTTTTTGTGGAAAAATTTAAAAAAATAGAAAAATATATTGACAATAAAATTAAAAGTAATACAATCTAAATAAGTAAGTGGTATATTATTCCACAATTTCTAAGATATTAATTTAAGACCCCAAAATAATTTATACGACCACAGATTATCTTTTTTCAATTGAATTAGTAAAAATGTTTAGTACAACGTCATTAGATAATTTTTATTTTCATAACAAAATTAATGTTAAAGAAATGATTATTTTATTTAAAATGCTATGTGAGTATTATTTAATGAAAGTTGGGATTTTTTCTTATAGTATTTATGAAATGCAGAAAAAATCAATTTATTTTAAATAATAACATAGTATAATTGAGGGTGGAGAAATAAAAAGGAGTTATATTTAATGCAATATACATTAGAAGAAGTTGTTAATCATTTAAAAGCACAAGGCTTTGTTTTTCAAGGAAGTGAAATTTATGGGGGTTTAGCAAATAGTTGAGATTTTGGTCCATTAGGTGTTGAATTAGAACGAAATTTAAAAAGTTTATGATGGCAACATTTTATTACAAAATCGAAATATAATGTTGGTCTTGATAGTGCAATTTTAATGAACAATAATGTGTGAAAGGCTTCGGGTCATTTAGGGAATTTTGCTGATCCATTATTAGATTGTAGAAAATGTAAAACCCGTATGCGAGCAGATAAACTAATTGAAGATAATTATCCTGACCTTAATTGTGGGGGATGAAGTAATGAACAATTAAAAACATTTATTGAAGAAAAGAATTTGGTGTGCCCAAATTGTGGAGCGTATGATTTTACTGATATTCGTCAGTTTGAATTAATGTTTAAGACGAATCAGGGTGTGTTAGAAGATGAAAAATCAATTGTTTATTTACGACCAGAAACAGCACAAGGAATTTTTGTTAATTTTAAAAATGTTCAACGTTCATTGCGAAAAAAATTGCCATTTGGAATTGGCCAAATTGGAAAGTCATTTCGAAATGAAATTACACCGGGAAATTTTATTTTTCGAACACGTGAATTTGAACAAATGGAGTTAGAATTTTTTTATGATCCAAATGAAGAAACAGATTGATTTGAATATTGAGTTAAAGAAGTTACTAAATTTTTAAATTTGATTAATTTAAATCCTAAGAATTATCTTTTTTGTAACCATGAAGCCAATGAATTAGCCCATTATGCTAAACACACAATTGATGTTGAATATAAGTTTCCATTTGGAACAGGTGAATTATGAGGGATTGCTGATCGTGGTGATTTTGATTTGCGTCAACATAGCATAACGAGTAAACAAGATTTAAGTTATTTAAACCAAGAAACAAACGAAAAAATTTTACCCCATGTTATTGAACCATCAGTTGGGGTTGGGCGTTTAATGTTAGCAATCTTATATGATGCTTATTATGTTGAACAAGTTGGTGATAATGATTCACGAATTGTTTTAAAATTAAGTCCGTTGTTAGCACCATATCAACTTGCTGTTATTCCATTAAGTAAACAATTAAATG
The DNA here is from genome assembly GCF_009866525.1 of Spiroplasma poulsonii. Classification (GTDB taxonomy): domain Bacteria; phylum Bacillota_I; class Bacilli_A; order Mycoplasmatales; family Mycoplasmataceae; genus Spiroplasma; species Spiroplasma poulsonii. The sequence continues at coordinate 1,588,901 of NZ_CM020866.1, forward strand.
AAGTAGCTTATCAATTGTATGAAAAATTATTAAATCAATTCCAATGTACCTATGATGAAACGGGAAACATTGGAAAACGTTATCGTCGCCAAGATGCAATTGGAACACCATTTTGTGTTACTTTTGACTTTGAATCATTAGAAGACCAAAAGGTTACTGTTCGTAATCGTGATACAATGGTGCAAGAACGAATTGCTATTGCTAATTTAGAAGAGCATTTTCAAGCATTATTAAAATAAATAATTAAAAGGAGGAGGAAGGTATGGCATTAATTAGTAATGAAAAGATTGATTTAATTCGGTCAAAAGTAAATATTGTTACAGTAATGTCAGAGTATTTATCGTTGGAAAAACGGGGACGAAATTATTGAGCTGTTTGTCCTTTCCATCAAGATTCACATCCTTCAATGAGCATTTCACCAGAAAAACAAATTTATCGTTGTTTTGCTTGTTCAGCTGGTGGCAATGTTTTTACTTTTTTACAAGAATATGAAAATATTAGTTTTATTGAAGCTTTAAAAAAAGTTGCAGGAATGACTAATATTTCCTTAGATGAGTTAACAACTTATCAAGAAAAAGCAAAATATGATGAAACTGATAAATTAATTTTTGAAATTAATGCTTTAGCACAAGCTTATTTTAGCAATAACTTAGCAACAAAAAAGGCTCGTGCGGCAAAAGAATATTTAGCAACAAGAAAAATTGATGAACAAGCGATTGAGTTATTTAATATTGGTTATGCTGAAAGTGGTTTTGATCATTTATATCATTTTTTAATTAAAAAAGGCTATAGCATTAATGATATTCAACAAACCGGATTAATTACGATTAAAAATGAGAAAGTTTATGATTATTTTAATAATCGAGTTATGTTTCCAATTAAAAATGAGGATAGTTATATTATTGGATTTTCGGGGCGTGTGATTGGGCAAGATGACAACGTTGCAAAGTATTTAAATACCCCAGAAACAAAAGTCTTTAAAAAAGAACAATTAATGTATAATATTCAACGAGCAAAACCATTTATTCGCCAACAAAATAATTTAATTTTGTTAGAAGGATATATGGATGTTATTAGTTTAGATAAATTAGATCTTAAAAATACCGTTGCATTAATGGGGACAAATTTAAGTGATTATCATATTAAGGAAATTAAGAAGTTAACAGGTGAATGCTTAGTCTTTTTAGATGGTGATCAAGCAGGAATTAATGCTAGTTTAAAAGTTGCAGCAAAATTATTAGTTAATAATTTAAAAGTAAAAATTGTTTTAAACGAAACACAGCAAGACCCCGATGAATTGGTCAATAGTGGTCAGGGAGAATTAATTCAGACAATGTTAACCCATGCAATGCATCCAATTAATTTTGCACTGGATTATTTTAAAAATAAATTTAATTTAGAAGAAGCAAATGAATTAGAAGAATTTATCAATGTTGTTGGAACTTTAATTAAAGCAAGCCCCAATCCCTTAGAACAAGAACTAGCAATTAATAATTTGGTAAGAATTACGGGAATTTCAAGTGAAACAATTCAAACAAAAATTACCCAAATTAAAGTGTATTATAAACCAATTACAAATGCTTCAACATTAGACTCACCTTCACCAGTTGTTGTCCCCGAAGTTGCAAAGGCCGCACAAAAGTCAACATCCGAAATTGTTAAAGATTCTAAGGCCATTAAAAAAACAAAATATAAAATTAAAAGTTTAAAACGTTATATGTTAGCAGAGCAAAACATGTTATTACAATTACTTGTGTCGCGAAAGGCCGTTGATTTTTATCAGACAAAAATCGTATATTTGAATTTTAATAGTTATCGACTGCTAGCAAATGATATAATTATGTATTATAATAGACATTTAGGGGCAGAAAATGTTAATATTAATATGTTGTGTGAAGAAATAAATGATCCGGATTTAAAGAAGATGTTAATGGACATTATTGATAAATCAACGATTAAAATTAAATATAATAAGAAAGAATTAGAAGACTATGCGCTGCTAATTGATGATTTTGCCAATGAAAAAGAGATTGCAATGCTATGAAATAAACTAGAAAAAGCAAATAATCTGATTGAACAACAAACCATTTCAATGGAAATTGATAAGATGAACCAACGTTTAAAGTTTAAAAAGGGGTAGAGAGAATGGGATTATCAAAAAAAGACATCAGAGAAATAAAAACTTTTGATGAATTTAAAGATTATATTAATAAATTTTTAGAAGAAAATAACAATGAAATTGAACAAGAAAAATTAATTACTTTAATTAATGATCATTTTGAAATTGATGATAATGATGTTGACGAGTACTTTGAAGAATTAGTTGCTAATGGGGTTGAATTTAGCGATGTAAATTTAGAAGAAGTCGAAGAAGTAATTAAACCAGGAAAAAAACAAAGTGAGGATAAGTTGCGCTACAAAGTTGGCGGAATTTCAAATGAAACTAAAATTCAAGATATTATTAAAGCATACTTTAATGTTTTAGGAACAAGTAAAATTCTTACCCGTGAAGAAGAAATTAAATATGCTAAAATGCTGGAGGCAACAGATCCCGAAGAAAAACGTTATGGACGTGAAAAGTTGATTACTTCAAACTTAAAGTTAGTTGTATCGGTTGCTCGTAAGCATTTAAACCGGGGGTTAGATTTTTCTGATTTAATTGAAGAAGGAAATATTGGTTTAATGAAAGCGGTTGATAAATTTGACTATACACGTGGATTTAAGTTTTCAACATATGCAACATGATGAATTCGACAAGCAATTACACGAGCAATTGCTGATCAGGCACGAACAATTCGAATTCCAGTGCATATGGTTGAAACAATTAATAAATTAACAAGAATTGAGCGTCAGTTAACGCAAGAATTAGGTCGTGAACCAAGTTTTAATGAGATTGCTGAAAGAATGGGGCAGGGAATGACTGGTGAAAAAGTGCGTGAAATTAAGCGCTTATCAATTGAACCAGTTTCATTAGAAAAGCCAATTGGAGATGAAGATGACACTCATTTTGGTGACTTTGTTGATGACAAAGATATTTTTACTCCTGATGAATATGCTGAGAAAGAATCATTACGAGAAGTAATTGATGAAGTTTTTCATGAGATTTTATCAGCACGTGAAGATAAAGTAATTAGAATGAGATTTGGAATTTTACCAACAAAATTAAGAACTGTTTTAAGATTGGCAAAGGAATGTGAAGATGAAACTTTTCCAGAATTGGTGCAAACAGTAAAAGCGTTAGATATTCATTATGACACACCAATTGAAAAGGTTCAAAGTCGAAAAAATAAACTAATTGATAAACATTTGTCGAAATACGATTCGCCAAAAACCTTAGAAGAAGTGGGAAAAGAGTTTAAGGTTACTCGTGAGCGTATTCGTCAAATTGAGGCAAAAACAATTCGTAAATTTAAACCAAACCAAGCTAATTCAAAAGCAAAAGTATTAAAAGACTTTTTTAAAGGATAGGTGTTTAAACCATGGATAGATTATCAGAACGCTTATTATTAATTGCAAAGCAAGTTAATGATAAAGACGTTATTTGTGATATTGGAACTGATCATGCAATGATTCCAATTTATTTGGCAAAAGGAAATTTAATTACCAAAGCCTATGCTTGTGACATTGCAGAAAAACCATTAGCACAAGCAAAAAAAAATATTGCTAAATATCAAGTTGGTGAAATTATTACCCCAATTTTAGCAAATGGTTTGCATGGACTTGCCAATATTAAAATTGATTCATGTATTATTTCGGGATTAGGTAGTGCTAGTATCCTTGAAATTTTACAAAATGATTCAGATCTAATTGATCGTTATATTTTGTGTTCAAATGATGACCCAACTATTTTACGACAATGAGTTAAAGCAAAAAAATATTTTATTGAAAAAGAACTTTTAATTAAAGAAAATGAAATTATTTATGAAATTATTGTTATTAATAAAGTTGCTGGGCAAAAAGTTAAAAACAAAAGAGACATTCTGTTCGGGCCAGTATTGCGAAAAGAACAAACTAAACTTTTTCAAGAAAAATGATTATTAAAAAACGATTATTATCAAACATTATTAAATAAAATTCCAGTCAAAACAAAACGTTATCAAGAAATTAGAGCAAAATTAAAAATGATAAATAAGGTGATTTAATGTTAATTAAAAAATTATATCAAGAAATTGAAACTAATTTTCCGTTAAAAACAACAGCGAAGTGAGATTATAGCGGTTTTCAATGGGAATTTAAACATAATGAAATAACGCAAGTTTTTGTTAGTTTAGATTTAACAACAGAAGTGATTGATGAAGCCATTGCCCAAAAAGCAAATGTGATTATTACGCATCATCCGTTTTGTTTTAATAAGAAAAAAGTATGAGCACAAATTAAGTATAAACAAGAAATTTTAAAACGGTTAAAAGAACATCAAATTTCGGTTTATGCGGTTCATACTAACTATGATGGTTTAATAGACTTCTTGCATTACTTGTTAAAAAATTGCAAATATTTGTAAAAAAGATACTAATAGAAAAATATAATTTTAATTAATTATGTTTTTTATTTAAAAATTTAATATTTTTCCACAACGAAAAATTAATTTATTATTTAAATTATTTAATTTTAAATAAATATTTTATGTTAAATATAATAATTGTAAATTATAAATTGAGGCAATTAAATTAAATCTTAAACCAAATCTTTTTCTTCGATTACGATATTTTTCTGTAATAATTTTAAATTTTTTAAGAATAGCAAAAATATTTTCAATAATAATTCTCATTTTTGAAACTAGTCTATTATATTGCTTTTGTTCTTTGTTTAAAGGGTTTTTCTTTGTTTTCTTTGTAGGTATTAGAACATTATTGTGATTTTTTTGTATTCCTTGATAACCACTATCAACTATTAATTTGGTATTTTTTAAAATTGGGATTTTTGATTCTTTAAATAGACTTCTTGCATTACTTGTTAAAAAATTGCAAATATTTGTAAAAAAGATACTAATAGAAAAATATAATTTTAATTAATTATGTTTTTTATTTAAAAATTTAATATTTTTCCACAACGAAAAATTAATTTATTATTTAAATTATTTAATTTTAAATAAATATTTTATGTTAAATATAATAATTGTAAATTATAAATTGAGGCAATTAAATTAAATCTTAAACCAAATCTTTTTCTTCGATTACGATATTTTTCTGTAATAATTTTAAATTTTTTAAGAATAGTAAAAATATTTTCAATAATAATTCTCATTTTTGAAACTAGTCTATTATATTGCTTTTGTTCTTTGTTTAAAGGATTTTTCTTTGTTTTCTTTGTAGGTATTAGAACATTATTGTGATTTTTTTGTATTCCTTGATAACCACTATCAACTATTAATTTGGTATTTTTTAAAATTGGGATTTTTGATTCTTTAAATAAAGCATAATCATGTTTTTTTCCGAGCGAAAAACTTGTTGCAATAATTTTTTTGGTTTCTTGTTCGATAATTACTTGTGTTTTGATCGTGTGTTTTTTCTTTTTACCAGAATAAGATTGTTTTTGTCTTTTTTTGGGCGTTGGATTGGAGTTTCGGTAGCATCAATAATAATATTTTTATCATTAAAATAATCATTTATTAGTGCTTTTTTACCAGCAAGTTGTTGAAAATCAGAGTTTTTAATTAAAATATCTTCAATTCACTTAATATTACGATAACAATTAGCCTCACTAATATCAAAACTTTTACCAAGATGAAAATAAGTCTGATATTCTCGTCAATATAATAAAGTCATCAATAATCTATTTTCTAATGATAATTTATTAGTTTTACCACCTTTTTTAAATTTTTCTATTTCAGCAACTTTTAAAATATCTAACATTTTATTAAAAGTGGATTTTTTTATTCCTGTTAATTTTAACCATTTTCTATCATTAAGAGTATTAAATTTATTATTGTTCATATTTTTATGTCCTTGTATACTGTAAAACTAAACCATAAAAAGTTAAAACTATTATAACAAATTAAAAATAAAATACAATAAAAAAGTAAAAAGTAGTATAAAAACTATTTTTTACTTTTTTATTGTATTTTACTAATTTATTCATTTTCATTTATTTTATTAATATTTTCAATATTGTCTGTTTTATTTTGTTTTTTATTTAAGTTTTGGAATGCTGTTTTTATTTCCTGAATTTCTTTATCATCATTTTTTAATAATTCAGGGTGACAATTTTTATAACTTAATTTAAGATGTTTTCTAACTATATTAAAATCAAGCACATCAACTTCAATTTCATCACCAATATCAAAAAAATCTTTAATATCTTTAACAAAATAATCTGAAACTTCACTAATATGGATTAAACCATCAGCTCTTTCTGCTCTACAAAAAGCACCATAGGGAGTAATATTTGTTATTTTTACAATAATTTTGTTATTTTTATCATACATATATTTTTTCTCCTTTACTAAAATCTAATTATATTATTAAAATGATGAAAATAATTTGTTAAACACAAAAATAATTAATAAATTTTATTATTTTTATTATATACATTAACTAATTAATGAACAAATATTTTTTTAAAATATTGTTTTGATGTAAAATTTTCTAAACAAGGTCTTATTGTAGTATTTAATATATTTAAAACATTTTTTAATCTACTACGAATATTAATCAAAGGTTCATTTGATCCAAATCATCGCCTTATATCTCTATTTATTCGTTCAACTAATGCTTTTTGTTTTGGTTTACCAGGGTCACAAAAATAAACTCTTATTTTAAAAGATTTTTCTATTGGTTTTCATTTATAAAATTCTTTTCCTCTATCTGTCAAAATACAACTAAATTTATTACTGCCAATTTGTCTAATCATTTTCATTAAAACCATTAAAACAATACTGGATGGGTTAAGATAAATTGGACAACAATAATGTGGAGTAAGGATTATAATTAAATTAATAAATGGAGGTGTAATTATGGCAAAGAATCATTATACCGATGAATTTAAACAACAAATTGTTAGTCTTTATAAAACAGGTAAAACAGCAAAACAATTGTCCAGTGACTATCAGGTCGGTAAATCAACAGTTTGAAAATGAATTTATGAATTCAATAATTCTGGTTCATTTAAAGCAAAAGATAATCGAAGCCCAGAAGAAAATGAACTAATTCATCTAAGAAAAGAAATTAAACAATTACGAATGGAAAATGATATTTTAAAGCAAGCCACACTGATAATAGGCAAAAAATAGTAATTATTAAAAACAACAAAGAAAAATATGCAATTACTAATTTATGCAAAACACTAAAAGTTCCTAGATCAACGTTTTATTATCAATTGAAATCAAATAATCCTAAATCAAACCATACTATTGATAATGCTGTTATCAGTATTTTCTTAAAAAGTCGTAAAAATTATGGCACAAGAAAAATTAAAGTTATGTTAGCACAACAAAATATTTTATTATCACGAATAAAAATTAGTAAAATAATGCAAAGATATAACTTAATTTCCAATTATACAAAACTTAAATATAAACATCAAAGTAACAAAAACGCTATATACAAATATCATAATTTGTTAAATCAAGAATTTAATAATTATAAACTACATGAAGTTGTTGTCAGTGATTTAACACAAGTTGCTATCAATAGCAAATGATATTATGTGTGCTTTCTAATTGATTTATTTAATCGTGAAGTTATTGGTTATGATGTTAGTTCTCATAAAGATGCCAAATTAGTTGAAAATACTTTTAAAAAGCTTAGTTTTTCTTTAGATAATATTAAAATATTTCATACTGATCAAGGCAGCGAATTTAATAACAATATCATTTACAATCTTTTAGCTAAAAACAATGTTGCAAAATCTTATAGTAAACCAGGCTGTCCTTATGATAATGCTGTTTCTGAATCAACCTATAAAATTTTAAAAACAGAATTAATTAAAAACAGAAAATTTAAAAATATTGAACAATTTAAATTAGAATTATTTGACTATGTTAATTGATACAATAATGTACGAATTCACAGCAAATTAAATTATTTAAAACCAATTGAATATAAAAATCTTTACTCTACATAAAATTTGTCCAAAAAACCCTTGCCATTCCAAGACTATTATTCACAACGATATAGATTACTTTATTCTAAAACATTTTGAATGGATATGACTAAAAATTTAGTTGTAGATAATATTAAAATAACTTATGATAAAAAATTATTTAATTTAAATCAAATTGAAATATCTGGTATATGAGGTTATGGAAGCTATGATATAAATATTTTTATTGAAAAACCAATTGAAAAAATTATTGAAGGAAAATATATAAACTTAGAATTAATCGAAAAAACACAAATTGGAACTAAAGTCAGCGGAAAAGATAGAGATACATATTTACAATTAATAGAATTTAATGTTTGATATTTATATAAAAATGGTATTGAAGATGAAAAATCTTATTCAAACATTGCGGTTGTTAATTTTCTAAAACAATCAAATAGTGTAATATTTTTATATCCATCAGTAAGAGAACAAATTAATATTGATAATTTACAACTATTTAATAAAAACAATGAAAAATTATCATTAATTACATTAGAAATATAAAAAAGTCATTTTAATAAATGACTTTTTTATTAATTAACTTTTATAATACCATCTTTACCAACAATTAAATTGGGCATATTTGTATCTAAATTTCATCGATAAATTGTTTTAAATCTAGGAGCAGGTCAATCACTTATAACACTATAAGAACGAATAACGATTGTTCCATGTCCCCTTATTCATTCTAAATTTAATTTATAATTTTCATCTTCATTTTTATTTTCAATTTCAATACTTGGATGTCATCTATTTATTAAAGTATTATTTTTAAACTTAGTAATATTTCAATTATTAGTTTTTCATACAACAAAATATCATTTATTATCAATTTGATTAAATGGTTTTTCTTGTGGTGCTATTCATTCTAAAATACCATCTTTTGTATCTATTTTGTATTTTTCTTTTTGTTTTTTTAATTGTTCTTCACTATATTGTGATGTATTACAAGCAACTAAACTGGTTGTACTTGTTCCAATTAAAGTTATTGTTCCTAAAAGACTTAATATTTTTTTCATATTTATCTCCTTTGTGTTTTTTATAAATTTTGATAATTTAATTAAAAATAAGAATAAACTCAATTTATTCCTATTATAAGAAATTTTAATTATTTATTATTTAATATTCTTATATTTAAAAGAAAAGCCATTAAAGCTGGAGAAATTCTACTAGAATTATCATTAACAGGATCTCAAATTTGCACACCATTATTCATATTATTTACTCGTCTTATAAATTCTTGACTCATTGAACCTCAATTAGTTAATAAATTTGAGAAATAGCTTCTCCATGAAATAGGATTATTATTACGTTGAATCGTACTAATTATATTGTTAAATCTAAGTGATTCTGAAGTAGCTAAAATTATACGCATTAAATTTGATGATATATTTATTCTTTGTTGATTGCTATTATTAAAAGATGCTAAAAATCGAAAAGAACTAAATAATGATTGTGAAGAAATATTAAGATCTCCATCAGCGATTAAATTAGTATAACTTCCTCCAAAATTTAAATTAACATTAGTTAAATGATTAATTCCTAAATTTGTTCTATAAGTACTATCTGAAAAATAATAATATGTTCCATCAGCACTATTTTGTCTACCATTATCTTCTCTTAATATAAATCCTTGAAGATATAAATTTGATCTATCAAAAACTAATTCAACAGTATTATTTAAACTAGATAAACCTTGAAATTGTATACCTATAATAAAATATCCATTTTGGTTAGTTAAACGGTAAGTGCCGTTCGTTCTGCCAAATTGTTCTATTATTCCTTCTCTATTTAAATAATCTACAACACTAATTAAAGAATCATAATATTGACTAAGATTGTCATCTCATTCATCTATTACTAAATTTGGTGCATAATTATTTTGATTATTATTACTTGTTCGTCTAACTAATGGTCTAGTTATTAAATTAGGAAATTTTTCTATTAAAATATTTGGCTCTCACAATTTATCATTCATTATTATAAATTTTTCAGTATGAGGTCCGGTTGAAAGATTTCATACACGATTATTTAAATTATTTTTATAATGAAAAATTGTTGAATTTGCTTTTTCTGATCAAATATCAATAGAATAACCATTTTTATAATCAATACCATTTTGTAAATTATATTCTCTAATAATATCATTTAAAGATTTATTTTTATTAATAAAAATTGTTTTAACAATATTTTTATTTTCATCTGTAATACGAATAGTTACTGAAGTATCAAATTTATTATCAGCATATCCAAAACCACCAAATTCAATTTTTTTTGATAAAACATTAAAATCAATTCTTCCTCTTGATGGTCCCCATCCTCATTCTTCATGATTATCTTGAAAAGATATTCTTGTATCTGAATTATTGTAAGGATAACTTATATTAGCAACCAATGTTGGCATTGTAGTTCCACTAATAGTTAATACACTTAATAAACTTAAAAGTTTTTTCATTTCGTTATTTCCTTTATTTAATCTTGCAAATTTTTATCAAGACCTATTGACATTATATATATATATATATATATGCAAGTCAAGCATTTTTAAATATGTTTATTTTAGAAAGGAGGTGAATATATGTTTATTATTGTGATTATACTGCATTAATCTGGGCTCGCGGTGATTTTCGATAGTTTTGTGAAAAATAACTTAAAGTTTAAAAAAACTTTTGCCGCGCTTTTCAAAATACTTGGGAAAAATTCTAAGCGTTAAGCGAAGAATTTTATAAAGGTTCCCAAATTTGTTTGAAAGAATCTCAAAAATTTTTTTAACTTGTAAATCATTTTATCACAAAAATTTAAGAAAATCAACCGCTCGCCCAATTCCTGCAAATGATTTTTTATAGTCTTAATGATATAATTAAATTATTTAAAGAAAGGAAGTATATTTAATTTATGTATAAAAAAGGAAATAAAGTTAATGTTAAAATAACAAACGTTACACCTTATGGTGCTTTTTGTAGAGAAGAAAAGGCTGATGGTTTAATCCATATTAGTGAAGTTTCAGATTACTTTGTTAAAGATATTAAAGATTTTTTTGATATTGGTGATGAAATTGAAGTTGAGGTGTTAGATTTTAATACAGTTAGAAAACATCTTAAATTAAGTTATAAAAATTGTCATCCTGAACTATTGAAAAATGATGATGGTAATGAAATACAAGAAAAATCACCTAGTTTAGAAAAGTCATTAAATACCAATTATTTAATAAATAAAAAGTAAATAAAATTTATAAATGTTAGAAGGTTTTAAAAACCTTTTTTATATTCTCATTTTAAAACGATATGGATAAGAACCATAAAACAAAGCATCATATGGGTCATGATACATTTTACTATCGGGTGTGTTTGTTTTGGTGTCACTAAATCTTAGTTCACTAATGCATTTATCTAAAAATGGAAAGTTATCTAATGTGCCATATATTTTGCCTTGAACAAACATTTTTCTTATTCATGTTACACGATTTATTATACCTGCTTCTTTATTAAGGGATGTCTGATGTTTTTTGGCTTTAAACATTTTAATTTTATAACCCAAATAAGGATAAATATCTTCTTGTAATTTTTGCATAAAGTCGTGGGCATTAATATCATAATGAAATGTAGCATATTCAAAATCATCAAATTTATCAAATGTATTAATTATTCATTGTCCATAATATTCAACTATTTCATTTAAATTCATTGTGTTTTTAGGTGTAACAACATTTTCTTCAATTAAATATTTATCATATTCATTATTTTCATTAATTTTATAACCACTAAATAAAAACACTGTATGGTCTTCACTACCATTAGCATAATCCACACCAATTGAATAACTATCAAATTGATACTGTTTTGTATTGGAATTATAAAAATCTTGTAAATTATACTCTTTAATATATTTACGATAATTTCGTAAAACATAAATACTGGGGTCATTATCGTTATATTCAAAACCGTAGTATTCAAGTTCAAATAAATCAGGTCGCTCTTCTTTATTTGCTAAAACAAGTTTTTTAGTAATATCAGGTATTTTATTTCATACAGAACCCATTGTTAATCGTAAATTAAAAATACCCAAACCATTAAATGCTTGTTTGTTTTCTGAATATACTTGGTTATGTTCTTTTAAAATATTTTTAATTCTTTCATTTAAGGGTAAATATGGGGTTACAAATTTTTCATAAAATACATGGTATTTATCAAAAGGATTAAAAGTAAATTGATTAGAATATGTTTTATGAAAATATGTTGTTACTGTTATATGTTGTTTTGCTATGTTATCTCATTCTTGAAATGTCCAAGATAATTCTTTTACAGGAATAGAATTATCTAGATTATATTGTTCATTATTATTTTCATCGGTATATTTTTCATAAGATACTTTTAAACTTTTAGAACGAAACATTGAAACTCTTAAATTATTATATCTTTTATCTAATTCTTTATCAGTTAAGATTTCTTTTTCTTCGGCATGTATCATTTCATCTGTTCACGCCGATATAATACCGCTACCTTTACCAACTTTACCCATAATTTTATTACCATTAGCATAACCCGCAAAAGCAATGCGAACACCACTAGGAAAAACAATCTCGCCGCCTTCTTTAACATTTTTAGGTCAAACAATACCATTTTCATTGTCGGGTCCTATATCAATCCCATATTTATCATATAGATAATTACAGACATTAATTGTATCGCCAAATGTAGTATCTTCGTGGGTGTTGGCATATCTTCGTAAAATATTAGATGAAGCATCTGTAAAATTACAAGCAAAAAATAATTTTTCTGCTAAATGATTTCATGTTTTATTAGTACCACGCCCCGCTGAAACAAACTTAAAAAAAGTTGGCGAAGTAAAATATCGGGCATAACTATCACCAACAAATTCTTTAAATACTTCTCAATCAAAACCAAAATTATAGTCACTAAAATTCAAATCATATTTTTTATTTAAATGTTCATAACTAGTAATTCGTTTTTTGTTATTAATTTTTGTAAAATCCTGCATTTTTCATGTACCCCCATTTTGATAAAATAATATTAAGTATTAAATATCATAATTTATTAACTAGCATAATTTAAAATATTTTTTTAATTAAGAAAGGAAATTATAAAATGGAATTAAAACAAAATTTATTAGGAAATTATAAAGAAAATAAAATAATAGAAACAAACAATGAAACTAAAAATTTCTTGATTGAAAGAGATAATGAGATATTTAAATTATATCAACAAGGAAAAATATTACAAGGATATAAGGTTGTATCAAAAATACCAAAAACAATTAAAACAGAAGATGGAGATATAACTTTAAAAAGACGAAGATATGTTAAATATGATGAAGAAAAAAATGAATATATAAACCGCTATCCTTTGGATGAAGAATTAGGTTTAAAAAAATACCAAAGAAATGAACAAAATTTAATAAATAAAATTACTTCATTTTTAGGCGATGGAAAAAGATATAAAGATATTTTAGATACTGTCGAAAACGCTAATCTTAGTGAAAGAACAATATCTAATATTTTTAAAAATGCAGATTTAGAAGAAACCGATTACATTAGTAATAAAAATAACAATAAAATTAAAATTCCAAATAATGTTTTATATATTCAAATTGATGGGGCATTTGAACCTATGTGAGAAAATAAAAAAAGAGTTGAAAATAAAATATTTCTTTCAACTATGCATGTTGGTGTTGATGAAGAAAAATCAACAAAAACAGAAAAAAAAATGAAAAAGAAAAAAGGCGTTTTTCAAATGATGAATAAAAATCATAAGAATAAAAATGATAAATCTAATATTGATAATTTTATTGATAAAATTTTTAAATCAATGGATACTTATGATATTAATGAA
>NZ_CM020866.1:1602931-1747751 GCF_009866525.1 Spiroplasma poulsonii
TAATATTTCAATTATTAGTTTTTCATACAACAAAATATCATTTATTATCAATTTGATTAAATGGTTTTTCTTGTGGTGCTATTCATTCTAAAATACCATCTTTTGTATCTATTTTGTATTTTTCTTTTTGTTTTTTTTAATTGTTCTTCACTATATTGTGATGTATTACAAGCAACTAAACTGGTTGTACTTGTTCCAATTAAAGTTATTGTTCCTAAAAGACTTAATATTTTTTTCATATTTATCTCCTTTGTGTTTTTTATAAATTTTGATAATTTAATTAAAAATAAGAATAAACTCAATTTATTCCTATTATAAGAAATTTTAATTATTTATTATTTAATATTCTTATATTTAAAAGAAAAGCCATTAAAGCTGGAGAAATTCTACTAGAATTATCATTAACAGGATCTCAAATTTGCACACCATTATTCATATTATTTACTCGTCTTATAAATTCTTGACTCATTGAACCTCAATTAGTTAATAAATTTGAGAAATAGCTTCTCCATGAAATAGGATTATTATTACGTTGAATCGTACTAATTATATTGTTAAATCTAAGTGATTCTGAAGTAGCTAAAATTATACGCATTAAATTTGATGATATATTTATTCTTTGTTGATTGCTATTATTAAAAGATGCTAAAAATCGAAAAGAACTAAATAATGATTGTGAAGAAATATTAAGATCTCCATCAGCGATTAAATTAGTATAACTTCCTCCAAAATTTAAATTAACATTAGTTAAATGATTAATTCCTAAATTTGTTCTATAAGTACTATCTGAAAAATAATAATATGTTCCATCAGCACTATTTTGTCTACCATTATCTTCTCTTAATATAAATCCTTGAAGATATAAATTTGATCTATCAAAAACTAATTCAACAGTATTATTTAAACTAGATAAACCTTGAAATTGTATACCTATAATAAAATATCCATTTTGGTTAGTTAAACGGTAAGTGCCGTTCGTTCTGCCAAATTGTTCTATTATTCCTTCTCTATTTAAATAATCTACAACACTAATTAAAGAATCATAATATTGACTAAGATTGTCATCTCATTCATCTATTACTAAATTTGGTGCATAATTATTTTGATTATTATTACTTGTTCGTCTAACTAATGGTCTAGTTATTAAATTAGGAAATTTTTCTATTAAAATATTTGGCTCTCACAATTTATCATTCATTATTATAAATTTTTCAGTATGAGGTCCGGTTGAAAGATTTCATACACGATTATTTAAATTATTTTTATAATGAAAAATTGTTGAATTTGCTTTTTCTGATCAAATATCAATAGAATAACCATTTTTATAATCAATACCATTTTGTAAATTATATTCTCTAATAATATCATTTAAAGATTTATTTTTATTAATAAAAATTGTTTTAACAATATTTTTATTTTCATCTGTAATACGAATAGTTACTGAAGTATCAAATTTATTATCAGCATATCCAAAACCACCAAATTCAATTTTTTTTGATAAAACATTAAAATCAATTCTTCCTCTTGATGGTCCCCATCCTCATTCTTCATGATTATCTTGAAAAGATATTCTTGTATCTGAATTATTGTAAGGATAACTTATATTAGCAACCAATGTTGGCATTGTAGTTCCACTAATAGTTAATACACTTAATAAACTTAAAAGTTTTTTCATTTCGTTATTTCCTTTATTTAATCTTGCAAATTTTTATCAAGACCTATTGACATTATATATATATATATATATATGCAAGTCAAGCATTTTTAAATATGTTTATTTTAGAAAGGAGGTGAATATATGTTTATTATTGTGATTATACTGCATTAATCTGGGCTCGCGGTGATTTTCGATAGTTTTGTGAAAAATAACTTAAAGTTTAAAAAAACTTTTGCCGCGCTTTTCAAAATACTTGGGAAAAATTCTAAGCGTTAAGCGAAGAATTTTATAAAGGTTCCCAAATTTGTTTGAAAGAATCTCAAAAATTTTTTTAACTTGTAAATCATTTTATCACAAAAATTTAAGAAAATCAACCGCTCGCCCAATTCCTGCAAATGATTTTTTATAGTCTTAATGATATAATTAAATTATTTAAAGAAAGGAAGTATATTTAATTTATGTATAAAAAAGGAAATAAAGTTAATGTTAAAATAACAAACGTTACACCTTATGGTGCTTTTTGTAGAGAAGAAAAGGCTGATGGTTTAATCCATATTAGTGAAGTTTCAGATTACTTTGTTAAAGATATTAAAGATTTTTTTGATATTGGTGATGAAATTGAAGTTGAGGTGTTAGATTTTAATACAGTTAGAAAACATCTTAAATTAAGTTATAAAAATTGTCATCCTGAACTATTGAAAAATGATGATGGTAATGAAATACAAGAAAAATCACCTAGTTTAGAAAAGTCATTAAATACCAATTATTTAATAAATAAAAAGTAAATAAAATTTATAAATGTTAGAAGGTTTTAAAAACCTTTTTTATATTCTCATTTTAAAACGATATGGATAAGAACCATAAAACAAAGCATCATATGGGTCATGATACATTTTACTATCGGGTGTGTTTGTTTTGGTGTCACTAAATCTTAGTTCACTAATGCATTTATCTAAAAATGGAAAGTTATCTAATGTGCCATATATTTTGCCTTGAACAAACATTTTTCTTATTCATGTTACACGATTTATTATACCTGCTTCTTTATTAAGGGATGTCTGATGTTTTTTGGCTTTAAACATTTTAATTTTATAACCCAAATAAGGATAAATATCTTCTTGTAATTTTTGCATAAAGTCGTGGGCATTAATATCATAATGAAATGTAGCATATTCAAAATCATCAAATTTATCAAATGTATTAATTATTCATTGTCCATAATATTCAACTATTTCATTTAAATTCATTGTGTTTTTAGGTGTAACAACATTTTCTTCAATTAAATATTTATCATATTCATTATTTTCATTAATTTTATAACCACTAAATAAAAACACTGTATGGTCTTCACTACCATTAGCATAATCCACACCAATTGAATAACTATCAAATTGATACTGTTTTGTATTGGAATTATAAAAATCTTGTAAATTATACTCTTTAATATATTTACGATAATTTCGTAAAACATAAATACTGGGGTCATTATCGTTATATTCAAAACCGTAGTATTCAAGTTCAAATAAATCAGGTCGCTCTTCTTTATTTGCTAAAACAAGTTTTTTAGTAATATCAGGTATTTTATTTCATACAGAACCCATTGTTAATCGTAAATTAAAAATACCCAAACCATTAAATGCTTGTTTGTTTTCTGAATATACTTGGTTATGTTCTTTTAAAATATTTTTAATTCTTTCATTTAAGGGTAAATATGGGGTTACAAATTTTTCATAAAATACATGGTATTTATCAAAAGGATTAAAAGTAAATTGATTAGAATATGTTTTATGAAAATATGTTGTTACTGTTATATGTTGTTTTGCTATGTTATCTCATTCTTGAAATGTCCAAGATAATTCTTTTACAGGAATAGAATTATCTAGATTATATTGTTCATTATTATTTTCATCGGTATATTTTTCATAAGATACTTTTAAACTTTTAGAACGAAACATTGAAACTCTTAAATTATTATATCTTTTATCTAATTCTTTATCAGTTAAGATTTCTTTTTCTTCGGCATGTATCATTTCATCTGTTCACGCCGATATAATACCGCTACCTTTACCAACTTTACCCATAATTTTATTACCATTAGCATAACCCGCAAAAGCAATGCGAACACCACTAGGAAAAACAATCTCGCCGCCTTCTTTAACATTTTTAGGTCAAACAATACCATTTTCATTGTCGGGTCCTATATCAATCCCATATTTATCATATAGATAATTACAGACATTAATTGTATCGCCAAATGTAGTATCTTCGTGGGTGTTGGCATATCTTCGTAAAATATTAGATGAAGCATCTGTAAAATTACAAGCAAAAAATAATTTTTCTGCTAAATGATTTCATGTTTTATTAGTACCACGCCCCGCTGAAACAAACTTAAAAAAAGTTGGCGAAGTAAAATATCGGGCATAACTATCACCAACAAATTCTTTAAATACTTCTCAATCAAAACCAAAATTATAGTCACTAAAATTCAAATCATATTTTTTATTTAAATGTTCATAACTAGTAATTCGTTTTTTGTTATTAATTTTTGTAAAATCCTGCATTTTTCATGTACCCCCATTTTGATAAAATAATATTAAGTATTAAATATCATAATTTATTAACTAGCATAATTTAAAATATTTTTTTAATTAAGAAAGGAAATTATAAAATGGAATTAAAACAAAATTTATTAGGAAATTATAAAGAAAATAAAATAATAGAAACAAACAATGAAACTAAAAATTTCTTGATTGAAAGAGATAATGAGATATTTAAATTATATCAACAAGGAAAAATATTACAAGGATATAAGGTTGTATCAAAAATACCAAAAACAATTAAAACAGAAGATGGAGATATAACTTTAAAAAGACGAAGATATGTTAAATATGATGAAGAAAAAAATGAATATATAAACCGCTATCCTTTGGATGAAGAATTAGGTTTAAAAAAATACCAAAGAAATGAACAAAATTTAATAAATAAAATTACTTCATTTTTAGGCGATGGAAAAAGATATAAAGATATTTTAGATACTGTCGAAAACGCTAATCTTAGTGAAAGAACAATATCTAATATTTTTAAAAATGCAGATTTAGAAGAAACCGATTACATTAGTAATAAAAATAACAATAAAATTAAAATTCCAAATAATGTTTTATATATTCAAATTGATGGGGCATTTGAACCTATGTGAGAAAATAAAAAAAGAGTTGAAAATAAAATATTTCTTTCAACTATGCATGTTGGTGTTGATGAAGAAAAATCAACAAAAAACAGAAAAAAAATGAAAAAGAAAAAAGGCGTTTTTCAAATGATGAATAAAAATCATAAGAATAAAAATGATAAATCTAATATTGATAATTTTATTGATAAAATTTTTAAATCAATGGATACTTATGATATTAATGAAGATACTAAAATATTAATATTAAGTGATGGTGAAAAACAAATTAAAAAAATTTATATAGCAATAAAAGCAAAAAATAAAAAAAACACCGTATCATATAGTTTAGATAAATTTCATTTAGTAAAAAGATTTAAAGAATTATTCCCAAATCGTAAGAAAAACCAAATTCATAGATTAAAATATAAATTATCAAAAATATATTTTTTTACTGGAAATTATGAAGTATTATTAGATTTTTTAATGTGTCATTTGCCCTATGTTATTGATAATAAAAAGAAAATTTTATTAGAAACTATTGAATTAATTAAAAATAATAAAGAAGGAATTGAAAATCAAGCATTAGAATATAATATTGGTTGTCACATGGAAGGTGATATATCACACTACATTAAGGCAGTTAAGGGGCGTGGCGCGAAAATATATTGTAAAGAAACATTTATCAATATGTTAATTGCTTCAATGTTAAGACTTAATAGTAAAACAAATGAAGAAAAAATTGATAAAACTAATAAAAATAAAGAAAAAATTGAATTTAATATATTTAATTTAAATCAATCTAAAAAGCAATTTTTATCTTTATAAAAAATAAAAAACCCTTTAAAATTAGTAATAACTTTAAAAAGTATTTTTTAGTGTATCAAAATTCATAAATTTATAAATTATTTATTCAAATAAAAATTATGTTTTTAAAAAAGTTGAATTTTTTATAAATTTTGTTATCATTTAATTATAAGCGAAACTTAATTTGTTTCTAATTACTTAATTTTATTAAAAACCTCAAAATAATGTATACTACCCATATCAAGATATTAAAAAAGGTAATTATCTTACAAATCCTACTTTTGAGAGTACTAATGGGAAAGGATTTATTTATAAGGATAAAGCTTATGATGTTAATTATAACAAAGGATATAGCTAATCCTTAATTCAAAGTTATTTAAATTGAATTCCTGTTAAAGAAAAGTTATTAGCAAAGCCGGTTGTTCATGATGGTCAGTATTATTATCAATTACGACCAGATTTTTTAGCAACAGCAGAACAATTAGATAAATTCTTATATTTAGAAGGAAGCTTTCAGACAAAGTTAATGTATTCGTATTCTCCTGATCCTGATGTTTCTGATCGTGATGGGCGAATTTTAGCAGCAACATTACAAGAAGCAAAGGAAAAAGAATTAATTAATAAGGACCGAACATTACGGAAACAATATTTAGCGTATGATGTTTTTGGTAATAAAGAAGTAACAACAAGTAGTGCCAGGGAGGCAATCCAACAGTTAACTAATAAAATTCAGTTAACATCAAAGTTTGTTCATAAAAATGAAATTAAAACATGAAACTTAAAAATGAAAAGATCATGAGATTTAATAATTTCTGATGGACGTTATGTTGTATATCGAATTACTGATCCAAATCAAGCGGGGAAATTTATTTATTTTTCTTCAAAAGATGTCGCATTAGCAGCCATTAAAACGGCGGCAAAACTTAGTTCAGCGGTTAATAAACTTGAAAAATCAGTTTATTTATATAGTTATACAACTCAATCAAAATCAGTTGTTCCTTTTGTCTTTTATGATAATGATGTTGATAGTGTTATTACCAAGATTTATGAATATGAACAATGAAATTAAGTTTTTAAGTGATTTTTGTTGTTTTAATAAATTAAAATAAAGACTAGCCATGTGAAATATATTAATTGGTATTCCAAAGGGTTAGTCTTTTCTTCATTAATTATAAAATGTTTAATAATTTGTTTGAGGGATGATATTTTTTTATTTTATTGAAAATTAGTTATTTTTTATTTTTTTTGATAAAATAAATAAGTATCTTATTTAAACTGACATAACATTTGAGGCCAATTAATATCAAAAGGAGAAAAAATTATGCGAAAATTTCAGACAATACTAAATAGTTTATTAGTGTTTAGTTCTGCTACAACAACATTAATTCCCGCTACTAATTTTATTATTCAACCAGTACCCTATAAGGGATCATTATCAGGATCTACTTCAAACAATACTGATGATTTTGTTTATTCTGGTTATTTATTACGTTATTTTATTTCTAAATCTTCAAATATTAGTACTAATAGAACTGTTAAAACATTAGAACAAAATATTGTTAACAATAAAGCCATAATTTATTCAACAGCCCAAAGTACAAGTAATGTTACAATGCAAAATGCGAATGTGTTTGAAACAGCATTAATGGCATCAATTGTTAATATTAGCATTTATGGAATGGGTAGTTGAAAAGAATTTTTTGCGGAAACTTATTCAAAATGAATTACAACCCCTGATGAAATGAAAAATAAAAGCTGGGAAATTTTAAATAATTTTTTCATAGATATTTATCCATACTTACAAAGTAATAATTTTGGAGCAAGACCTGATACGTTACAAAATAGTTTACAGTACATTGATAAGTATTTTTCTAATTCAACCACTTCAATTACAGTAACAAAACCAGCAGTTTATGACACAACGTTAACAATGAAACCAAGTGATGTAGTTGATTTACAATATCAATCACTTTTTGGGACAAGATTTGGGTTACAACAAGAAATTCCAAATAATGTTAATATTTGAAATAATAGTTATACTTATAATGCTCTTAAAACAAGCTTAATAATGTGACAAACAAATGCTACGAAAGATGTCACTAATGATGTTATGATATTTAATGGTGATGTCTTACAAGATAATATCATTAATTTTAATGGTAATAATTTATCTGCTGGCTTAGCAAATATGATGAATGATTCATATACGAAAGCTTCTGCAGTATCATTAAAGAAATATCAAGATTTTGTTCAGCAAGCCACGCAGAGTCACTATTCATCATTTGATAAATTAGATAGTGATTTAAAAAAATTGACAAAATATGAAACCATTAATTATCAAACCGGTAGTACCATTTTCTTAAAAGATAGTGTTGATGCAATGCGAAATTATTATGGTTGAGAAGATAGTACTGTTAATAGTTTTGAGAAACAAATTTTAAATTTATTTAATATTACTTATACTATGACTGGTGATAATTTTAAATATTTCTTAGCTGGTTTTTTATTTTCACCAGATACCCCATTAGTTAACCAAGCAGATCAAACCGAGGCTTTTACACGATATGATTTTTATAGAATTCCAGGTACGGATCAAATTTGATCAAGTTCTCTTGCTTTTATTGTTTTTTCGGCAAAAGGGTTTAACAATTATTTAAAAAGTGGTATTAGTCAAGAATACCAAATGGGGTGATGAAGTTCACCAAACATCTTTACTGCATTAGACCATGAAATGGGGCATGCGGTTGATGTTTATTATGGAATGGTAACTTCGGCTCCAACAAATGCCGCAAAGAAATTTAGTAATATTTTAAATGAATTAGGAATTAAAGGGGAATATAGTGGCAATGTTTTTGGTTATGATAATATTATTAATTATAATACAAAAGCTAGTGCTATGAAAATTGCTTTGATTGTTATCTTTGGGGTCTTTTGTGTCAGCATTATTATTGCTATTATTTGAAGTACTGCTCGAAGAAAAGCAACTCGTAAAAAAACAGATGAATAAAAAATGCAATGATTGCATTTTTTAATTTAAAGAAGAAGGGAGATTAAAATGAGTAATAAGAAACAGATGACAAAATTTGGGTTTATTGTTTCATCGTTAGGTGCAGCAATTGGTTTAGGGGCAATTTGAGGGTTACCGGGATATATTAATAAAAATGGAGGATTTTATTTTTTCTTAATTTATATTTTTGCAATGTTAATTGTCGGAGTCCCATTATTAATTTTTGAATTTAATTTAGGGAATCTTCGTCGTAAAAGTGTTATTAATATTTTTGAAAAAGAAAGTGTTTGCTTTAGTAAATTTGTTGGTTGATTTCAAGCAACTTTAATGATCATTATTCCAATTTATTATGCTGTATTAGTTGGTTACACCGTTATTTCCATTGGGATTGAATTTAGTCCTGCGTTAATTAGTAATGTTAATGGTAATATTTTTAATAGTCAGATTTTACAACATGGTGGCTTTGGGATCACTAATAACGGTGGTTTTCAGTGGATTGTTTTTTTAGCGTTTCTTTTTGTTGTGTTATTGTGTTATTAGTTGGATTAATACTATTATTTGGTATTAAAGGAATTGAAAAACTTAATAAGTTTTTTATGCCCTTATTATTTTTAATTATTTTAATTTTAGCAATCTATATTTTAACGGTGCCTGGTAGTAGTCAAGGGTTAGCGACATTGTTTTTAGTTGAAAACCTAGAGAAATTAAAGCAAAGCCAAACTTGAAGTAGTGTTTTCTCGTTAGCATTTTTTACAACATCATTAGGAATGGGAATTATGATGCGGTTTGCTGGGGTGTTGGTCCACAAAACCAAGATAATAGACTTCTTGCGATACCCTTTTTTATTAAAATATTATTATAAAATATAATTTATGAGGACATAAAAATATGAACAATAATAAATTTAATACTCTTAATGATAGAGAATGGTTAAAATTAACAGGAATAAAAAAATCCACTTTTAATAAAATGTTAGATATTTTAAAAGTTGCTGAAATAGAAAAATTTAAAAAAGGTGGTAAAACTAATAAATTATCATTAGAAAATAGATTATTGATGACTTTATTATATTGACGATAATATCAGACTTATTTTCATCTTGGTAAAAGTTTTGATATTAGTGAGGCTAATTGTTATCGTAATATTAAGTGAATTGAAGATATTTTAATTAAAAACTCTGATTTTCAACAACTTGCTGGTAAAAAAGCACTAATAAATGATTATTTTAATGATAAAACTATTATTATTGATGCTACCGAAACTCCAATCCAACGCCCAAAAAAAGACAAAAACAATCTTATTCTGGTAAAAAGAAAAAACACACGATCAAAACACAAGTAATTATCGAACAAGAAACCAAAAAAATTATTGCAACAAGTTTTTCGCTCGGAAAAAAACATGATTATGCTTTATTTAAAGAATCAAAAATCCCAATTTTAAAAAATACCAAATTAATAGTTGATAGTGGTTATCAAGGAATACAAAAAAATCACAATAATGTTCTAATACCTACAAAGAAAACAAAGAAAAACCCTTTAAACAAAGAACAAAAGCAATATAATAGACTAGTTTCAAAAATGAGAATTATTATTGAAAATATTTTTGCTATTCTTAAAAAATTTAAAATTATTACAGAAAAATATCGTAATCGAAGAAAAAGATTTGGTTTAAGATTTAATTTAATTGCCTCAATTTATAATTTACAATTATTATATTTAACATAAAATATTTATTTAAAATTAAATAATTTAAATAATAAATTAATTTTTCGTTGTGGAAAAATATTAAATTTTTAAATAAAAAACATAATTAATTAAAATTATATTTTTCTATTAGTATCTTTTTTACAAATATTTGCAATTTTTTAACAAGTAATGCAAGAAGTCTAATACTTCAAAAGCTTATTTATTAGTAATTGGAATTTTATTTTTATCAATTACTAACTTAATCTTTATTTTTGGTGCTTCTGGTGCAATCGTTAATAATTTAGTTTCAGATAAAAATAATATTTTATTATTTCAAGAACAAATTACAAATAAATTTGGAAATGATTCAATGGTCTTTGTCTTTAATGTCTTACCAGAAACCTTTCATATTATTAATCAAAATACCATTGTTGGTGTTGGGAATTTTTTAGGAATTTTATTCTTTTTAGCATTATTTATTGCCGGGTTAAGTACTACGGTGGGAAATGTTGAAGTTATTGTTGATGCAATTGAAGGCATCGTGTAAGTGAAGTTCAACAAATCAACTCAGAAAGGAGTTGATTTGTTAATGGAAAGAAAACATTATTTTATTTTGCGGGCCTTAGTAACTAAGTATGGAAAAGATAATGTTATTAATACTGTTAATAAAATAGTAACTAATAATGTAAAAGAAGATGAATAAATTATCCGCGTAATTTATTAGCGGTAATTTATTCAATATAGTTTATTTTGAGCATAGCGAACACGCGAAGCGTGCCGCGAAAATTAGATTTTTAGGAGGAATAAGTTATGCCAGTTTGATTAACGACAATTTTTAGTGTTGTTATTATATTAGGTATTTTTGCTTGAATTGGTTTATCAATTTATCAAAAAATTCGCCAAATTCGAGGAAAGAAAAAAGATAAAAAAGAAATTGAAAATAAGGAGGATAAGAAATAATGTTAGGTATGTATTTAACAACAGCAATTAATTTTTTAGCAGTTGGTGATAAACCTACTATTTCAGATGGAATGGGTTCTATTTGAAGTGGTTTAGGGCGAGCAATGATGAAAGTTAAAGAAGCAATTTATGCTGTATTACCACAATTAATGACCTTTTTAGGTGATGCATGAATTATTTTAATTCCATTTGGTATTTTTGTAATTATTAAGATTTTAAACTTTTTCCGTGTTATGGTTAAAGGATTTTAATATTTATTATAATTGATCATATATCTTAGCTGTGGCACACTAGTTTTTATATGTGATTTTATTAAATAATTTTATTGTTTATTTTTACACTATACACTGTTTACAAATTTATTTTTTAATAAATTTTATTATTATTGTTAATGTTGGAATTATAAAAATTCTTATTATACATATAATTTTAACTATATTTTCTATGGTGGATAAATTTATATTGTTTATTATTCATAATATTGAGTCTATTATGAAAAATATTTTTT
The DNA here is from genome assembly GCF_009866525.1 of Spiroplasma poulsonii. Classification (GTDB taxonomy): domain Bacteria; phylum Bacillota_I; class Bacilli_A; order Mycoplasmatales; family Mycoplasmataceae; genus Spiroplasma; species Spiroplasma poulsonii. Next base: position 1,614,719 of record NZ_CM020866.1, read on the forward strand.
AGTAGGATTTATTTGTAAACAGTGTATAGTGTAAAAATATCAATTTAATTATAAATGATTAATTTTATATTTTAATAACTATTATTAAAAATTAAATAGTATTTTTCAGTGTGTCTTACTTATTTTTTATATATTTTAACATTGTTATTACCAATGTTTATTTAACAAGAATTAAGTTACATTAGTATACCAATGTTTATTACAGTAAGGAGACAATAATTATGCAAGAATTATTAGATGAAATTAAAATGAAAATTAGAACTATGCAAGCTACTTTAATTCAATTGAATGAATATGGAATTCATCATGAATCCGTTAATATTATTCGAAAAGAAATGAGTTTTTATCAACATATTGCAGAATAGTTAGAAAAGGAAATTGATTAGTATGGCAAGGAGTAATTTATGACAAAAACAGTTAAAGAAGAAATAGATGAAGAATTGCAGTATTTAAAAATGCCGGGGTTAATGACCTATAAACCAAAATATGTTAAAGAAATTTTATTAAAAATTAAATCATTTTACGAAAATGAAATTGTTGAAAAAAATGAATATATAAATTTTTTAGAAAATAGACCCGGAAATCACGATTGTAAGAATTGTCCTAATAGAAATAACGAATTAGAACAAAAAATATTAATAGTTGATTTAATAAAAACATATAAATATGAAATTATTAAATATCAACGTAGTCAATATAATGATAATAAAACTATTGAAATTGGAATGTTGAAATTTGTTATTAAAGATTTAGAAAAATTATTTGGTATACAAAATCACAAATTACCTAGTAAGGAGTGTGATTAATTATGTTAGGAATTTGAATATTTTTTATTAAACGTAAATGTCAAATTTGTCATTCTATTTTGAATAGAAAATTTGTTGGTAAATTATATTTTAAGTTAAATATTTGTTCAATGAAGTGCAATAGAAAGCGAGTTGATTTGAGTAATGTATCAGAAACTAAATTATAACAAAAGTCCGAATCCGTTTAATACTATCAAAGTAATTAATATAGAGTGATTTATAAATTATAATGGTTTTCAATCATTTAGGAAAATAATTGAAAGTGAATGATTTGCTGGTATTAATACTAATAAAAATGAACTCTATGTGTGAAAGTAAGGTGTTTTTATCAATTATTTATGTTAGTTAGGAAGTGATGGTAAATAATAGACTTCTTGCGATACCCTTTTTTATTAAAATATTATTATAAAATATAATTTATGAGGACATAAAAATATGAACAATAATAAATTTAATACTCTTAATGATAGAGAATGGTTAAGATTAACAGGAATAAAAAAATCCACTTTTAATAAAATGTTAGATATTTTAAAAGTTGCTGAAATAGAAAAATTTAAAAAAGGTGGTAAAACTAATAAATTATCATTAGAAAATAGATTATTGATGACTTTATTATATTGACGAGAATATCAGACTTATTTTCATCTTGGTAAAAGTTTTGATATTAGTGAGGCTAATTGTTATCGTAATATTAAGTGAATTGAAGATATTTTAATTAAAAACTCTGATTTTCAACAACTTGCTGGTAAAAAAGCACTAATAAATGATTATTTTAATGATAAAACTATTATTATTGATGCTACCGAAACTCCAATCCAACGCCCAAAAAAAGACAAAAACAATCTTATTCTGGTAAAAAGAAAAAACACACGATCAAAACACAAGTAATTATCGAACAAGAAACCAAAAAAATTATTGCAACAAGTTTTTCGCTCGGAAAAAAACATGATTATGCTTTATTTAAAGAATCAAAAATCCCAATTTTAAAAAATACCAAATTAATAGTTGATAGTGGTTATCAAGGAATACAAAAAAATCACAATAATGTTCTAATACCTACAAAGAAAACAAAGAAAAACCCTTTAAACAAAGAACAAAAGCAATATAATAGACTAGTTTCAAAAATGAGAATTATTATTGAAAATATTTTTGCTATTCTTAAAAAATTTAAAATTATTACAGAAAAATATCGTAATCGAAGAAAAAGATTTGGTTTAAGATTTAATTTAATTGCCTCAATTTATAATTTACAATTATTATATTTAACATAAAATATTTATTTAAAATTAAATAATTTAAATAATAAATTAATTTTTCGTTGTGGAAAAATATTAAATTTTTAAATAAAAAACATAATTAATTAAAATTATATTTTTCTATTAGTATCTTTTTTACAAATATTTGCAATTTTTTAACAAGTAATGCAAGAAGTCTAGTTAATAGAAAAAATAGAAAGAATTGATAATATAATTTTTAAAAAACGAGATAAAACAAAATATTTTGTAAAAGAAATAAAAACTAGAAAAATTAAAACAGAATTTGGAATATTGATTTATAAGCGAAGAATTTACAAATATTTTTATAAGGGTAAGTGAAAATATGTTCCTCTTGTTGATAAACAATTTGGAGTTAAAAAATGGCAAAGAATAATTAATAATTTAAAACTAAAAATAACTGTTGAAATAGTAAAAAATAAAAGATATAGTGATATATTAGATATGTTTAATTACAAATTACATTGTTCGTCTGTTTCGCGTATTTTACGAAAAGCATTAATAAAAAGAAAAGATAAAAAAATAGATTTGAAAAATTGTAAAAATTTATATATTAATTTAGATGATGCATATGTAACTTTAAAAAATAAAAATAATAAATCTTATTTGCAAACTGTTAGAATAATTTCATTTAATACTGGAAAAGAAAATAATAAATCTTTAAATAAAAAATATTGTTATTTTTTTCTTAATAAGAAAACTCGGGGTGCAGAATTTAATGCGTTCTTTATTAAAAAACAAATTCAGAAATTTTTTAAAAATTATGAAAATATTAAATTAATTATTGGTGGAGATAGTGCTAAATGAATTAAAAAAACTGCTAAAATTTTAGATGGTATGTTTATATTTGATAGATTTCATGCAATAAGAGAATTAAAGAATAATATATATTGTGGTAATCGTAGTAAAGAATCCTTTAAAAATTATTTACACGCAAAAGAGTTATTTTTACAAGGAAAATACGACGAATTTATAACTTTTTTAAAATCATTACAGAATGAAAGAATTAAATTAAGGTATTTTATTAATTTAAAAAATGGTATTTTAAATCAAAATAAAGAGTGAAATATTGGCGTATCTGCTGAAAGCGATGTTTCAAGAGTTGTAAAATCTTGTTTAGGATATGGGAATAAAACATTTTCGTTTTCAACATTTAAAAAAATTTTAGATTTAAAAATTATGAAATTTAATTTTAGTTAATTTAAAATAATATAATCTTAGTTTTTAAAATATTTTTTAGTGTGTAAAAATATGAAATTATTATTTGTATTTTTATTTTTTTTGTGTTATTATTTTTTTTGTGTTATTATTTTTTTATAAAAGAAAAAAGTTTCTTGTTTTTAAATAAATTAAATAATACCCGTTTATTTGCAACACTCCCCCATTATATGATCAAATGATATGAGATTTTACAAAAGATTCTAAACCATTAGATGATATTTTCAAAACTACTGTTAAAACTTATATTACAAGTCAAAAGAAATTTCAAGATATTAATATTACTTACAATGATACTGCGTTAATTGAAAAAGAACAAAATGGAGTATTAACATTAGAAAATAAAGGTTATGATGGTTTAACAGAAAGAACAAAACCAGTTAATGTCTTATTACAAAAATGAATTGGGGATAAAATGAATAATGGTGTTGGTTGAGATGACATTGACAGCGTCCAACCTAATGATTTTGTTGATTTTTACAAAAAAAATGTTGGTCCCATTTTTAATGTTGATGAGACTCTTGGTCTAAATCTAGGGGCATTTAAAATTAGTCTAAATTATTTTAACATCTATGGATTAGGATTATTTGGTAATATCACAAATAAAGATAACGAAGATGCCACAATTACTGTGAATTTATCACAAGGAGCAATTAATAAAAAATTAGCAAGTTGAGGAAAAATTATTATTCAATTTATTAAATATGCCCGCGGTGGTACTTTTTCTGGGAAAATAGTTGAATTAAGAGTTCCTAATAAAATATTTAAAAAAGTATTAGAACAAAACCGCAAAGATGGTCTTAAAAGTGTTATTGCTTTCTTAGTAAAGGATTTTAAATTTTCTGAAGAAGCCAATGATTTGGAAGACCTTGATTTATTTAACATTAAATTACATTCAGCATTAGGGAACCCTAAAGGAGAACAAAATTGAAATAATGATCTAACTTGGACTGCTGAAGTTTGGACAAAATGAGCAGTGATGTTTACGTTTGGCGAAAGTTTTGATAATGGTTTATACTATTCATTTGCATCAAAATAAGTTGTTGGCGATTATAGAGATGATGTTGATCTCTATATATCACCAAGAAATTAAAAAACAAAATAAGAACTAAATAATGAAAAAAAGTTTAAGAACAATTAAAGATTGTAACTTAAACTTTTTTTCATTTGGGTTCCAATTTTTTATAATAAATCTTTGAAATATTATTTTAATTAAAGCCCATTCCACTTAAACCACCCATACCAGGAATGTTTGGCATACGACCAGATTTAATTTGACGGGCAATTTCATCTACTTGTTTTTTTGTTTTTTCAAATTGATTAATTAACTCATTATATTCTTTTTCTGTTCGTCCTGAACCTTTTAAAATACGGTTTTTTCGTGATAAGTGTTTCAACAACCGTGGTTCACGACGTTCTTTAACTGTCATTGAAGATAACAAGACTTCTGTTGCTTTTAATTTACGTTCTGCATCAGCAATTTTTTCATCACTCATTTTTGGCATCCCGGGTAGTAATTTCATAATTCCCCCCATTTTCCCCATTTTTGAGATTTGTCGCATTTGATTTAGCAAGTCTTGTAAATCAAACTGTCCCATCATCATTCGATTCATTGTTTTTTTAATATCACGTTCATCTAAAACATCTTTTGCTTTTTCAACTAAGGTTTGAACATCTCCCATCCCCAAAATTCGATCTGCCATTCGGTCAGGATAGAAAATTTGTAAATTACTCATTCCTTCTCCAGTTCCGATAAAGGTAATTGGTAATTTGGTTAGGTGCGTAATTGATAATGCCGCTCCCCCACGAGCATCACCATCTAACTTAGTAACAACAACGCCAGTTAATTTTAACAACTGATTAAATTCTGTTGTAACATTAATAATATCTTGTCCCGTCATCCCATCAACGACAAGTAAGATTTCATCAGGGGTAATATTATTTTTAATTTCTTTTAATTCTTGCATTAATTCTGCATCAATATGTAAACGTCCCGCCGTATCAATTAAAATAACATCATTTTTATTTTCTTTCGCATATTTAATTGCTTCTTGGGCTGTTTTAACAGGGTTTTGTGTTCCCCGTTCAAATACTTCAATATTTAAATTTTTTCCAATTGTTTTTAACTGATCAATTGCAGCGGGACGATAAATATCACAAGCTACCAACAATGGTTTTTTTTGATATTTCTTTTCCACAAACTTAGCAATTTTACCAGTTGTTGTTGTCTTCCCACTCCCTTGTAATCCGACCATCATCACAATTGTTGGTTTTGAAGCAAAAGATAATTCCTTTGCTGTTTTCCCAAAAATATTAACTAATTCTTCATGAACGATTTTAACCATCATTTGTGATGAATTCAAACCATCTAAAATGTATTCGCCACGGGCTTTTGCTTCTACTGCTTTAATAAAATCTTTTACCACTTCATTATTAACATCCGCTTCTAATAATGCTAACCTAATTTCACGCATTGTTTCACTAATAGCATCACTAGTTAGGGTTGATTTTTTCATATTTTTTTCAATTGATTTTTTTAATCGGTTTGCTAAAAAATCTCCAATCATTACTAATTCTCCTTTATTTTTTATAACAAAATCTTTCCTCTTAATTATAATACGAAAACTTCCATAAAAAAAGAATAAAAAATTATTCTTTTAAATAACAGTCTCTGTGATTCGTAATTCTCTAATTACCGTAATAACAATATCTCCTGGGATTGCCTTTGCTTTTTTAATTTTTTCTTTAATATCAATTGCAATTTTATGGGTACGGTCATCATCGCTAATAACTGGATTAACAATAACACGGATTTGACGACCTGCTTGTAAAGCATAAACTGACTGAACGCCAACTACTGTTTGACAGATTTTTTCTAATTCAGACATTCGGGCAATATAATTTTCAAGATTATTATTACGACTCCCTGGGCGTGCTGTTGATAATGTATCAGCTGCAGAAATTAAAACTGAATATGGATTATTAGCAGGAACCTCACCATGGTGTGAAGCAATTGCATTAATAACAATTGAATTTTCACCACATTTTGTTGCTAATTTAACTCCTAAGGTAACATGGCTTCCTTCGTTGTCAAAATCAACTGCTTTTCCAATATCATGTAATAAACCAGCTCGCATTGCAATCGTTGCATCTAAACCTAATTCACTAGTCATTGTTGCTGCTAATTTAGCAACTTCGATTGAATGTAATAAAACATTTTGGCCATAACTAGTTCAATATTTTAAGATTCCTAAATGACGAATCAATTCAATGTCCATATTATCTAATTCTAATTCCGCAACAACTTCTTTTCCTGTTTCTAAAATTGTCATTTCAATTTCATCTTGTTCTAATTTGATTGTTTCTTCAATCCGATTTGGCTGAATCCGCCCATCAATTAATAATTTTTCTAATGTTTTTTTGGCAATTTCACGACGAATAGGATTAAAAGATGAAATTTGAACAACATTTGGAGTATCATCAATGATTAGATCAACTCCAGCAGCAACTTCAAAAGTTCGAATATTACGACCATCTTTCCCAATAATTCGGCCTTTCATATTATCATCTTCTAAATAAACAGAAGTGGTTGTTTTCTCTACCACAATATTAACAGCATACCGTTCAATTGCACTAGTAACAATACTAATCGCTGTTTCTTTAGCATTAATTTTTGCTGTATTCTCAGCATTTTTTAAAAATTCACCAATTTCTTTTTGGTAATGGTCACTTATTTCTTTAAAAAGTACATCTTTCGCTTCTTCAAGAGAATAACCTGCAACTTTTTCAAGTTGTTGAAGATTATGTTCAACTAGTTCTTGGTAATAATTAATCTTTCCCTGTAATTCTTCTTTTTTACGAAACGTTTCTTGTTCTTTACTATGTAATACTTCTTCACGTTCAATAATTAAACGCTCTCTATTTGTTAAGAACTTTTCTGTTTCTAAAAATTCTTCTCGTTTACGAGCTAATTCATTATTCATTTCTTGTCGAATTTGTGCTGCTTCAAATTTTCCATCAGCTTTTGCAACATTAATAATTTTTTTGCCTTTTCTTCAGCTTGTTTTATTTTTAACTTCGTTTTTTTAATTAATTTAAATCTTAGATATTTTTCACATAAAAACCCAAGAAAGTAAAAACCAATTGCAACAGCAATAATGGTTATTACTCATATAGATATTTCCATAATTATGTCTCCTCTACTTAAAGTATTATATATTATACTCTTTTTTAAGGAAAAAATGTAAATAGCACCTATTTTACAAGATAATTATGATTTGATGAAACATCAAACTTTTTATTTTGATAAGTGATTATAATTAATTTTTCGTTAAGTTTAAACTTTAAGTCGTATTGTGCTGGTAATGTTCCATAAAGATTTAATTCCAATGAAACAGTATCTAATTGTTCAAAATGATAATTATCTTCTTTAATAGTTGGAATAATATTGTTTCCTTTTACAAAAATTAGCATTTCATCAACCGGACAAACCAATAAATAAGATTGCTTTCCAAGATATTTTTTTTCTTTTTGCCCGAACAAAAACCATTCTCCAGCTGGCAAGTAAACTTCTCGCTTTGTTGTTTGTGGTGTTAAAACAGGTGCCACTAATAAATTACTTCCTAAATAAAACTGATCATAAATTAATTGTGCAATTGAATCATCTTCATTTTCCAACACCATTGCTCGCAAAATTGGAACCCCTGTTGTTGCTGCCTCTAATTCACACATTTTAAAATATGGTAATAGTTTTCGTTTTAATTTTGCATATTTTATTGCGTTATCTAACACCCTTGCTGAAAAGTTTTATGGTTCACGCGGGCCAATTCCATGAAAACGTGATAAAGGACATAACATTCCCACTTGTGTTCAACGCATATAAAGGTATTCATCAAATGGTTCTTCACTAGACTTCTTGCGATACCCTTTTTTATTAAAATATTATTATAAAATATAATTTATGAGGACATAAAAATATGAACAATAATAAATTTAATACTCTTAATGATAGAGAATGGTTAAGATTAACAGGAATAAAAAAATCCACTTTTAATAAAATGTTAGATATTTTAAAAGTTGCTGAAATAGAAAAATTTAAAAAAGGTGGTAAAACTAATAAATTATCATTAGAAAATAGATTATTGATGACTTTATTATATTGACGAGAATATCAGACTTATTTTCATCTTGGTAAAAGTTTTGATATTAGTGAGGCTAATTGTTATCGTAATATTAAGTGAATTGAAGATATTTTAATTAAAAACTCTGATTTTCAACAACTTGCTGGTAAAAAAGCACTAATAAATGATTATTTTAATGATAAAACTATTATTATTGATGCTACCGAAACTCCAATCCAACGCCCAAAAAAAGACAAAAACAATCTTATTCTGGTAAAAAGAAAAAACACACGATCAAAACACAAGTAATTATCGAACAAGAAACCAAAAAAATTATTGCAACAAGTTTTTCGCTCGGAAAAAAACATGATTATGCTTTATTTAAAGAATCAAAAATCCCAATTTTAAAAAATACCAAATTAATAGTTGATAGTGGTTATCAAGGAATACAAAAAAATCACAATAATGTTCTAATACCTACAAAGAAAACAAAGAAAAACCCTTTAAACAAAGAACAAAAGCAATATAATAGACTAGTTTCAAAAATGAGAATTATTATTGAAAATATTTTTGCTATTCTTAAAAAATTTAAAATTATTACAGAAAAATATCGTAATCGAAGAAAAAGATTTGGTTTAAGATTTAATTTAATTGCCTCAATTTATAATTTACAATTATTATATTTAACATAAAATATTTATTTAAAATTAAATAATTTAAATAATAAATTAATTTTTCGTTGTGGAAAAATATTAAATTTTTAAATAAAAAACATAATTAATTAAAATTATATTTTTCTATTAGTATCTTTTTTACAAATATTTGCAATTTTTTAACAAGTAATGCAAGAAGTCTACTATAAAAACCACCAATGTCAGTTCCTCATGCCATTTCCCCACTCACTCCTAACGATAACCCCGCATTTAAATGAATCTTTAATTCTGTAAAATTTGAATAACTATCACCAGATCATTTTTCTGAGAAGCGTTGTGTGCCAATATATCCTGGCCGGCAAAAAGATAATGTTTTGTTTGGCCCAAAATACTTAACACTAGCATCATATGCTGTTTTACAATATAAAAAATGATAATATTGGCGAAATTCTTCTCCCGTTAAACCGTTATTAAAATAAGCATTGGGTGGGATTGGGTGGGATACCATCCCCATAATCTAGTTTAACAAATCGTAATCCTAATTTAAATAATTTTTGCAATTCATCTTGATATCACTTAACAGCAGCTGGATTAGTAAAATCAACAATACCACAATTTGTTTGATAAGTTTCGGTTCCTGTTAGCGGATGGGCATATGAATTATCATTTGTTATTTTTACTAAATAATTATTTTTCAAAGCAATTTGTCAATTCACGCTATTATCAGCTTATAAATAAGGGTTAATTCAAAAACAAACGGCAATGTTTTTTGTTTTTAATTGAGCAAATAATTCTTGAAAAGAACCAAAAGCATTTTCGTTATACTCAAAGTTACAACTTTTTGTATAGCGGTTTTCTAATCATTTTGGGTCCAAACAAATAACATCTAATGGGAAATTAACTTTGTTGCTTTTTTCAATTTCTGCTCACAATTCAGCTTTATTATGATAATACAAGCGATTACATCATATCCCATAACTCAAATCAAGGATTTCTGTTGGTTTACCAGTTAAGTCGGTATACTGACTAATCAGTTCCTTCATTGTTGACCCCGTAAAAAAATAAAGGTCTAAACAGGATTCAAAACTAAGGAAACTAATAGCATCAGTTACTGGCGAACCAATTTCAAAACTAGTTTGTTCACCAGTATTAACTAATACTCCTCATTTTTTTGTTGAATAAAATAACGGCAATCCGTTATATGCTAAATCATGATTTGCAACACAAGAATTATCACTATTTCAAATCGTTGTCTCAATTCCATTTTTAACTAAAAAACGAAATTTTTCCCCCAACCCATATATTTTTTCATCATTCATTAACCAAAACGACATAAATGGTTGTCATTCATTACTTTTACCAATTTTTCAACCTAATGGGGGCGTACGATAATTTTCAAACATTTCATATCCTTTACGAGTATTGGTTTTAAATTTAACAACAGCATTGCAATCAAGTAATGTTATTTGAAAGGGTTCCTTTTGAATTACCAACTTTTCATTCTTTAATAATTTTATTTCAAAATAATTAGGATGATTAATTAAATCAATTTTCTTAAGATTTAATGAGTTTAAATGCTCAGCAAATCGACTATTATTTATCTTTTTTTGATAATACTGTAAGTTAATGATTCCATTAGAATATAATGTTATTTTTAAAGTTGATTTTTGTAAATTACTTAATGTAACTTCAAGATATAAACTATCATCTTGCCATCAAAAATCACTAATTTTTCTAACAACAGCATAATCATAGTTAAGATCAAAAAATGGTTTCTTTTGGGGAAATGAATATGCTAATAAATTCTTATCTTTAATCATTAATATTTCTCCTCCCCTTCTGCAATTTGATCACTTAAGTATTCATCAATTTTTTCTTTATAAATGCTTACTTTTGGTCCATAAACAATTTGATAATACTTTCCTTGCTTAATAACCCCAATCGCACCTGTTTCTTCTTTAAATTTATCAACCACTTTTTTATCATCTTTAACAACAACTCGTAATCTAGTCATACAACAATCAACTTCTTCAATATTTTCTGCCGTTCCAAGTAAACTAACAATTTTATGAATTATTTTGTCATTACCCCCCGTTTCTTTTTGATTAGGGGTCAAGGAAAAAACAATATTAACTTCTTCACCAACACCAGGAATATTTGGTTTTAATCTTTTTGTTAACCCATAAAAGATTCCAAAGTAAATTGCGAGAAAAAGAGCACTAACTAAAATAAATCAACAACCATCTAATCATAAATTAGTTTTAATATTGTCTGTAATTAATGTTGTTGGTCCTAATACTAAAAAGTATTTCATAATAATTTCAATTGCTCCAAAAGCATGAATTCGCATCGGAACTAAATCAGCCATCCTAAAAGCCATTCCTGTCATTACCGCGTGTGCTAAATATAATAATGGTGCTGTATACATAAAAATAAATTCAATTGGTTCTGTCACACCGGTTAATAAGCAAGCTAATCCCCCAGAAATATAAATTGATTTATATTTAACGCGATTAGTTTTACTAATTGCATACATCATTCCAATTCCAGCACCAATTAATGACCCTGTTGAAGTAACCATTTGTCCAACTTTAAAACGCACTGGTTCAAAAGCGTTCATTACAATTTGATAAACATCATTAACCCCCGTTGAATTTGGAACAATATTATTTGCATATTCCGTTCAATTATTTTTAACTAAATTTAACGCTGTAATTCAGGTATATAACATTTGTTCTTGTCCTTCTGAAACTAAACTCTTTTTATCAACTAAATGCTCAGCAACAGTATAATCAAAAAAAGCTACCAGTTCTTCTTTTGTAAGCGGATAATTTTCAAATAAAGTATCTGAGAAAGTATTAACACTAGTATAATCTAAAACCCCACCTAATGAAGTATAATTCATTGGAATGGTAATCATGTGATGTAATCCAAATGGTAATAGTAAACGTTCTAAAAAACCATAACCAAAGGGGATAATAAACGGAATTTTATTATTTAAAGCAATACTCTTTCCAATAACATTTATTCCCGTTTGAATTAATGGTCAAAATAAAGACAAAGTAATTGCGATTGGTAGAGAAATTACAATTACCATTAATGGTACAAAACGTGGGCCATTAAAAAAGATAATGCATTAGGTAACCGATTAAAAGCAAAAAATTTATTGTAAACCCCAGCTCCAATAAAACCAGTAATAATTCCTCCTAATGCGTCGAAGCGAAGCGAATAAACGCCTTCTTGATTACTAAAATAATCTTTTTGGTTGGTTCATTTTCCCCCTAAAATATAATTCATAAACTCAGTTCCATCAGTTCCTGTTCTCGTTACAAAAAATGTTGCTCCAACACTTAATAATGTTAAATAAGCAATTGCTCCAGCAAAACAACCCCCTGCTCTTTTTTTAGCTCATAATCCACCAATGGCAATGGCAAACAACAATCCAATATGACGAAATGGCATCCAACCAATTGTCTCAATAATTGTTCCAATATGGTTGGCTACTTTGGTAATACTCGTAATTTGGCCAAAACCTAATGGTCCAATAATCTTACCAACAACAATAAACAATCCGGCAACTGGCAAAATTGCAATCATTGTTAAAATTGCTTTAGCAAATTTATTAATTCCAATTTTAAATTGTGAATTCTTTCCCCCTTCAAATGGCGCTTTAATTTTGTTTTTTAATTTCATAAAATAGTTTTCTTTTTTCCTTAAATTTTCTGATTTTGCCATTTTTGATTTCTCCCTTCAATTTTAATTTTATTTGCCAAAATAAAAATAAGAACTTGTCGTAACAAGTTCTTATTAAAAATAATTTACTTTATAAAATTCAAATTTTTCAGGTTGATATGTTTCTTTACTACATTCAACAACTTCGTGATATTCATAAAAAGTAATTGAATATTTTTTCGGGATATATGTTTTAAAATTTAACTGCAAAAACTTTTTGTCATAGATATTAGGTAATTCTAAGCCTAAATATTTCAGGTTATTAACTAGCGTAATATTACGAGAGTTAATATAAGATAATAAACTATCTTCACAATCTTTAAAATTAAGATTTTTTAAAATTGTTTTATTAACTCAAATAATAGAATATTTTTTAATCTGATCATTTTGATAACGAACTTTAATTAAAATCATAAAATCATTATCCGAACATTGATATGTTGGATGGGTTAAGATAAATTGGACAACAATAATGTGGAGTAAGGATTATAATTAAATTAATAAATGGAGGTGTAATTATGGCAAAGAATCATTATACCGATGAATTTAAACAACAAATTGTTAGTCTTTATAAAACAGGTAAAACAGCAAAACAATTGTCCAGTGACTATCAGGTCGGTAAATCAACAGTTTGAAAATGAATTTATGAATTCAATAATTCTGGTTCATTTAAAGCAAAAGATAATCGAAGCCCAGAAGAAAATGAACTAATTCATCTAAGAAAAGAAATTAAACAATTACGAATGGAAAATGATATTTTAAAGCAAGCCACACTGATAATAGGCAAAAAATAGTAATTATTAAAAACAACAAAGAAAAATATGCAATTACTAATTTATGCAAAACACTAAAAGTTCCTAGATCAACGTTTTATTATCAATTGAAATCAAATAATCCTAAATCAAACCATACTATTGATAATGCTGTTATCAGTATTTTCTTAAAAAGTCGTAAAAATTATGGCACAAGAAAAATTAAAGTTATGTTAGCACAACAAAATATTTTATTATCACGAATAAAAATTAGTAAAATAATGCAAAGATATAACTTAATTTCCAATTATACAAAACTTAAATATAAACATCAAAGTAACAAAAACGCTACATACAAATATCATAATTTGTTAAATCAAGAATTTAATAATTATAAACTACATGAAGTTGTTGTCAGTGATTTAACACAAGTTGCTATCAATAGCAAATGATATTATGTGTGCTTTCTAATTGATTTATTTAATCGTGAAGTTATTGGTTATGATGTTAGTTCTCATAAAGATGCCAAATTAGTTGAAAATACTTTTAAAAAGCTTAGTTTTTCTTTAGATAATATTAAAATATTTCATACTGATCAAGGCAGCGAATTTAATAACAATATCATTTACAATCTTTTAGCTAAAAACAATGTTGCAAAATCTTATAGTAAACCGGGCTGTCCTTATGATAATGCTGTTTCTGAATCAACCTATAAAATTTTAAAAACAGAATTAATTAAAAACAGAAAATTTAAAAATATTGAACAATTTAAATTAGAATTATTTGACTATGTTAATTGATACAATAATGTACGAATTCACAGCAAATTAAATTATTTAACACCAATTGAATATAAAAATCTTTACTCTACATAAAATTTGTCCAAAAAACCCTTGCCATTCCATGTATCAATAAAATATGAATCAAACGGAATATTAACAACATATAATTTATTAACTGCACTGTCATATTTTTTTGAAAACGATATTTCTGTGCTTCAAAAGGCTTGATTTAAAGTAAAATAACCTTTCCCCTGCAGACTATAAATCATATTTTCCCCAATTAACTTTTTAAATGCATCACGAACAATCGTTCGACTAACCTGATATTGTTTCATCAGCATTGCTTCTGATGGCAATTTTAAACCTGGCTTGCCCTTAATTATCATTGTTTTTAAATTGTCTTCTAATGCTTTACTTCTCATAATATTAATTTTAAATTGGAAATCAATAAAAAATACTTTTTCTTTTAAAATTAAAAATTTTTAAAGAAAAAGTATTATTATGCATGTGGACTAAATGGATCAATAACTGCTAAAGTATCTGGTTCTTCTTTTGCTCCCATTTTATCATCAATATTATAATAGCTATTATCTGACATTTTAATTCAATCAATAATATCTTTTATTTCCGCTAATTCTTCATAAAAATCAATTATAAATCAATCATAAAATTTATAAGTTACTAAATCAACAACTTC
Organism: Spiroplasma poulsonii; assembly: GCF_009866525.1. Lineage (GTDB taxonomy): Bacteria > Bacillota_I > Bacilli_A > Mycoplasmatales > Mycoplasmataceae > Spiroplasma > Spiroplasma poulsonii. The sequence continues at coordinate 1,629,753 of NZ_CM020866.1, forward strand.
TTGCGCATGATGTGCTAATTTATTGGTTAAATCAGCAAAATATGCCCGTTTTGTTTGATAGGTTTCCATTAGTTCAGTAATATTTTTAACATTATGATATTCTTCAGTAATATTTTTTACTTCATAATGACCATCACGATCTAATACAAAGTTCATAATTCGACGTTGATGTAAAATTTCGTCTTGGGCTTGAACTTGAAAATAATGACTAAAACCAGGAAAACCTAATTTTTCAGCGGCTGAACTTAAATTATAACAAAAAAATTGCATTTTAAGATGTTCATTAATATATTGTTGTAAGTCTTTTTCCATCTCTTTTGTTAACATAACTCTCCCCCTCTTTCTACTTCCATTGTACACTTTTTATTGTCAGTTTAATTTAAAACAAACTTTTTTATTAAAATAATAAAATTGGTTTTCTTTAAATTTGAATTTTGATACTTCAATTTTTTTAGCATCTGGGTTAATTTTTAATTCATCAAAATTAATTAATTCATTAAGATTAAGGTTAAAAATAGTTGTTTTCTTCTCATTAATATTTGGATAAAACTTATTCCAAATTACTTTAATTTGCGTTGCTGTTTCATTATGATGAGCAAGATCATTTAATAATGTTCCAAATTGTTGATTTGATAATGTTAAATATTGATTATTATTTGGTTTAGTTAATTTTAACGTTGCATGTTTTAAAACTTTGCTTAAATCAACTTTATATGTTTGATTAACAACTAAATCATCAATAAACTTATTGTTTTTGGTTGGTAACGCGACAATTTTAAAGCTATAATTAGTAATTTCATTATTAGTTAAAGTTTGATCATTGGCTTTAAAATATTTTAATTCAAAATATTTATCAAAAGTTTCATCTTGATAACCTAGGAATTCCATTACTTTTATTTTAATAATCGTTGGTAATTTATCAACATAGTTGTCTTCTCCAATAACGATATTATTAGTTAAATATTTATCAAATTTTCAAGTTTGTAAACTTTCAAAATCAACATATTCTTTTTCATAAATAAAACCATTTTTACGGAATTTTCTTGGAGCTCCTCATTGCGCATAAACTGCTAATACTAATCCCAATACTGCAATTAAAATTAAAACAGCATAATCTAATTTCCGATAATTTTTAATAAATAATGTTGAGACATCATCACGTTGTGTTTCAAGAACAAAACGAATTAAATTTCATAAAAATAAATAAAAACCAGTTTGCACTCCACTACGTGTTATTAGACTTCTTGCGATACCCTTTTTATTAAAATATTATTATAAAATATAATTTATGAGAACATAAAAATATGAACAATAATAAATTTAATACTCTTAATGATAGAGAATGGTTAAGATTAACAGGAATAAAAAAATCCACTTTTAATAAAATGTTAGATATTTTAAAAGTTGTTGAAATAGAAAAATTTAAAAAAGGTGGTAAAACTAATAAATTATCATTAGAAAATAGATTATTGATGACTTTATTATATTGACGAGAATATCAGACTTATTTTCATCTTGGTAAAAGTTTTGATATTAGTGAGGCTAATTGTTATCGTAATATTAAGTGAATTGAAGATATTTTAATTAAAAACTCTGATTTTCAACAACTTGCTGGTAAAAAAGCACTAATAAATGATTATTTTAATGATAAAACTATTATTATTGATGCTACCGAAACTCCAATCCAACGCCCAAAAAAAGACAAAAACAATCTTATTCTGGTAAAAAGAAAAAACACACGATCAAAACACAAGTAATTATCGAACAAGAAACCAAAAAAATTATTGCAACAAGTTTTTCGCTCGGAAAAAAACATGATTATGCTTTATTTAAAGAATCAAAAATCCCAATTTTAAAAAATACCAAATTAATAGTTGATAGTGGTTATCAAGGAATACAAAAAAATCACAATAATGTTCTAATACCTACAAAGAAAACAAAGAAAAACCCTTTAAACAAAGAACAAAAGCAATATAATAGACTAGTTTCAAAAATGAGAATTATTATTGAAAATATTTTTGCTATTCTTAAAAAATTTAAAATTATTACAGAAAAATATCGTAATCGAAGAAAAAGATTTGGTTTAAGATTTAATTTAATTGCCTCAATTTATAATTTACAATTATTATATTTAACATAAAATATTTATTTAAAATTAAATAATTTAAATAATAAATTAATTTTTCGTTGTGGAAAAATATTAAATTTTTAAATAAAAAACATAATTAATTAAAATTATATTTTTCTATTAGTATCTTTTTTACAAATATTTGCAATTTTTTAACAAGTAATGCAAGAAGTCTATTGAATATTTACGACATTGTCTTTTATTTTTATCGTGTATTTTTTGTGCTTTTGTAGCATTATAATCATTAATATTATCAAACACATTTAACTCTTGCCAAATAGTTTTATAATCTCTATTCATTTTTTTAGCAATTTTCCGAATATTAATTGTTCCATTTTTCTTTTTAAACAAGTCATTATCTTTTAATTTTTCTAAATTTACTATTTCATTAATATCTAATCTTTCATATTTTTTCATATTTTACCCCCTAAAATATGTTATGATTTACATAGAGTAATTATAACATTCTAAATAAGGAGATAAGTATATGAAAAAATGACTAAGTATTTTAGGAGCAATCGGATTAACTACAACAAGTACAACATCATTAATTAGTTGTGAAAAACCAAATAACAATGAAAACGGGGGAGAAGGTAATAAACCAGAACCACCATATAATCCGCAACAACCACCAGAAAATAGTAGTTGAAAGTTAATCCCATTAGATAAATTAAATAGGAATCCAGATAATAAATGATATATTGGAATTGTAAAAAAGAAACAAAATGATAATTTTTCTATTATAAAATTTAATTTTTCAAATAAATCAATTTGAGATAATAGTGGAGTACCTTATCATATTATTAATGGTGTATGATATCTTTTTAAATCATATTATTGTTGAGATGGTTTAAATGAACCTCAAACACCTGAAATTGATACAAATACCGGTAAAATTACAGATTGAAAAGAATAAAAGGACTAACAAGTCCTTTTTATATTAATCTTACAAATTTCATAAATATAATTAATAAGAATATATTTGTTATTGTGTTATATAATGCTGGACTAAATTTTCATACCTCAAATGTTTGACTAAAAAAACTATATATTGTTTGAAAAATCTTACCAACTCCACTTGCTAATTCATTTACTTGTTTTACACCAGGAATATTATTTACAACTCAAATTGCGGCATTTTTTATATGACACGCTAAATTATATCAACTACAACTTTCATATTGTGCTTGTCATCATTGTCCATCGGGGAATAATCCACCGTTGTTTATTTCTTGTCAGTTGTAAATCCCAAAATTAAAATCATAATAACGATACATATCATTTTCTTTTTGCGCTTGTAATTCAAAAACATTATAACCAATTTTTTGTTCTTCAATTTTTTTGTATTTTAAACCATATTTATCTTTTAAAGCGCCTTCAAAAACATAACCCTCATTTTGATTAATATTATAATTATTTGCAACTGAAAAATCATAATTAAACACATTACCATAATTGGTGTTATAAAATCGATTTTTAAATGCTGAATATAATTTAATATCTAACTGATTATATTTATCTGAAAAATAAAAATATCGTGGGTAAATTTTAAAACCATTATTTGCTAATAAACCATATTTTTTATTATAACCTTGCACATAAGTATTATTTTCTAAATCAAAAATGGTACGTAAATAATCTTTATAAAAGTTTTGCGAAACCGTGAACATACTATTTAATAACTTTTCAAATTGACTTTTATTAGTATTAGTTTCATCAATTAAAACATCTCTAAAATTAACTAATTTTAAACCAAAAAAGTTAATTAAAACAATATCATATTCTAAATTATCAATATATCCACTTTCAATAAAATTACTACGATTTTGAAAAACAGGTACCAAAGCATGGGCAAAAAAGGCTTTTAAAAATTTATTAATATCAATTTGACCTTTCATCTGCTCAAAAACAATTTTACCAGTATTGGGAGTATTACCTTGATAATAATTATAAGTTTCAGCACTAAAATTAAAAGTATCTTCTTTTTCTTTTATGAAAGAAAATAAAAAACCTAAATCATCAGTATACCGATAACTATTTGCATTATTACCACCCCAATATTGTTTAAAATGTGTTAATTCTAAACTACCTGCAACAATATTTTTATTTTCATCAATTGTTAAAATCATCCGATAAATTGATTTTCTAGTTAAAATAACATCAGGTTTTCAATCTAATTTTTCCATATTATTAATAATTTTAAAATCAAATATTATTCTTTGACTACCTAAATTTGAGTCATCATAATCAGGATTACCACCTTGCTGAACTCTAATATTTTCTTGCACAATAGCATTAATATATTTTAATAAAAAAGAACGAATATTTTGATATTCATCATCAGTTCAAAAAATTGGATTGTCATTAATATCTATTTTTGGCGTTTCAGGTTCATTTAAACCATCTCAACAATAATATGATTTAAAAAGATATCATACACCATTAATAATATGATAAGGTACTCCACTATTATCTCAAATTAATTTATTTGAAAAATTAAATTTTATAATAGAAAAATTATCATTTTGTTTCTTTTTTACAATTCCAATATATCATTTATTATCTGGATTCCTATTTAATTTATCTAATGGGATTAACTTTCAATTTTGAAATTTTAAATTAACTTGTTGTAAATTATCAACACTTTTTTCTAATTTATTAATAACTTCAACAGTATTAAAATACTTAGCAAATGAATAAAAGAAATTAGTTAATTCTTTTAAAAATTGTTTCTTATCCACATCATAAAATTTATCAATATTATATTGTTTAGCATAAGTATCTCAATTTTTATATAAATCCATAAACTCATCACTAGGCTTATCAAATGAAATCCCAGTTGAATAACTATCCTTTAAAAAGTCTAAATATCATTTATCATTATAAGTTAATATTTGTAATGTTTTTAAAGTTGGGTTAATAAAATAATTTGTTTCTGACCAGTTTTCAAAAAAACTACTGCGTAAAAACATTGTATTAATAAAATCAGTTTCATTCATTCCCGTTGTTTGTTGATTAACAGTATAATTCTGCTGATTTAAGGGTTTAAATGCTGTTAAAGTAATAAATGGAATAATTAAACCTAAAATACCTAAAATAGATATCGCAAATAAAGATAATGACTTACGCATTATTCTTTACCACCTTATCTTTTTTATTTTCTTTTATTAATTTAATAATTTGATTAAATAAATAACCATAAAAATAATGAATTACTAAAATATATCATAATATATCAAATCATAAACCATAAATTATATAACCATTTATACCAGCATATTTCTCTTTTAATTCATCAATAGTTGAAACTGTATCTAATACACATATAAGGGTTAACAAAAAACTTATAACAAGATACAAAATTAAATCAACCCAAGAAATAAATAAACCATTTTCTTTTTGTTTCTTTTCATTTTTATTATCCATAAATTCAACTCCTAACTATATAATGTTTTTGAAACAATAAAACCTAAAATATATAAACTTGATATTGTAAGCATTAACGGATGACTAAACAAAATTGCCATTTTACCAAATAAAGAAAGTAAAAAAGTATCTGAGTTATATAAATCCATAATGATATTTTTTGCTGATGTTAATTGATTTATAATCACCGTAATAAAACCAGTACCAAAAATAGCGATTGCCGCAACCAATAAAACTAATCTAATCATTATTTATTCACTCTCCGATATCCTTGTTCTCTTGTTTTTGCTTGTTTTGCTAAACTTGATAATTGTTGTTTATTGCGATTAATTTTAAACTGTTTACGCTCTTTAAAATGTTTTTGCATACCTTGTTTAGTATCTGATACTCCACGAGCAGTCGTAGAATAAATATTTGATACCCCCGTTTGTACTGTTGAACCTAATTCGTTATATTGGGTTCTTGTTCCGTGAATAGCATAAATCGATAACTTAACAACCATAAAAAAGGTAGTAAGAAAAAAGTTGAGGTTTTATAAAAAATATAAATAAAGTAATTAAATATAAATTAAGGTAATCGCTTATTAGAGCGATTTTTTATTTGCATTATTCATCAGATAGTATCTTTAAAATTAAAAATTAACCTTTTTTCCCTACAAACTAGTTAATTTTTATAATTTCCTTTCTGTGATTTATTATATTTTTTCGGTTTAACAACTAATAATATCATTTTTAATAAAGGTACTATCTGATGAATAATGCAATACTAAAACTTAATATTTTGATGCTTAAAGATGGATAACTCATCTATGGCGCGAAGCCTTAAAGAAAGTGTGAAAGCGATTGGATTTACTACTCCTATTTATTTCTTTAATTCTCGGCAAGATTAATCCCTTGCGAAATGTCAGAGCGCGTGTTTTTTGCTTGTTTTCATAAAAAGAGTGCTGTTAAACCGAAAAAAACAATATCAGACACTAAAAAAACAAGAGGGTTGGAGCTCCAAAAGGTTATTTTCTTTATATAAAGTTGTGTAGGGATGGATGAAACGTAATTAATAACCGGGTAAACTTGTTTTATTTCCGTTGGGGGGTAAATTCTGTTTAAATATAAAGTTTTAATATCGCCACCACCCACCGCCGAAGTGAGGTGGATGGCGAATTAACTAATTAAATTAAAATATAAATATTCTTACTAAATATCAAAATATTAACCAACAAAGGAATTTTCTGTTTATTTAACAAAATAAGAAGAAAGGAATAAAATATTATGCAAGAATATAAAAGTAAATATATTAATAAAACTTGAAATGAAATAACAACTTCGTTTGATTGAGTTAATTGTCAACCTGTTAATTGTCGTATTTCTCATCATAAAAATCATTATGATTTACAGTGTTTAGAATGAGCAAAAATGTACTTAAATTTATTTAAAAACAAGTGGGATGTTATTGCTTCTTATATGCAACATTACAAAATTAACGATATTTTAGATTTAGCATCAGATGGATGAAAAATATTACAAATTGACAAAAAAATAAACCAGATAAATTAAAATATATTATTGCAATTGATCCTGCTGGAATTGGACAAACTGGTATTATTATTTATAATTTTCTGCAAAAGAAAATAATTAATAATATTACTTTTAATTCCAAAAATGAAGAAGAAGCAATAAATAATATGTATTTAATATTAAGTCAATTTAAAAATAAAATTTGTTCTTATTTTAATAAAGTTATTATAATAATTGAAGATTATCAACTGCATAAAGGTTTAAAAATAAAAAATCCATTATCTACTCCTAAATTTATTGGTGGTTTAAAAGTTTTATGTAAATATCTATTTAATTTAAATTATGTTTTACAATCGCCAGTTATTAAGAAAAATTATTTTTATAAAGGAAATATTAAAATGACAGAGCATGAACATGATGCATGAAAACATTTACAATATTTTTTAGCAAAAGGAAGTGATAATAATGGCACAAACAAAAAGTAATTTATCTAAAAAAACAGTAAATAATAATAAGGCAAAAATAAAAAATAAAAGAGTTAACAAGTTGGAATTAACTGTTAGATTACATGAAAATCCGATTAAAACTAAAATAAAGGCACTGGTTGCTGGTGGTGTTGAAATTGATGCATGCTCTGCGAAATGTCAATGAGAAGGATTAAATTATTCAACATTATCAATATATAACCCGCCAATTGTATCTGAGTTTTTAAAGTTAAGAAAAGATGATGAGATAAAAATTAAAGGCTCAGTATTTAATCAACTAAATTTAAAAAATAAACGTTATTTTTTATCTTTTCGAGTCGATAGTTTTGAAATTATCGAAAAAGCGATTAGAAAAAGAACAAATATAAATATTAAAAATTAGGAGGAAAAACAATGGCATTAAAAAATGTAAAATATGTTCTTATTAATGAAAATAATGAACATATCAAAAATGAAGATGGTAGTTTAGATATTAAAATTGCTGAGATTATTTTAGAAAATACTGTTGAAGTTGAAGAATTTAATGCAAGTAATTTAGAAAATAGTAATCTGCAAATCAACGAACTACAAACAAAAAATACTGAATTAATTTCACAAATTGAACAACAAACAATTCAATTAAAACAAATTGAAGTAATTGACTTTATTAATTCTTTAACTGATAATGAAGAATTTAAAAATGTTTTATTAAAGTCTTATTATATTACTGATGATATTGAAATCATTAAAACACAATTGCAAAGTGTTTATGATGAATTAATTAAGGTACAAACAGTTAATACTGGTGGCGTACCAAAAGTAGAAAACAAAGAAAACAATATTTTAGATACAGACAATGTATTTAATAAATAGAAAGAAGGAAGTAAAATATGGCACAAAACCCACAAAGAATTTTCGGAGATATCGCTAATCAAGCAACAAAACAAGACCGAGAAACATTTGAACAATGATATTTACAAACTTATCAACAAAAATTTAGTTGAGAAGCTTTATTTGCGTGAAAAGAGGCCAATAAATTTGGTTTAACATATAAAAAAAAGAAAAATATTAAATACAATGAAGGTCTAGGAAATGAAGGACAAGTATTTAATACTGATGATAATTTATTAAAATACTCAACAGTAGAATTTGAAGATGGAATTGTTGAATTAGATACAATTTTAACTTTTGCTCGTAAATTAGACCCCGTAGAAAGTGATTTTAATCCTAATCTTTGAGCGGCAGATATTGAGCAAGCAATGGATACTGAGGTTGCTTATAAAAGAAATAAAATTTTAGAAATTATTAATAAAGGAACTATTACAACTATTCAAGGTAAAAAAGCAGATGATACAAACGCTTTACAAATCCACGATGAAATTATGGATAAAATATATGAAAACGGCTTTACCCCATCAGAAACAGTTATATTGGGTTCGGCTGATTTTATTCGTGGAATTCGTAATAAATTACAGTTACAACTTGGAGCAAACGACCAAATAAATAGCGTAATTTCAACAAGTGGAGCAATGAAAACTGTTGAAGGAACAACATACTATATGGTTCCTAAAAAATTACCAATTATTAATAAAGATGGTTCAGAAGGAACAATTGAATTATTACCAAATGGAGTTAATGCAATTGCCTTTAAATTTAGCAAAAAATATGACCCCCTTATTTTACGCAAAAAAGACCATACTCCGTTAAGGGTTGGTGCTGCTGCGTTAGGTACTGGAATGGGTAATACTTTGATTATGGAAAGGGTTTTATATTTAGGTGGAGCAGTAGTTGAACCCAAAGGAATTATTAAACATATTGTTACAAAAATTAATATTAGTAAAATTAATAAATTAGATAAAACAACTATTCATTTTGCAGACCCAAAAAAAATAACACCAGAACAATTAAAACAACAATTTAAAGATGTTGTTTTAAAAGCAGTAAAAGTCGTAGATAGTTCTTTAACTGAAAGTGATTTCGATTATTTTATTGAAGCTAAGGGTGAAGATTGACCAATTGATATTACAAATGATAAAACTGTTGAAGTTCAAATTGATGGTAAAAACAACGCTACTGGTCAAACAAATACAATTGATGTCGTAATTAAAAATTCTTAATAGTACTAAAAAATAATACTTTTTCGTTTGATAGATATGCCAATTGGAACATCTAAAACAGCTCTTATTTATGCTGTTAAAAAAACTCCGACCAGATTGTCTACGCAGCAACAAAAAAAAAGTTTTGGTTTACAATTATTAGAATTTTTAGGAATTCAAGTTTTAGCTCTTGGTTTGTCAGTTTTGACTGGGGGGATTGTTTCGGCTATTGGATTGGGGGCGGGCTTATCTAATTTTGCTGCAGCATTTATCTCATTTGGAGTAGAAACGGCAACCGATTTTGCTGTAAATCAAATATACGATAAATTAACCTCGGAAGTGACAGTAAAAAGTACTGCATTAAATTTGTTACCGGCAATTGGTGGTGTTGGTAAATTAACACGGGCTGCTCGCACAACTAGAATTTTAAAATTAGCCAAAGAAAATAAATTACTTGAAAAATTAGGGTTAATAACTGCCAATAATTTAGAAGATATTGTAAGCCAAGTTACGGGTAAAAAGATTTTATCTGATAAATTAATATTTGATTTTACAAAACAGGCTAATAATGAAACTTTATTATATACAATTGGAAAATTAGCACGAAATGATTTTTATAGAGGTTTTAAAGTTTCTAATTTAGAAACAATTAATAATTTATTAAAAATTGAGAAAAATATTCAAAAAATAAGTCCTAAATTAGTTCAAAAAATACCAAGCGTAAATGAAAAAAATGCTAATAAATGATTGTCTGAATATGGGTTAAATATTAATAAAATAAGCAAAATAAATACTGATGAATGATATAAAATTATGGCCAATCTTCATAAAAAAGGTGTTGGTAAAAACCTACTATTAAATGCTAATTTAATGCGGGGCAGTAAAATATTTAATAATAAATTATTAAATATTTTACATCAAATACCAATTAAATTAAATAAAATTTTAAATCATTTAAACCCAAATTTTTATATTCAAAAAGTAACTAAAAAATTATTAGCCCCAATTGAAAAACAAATAATTGCTATTAAACAAAAAGTAATTAATAAAATTACTGATAAAACTAAAAAAATATTATCTAAATTTGAAACTAAGGCTATTAAAAAAGGCCAATTATTACCTTTTGCCTATGGTTCTGATGTTTTTTTAGCAGTTAAAATTGCTCCTTTATCAGTTGCCGGTGAAGTTGCTTTAACAATATATTATAAAAATACGCAATATGCCCCTATTGTCGTTATGACAACTTTAATCAAAGCAGAACAGTTTGTTTTGGCTTCTGAACCTTTTAAATTCTATATGAACAGTGAATGGTTTATTGGCTGAGGATTTAAAAAAGCAAGTTTATTTAATTTAGTTTCTTTTGCTCCAGTTGCTTATCAACAAATCGTAAAAGATAGTTTTAAAATATATCGAACAATTGCTAAGGTATTAAAATTGCAAGAACAATTTAAAAACAATCTTACTAATAAAGATAAAATGTTAAAAACACTAGAAAACAGTGCGGTTACTAGTTTGTTGGGTGGTGGTTTAGCGTTTCAAACATACAAACAATTCAGAGCAAACCAAGATTTAAACAAAACAATTAAAACAAAAACACTATTAAGTAGTAAAAAGTTTATCTTAAATAAAATCAAATCAAAAAGAAATAAATGATAAGGAGATGGTTGAATGTTAAATGAATTATGACAAAATGTTACTTTGGAAAATTATAATAATTTTATTCCAATGACAGGTAAAATTACTCAAGTTCCTGTTCGTTATAATAAGTTCTTTAAAGGTGATGTCGAATTATGATTTAAAACTTTTGCATTAAGGGCTCAAAATATGATTAATTCTTATTTAAACTATCCTTTTACAAAATTAAAGTTTGAAACATTTAAAGACCCGTTATTGAAGAAAATATTTATTAACATGGTATTTATTGCGGTTGAACACTGAATATTTAATCGTATTCCGATTGAATTCTTTACTTCAGCATCTATGAATGTTGGTGATATTAATTTGGATGGGTTAAGATAAATTGGACAACAATAATGTGGAGTAAGGATTATAATTAAATTAATAAATGGAGGTGTAATTATGGCAAAGAATCATTATACCGATGAATTTAAACAACAAATTGTTAGTCTTTATAAAACAGGTAAAACAGCAAAACAATTGTCCAGTGACTATCGGGTCGGTAAATCAACAGTTTGAAAATGAATTTATGAATTCAATAATTCTGGTTCATTTAAAGCAAAAGATAATCGAAGCCCAGAAGAAAATGAACTAATTCATCTAAGAAAAGAAATTAAACAATTACGAATGGAAAATGATATTTTAAAGCAAGCCACACTGATAATAGGCAAAAAATAGTAATTATTAAAAACAACAAAGAAAAATATGCAATTACTAATTTATGCAAAACACTAAAAGTTCCTAGATCAACGTTTTATTATCAATTGAAATCAAATAATCCTAAATCAAACCATACTATTGATAATGCTGTTATCAGTATTTTCTTAAAAAGTCGTAAAAATTATGGCACAAGAAAAATTAAAGTTATGTTAGCACAACAAAATATTTTATTATCACGAATAAAAATTAGTAAAATAATGCAAAGATATAACTTAATTTCCAATTATACAAAACTTAAATATAAACATCAAAGTAACAAAAACGCTATATACAAATATCATAATTTGTTAAATCAAGAATTTAATAATTATAAACTACATGAAGTTGTTGTCAGTGATTTAACACAAGTTGCTATCAATAGCAAATGATATTATGTGTGCTTTCTAATTGATTTATTTAATCGTGAAGTTATTGGTTATGATGTTAGTTCTCATAAAGATGCCAAATTAGTTGAAAATACTTTTAAAAAGCTTAGTTTTTCTTTAGATAATATTAAAATATTTCATACTGATCAAGGCAGCGAATTTAATAACAATATCATTTACAATCTTTTAGCTAAAAACAATGTTGCAAAATCTTATAGTAAACCAGGCTGTCCTTATGATAATGCTGTTTCTGAATCAACCTATAAAATTTTAAAAACAGAATTAATTAAAAACAGAAAATTTAAAAATATTGAACAATTTAAATTAGAATTATTTGACTATGTTAATTGATACAATAATGTACGAATTCACAGCAAATTAAATTATTTAACACCAATTGAATATAAAAATCTTTACTCTACATAAAATTTGTCCAAAAAACCCTTGCCATTCCAACGCTTCAAAAGGTTTTTATAAAATAGACCAGCATACAAGAAAAAATATTTATTCTCTCTCATAAGGGTAATACTTTTGTTGGGCGTGAACATAAAAAAGCAATTAAGATAAATTGTTATGAACTCCCCCACCAAGACATGTTAATTAAATGACTTGTTGTACAAACCGATATTGTACATTATCAAACAGAGCGAGAGCTCAAAATGGAAAACGGTAATCTCAACGCTTATCCCGATTTAATTATCACCAAAAATGATGATAGTGAAATTTATGTCGAATTTGAGCGAACACAAAAATCACCAAGTCGTTTTAAGAAAAAATTAGACGAACACACTAAATGATTACGCAATGGTGGACAAATCTATTGAATTACGCCAACCCAAACACTAGCTAACTGAATTCAACGCCAAATCAACAAAGATGACTTTAAAACAGAAAATCAAAAAGTCATCATCTGACACACACAATAACTACCGGAGTTGCAATAACTAAACAGCTACGAAATTTTGAAACAACAAAAAATAAAAAGAGCATATTGATATGCTCTTTTTATTTTAAATAATATTTATCAATTAATTGAACTTATTGAAATAGTGTAGTTAACATTTATAGGGTTACCACTATAAAAAGTATTATCATTTGAAGTAATTGTGGCATTATTTGTGTTAGGAATTGTAACTTTTATTTTTGTGATGTCTAATTGTGGATTTAATTCTTTTAATCTATCTTTGATTTGTTGTTCTGCTGGTTTAGACAAATTATTAGTTATAAATTCGCCTAAATTATTATTTGTAATAATTTTATTTAAATTAATATTAGATATGAATTTAACCACTGCTTCACCACTTAAAATATCTTTTCTATTAAAACTTATTTTTGCACTTGTACGCGTGATATTACTAATTTCAAAATCATTTATAACATCTTTTAAATCATCATTTAATTGCTTTAATCTATCTTTGATTTGTTGTTCTGCTGGTTTATCAGTCCCATTAGTCATAATTGATCCTAATTCAAGGTTTTTAAAAACTGATTTTACTGGTCTACTATAATTTATCTTTATTTCACCAGTATAAATATTTTTATCATTTGAAGTAATTATGGCATTATTTATGTTAGGAATTGTAACTTTTATTTTTGTGATGTCTAATTGTGGATTTAATTCTTTTAATCTATCTTTGATTTGTTGTTTATATGAATAATTATCAAAGTTTGAAAAATCAATTTCTCCTAAATTTGTATTTGTAATAATTGTACTTAAATCAATAGATTTATCAACTACAAAATTTATTGTTTTTTGACCACTAAATCCAATTATAATAATTGTTGCACTGTTATTAGTAATATTTATAACATTAATTTTTGTGATATCTAATTGAGGATTTTTATTTTTTAATCTATCTTTGATTTGTTGTGCTGTTGGTTTATTAGCTCCATCAGTTTTTATTACACGTGTATTAACATCTCTTTTATTTCTGTTTGTAATTAAATCTGTTCAATTTAATTCAGATAAATCTTTAATAACATTTTTTTCATAATTACTTGTGGCAATAACTGTTGGCATACTAGTTCCGGCAATTGTTATTATGCTTAATAAGCTTAGTAATTTTTTCATTTTGTTATTTCCTTTCTGAAATTCTGATTATTTTGTTATGTTGCTAAGTTATTATTTGATACAAAATAATATTAACATAAAAATTGATTAGTATTCCTGTGAAATGTTTAAACCAATTTAAATCGAATAATTTAGCCTAGCCCCCTATTTTAAACCCTTATTTTATAAGGGTTTTTCATTGTTTGTTTTGCTATCGTTGTCTGTGCTGCATTGAGTGTTATTTTCATCGGGAAATGGTAATAAAAGATGTTATTAATTAAAATAATTATAAAATATTATTTGTAATATTTGTAATATAAGTAATATTTTATATAAAATGCTTGATTTATTTTGGTTTTATTATAAAATATTACTTGTAATATTTGTAATACTAATATATAAGAAAGGAAAATAAAATGCCAATTTTAGATAAAAAAGATATAGATATTGAAAAAAAACTAAACAAAACTGTTTCTTTTTCTGCTGAAATAAAAAAAGATAAAAGAATTAAGTTAACTCCTATGACTTGTAAAGTTAACTTAATTTTAAAATTTAATGAATTAGCACAAAAAAGAAAATGAAGTAAAACAACTTTAATGAATGAAATTTTAGAAGATTATTTTAATAGATTGGAGAATAGTAAAAATGAAGATGATTAGTTTTTGTAATAAAAAAGGTGGGGTTGGTAAAACAACATTATGCAAAAATGTTGCTTATAAATTAGCAGATGATAATAAAAAAGTTTTATTAATTGATTTAGATACCCAAGCAAGTTTAAGTTATTTATTACAGTATGAAAATATAGATATGTCAAAATCATTGCATAAAATTATTGCGAGTGATTGTGAAATACCTATAAATAAAGTAATTCAACCAACAAAATATAAAAATATTGATATTATTGTTGGCGGTGAAACACTAAGAAAAACACTACCAATTATGCGAGAAATTTATGATAATCATAATTGGTATTTAGTCGGTTTACAAGTTTACAAAAAAAACATAGATATATTTGATAGTTATGATTATGTGTTGATTGATTATCCACCAACAACAGATGATTTAAGTTTAAATTGATTAATATTTAGTGATTTAATAATTGTTCCTACCAATTGTGATAGTACAAGTTTTAAAGGAATATTAGACTTAAATAATAATTTAGAATTAATAATAACTGAATTAAAACGCAACAAACCAATATTAAAAATAGTATTTAATAATATTAGTGATAATGACAATCGTACTAAAATAATGAAATGGTTAAATAAATACGATTTTAGTAAATTATTGTCTAATGTTGAAATTAAAACATCGGAAGTTTTTACTACATCAAATAATGATTTTATAAGTATTTGGGAGAACCCGTATTATTGGCGTCAAAAACAAGCTTATGAAGAACTCATCAAGGAAATCAAATAACAATGAAATTAGATCAAAATATTTGTATTGTTCCACATTGTATAAAAAATAAATTGCTTGTTGAAAGGGGATGTGTTTTTTGTATAGAACATAAAAAAAGGTTTGATGATTTTTTAGTAAGAAATCCGGTTTCAAGTGAAATTGATTATTTTTTAAAAAAAGATAAGGAATTTCGCAATGAATTTTGAACTGATACGGTTAATTATTTTTTTGTTGAAGAAGAACATGAATACCATAGAAAAAATAAAAAACAGAAGAAATGAAAGTAGACAAAATATGATGAAAAAAGTAGAGAATAAAGATACTAAAAATCATAATTTAATGATTGTGGATGTTGATTTACAAAAGTGTTTGAATTGTAGTTTTACAGTTCAAAAAGTTGATGATGAGTGATTTACGATTAATACGGGCAATAAAAACTGTGGTAAATAACAAAATTATGTTATAGTTTGTTTACCGAGATATTTTTTATCTTTGGTACCTAGCCCAATGTATCAAATATCAAATACTCTTTTCTTGTAATAAAAAAACACTATCTTTAATTAAAGATGGTATGGAATGGCAAGGGTTTTTTGGACAAATTTTATGTAGAGTAAAGATTTTTATATTCAATTGGTGTTAAATAATTTAATTTGCTGTGAATTCGTACATTAGACTTCTTGCATTACTTGTTAAAAAATTGCAAATATTTGTAAAAAAGATACTAATAGAAAAATATAATTTTAATTAATTATGTTTTTTATTTAAAAATTTAATATTTTTCCACAACGAAAAATTAATTTATTAGACTTCTTGCGATACCCTTTTTTATTAAAATATTATTATAAAATATAATTTATGAGGACATAAAAATATGAACAATAATAAATTTAATACTCTTAATGATAGAGAATGGTTAAGATTAACAGGAATAAAAAAATCCACTTTTAATAAAATGTTAGATATTTTAAAAGTTGCTGAAATAGAAAAATTTAAAAAAGGTGGTAAAACTAATAAATTATCATTAGAAAATAGATTATTGATGACTTTATTATATTGACGAGAATATCAGACTTATTTTCATCTTGGTAAAAGTTTTGATATTAGTGAGGCTAATTGCTATCGTAATATTAAGTGAATTGAAGATATTTTAATTAAAAACTCTGATTTTCAACAACTTGCTGGTAAAAAAGCACTAATAAATGATTATTTTAATGATAAAACTATTATTATTGATGCTACCGAAACTCCAATCCAACGCCCAAAAAAAGACAAAAACAATCTTATTCTGGTAAAAAGAAAAAACACACGATCAAAACACAAGTAATTATCGAACAAGAAACCAAAAAAATTATTGCAACAAGTTTTTCGCTCGGAAAAAAACATGATTATGCTTTATTTAAAGAATCAAAAATCCCAATTTTAAAAAATACCAAATTAATAGTTGATAGTGGTTATCAAGGAATACAAAAAAATCACAATAATGTTCTAATACCTACAAAGAAAACAAAGAAAAACCCTTTAAACAAAGAACAAAAGCAATATAATAGACTAGTTTCAAAAATGAGAATTATTATTGAAAATATTTTTGCTATTCTTAAAAAATTTAAAATTATTACAGAAAAATATCGTAATCGAAGAAAAAGATTTGGTTTAAGATTTAATTTAATTGCCTCAATTTATAATTTACAATTATTATATTTAACATAAAATATTTATTTAAAATTAAATAATTTAAATAATAAATTAATTTTTCGTTGTGGAAAAATATTAAATTTTTAAATAAAAAACATAATTAATTAAAATTATATTTTTCTATTAGTATCTTTTTTACAAATATTTGCAATTTTTTAACAAGTAATGCAAGAAGTCTATTATTTAAATTATTTAATTTTAAATAAATATTTTATGTTAAATATAATAATTGTAAATTATAAATTGAGGCAATTAAATTAAATCTTAAACCAAATCTTTTTCTTCGATTACGATATTTTTCTGTAATAATTTTAAATTTTTTAAGAATAGCAAAAATATTTTCAATAATAATTCTCATTTTTGAAACTAGTCTATTATATTGCTTTTGTTCTTTGTTTAAAGGGTTTTTCTTTGTTTTCTTTGTAGGTATTAGAACATTATTGTGATTTTTTTGTATTCCTTGATAACCACTATCAACTATTAATTTGGTATTTTTTAAAATTGGGATTTTTGATTCTTTAAATAAAGCATAATCATGTTTTTTTCCGAGCGAAAAACTTGTTGCAATAATTTTTTTGGTTTCTTGTTCGATAATTACTTGTGTTTTGATCTTGTGTTTTTTCTTTTTACCAGAATAAGATTGTTTTTGTCTTTTTTTGGGCGTTGGATTGGAGTTTCGGTAGCATCAATAATAATAGTTTTATCATTAAAATAATCATTTATTAGTGCTTTTTTACCAGCAAGTTGTTGAAAATCAGAGTTTTTAATTAAAATATCTTCAATTCACTTAATATTACGATAACAATTAGCCTCACTAATATCAAAACTTTTACCAAGATGAAAATAAGTCTGATATTCTCGTCAATATAATAAAGTCATCAATAATCTATTTTCTAATGATAATTTATTAGTTTTACCACCTTTTTTAAATTTTTCTATTTCAGCAACTTTTAAAATATCTAACATTTTATTAAAAGTGGATTTTTTTATTCCTGTTAATCTTAACCATTCTCTATCATTAAGAGTATTAAATTTATTATTGTTCATATTTTTATGTCCTCATAAATTATATTTTATAATAATATTTTAATAAAAAGGGGTATCGCAAGAAGTCTAATGTATAAAAAAGCAAAAGTTAGTCCTGCTGCAAAAAAATGTTGATGGGTTACTACCAAATTAGTGGCAAAGCAAAAATTCATGAGTATGGTTATTCAATGTTACCTAATTTAAGTGCTGTTGATTTTGGGTGACTTAAAAAAGATTTTTTCACAGCCAATGATAGTGAAGCAGATATTACAAAAGTTGTTATTGCTGAATTAGATAAAGAAAGTAACATTAAAATTGATCCTGCTGAAGTTGAATTAGTTGTTAAAACAAGACCAAGTGGTGGAACTGCCGGTGGGAAATTAGTGGTTGGAACTTACGAACTTACTTTGGAAGCAAAAAAAACGCTAAAACAATTCAGGGATTAGGTAATTTTAAAGTTGATGTTGTTGATAAAGCTAACTTTAAGTTTAATTTAGAAACAATTCCAACAAAATATTTTTCAGTTGATTTAACTGTTGGTAACAAGGTTAGCGATTTAAAAGCAGCGGTTAAAAATTATGTTGAATCATTTGTTGCTCCAGCAGTTGATAAAACCGAAATTGAATATACTGTTGAAAATGAAACTGATGATACAAAAGCATTAACAGTAAAACCATATAAAGTTATTGTGTCAGCAAAAAGCGCGGCTACAACAGTGGATAAAAAATTAGAAATTATAGTTGGAGTTTTAAATAAACCAGTTGTTGACTTAGACTTAACAAAGTTTTCAAATAAAATTCCAGCACCATCATTTTTAAATAGTAATTATAAAGAAGATGACTTAGAAACAGCAGTTAAAGCAGCGGTTTTAAAATGAATGCCACGAGAATATCGCAATGGTGTTACTTTGAATACAACAATTGATGCACGACCAGCTGGTGGTAGTGCTGGTGGTAATTTAGTTGAAGGAAAGTATGCTGTAACAATCACGCCAATTGGTGGTAAAGTTACAGGAACTTATAAAATGAATATTCAAGTTATGAAATTTACAACTAATGAAACAATTGATATTTATTGAGCAGGAGTTGATATTCCAGTTGCCAACATTACGAATGGATAAAAAGTAAAATTAATTTTACTTTTTTTATTTTTAAAATATTTAAAGCGAAGATTGATATAATTAAAGTAGAATAAAAAGAGAGCAGTATAAGGGGAGTGTCATAATGTTTAAACTAATCGCTAATTATTTGCCAGCTGGTGACCAACCATTAGCAATTGAACAATTAACAACAAATTTACTTGCGAGTAAAAAACATCAAGTTTTACTGGGAGCGACTGGGACTGGAAAAACCTTTACGATGGCAAATGTTATTGAAAATTATCAAAAACCAACATTAGTAATGGCTCATAACAAAACATTGGCAATGCAATTATATGTTGAATTAAAAGAAATGTTTCCGGAAAATCGGGTGGAATATTTTGTTTCAAACTTTGACTTTTATCAACCAGAAGCATATGTTCCTAGCAATGATTTATATGTTGACAAGGATGCTCGTCAAAATATGGAATTAGATATGATGCGTCTAAGTGCTTTTAATGCTTTAACAACGCGTAAGGATGTAATTGTTGTTGCTTCGGTTGCTGCAATTTATGGGGCCCAAGATCCCAACGAATATAAAAAATCTTTTTTTCAAGTTGATCGTAACCAGAAAATTAGTAAAAAAGCGTTAGCAAATTTTTTAGTATCTTCAGGATATGTCCGAAATGATATTGAATTAATTCCAGGTAGTTTCAGTGCAAAAGGAGATGTCATTAAAATTGTTCCGGGATGAAATATTAAAACTTTTATTCGGATTGATTTATTTGGTGATGAGATTGAAGGCTTAGCATATATTGATGGGTTAACTGGTGATGTAACACAACGGTTATCAACATTAACAATTTTCCCGGCACAAGATTATATTACTTCACCAGAACGATTAGCAGAAGCAATCAAACGGATTGAAGCAGAATTAAAAGTTCGCCTAGCAGAATTAGAACAGGAAGGAAAAATTGTTGAAACACAACGATTAAAACAACGGACAGAATATGATTTAGATTCGTTACGAGAAAGTGGAATTTGTTCTGGGATTGAAAATTACTCACGGCATTTAGATTTACGAAGTGAAGGAGAAGCTCCATATACTTTAATTGATTTTTTTGGTGATGATTTTTTAACAATTATTGATGAATCACATATGTCATTACCCCAAATTCGGGCAATGTATAATACTGATCGCAGTCGGAAAGAAACACTAGTTAATTATGGGTTTCGATTAAAAAGTGCGCTAGATAATCGCCCGCTAAATTTTGATGAATTTAATCAAAAATTAAAGAATGTTATTTATGTTTCGGCAACACCAAGTGATTATGAATTAGCATTAGTTAATCAAAAAGTAGTTGAACAAATTATTCGACCAACTGGTTTATTAGACCCAACTGTTGAGGTAAAAGGAACAGTTGGGCAAATCGATGATATTATTGCCCAAGTTAAAAGTCGCCGTGAAAAAAATGAACGGGTATTTATTACAACTTTAACAATTCGAATGTCAGAAGATTTAACAAGTTATTTACAAGAACAAAATGTTAAAGTTGCTTATTTACATAGTGAATTAAAAACATTGGAACGGAGTCAAATTTTATTAGACTTACGAAAGGGTGTTTATGATTGTATTGTTGGTGTTAACTTGATTCGGGAAGGAATTGATATCCCAGAAGTATCACTAATTTGTATTTTAGATGCTGATAAACAAGGTTTCTTACGTAATGAACGTAGTTTAATTCAAACAATTGGACGCGCAGCACGAAATGCTAGTGGGCATGTTATTTTATATGCAGATAATGTTTCTGATGCAATGGAAAAAGCAATGGCAGAAACAGCGCGTCGTCGTCGAATTCAAGACGAGTATAATCAAAAATATCATATTACACCAACGACAATTATTAAAAGCATTCGTGATTATACTAATATTAAACGTCAGGATGATAAATTACAAAAAATTAAAAATAAAAAATCAAAAGAATATAAAACAACAAAAGAAGCATTGCTTCACGATTTGCGAAAAGAAATGTATGAAGCCAGTGAGAAACTTGACTTTGAACGAGCAGCAGAATTACGCGATATTATTATTGAAATTGAGGCATAATAAAAATTTGTGATAGTATTAAACTACGAGGAGGAACTTAGGGTGGAAAAGTTTATTGTAAAAGATATTGTTGATAGATTTGAATATGAAGTTTTAGCAGGAGCAAAAGGACTTAACCGTGAAGTTAAAGTTTATGGTCTTAATCGTCCGGGGTTAGAGTTAGCAGGATTTGATTTTGAAAAAAATAATAGTAACCGTCGGGTAGTTTTATTATCAAATAAAGAGAAATTATTTGTTAATACATTAACTGATGAGATAAAAAAAGAACGTTATGAATATATTTTAAATGAAAACATTCCAATGATTATTTTGACAGAAAAGTTTACGGATAAAGTATTATTAACAATTGCCGACAAGCATGATTGTCCGGTTGTTTTAGCAAAAAATATTACCACAAGTCGTTTGTATCAAGTTGTCCTAGAATTTTTTGATGAACACTTTGCTCCAATAGTGGAAGAACATGCGTCATTAATTAATATTTTTGGGAAAGGAATTTTATTAAAAGGAAAATCTGGCATCGGAAAATCTGAGATGACATTAGAATTAGTTAAAAAAAATCATTTATTTGTTGGTGATGATCGGATTATTATTCAACAACGAAATAATAAGTTGTATGGGCAATCACATGAAATGTTAAAAAATTTAATTGAGGTTCGTGGTTTAGGGATTTTAGATTTAAGCAAAATTTATGGCTTACAAGTTTTATTAGATGAAACAACAATTGATTTAGTAATTGAATTGATTCATCTTGAGGATGAGCAATATAAATCAATCGACCGTCTTGGCTCAGAATATAAATATATTAAAATTTTAGATACACAAGTTCCAATTGTAACAATTCCCGTTACGTATGGACGAAATGTTAGTGAATTAGTTGAAACAGCTGTTTCAAAATTAAAATTAGAAGCAGCTGGTATCTCTTCAATGAAAACATTACAAGATCGTTTTAAAAAATATTCAAAATAGAAAAAGGAGTAGGGCTGGTGAATTTAGGAACATGAATTGCCCATGATACGTATGGGAATTGATTTCGACCATATTGATTTTTAATTTTTTGTGGCTTTGCAATTACAATTATTTTGTTGTGAGTTAATTTTCGTAAACGCCATATTCACACCCAAGGATTATATTTAGGAATCTTTGTTATTTCACCAATTGCTTTATTAGGAGCTAGTTTTTTTGGAAAATACGATGCTAAGAATCCAATTTTCTTTTTTACGTTATTTGCGTTTTGACAACCAGGAATGAGTATTCATGGTGGTTTAATTTTTGGTTTAATAACCGGGTGAATTTGATTTGGATTTGAATCACGGAAACATAATATTTCCATTTGAGTTTATGCTGATTTAATTGTTCCAAATATTTTATTAGCACAAGCAATTGGGCGTTGAGGTAATTTTTTTAATCATGAGTTATTGGGAGCAGCTGTTGCACGAGAGCAATTAATGTGACTACCAAGTTTTATTCGCGACAATTTGTTTAAATGATATGTTCCTGATCCAATCCCAAATAATTTTCACCCAACACAAGCGGTCGGAATTGGTGGTGGTCCTGTTGATCCAACTGATTTTAATAATGTGCAATATTTTCAACCAATTTTTTTATATGAATCATTTGCTAATATTTTATTATGAATTTTAATTGTGATTGCATTACCATTAATATTTCGTTATAGTTATTATTGACGGTTTAAAAAAGAAGAACCCGATTTTACGAAACTATCGTGAAAAGGGATTTGAGCAAAATGATATTATGATATTAAACCTGACCCAATGATAGTCAATAACCTATCACAGGAGGTAAATTTAAAAAAAGTTTATTTTAAAAATAAACATAAAATGACAAAAAAACAAGTAATGAAAACTTACTTTAAATATCACGGTGCACGTTTAAAACAAATTTTAAAAGCTGATAAACGAGAGTTAGAAAAAGTAGAAAACCCCCATCGATTAAAGATTTTCCGTTGTGGGATCCAAACAGGAATATACCTTGCTGGTTATAATATTATTCGGATAATTTTAGAAACACAACGTGATGATCATGATTTATTTATTAAAAATATGCGGATCCTTGATTATGTTATTCTTAGTTTAATGATTGGGATTGGTTTAATTTTAATATTATTTGCACAGTGAATAGCTGTTATGAAATGAAGAAAAGGCGGATGATTGTATGAAAAACAATACTAATGAAATATATGATATATTAATCATTGGTGCAGGACCAGGGGGGATAACTGCTGCAATTTATGGGGCACGGGCAATGGCTAAGATTGCAATGATTGAAAAAGGGGCTCCAGGAGGAAAAATAACAAAAACCAGTGAAATTGAAAATTATCCGGGGTTTGATAGTATTCAAGGCCCAGATTTAGCATTAAAAATGTTTGAACAAACCCAAAAATTAAATATTCCCTATTTAGCAGAACGCGTAACAAATATTACTAAAAAAGATAATTTATTTGAATTAGATTTATTATCAGGTAAAAAATTATTTGCAAAAGTAGTAATTGTGGCAACTGGAACTGTTGAACGAAAATTGGGAATTCCTGGGGAAATTGAATTAAATAGTCGTGGTGTTTCGTACTGTGCTGTTTGTGATGGTGCTTTATATCGAGGAAAAGATGTCGTTGTTGTTGGTGGTGGTTATGCTGCAATTGAAGAAGCAATGTATTTAGCACGGTTTGTTAATAAAGTTTATTTGATTCATCGTCGTGACCAATTCCGTGCGGATATGAACATTGTTAATAAAGCAAAGGCTAACCCTAAAATTGATTTTATTGTTGATAGCATTGTAACAGAAATTAAAGATGTTGATGCAAATCGGGTAACAGCAATTGTTGTCAAAAATGTTAAAACTGATGAAATAACAGAATTAGAAGTTAGCGCAGTCTTTCCATATATTGGTGCAATTCCAATTAGTGATTTTGCAAAAAATTTAGATGTCTTAGATGAAAATGGATACTTTATTGTTGATAATAAATGTTTAACAAAAGTGCCGGGGTTATATGCAGCTGGTGATGTGACGAATACAACATTGCGTCAAATTGCAACAGCTGTTAGTGACGGGGCAAAAGCAGCGCAATTTGCCTTAGAATATCTTGATAATTGCTGTTAAAAGGAAAAATTTACGATAAGATATATATTAGATAAAGCACAAAAGAAAGTGAGAAAGTAGTTATTATGAATAAAAAAGAATTAAAAGATGTTCAAGTTAATGGGAAAAAAGTTTTAGTTAGAGTTGATTTTAATGTGCCAATGAAAGATGGGCAAGTAACAAATGATAATCGAATCACAGCAGCATTACCAACAATTAAATATTTGCTAGAGCATCAGGCAAAAGTTATTTTATTTTCACATTTGGGAAAAGTAAAAACAGTAGCTGATTTAGAAAAATGTGACATGGCGACGGTTGCTAAAGTTTTGGAACAAAAGTTAGGACGACCAGTTAAATTTGTTGATGCTTTTGAAGGAAAAGAATTAGAAGCAGCAATTAATGAAATGCAAGAACAAGATGTTATTTTATTTCAAAATACCAGATTTGCTGACATTCTTGATAAAGATGGGCAAGTTAGTGTTGATGATAATGGCAATGCAACTGCAAAACGTGAAAGTAAAAATGATACAGCATTAGGAAAATATTGAGCGAGTTTAGGTGATGTTTTTGTTAATGATGCTTTTGGAACAGCGCATCGTGCTCATGCTTCAAATGTCGGGATTGCTTCAAATATTAAGGAATCATGCTTAGGATTTCTAGTTGAAAAAGAAGTAAAAATGTTATCACAAGGAGTTGATAATTCAGTTAAACCATTTGTTGCAATTATTGGTGGGGCTAAAGTTTCAGATAAAATTGGTGTAATTGAACATTTATTAACAAAAGCGGATAAGATTTTAATTGGTGGGGGAATGGCATATACTTTTTTTGCCGCCCAAGGTCATAACATTGGAAATTCATTATTAGAAGCTGATAAAATTGATATTGCAAAAGAGTTTTTAGCAAAAGCTAATGGGAAAATTATTTTACCAATTGATGCGTTAGAAGCACCAGAATTTGCTGATGTTCCAGCAAAAGTTACTAACGGAGTTGAGATTGATGAAGGTTATATGGGCTTAGATATTGGGCCAAAAACAATTGAGTTGTTTAAAAAAGAGTTAGCTGGTGCTAAAACAGTTGCTTGAAACGGACCAATGGGAGTGTTCGAATTTAGTAACTATAGTATTGGAACAAAAGCTGTTTGTGAATCAATTGCCGAATTAAAAGATGCTTTTACCCTAATTGGTGGTGGTGATTCAGCGGCTGCTGCAATTCAGTTGGGTTATAAAGATAAATTCACCCATATTTCAACTGGTGGTGGGGCAAGCCTAGAATATATGGAAGGTAAACCGTTACCGGGAATTGAAGCTGTTCAAAATAAATAGGACATAAAAAAGGACAATGTTGTCGTTTTTTTCTTTGTTAAAGTTGTTGTTGTGTAATACAGTGAATGTTTCCACCACCCAATAAAATTTCATAAGCATAAATTATTTCAATCTTATGATGTGGGAAAGCAGTACTAATAATATCAATTGTTTGTTGATCGGTTGCTAAATTAAAGATTGGTAAAATGATTGCAGCATTAGTGATGTAGAAATTAACATAACTACCAGCTAAGCGGGTATTTTCTAATCGTGCTTTAACATGTTCTTTGTCAACAATATCACTAGTATCTTCTCTTGTTGTATACATTGGTGTTGGAATTGGCAATTTAATTACTTTAATTTTACGACCCATTGCATCAGTTGTTGTTTCTAGCACTTTGAGGGCAGCAAGACTACGTTCATATTGGGGATCATTTTGATCATCAGTTCAGGCCAAGAGAATGGTTCCTGGTTTAACAACACAGCACATATTATCAATGTGGCCACTTGTTTCATCATTGAAAATTCCGTAGGGTAATCAAATTACTTTTTTAATATTTAAGTATTGTTTTAAAGCTGCTTCAATTTCTGCTTTTGATAAATCTGGATTACGATTAGGATTTAATAAACATTCTTCTGTCGTATATAAGGTTCCTTCACCATCAACATGAATACTACCTCCTTCTAAAACAAACGAAGTACGATAACGATCAATGCTTAAATAAGCACATACTTCAGAGGCAATTTTATCATCATTATCCCATGGAAAGTATAAGCCACCATTTAAACCTCCTCACGCATTAAAGACTCAATCAACGGCACGGACATTACCACTTTTGTTTTTTAAAAAGGCTGGACCAATATCACGCATTCAGGCATCGTCGTTTTCGAAGATTAAAATTTTAATGGTTGGATCCAATAATTTTTTGGCAATTTCTTTTGTTCGTGGCGAAGTAATCATTCTTACAGGCTCATATTTATTAATTGTATTAGCAACTTTTGCATATACAATTTGTGCGGGCTCAGCATTTTTTCGTCAATTATCAATTCGTTCCGGGAAAACCATTCAACAGCCTTGGTGTGGTTCGAATTCTCCGGGCATATAATATTCATCATCTTGCGGTATTGTTTTTAATAACTTATTCATGTTGTTGTGTTCCTCCTTTTTTATGTTTTCATTTGTTGTAACTAATTAAGATTTCTCCAACAATAATGACGATAATGCTCCCAACAATACAAAAGGTAACGTGTTGTCCGCCACTATTGAAAGCTCAGGTGTCATTCTTAACAACAATACTACCAAAAATAAACAAAATAACAGAAATAATAATAATGGTTGGAAGTAAAACAATAATTCATTGAACTCATAGGGGTCCTTTAATTTTAAATGACCGTTCAATATTAGGCTTGCTAAGCCGTAATTTAATATAGGCAGGAAAGATTAAAAAGTAAGGGGCTAAAAACATCAGCGATGAAAAAGCATATAAGGTTCAAAATAGGTTTGCAACATTTGGTGTTGCTGATAGCATTGCTCCGCCAATTAAAATAACAATAGTTGAAATAATACCGGTAATAATTGATGCTCATAATGGTGTATCATTTTTTAATTTAGAAGCAAAGATGCTTGGAAATTCACCGTCTTCAGCCGCCTCTTTAATTGCTAAGTTTGCGCCAGATGTTCAAGTAAGCATTGTTCCAAAGAAAGTAAACAAGATAAAAATAGCAACAATCATTGTGATTCATGGTGCTTTAAAAGCAGCACCAATTGATTGGATAATTCCATTTGCTTCATCAAGGTGGTTAACATTAACAATAATGTTAACAGCGGCGGTTCCAATTAAATAACAAATAATGATAATAATTCCACTAATTAAAATACTTTTTGGAATTGTTTTTTGGGGATTATCAATTTTATCAGTAGCATTACTTTGTAATTCAAAGCCAGAAAAATTATAAATAATAACTGGCAGAAAGATAACACCTGTTGATCAGGAAGGTAAAAAACCAAATTTTGCATCATTAATTAGAGTTGAAACTGGATGCCCATTTGCTAATCAGTAAATTGCACCCACAATTAAGGCAACAGTTACAATTAATTTTGCGACTGATGTTAAATTTGGAATTCATTTTAGTTTCTCTAATCGAATAAAATTTAATACGATTATAATTCAAGTTAGCAATAAGGCAATTCCAATTTGAATTCAAAAGTTTAGCGTATTATTAAAAAAGGCAAATGATAAGGTACTTGAAAAAGCTAAGTAAACAGATGACATTCATAGTCCAACGTTAATTCAATATAACCAATTTGTTCGTGCAGCTCATTTTCGTCCAAACGCTTTTTTCACTCAAACATACATTCCACCTTCAGCACCAAAGGTAGAACTTAATTCAGCACTAATAAAACCATAGGGAAGAAAATAAAAGATTGCGAGTAAAAATCAATAAATAATTGATGATCATCCAATTTTTGCAGCAGCAGCAAATGAGTCAAGGACAAAAATGGCACTAAAGTTAAAAAGGATAATATCAGTTATTTTTAATTTCTTTGTTTTCATAAAGATTATTCTTGATGATTAAAAGTATAACATTGTTTTCACGGACACTGAATATTATCTAATCAACTAGTAATATCACCACTATGATAAATTTTTGTAGATTCTGTGGCAATATCGAGGCGTGGATAGATAAAGTAAACTAACAAGACCAGTTGGGCAGTTAAACGGTTTTCAGCTTGTTGAAAAACAATTGATTGAGTTCAATCAATAACTTCATCCATAACTTCAATGTTTCGTGAAGCTGGCAAACAGTGCATAAATCTTGCTTGTAATCCCGATTTTGCCATTAGGGCATTAGTAATTTAATAAGTTGGTTTAAAGGCTTTTACACGTTCGTCTGCTTCATCTTCTTGGTCAACTCATTATCATAAATCGGTATAAATAATATTGGCATCTTTAACATAATTTAAATCTTCCGTAATTAAAATACTACCGCTATTGTTTTCTTTAATAGACTTCTTGCGATACCCTTTTTTATTAAAATATTATTATAAAATATAATTTATGAGGACATAAAAATATGAACAATAATAAATTTAATACTCTTAATGATAGAGAATGGTTAAGATTAACAGGAATAAAAAAATCCACTTTTAATAAAATGTTAGATATTTTAAAAGTTGCTGAAATAGAAAAATTTAAAAAAGGTGGTAAAACTAATAAATTATCATTAGAAAATAGATTATTGATGACTTTATTATATTGACGAGAATATCAGACTTATTTTCATCTTGGTAAAAGTTTTGATATTAGTGAGGCTAATTGTTATCGTAATATTAAGTGAATTGAAGATATTTTAATTAAAAACTCTGATTTTCAACAACTTGCTGGTAAAAAAGCACTAATAAATGATTATTTTAATGATAAAACTATTATTATTGATGCTACCGAAACTCCAATCCAACGCCCAAAAAAAGACAAAAACAATCTTATTCTGGTAAAAAGAAAAAACACACGATCAAAACACAAGTAATTATCGAACAAGAAACCAAAAAAATTATTGCAACAAGTTTTTCGCTCGGAAAAAAACATGATTATGCTTTATTTAAAGAATCAAAAATCCCAATTTTAAAAAATACCAAATTAATAGTTGATAGTGGTTATCAAGGAATACAAAAAAATCACAATAATGTTCTAATACCTACAAAGAAAACAAAGAAAAACCCTTTAAACAAAGAACAAAAGCAATATAATAGACTAGTTTCAAAAATGAGAATTATTATTGAAAATATTTTTGCTATTCTTAAAAAATTTAAAATTATTACAGAAAAATATCGTAATCGAAGAAAAAGATTTGGTTTAAGATTTAATTTAATTGCCTCAATTTATAATTTACAATTATTATATTTAACATAAAATATTTATTTAAAATTAAATAATTTAAATAATAAATTAATTTTTCGTTGTGGAAAAATATTAAATTTTTAAATAAAAAACATAATTAATTAAAATTATATTTTTCTATTAGTATCTTTTTTACAAATATTTGCAATTTTTTAACAAGTAATGCAAGAAGTCTAATGTTTGCTTTGGCAATATCAATTCACTCTGGTGGTGATTGATATTTTTTCGGGGCAATATAAACAAAGTTCATTCCCATTTTTGTCGTAATGTGCATTAACGAACTACAAACATTAGTTCGATCACCAATAAAAACAATTTTTAATTTGCTAAAGTCATTATTCAAATACAAGGTTGGGTCAGTGTGTTCTAAGATCGTAAATAAATCACATAAGGCTTGTGTCGAATGATTATAATCACTTAGGCCGTTAAAAACAGGAACATCAGCATTTTTGGCAATTGCCGTTACTGTTTCGTGTTTTCAAGCCCGTGTAAATTGTAAATTCCAAACCATAAAAAGTTAACTATCAATTTAGTTAACTTTTTTAAGTTAGTTTTAAGGAGTTGAAATTATGCAAACAAAGCAATATTTGATTTTGCGGTCGTTAGTGAAAAAGTACGGTAAAGATAATGTTATTAATACTGTCAATAAGATTGCAAAAGATATTGAAATTAAAAAGTAAAAGAATAAATTATTCCGCGTAATTTATTAGCGGATAATTTATTCAATAATGTTTTTTAATGGAGCAAAGCGACAACGAGCGGAGCGAGTTTGCAAATTTCAATTTTTTAATTTATTGAAAGGAGATATATTATGCCAGGTTGATTAACGACAATATTTAGTGTTGTTATTATATTAGGTATTTTTGCTTGAATTGGTTTATCGATTTATCAAAAAATTCGTCAAATTCGAGGAAAGAAAAAAGATAAAAAAGAAATTGAAAGTAAGGAGGATAAAAAATAATGTTAGGTATGTATTTAACAACAGCGGTTAATTTTTTAGCAGCAGATACTCCTACTATTTCAGATGGAATGGGTTCTATTTGAAGTGGATTAGGACAAGCAATGATGAAAGTTAAAGAAGCAATTTATGCTGTATTACCACAATTAATGACCTTTTTAGGTGATGCGTGAATTATTTTAATTCCATTTGGTATTTTTGTTATCATTAAGATTTTAAACTTTTTCCGTGTTATGGTTAAAGGATTTTAATATTTATTATAACTAATTATTTGTATTAGTTAAGGCACACTAGTTTATTTATATTTTATTAATTTATTATTTTATATAACTATTATTTTAAACTTAATAGTATTTTTCAGTGTGCCAATTTTTATCATTTTTATATTTAACAATGTTTATTAACAGTGTTTATTTAACAATAGATAAGCAATATTTAACAATATTTATAACATTGTTAATTAGAAACAATGTTTATTAAGGAGTTGATAAAATTGAGTAATTTTGTTAAGAAAAATCAAAATGTAGAAAATTATTTTATTCGTAAAGAATTGATAGTTTTTGAAACAGAAAAAGCAAGTTTTATAAATTTATCTAATCATAATCGCCATATTGGTTTTTGATTGAGTAATAAGTTTATTTATCCGAGTGAAAAACACTCAGAACAAGTAGCAATCGGTTTGATTTATGATAATTCTTATCCTATTGTAAAATATGATGAAAATTTAAAACGTCATGTATGAAAGTATTTAACTGGAACAGAATTAATAAATTTATACAATCAATATAAACAAAATTATTTTACACAAATGAAAAAAGCTTTATTTCAAAATGAACCTAAAAAAGTAAAAACGACTAACAATAATTTAACAAATTGAAGTGATGAAAAAGAACAACAATTAATTAAAGACCTAGAAAGTTTAAATTAAATGAGTTTATATGACTATTGAGTTCAATTTGTTAGTTATATTATTGGTTCAAATGCCCCTGAATTTTTATATGTTATATCTTTTGTATTATTTATTGTTTTATTTTTTGGAATATTTTTTAAACTTATTCAAAAAATGTGGAGTTTTTAAAAATGCAAAATGATTGAGAAAAATTAAAAGAGTTTTTTATTCATATATTTTTGTTTATTGACAAATTTAACGTTGAAAGTATTACAACTTGAAATTTAACACAAAATGAATATTTAACTCTTATGATTGGTATTTGAATTGTAATTTTATTTTTAACGTGGTTTTTATTGTGAATGGTTTTTAAAATAGTTAGTTGTTTTAAATAATTAAATTTTGTTATTATTATGGTTTTCTCTCCCCACAAAATTTTAAAATCTTTTTTTGAATATAATATATATTTTTATTATGAATGCAATAATTATTAATATAAATAATGTTGTAAAAAATATTTCTTTTGCATTTATTTGACTAATATTTTTAAATATTCATTTTACAAAATTAATTGTAGTAATT
This sequence comes from Spiroplasma poulsonii, assembly GCF_009866525.1. Classification (GTDB taxonomy): domain Bacteria; phylum Bacillota_I; class Bacilli_A; order Mycoplasmatales; family Mycoplasmataceae; genus Spiroplasma; species Spiroplasma poulsonii. The sequence goes on from NZ_CM020866.1 coordinate 1,662,216, forward strand.
AATTTCTCGATAGGATTGATTAAAAAGTTTATAATTCCAATAAATAGGCAATAATATTGAAATTATTTTTAAAATTTTCTTAATTTTTATCACTTTCTTTTTTGATTTGTGGGGAGAGAAAACCATAATAATACTAGTTTAACCATAATAATACTAGTTTAATTATAAATAACTATTGGAGGTAAAATGAAAAAGTTCATATTTTTCTTAAAAAATTATTGTTATATTAGCGGTTCAATGATTTTGTTTAGTTTAATTGATTTATTACTTTGGATAATTTCATTAAATTATACTGGTTTAATATTTTGATTATTATTTGCTTTACAATGTGTTTATTTTGTTTGATGAGTATGAAAAAACATATTTTATCAGTTGAATGCTTTTCGGTTAGTTAATTTTGTTTGAGATAATCCGTTATCGGTAATTATTGGTAAGTTAGGAACGGGTAAAACTTTACTTTTAACTTATTTATCACAAACTATGAAATTATTAACAGATAAGATTTATAGTAATTATCCGTTAGAAGATGATAAAGTTAAGGTTTTAACATTTAAAAATTTAGATTTTACAGATAGAACAAAACCGGTTCCTCCTGATGATAGTGTTATTTTATTTGATGAAAGTTATTTATATATTGATAGAACTAGTCCCCACGATGAGAAAAAAGTTCATAGTGGTAAGATTCCGTGAATTGTTTTAGCAAGACATTTTGGTAATCGTGCTTTGTTTACTGCTCAGCGTGAGGGTATGATTTGGAACAATATTCGGCAATTAGCAAGTGGTATTATTATTCCAATTTCATTGAAAAAACCTATTGTTAAAAAAGGATTTAATTTTTTTAATCGTTTCTTTATTATGCGAATTGGTATTTTTCAAGATATTACGGATTATGAAATTTGAAAGACAAAATCAGTAGAACGAACAGCAGAAGGTAAGCGAGCAAAACATAAATCTGATGTTGGTTTAGGAATCAGGTTTTTTAAGATAATTATTCCGTTAGAATTTGCACAGAAATATGATAGTCAATGATTAAAGTTTGTTCGTGATTTAAAAAATGATGAAATAGTTAATAAAAAAGAATATTATTGGTCAGAAATTACTAAATTAAGTGTTAAAGAGCGTTTAACATTGTTTGATATTGATATTTTGAAAAAGAATTTAAAACCTAAAAAAGAAAAAGGAAGTGGTAAAGATGATTAATTTATTATCAGAAAGTAGTAATTGAGATAAAATTTTTAGTTTTATTTTTGATGTATTTTTGTTTATTTTTGATGTAATTTGAAATACTAAATTGCCAATGACAAATACAACAATTGCTTATTTTATTATCTTTTTTATGGTAGTATACATTATTTTGAGGTTTTTAATAAAATTAAGTAATTAGAAACAAATTAAGTTTCGCTTATAATTAAATGATAACAAAATTTATAAAAAATTCAACTTTTTTAAAAACATAATTTTTATTTGAATAAATAATTTATAAATTTATGAATTTTGATACACTAAAAAATACTTTTTAAAGTTATTACTAATTTTAAAAGGTTTTTTATTTTTTATAAAGATAAAAATTGCTTTTTAGATTGATTTAAATTAAATATATTAAATTCAATTTTTTCTTTATTTTTATTAGTTTTATCAATTTTTTCTTCATTTGTTTTACTATTAAGTCTTAACATTGAAGCAATTAACATATTGATAAATGTTTCTTTACAATATATTTTCGCGCCACGCCCCTTAACTGCCTTAATGTAGTGTGATATATCACCTTCCATGTGACAACCAATATTATATTCTAATGCTTGATTTTCAATTCCTTCTTTATTATTTTTAATTAATTCAATAGTTTCTAATAAAATTTTCTTTTTATTATCAATAACATAGGGCAAATGAAACATTAAAAAATCTAATAATACTTCATAATTTCCAGTAAAAAAATATATTTTTGATAATTTATATTTTAATCTATGAATTTGGTTTTTCTTACGATTTGGGAATAATTCTTTAAATCTTTTTACTAAATGAAATTTATCTAAACTATATGATACGGTGTTTTTTTTATTTTTTGCTTTTATTGCTATATAAATTTTTTTAATTTGTTTTTCACCATCACTTAATATTAATATTTTAGTATCTTCATTAATATCATAAGTATCCATTGATTTAAAAATTTTATCAATAAAATTATCAATATTAGATTTATCATTTTTATTCTTATGATTTTTATTCATCATTTGAAAAACGCCTTTTTTCTTTTTCATTTTTTTTCTGTTTTTTGTTGATTTTTCTTCATCAACACCAACATGCATAGTTGAAAGAAATATTTTATTTTCAACTCTTTTTTTATTTTCTCACATAGGTTCAAATGCCCCATCAATTTGAATATATAAAACATTATTTGGAATTTTAATTTTATTGTTATTTTTATTACTAATGTAATCGGTTTCTTCTAAATCTGCATTTTTAAAAATATTAGATATTGTTCTTTCACTAAGATTAGCGTTTTCGACAGTATCTAAAATATCTTTATATCTTTTTCCATCGCCTAAAAATGAAGTAATTTTATTTATTAAATTTTGTTCATTTCTTTGGTATTTTTTTAAACCTAATTCTTCATCCAAAGGATAGCGGTTTATATATTCATTTTTTTCTTCATCATATTTAACATATCTTCGTCTTTTTAAAGTTATATCTCCATCTTCTGTTTTAATTGTTTTTGGTATTTTTGATACAACCTTATATCCTTGTAATATTTTTCCTTGTTGATATAATTTAAATATCTCATTATCTCTTTCAATCAAGAAATTTTTAGTTTCATTGTTTGTTTCTATTATTTTATTTTCTTTATAATTTCCTAATAAATTTTGTTTTAATTCCATTTTATAATTTCCTTTCTTAATTAAAAAAATATTTTAAATTATGCTAGTTAATAAATTATGATATTTAATACTTAATATTATTTTATCAAAATGGGGGTACATGAAAAATGCAGGATTTTACAAAAATTAATAACAAAAAACGAATTACTAGTTATGAACATTTAAATAAAAAATATGATTTGAATTTTAGTGACTATAATTTTGGTTTTGATTGAGAAGTATTTAAAGAATTTGTTGGTGATAGTTATGCCCGATATTTTACTTCGCCAACTTTTTTTAAGTTTGTTTCAGCGGGGCGTGGTACTAATAAAACATGAAATCATTTAGCAGAAAAATTATTTTTTGCTTGTAATTTTACAGATGCTTCATCTAATATTTTACGAAGATATGCCAACACCCACGAAGATACTACATTTGGCGATACAATTAATGTCTGTAATTATCTATATGATAAATATGGGATTGATATAGGACCCGACAATGAAAATGGTATTGTTTGACCTAAAAATGTTAAAGAAGGCGGCGAGATTGTTTTTCCTAGTGGTGTTCGCATTGCTTTTGCGGGTTATGCTAATGGTAATAAAATTATGGGTAAAGTTGGTAAAGGTAGCGGTATTATATCGGCGTGAACAGATGAAATGATACATGCCGAAGAAAAAGAAATCTTAACTGATAAAGAATTAGATAAAAGATATAATAATTTAAGAGTTTCAATGTTTCGTTCTAAAAGTTTAAAAGTATCTTATGAAAAATATACCGATGAAAATAATAATGAACAATATAATCTAGATAATTCTATTCCTGTAAAAGAATTATCTTGGACATTTCAAGAATGAGATAACATAGCAAAACAACATATAACAGTAACAACATATTTTCATAAAACATATTCTAATCAATTTACTTTTAATCCTTTTGATAAATACCATGTATTTTATGAAAAATTTGTAACCCCATATTTACCCTTAAATGAAAGAATTAAAAATATTTTAAAAGAACATAACCAAGTATATTCAGAAAACAAACAAGCATTTAATGGTTTGGGTATTTTTAATTTACGATTAACAATGGGTTCTGTATGAAATAAAATACCTGATATTACTAAAAAACTTGTTTTAGCAAATAAAGAAGAGCGACCTGATTTATTTGAACTTGAATACTACGGTTTTGAATATAACGATAATGACCCCAGTATTTATGTTTTACGAAATTATCGTAAATATATTAAAGAGTATAATTTACAAGATTTTTATAATTCCAATACAAAACAGTATCAATTTGATAGTTATTCAATTGGTGTGGATTATGCTAATGGTAGTGAAGACCATACAGTGTTTTTATTTAGTGGTTATAAAATTAATGAAAATAATGAATATGATAAATATTTAATTGAAGAAAATGTTGTTACACCTAAAAACACAATGAATTTAAATGAAATAGTTGAATATTATGGACAATGAATAATTAATACATTTGATAAATTTGATGATTTTGAATATGCTACATTTCATTATGATATTAATGCCCACGACTTTATGCAAAAATTACAAGAAGATATTTATCCTTATTTGGGTTATAAAATTAAAATGTTTAAAGCCAAAAAACATCAGACATCCCTTAATAAAGAAGCAGGTATAATAAATCGTGTAACATGAATAAGAAAAATGTTTGTTCAAGGCAAAATATATGGCACATTAGATAACTTTCCATTTTTAGATAAATGCATTAGTGAACTAAGATTTAGTGACACCAAAACAAACACACCCGATAGTAAAATGTATCATGACCCATATGATGCTTTGTTTTATGGTTCTTATCCATATCGTTTTAAAATGAGAATATAAAAAAGGTTTTTAAAACCTTCTAACATTTATAAATTTTATTTACTTTTTATTTATTAAATAATTGGTATTTAATGACTTTTCTAAACTAGGTGATTTTTCTTGTATTTCATTACCATCATCATTTTTCAATAGTTCAGGATGACAATTTTTATAACTTAATTTAAGATGTTTTCTAACTGTATTAAAATCTAACACCTCAACTTCAATTTCATCACCAATATCAAAAAAATCTTTAATATCTTTAACAAAGTAATCTGAAACTTCACTAATATGGATTAAACCATCAGCCTTTTCTGCTCTACAAAAAGCACCATAAGGTGTAACGTTTGTTATTTTAACATTAACTTTATTTCCTTTTTTATACATAAATTAAATATACTTCCTTTCTTTAAATAATTTAATTATATCATTAAGACTATAAAAAATCATTTGCAGGAATTGGGCGAGCGGTTGATTTTCTTAAATTTTTGTGATAAAATGACTTACAAGTTAAAAAAATTTTTGAGATTCTTTCAAACAAATTTGGGAACCTTTATAAAATTCTTCGCTTAACGCTTAGAATTTTTCCCAAGTATTTTGAAAAGCGCGGCAAAAGTTTTTTTAAACTTTAAGTTATTTTTCACAAAACTATCGAAAATCACCGCGAGCCCAGATTAATGCAGTATAATCACAATAATAAACATATATTCACCTCCTTTCTAAAATAAACATATTTAAAAATGCTTGACTTGCATATATATATATATATATATAATGTCAATGGATCTTGATAAAAAGTTTCAAGATTAAGAAAAGGAAAAATACAGTAATGAAAAAATTATTAAGTTTATTAAGTGTAGTAACCATTGCCGTAACTAGTTTACCAACAGTTACCGCCGCTAGCAATTATGAAAAAGCAGAAGAAAATAAATTAAAAAATATTGCCAATAATGAAGAATTTAATACAAATAATTTAGAAAATTTAAATATAGTTAAAAGGGGAAAACCAGTAAATAAAAAAAATATTATTGGAATTCGAAAAGTTGTCATAACAACAAATGGTTGGGTTATATCTTCTGGGGTTGTGTTAAATAACAAAGTTTATTTTGGTTCAACTGACCATAAAGTATATGAATATGATCCAGCAACTGGACAACAAAAAGTTGTCATAACAACAAATGATGGGGTTAGATCTTCTGGTGTTGTGTTAAATAACAAAGTTTATTTTGGTTCAAATGACCATAAAGTATATGAATATGATCCCGCAACTGGACAACAAAAAGTTGTCATAACAACAAATTATTTGGTTAAATCTTCTGGGGTTGTGTTAAATAATGAAGTGTATTTTGGTTCGAATGACAGTAATGTTTATGAATATAACCCATTAACAAACCAACAAAAAGTAGTAATTACAACAGATGCTTTTGTGGAATCTTCTGGGGTTGTGTTAAATAACAAAGTTTATTTTGGATCTGGTGATCATAATGTTTATTAATATGATCCCGCAACTGGACAACAAAAAGTTGTCATAACAACAAATCATCCGGTTATATCTTCTGGTGTTGTGTTAAATAATAAAATTTACTTTGGTTCGGATGACGGTAATTTTTATGAATATGACCCATTAACAAACCAACAAAAAGTAGTAATTACAACAGATGCTTTTGTGGAATCTTCTGGGGTTGTGTTAAATAACAAAGTTTATTTTGGATCTGGTGATCATAATGTTTATGAATATGACCCATTAACAAACCAACAAAAAGTTGTCATAACAACAAATAATTTTGTTAAATCTTCTGGGGTTGTGTTAAATAACAAAGTTTATTTTGGTTCGGATGACGGTAATGTTTATGAATATAACCCATTAACAAACCAACAAAAAGTTGTCATAACAACAAATGCTTTTGTGGATTCTTCTGGGGTTGTGTTAAATAACAAAGTTTATTTTGGATCTGGTGATCATAAAGTGTATGAATGTCTTCCATTAGAATTATATGATTATAATATAATTAATATGGAAAAGATAGTAAAATTAGGAATATATGTTATTCAATTAAAACAAAATTCTAATTTTAATATTGAAAATATATCAAATATTAATTTAGAGGGCTTAACAGTTTCTGATATCTCTTTAAAACAAAAAGAAAATGGATACAAAGCATTTATTAAAAATGAAAAATTAGAAAATGTTTGTCAAAATATTAGTGCTACATTTACAAATAATAGTAATATTGAACAAACACAAAGTACAGCTTCTTGTTCTGAAAAAATTGTAGAAACAAATACATTTCAAAAATTAAATGGATTTTCAAAAACAGAAACAAAATCAGATTCAACAACTACCGGAACAAGTAATTCGAAAGCTGATAAAAAAGCGTGAAGTTGAAATTGAAATGCCAAAGTTGGTGTAAAAACAAAAGCTAAGGTTGGGCTTCCTTTAGTTGCCGAAGGAGAAGTTGAATTATCTGGAGAAATTGGTGGAGGCGAAACACGTGGAGAAGATACAACTTATACTAATTCTGAAAATGAGGGAAAAACATTAACTTTTAATGTTGGTGATATTTCAAATTCAGCAGATACACAAATTCATACAAATACAAAGGATATAACAATTACAATACCATCTCAACCAGTAAAAATACCGCCACATAATACATATAGTATTGATGTTAAATCAAACAAAGAAATAACAGAATTTACTTTATCTTTAAATCAAAAAATCTACGGAAAAATTAGTGCAACAATAATTGAGGAAAATTATAATAAATTAATTGATATTTCAATTAAAGATATTATGTCTGCTTTACAAGAAAATAATTTATTAACTGAAAAAATAACGATAAATAATAATGATAGTAGTGTTAATTTTGTATACGATGTTAAAATTACAAAAGAAGCAATTAAAATTCAAACAATAATTGAATAATCACAATAACATGAAAAAAATATTAAGTATTTTATCAACAATCACTTTAATTGTAACAATTACAACAAGTTTAGTTGCTTGTAATACACCACAAGAATATACACCCGAAGAATTAGTAAGATTAAAAGAACAAAATAGCAAAATTATAAATGGCAATAAGTTAGAATGAATAGCACCACAAGAAAAACCATTTATTATTGTTGATAATAAATATTATTTTGTTGTATGACGAGGTAATGAAAATAATGATTGACGCATTGTTAAATTTAAACATTTTGAACAAAAAGAAAAAATTTTAGATAAGTATAATAAATATGAACTTAAAACATCACATTTTGGTGGTGATTTATTTATTTATAAAAATGGATTTGTAAGTTATGATTGAAATAAAGATAATGGAACTTATTTTAAATCAGTTTATCGTTGAAATAGTGACGATAAACCAAATACAGATGTCGAAAATCAATTAAAAAGTTATTTAGATTTATAAATCTAAATAACTTTTTATACTTCTAATGCAATTAAAGATAATTTTTCATTGTCCTTATTAAATAATTGTAAATTATTAATATTAATTTGTTCTTTTACAGGTGAATAAGAAAATATCACACTATTTGATTGTTTTAAAAAATTAACAACTGCAATATTTGAATATGATTTTTCATCTTCAACACCATTTTTTCAAAGATATCAGATATCAAATTCTATTAATTGCAAGTATGTATTTCTATCTTTTCCGCTGATTTTAGTTCCGATCGGAGTATTTTGAATTAGTTCTAAGTTTATATCTTTTCCTTGAATAATTTTTTCATTTGGTTTTTCAATAAAAATTCTGATATCATAGTTTCCATAATTTCATATTCCAGATATTTCAATTTGATTTAAATTAAATAATTTTTCATGCTTTTGAAAAGTTATTTCAATACTATCTTCAACTAAATTTTTAATCATATTCATTCAAACTGCTTTAGAATAAAGTAATCTATATCATTGCGAAAAATAGTTTAAATAGTCTTCTATTTTGTTTTTAGAAATAATTAAATTAGTTAAATACTTACCATATTCTCCATCGGATAATTTAATTTCTGCTGGAATAAGAGAAGGGATATTGTTTGTTTCTAATTCATTTGTTATTGGTAATCAATTAAAATAATTGGCTTCTAATTGATAAATAGGATTTTCTGAGATATCTTTGTTTTTAACAGCCACTTTAATCTTATCATCATTGTTGCTGATATTATTTTTATTTTTTAAATTTCAGTCTGTAATTTGTCCTGTTTTTAAATCAATAATTGGTAAATTGGGCTCATTTTGACTATTTCAACGATAAACTGATTTAAAATAAGTTCCATTATCTTTATTTCAATCATAACTTACAAATCCATTTTTATAAATAAATAAATAAATCACCACCAAAATGTGATGTTTTAAGTTCATATTTATCATACTTATCTAAAATTTTTTCTTTTTGTTCAAAATGTTTAAATTTAACAATGCGTCAATCATTATTTTCATTACCTCGTCATACCACAAAATAATATTTATTATCCACTTGATTAAATGGTTTTTCACTTGCATAAACTTCTTTTCAATAATTTTTAGGTGGAGTAGGTCCACCAGAAAAATTAAAATATGATGAATTTAACAGTACTTGACAATCTTTAAATTCTCAATAACCATCTTCTATTTTATTGGGCGTTGAAACTAATTCAAAATAATAAGGAGAAAATAATTTAACATCGTCATTATATCCTTTATTAATTGCATATTTGCTATAAACATAATTTGATAACATATAAATAATTTGTTTAAATCTTTTTACAGCATTATCATTTAAAGATTTATAATTATCTAATTTTCAGTTTTCAAATAAACCATCATTTACATCTTCTGGTTTTTGTCCTTCGAATTTTTGGCGTAATTCAGCCGCTTTATTAGTAGGATTCCCCTTTTCATCGTATTTTGCTCCTTGAAATTTTCTATCATAATTATAACGATATGTTAAATAATTCAATAAAACAATGTTTAATTCTTTAACATCTAATAAACCCAAAATATCATTTCCTTGAATATACTTTTTTGCAATACTTCATGGTAAAAAACTTTCAGTAAATCAATATTGAAATATTCTTAAATTAGGGTTTGTTTCAATTGGCATTGATAATAAAGGCACTAAACTAGCATTTTCAATATTTGATGGGGGATAAGAATAAATACCATTAATATTGCCTCAACACTTAATATTTCCAAATAATATCGCTTTAGGATATTTAATTTCAATTCCAGTAAAAACAGTATCTTCGGGCAATGATTTTTGTAATACTAAATGAATACTATTTTGGTTTTTTCATTTAAAGTCAGTTATTTTAATTAAATGAGTAGATTTAATAATATTAACACCATCAGCTGAATAGGGTCTTTTGTATTCTTCAATAGACTTCTTGCATTACTTGTTAAAAAATTGCAAATATTTGTAAAAAAGATACTAATAGAAAAATATAATTTTAATTAATTATGTTTTTTATTTAAAAATTTAATATTTTTCCACAACGAAAAATTAATTTATTATTTAAATTATTTAATTTTAAATAAATATTTTATGTTAAATATAATAATTGTAAATTATAAATTGAGGCAATTAAATTAAATCTTAAACCAAATCTTTTTCTTAGATTACGATATTTTTCTGTAATAATTTTAAATTTTTTAAGAATAGCAAAAATATTTTCAATAATAATTCTCATTTTTGAAACTAGTCTATTATATTGCTTTTGTTCTTTGTTTAAAGGGTTTTTCTTTGTTTTCTTTGTAGGTATTAGAACATTATTGTGATTTTTTTGTATTCCTTGATAACCACTATCAACTATTAATTTGGTATTTTTTAAAATTGGGATTTTTGATTCTTTAAATAAAGCATAATCATGTTTTTTTCCGAGCGAAAAACTTGTTGCAATAATTTTTTTGGTTTCTTGTTCGATAATTACTTGTGTTTTGATCGTGTGTTTTTTCTTTTTACCAGAATAAGATTGTTTTTGTCTTTTTTTGGGCGTTGGATTGGAGTTTCGGTAGCATCAATAATAATAGTTTTATCATTAAAATAATCATTTATTAGTGCTTTTTTACCAGCAAGTTGTTGAAAATCAGAGTTTTTAATTAAAATATCTTCAATTCACTTAATATTACGATAACAATTAGCCTCACTAATATCAAAACTTTTACCAAGATGAAAATAAGTCTGATATTCTCGTCAATATAATAAAGTCATCAATAATCTATTTTCTAATGATAATTTATTAGTTTTACCACCTTTTTTAAATTTTTCTATTTCAGCAACTTTTAAAATATCTAACATTTTATTAAAAGTGGATTTTTTTATTCCTGTTAATCTTAACCATTCTCTATCATTAAGAGTATTAAATTTATTATTGTTCATATTTTTATGTCCTCATAAATTATATTTTATAATAATATTTTAATAAAAAAGGGTATCGCAAGAAGTCTAATATTTAATTGTTGTTGCAATATCACCAATTGATGTTGTTAAAGTTTTTGAATTTTCATCATATTTTTTATTATTAGTAATAACACTATCAACCAATGAAGAATAACGATAATTAAGTTCATACTTATTTGGATCAAATCCTTCACTTTGGTATCATTTGCTTGCTTGCCCATTACATTCTTCTGAGCTTTTTGCTTCTAAATAACCAACTTTAACTGCATTGTCAATAAATTCAGTTCCACCTTTACTATTAACATAAGCAACACAAGTTGCATCATCACGGTTTACAATTGCCATTGGTACTTTTGAAATATTAGCAACTGGATCTCAAACTCCAGTAATACAAATAATTCCATACAAAAAAGACATAAAACAAATTAATAAAAATCGCAGCAAATGTTTTTTATCACGGGCAATAGAATTATATAATTCTGTTTTAAAAATTCCCCCAAATGTTGCACGTCCATATTTAATGTTATCCGTAGTTTGTTTTTTCTCAGATTTAGGATTAACAATTTCATTTTGATCAGGCGAAGCGTTTGGATCAATATCTTCACTAAGATCTTTTTCAGTATCTTTATTCATGTTAAAATAACCCCTCTTAAATAATTACACTCATTTATTAATATTAACATAAAAGGAGGTACTAATCAATATAAAAAATTGACTAAAATAATACACGATGTAAAAATAAATTGCAAGAAATTTTTCTTTTATTTTTTAAAATTTGTAAATAAATTTTAATTTTTTTGGCATTGTTAAATGTAACAACATTTAAAAAACAATTTTAAAAAATTCTTATAAAGCATACCAGATTGTTAAAAAATATGGTGTCGTAAAAATATATGTAAAAAATGAGGAACAAAATGAGTACAAACAAATTAACAACAACTTCAACCCTATCACAACAAAAAAATATACTGTAGAAAATCAAAAGATTTTAAATGAACTATTAGCAATGCGCTTAAATGCACCAACGATTGAAAGATTATTACGTTTTAAAAAAGGACTAACACAAGATCAAAAACAACTCCTTTTATCAATTACAAAAAATTTAACTCCCGGTCAAACTTTGGAATTGCCAAAAACACCAAAACAAATTACAATCAAAAAAACTAATAATAAAAAAGAAGGAAAAATTGTTGCAATTAAATCACAGCAAGTTAAACCGCCTTCACAATTAGAGTATATTAATGAACAGAAACATAAACGAATTACACAAAAAATTAAAAAAACTAACTATGCCGGTCGTACAATTTCAAAGCAAGAAAGTATTCATCAAGCACCAACTAAAAAGGAAGCAAAACAACCAAACAAAACAGAAACTAACAAAGCAAAAAGCATTAATTTGAAAAAGAAGGAAGTAAAAATAAAACAACCAAACAATAGTAAAAAATATCAAATCACAAATAATGGCCCCTTCTTTGATTATGATCCAGGTTATGTGCGACAATATAGTCGTACAACATTATCATTTTTAGTTAGAGCAAATTACAAAACTTGAAATAAAGTAAAATAACAAAATATAGTAGGTTTTAGAAAACTACTATATTAAAATTAAAAAGTTTAAGGTCTATTTTTTAATTAACCTTAAACTTTTTTAATAACTATTTTAGTATCTTATTTTTATTTAATATATTAAATGACTGTTATTTTATTCCTTTAATTTTTTCTACTAATTTTTTAATTTTTTCATTACATTGTAGATAAACATCAGATAAACTACGTTTTTCAATCATTGCTTTAATCATTTGTGAAATTAAGCTAGCAATTGAAATAACTTCTAACCCATCAAAGAGACGGTCACTATTAATATCAATTGTATTCGTAACAATAACTTTTTTGACAGTTCCATTATTGATGATTTCAGTTAATCGTTCTTTTGCTGGTGGTGAAAAAACACCATGACAAGCTAATAAGTATACTTCTTTTGCACAATTTTCTTTTAAAGCTTTAGCGGCATTGCAAATTGTTCCTGCTGTATCAATCATATCATCAACAATAAAACAAATTCGATCTTTAACATCTCCCAACACAAATTGAACTTCACTAACATTTGGTTTTGGGCGACGTTTATCAATTACCGCAATATTCCCGGCCAAACTCCCTAACCGATTAGCAACGTCACGAGCACGAACTAATCCACCATGGTCTGGTGAAACAATTGTTACTTCTTCAGTAATATGATCTTCTTCGAATTTACGAATAATTGTTGTTGCTAATTCTTGTGTTGAACGTAAATCGTCAACAGGAACATCAAAAAATCCCATTGATTGTGGTGAATGTAAATCAACAGTCATCACTCTTGTTGCCCCTGCTGTTGTTAACATATTAGCAACTAACTTACAAGTAATTGGTTGACGGCCACGCGCTTTACGGTCTTGTCGCGCATAACCAAAATAAGGAATAATCACATTAATGCTTTGTGCACTTCCGCGTTTTAAAGCATCAATTGCAATTAATAACTCCATCAAATTTTCATTAACTGGCCATGATGTTGATTGAATAATGTAAACATCTTTGCCACGAACTGAATTCATTGCTCGTACTAGAATTTCTCCATCAGCAAAACGAATAGTTTCTATTTCTTCTCTTTTAACACCTAACATATTACAAATTTCATCTGCTAACTTAACTCCAGCAGACAGGCCATATATACTAAAACTCTTTTCTTCCATTAGTCCTCCTATAAAATTTTGGTATGAGATAAAAATTCAAATTGAATCCTTACTTAATTATATACTTATCCATAATAAATTAAACAATCTTTTATTAGAAAATAATAATGATATAATAAATAATGAAGGTGATAAAATGACACAAACAAGTCAAGCAAAAGATATTATCGATAATCTTCGCCCCTATATTAACCAAGATGGTGGGGACATTGAATTTGTCGAAGTTAAAGATAATGTTGTTTATGTTCGAATAGCTGGGGCATGTGTTGGCTGCGAATTAATTGATTCAACAATTAAAGATGGCGTTGAACAAATTGTTAAACAAGAAATGCCTGACATTAAAGCAGTGGAAGTTATTATGTAACTTCTTTTTTTGTTTGTAAATATTCTTGTAAGACAATTTTTTGATCAACCCGTTCTGGAACAACCATTCCTACTAATTCCGCTAATTTTACTTCCACTTGTTTTGGATAATAATACTCACCACTAATAAATTTAGCAGTAAAATAAACAAGAATAATTAATCCAAAACAACTAAGGGCACATCCTAAATATAAAAATAAAATAACAGTTTTTAGTGTTTTTAAAAATGCATCGTTTTCAACAAATGGTAAATTTCAATTTATCGCTAAATTAATAAAAATACCAAAATGATTGTCAGCAAAAACACGAATTAAAAACTGAACTAAAAAAGTCATCAAAGAATTTAGTGCCGAAAAACAACCAGTTACCGGTCGGTTTCGAATCCGATAATTCCACATAATTGCTAAGGAAAAAAAACCCAAATAATACTCCTAAAGCAAAACCATTTAAAACTTGCAATCCCAACAAAACTTCTGGCACTGAAATTGTTGCGGCTAAAATGAAATATACTCCTCAAATAGCAAATGCTAATATTAGTGAATTTTTAATTCCAACCTTTTTAACAAAAAAAATGATATATTAATGCGGCACCAACAATTTGTGCAATTCACCAAATTTCTTGCACAGAATGAAGATATTGTTTGACAATTATTTTGTTATGGTACTTAACCCAAGCTTCTTGAGCTAATAATAAGTTTAAAAAATCACCTTGACTTAGTTCTCTTAATATTGCGACAAAAAATAACAAAACAAAAATAATAACAACTTTTCATTATGAAAACGGCGGAAGTTGTTTTAATACTGGTGGCTGAAATTCACCAATATTACTCTTAATTTCTGGCAAATAAAAACAAAAGATCATCGCAAATATTAACAAACCAAAAATAGTTCCAAAAATAACATAATGTAATGTTAAAGGATTTTGATTAAAATTTTTTACAAACATTAAAAAATTTGCTCCTGCCATATTAGCTAAAAATACAACTGGTAAGTTTAAAGCAATTGTTAAAAACGGATTAGTTTGATATAAATAAACTTCATTAAAACTTAAATATCATATTGAATTGGTTGAAACACCAAATCCAAACGCAATGGTACAAATAATCATTGCCCCTCAATTATGTGGCAAAATTAAAACTAATAAAATTCCAAAAAGCATTAACCCATATGAAATCCACAATCACAGTTTCCGGCTACGAACCAAAGCAGTAATTCATGCTCCTGGAATAAAAAAGATGGCAGCATAAAACGAAGTACTAACGGCAAATAAAATTGCAATTGAAGTAATGTTTTTTGCAAAATCAAAAATAATAAAATTATAGTTTAAAGTTAATGTACATGATAATGCTAATCAAAAACAAAA
The DNA here is from genome assembly GCF_009866525.1 of Spiroplasma poulsonii. Taxonomy (GTDB): domain Bacteria; phylum Bacillota_I; class Bacilli_A; order Mycoplasmatales; family Mycoplasmataceae; genus Spiroplasma; species Spiroplasma poulsonii. The sequence goes on from NZ_CM020866.1 coordinate 1,677,747, forward strand.
ATGCTGAACAATAAAAACTCATTGCCAAAAAGATTTTGCTCCTTTTTTAACCAAACCAATAACATAAGCAATCATTACTAATATTGTTAAAAAAGGATACAAAATTAAACTATCTCAATTATTCATAACAATAATTACAGTTTATTAAGTTTATCAATACGCAACGCATGACGTCCCGCATCAAAACTAGTATTTAAAAATGTTTCAACAATTCAAATTGCATTTTGAATAGCAATAACACGGGCCCCTAATGCCAAAACATTTGCATTATTGTGTTCACGTGCTAATTTAGCTAAATTTGTTTCATTGCACAACGCTGCTCTTACTCCTTTTACTTTGTTGGCTGCAATTGAAATTCCAATTCCCGTTCCACAAATGACAATGCCAAGACTATCTTTTTCTTGCATCACTTTTTCACCAACTTCTTGACCCAAGTCTGGATAATCCACTGCCGCATCACTATTTGTCCCTAAATTAATAACTTGATGTTTTTGATCTGTTAAATATTTAACAATTGCGTTTTTCATCTCAACACCAGTATGATCGTTCCCTATAATCACTTTCATAGTTTCTTTTCTCCTTTGCCTATATTTTAACTATAACACATCTTCCTCATGAAAACACTTAGACCCTAATTTTGGGTAATTACATCAAGTAATTTTTTTGGACTTATTTGTGTTACGGTCACAATTAAACGCTGTTGTTTTTCAACAACAACATATAAATTACCCTCTAAATCATCTAATTTAATAGACTTCTTGCATTACTTGTTAAAAAATTGCAAATATTTGTAAAAAAGATACTAATAGAAAAATATAATTTTAATTAATTATGTTTTTTATTTAAAAATTTAATATTTTTCCACAACGAAAAATTAATTTATTATTTAAATTATTTAATTTTAAATAAATATTTTATGTTAAATATAATAATTGTAAATTATAAATTGAGGCAATTAAATTAAATCTTAAACCAAATCTTTTTCTTCGATTACGATATTTTTCTGTAATAATTTTAAATTTTTTAAGAATAGCAAAAATATTTTCAATAATAATTCTCATTTTTGAAACTAGTATATTATATTGCTTTTGTTCTTTGTTTAAAGGGTTTTTCTTTGTTTTCTTTGTAGGTATTAGAACATTATTGTGATTTTTTTGTATTCCTTGATAACCACTATCAACTATTAATTTGGTATTTTTTAAAATTGGGATTTTTGATTCTTTAAATAAAGCATAATCATGTTTTTTTCCGAGCGAAAAACTTGTTGCAATAATTTTTTTGGTTTCTTGTTCGATAATTACTTGTGTTTTGATCGTGTGTTTTTTCTTTTTACCAGAATAAGATTGTTTTTGTCTTTTTTTGGGCGTTGGATTGGAGTTTCGGTAGCATCAATAATAATAGTTTTATCATTAAAATAATCATTTATTAGTGCTTTTTTACCAGCAAGTTGTTGAAAATCAGAGTTTTTAATTAAAATATCTTCAATTCACTTAATATTACGATAACAATTAGCCTCACTAATATCAAAACTTTTACCAAGATGAAAATAAGTCTGATATTCTCGTCAATATAATAAAGTCATCAATAATCTATTTTCTAATGATAATTTATTAGTTTTACCACCTTTTTTAAATTTTTCTATTTCAGCAACTTTTAAAATATCTAACATTTTATTAAAAGTGGATTTTTTTATTCCTGTTAATCTTAACCATTCTCTATCATTAAGAGTATTAAATTTATTATTGTTCATATTTTTATGTCCTCATAAATTATATTTTATAATAATATTTTAATAAAAAAGGGTATCGCAAGAAGTCTAATATATAAATTACTCCTTGTTTCAATCCGATCAGAAGAGTTGTCAATCATTTTAATAATTTTATCTTTAATGATTCAATCATTTTCATTCTTAAAAAGTGGAATTCGTTCCCGAATCCGTTGTAAACCATGAAAAGAAAATCCTAACTTATGTTGATAATAATAACCCGTGCCCGTAGCTCCTATTACCTTTATTATACATATAATCAAGAAAAAAGTTATAAATTATCGAGAAAAAGTACTACTTTTCTTTACACCTTTTTATCTATTTGCTATAATTCCTTTGTGTCTTAAAAAATGAAAGGAGACCTAACATGGCTAATATTAAATCACAAATTAAAAGAGTTGCAACAAATGCAAAAGCTAATTTAGCAAATAAATCTTTTAAATCTTCAATAAAAACTGCAATTAAAAAAGCAGAATTTGCAATCAATGCAAATGATGCAAATGCAACAGAACTAGTTAGCACAGCAATTAGTTTAGTGGATAAAGCAGTTACTAAAGGAATTTATTATGCTAATAAAGCTGCTCGTGTTAAAAGTAAATTAATGCTTAAAGCAAATTAATTACGCATCCTTTTTCAAAATAGACAACAGTATTAAAATAAAAAGTTTTCATAATTAATTTATGAAAACTTTTTATTTTAATTATCTTTCTTACGATCTGAGTCATCTTTTTCAAAAACATTGTCATCTTTAAATTCATCATCAAACAGCGTTGGGTCCATTTCGTATTTTTGACCACTCATCATTGCTGTCACTGCTTTTTGATATTCTGTATTAGCACGAATCAATTTATTGCGATCTACTTTAGGTGCTAAAACAGCTAAAATAACAACCATAATTCCAGCAATTAGACCAATAATCATTGAAATAATTGTAAAAATTCGTAAAACTTGATAAGTTGTATTATTATATAATTCATTTATTAAACTTTTAATTGTTTCAGCCAAATCAGAATCTGGCAATAATAACCCACCAGTAATGTCTAATCCGGGGTCGTTTTTAATAATTACTCCATTGTTAGGAACTGAGCTTTTATTAAAATATTTCTCAACCATATTTGGTAGTAAAACTTGAATTAATGATAACGCAGAATATAATAAAATCACAATTGACAACACAACTGGTCAAAAACGAACAACATAGTTATCTCGTTTAAAACGTTTTTTCCCTAATAACTCATAGCTCAAGAAAATTCCCGGTAAGATTGATAGAATCCCAGAAAATGTTTGTAAACCAGCGGACAACATTAATGAGAAGTTATACTGCGAACCAAAAGCAAATGCTTCTTTACTAAAATTATTATTCCCATTATGTAAGGCAGAATCTGCTCCTCCACCAACAATAATCGATAATTTTGTTTCCGGAATTGTATAAACAATTACTTTTGTATCTAAGCGGATATTTAAATAAGAAGTTAAAAATCATAGAATTACTAATAAAACCGACGCCAGAATTACAATACCAGCAACAATTTTTTTCAAAAGCGGCATATATTTTGGTTTTGAAGTATAAAAGTAAAAACGAGGATCCAATCGCGGTGGAACTGGCATATTAGCAATTTGTTGCATCATCTGCGACATATCAAAATTATTTGGATCAGGAAAGTTAGGTCCCATCCCGCCCACAGCAGCACCCGCACCAGCAATTGTTGGTCCTGTTTGGTCCCGTAATTCATCTAATTCTTTTTCGTTAGTTTTAATTTTTAATTTATCTTGTGCATTTTCAACTGCTTTTTTATCAGTAAAATCAGCTGTTGCATCAATTAATTCATTTGTAATCACATTTTCTCTCGTAATATAACTTTTTTCAACTTCAAAATTTTGAACAATATATTGTACAAATTCAACATATTCTTCATCTAACGAGTTAAAAGTAGCCCCATCAACTTTTTCAATTGTTTCTGATTCATTGGTAATATCGGCTAAGACTTGTGCAAATGAAAGAGTAAACTTATTATCATTTAAATTTGCATTAAATTCTTTTTCTAATGTCAATATGTTACAAATTTGCTGAATTACTAATTTTTTAAACTCTGGATTAACGATTACTTGTGCCTTTATATTGTCATCATTAAATGTATTGTATAATGTATAAACTATATGAGAATATAATTTATTTTCTTTCATTTGTTTCCCTCGTCTTTCTTTGCTATAGTTTAATTTATATCAAATAATTTAATTAAATACAAATCACTACTAATTTCTTTCCTTATTATACCCTTTTTTATATTATAATCAATTCAAAATAATTCCTTAATAATATTATTTGCTTTTTTGATACTAAAATTATGCATATGTTCAGCAATTTTTTTAACCCGAAAAGGATGAATTTGTAGAATTTCAGCAATTTGGGATGGTGTTTTCTTTAAAGCAGATAATACAATAATATCTCTTGTAAAAATAACACTATTAGTAATTAAAGCTAACAAAGCAATACTACTTAATCCCCGTTCTTGCAAATAATGATAATTAATTAGAAAATTATTTAAATCATTTTTTAATAGGTCATCAACCAATTTAAAAATATCCGTATCCAAATATTTTGTCATATTATTTTCAATTAAATCATCGGTTATCACTTTATCAATTAAAAGTAATTTTTTTAGTTCATTTTTAATAATATATAAATTATTTGGTAAATATTCAACAATTTTATTAATTAAATTTTGCTTAATTGTTCCATTATTTTTAACAATATAATTATCAATAAATTTTGTTAATTCATTGTATGATAAATTAGTTGCTTTTAAAACACTAGTTAATTCCAACATTTTTTTTGTTATTTTTAAACGATTACTAATATTATTTACTGGGCAAATAAAAATAATGAAAGTACTTGGATTGGGAGTTAACAAATATTCCATTAAATGGGTTAAATATTCTTTATTATCAACTTTTGTTTTAATTTTTTCTTCGGTAATAAAGTAACTATCATTAATAATGATAATTCTTTTTTCAGAAAATAATGGTATCGTATTAGCATCATTTAAAATTGTTAAAAGAGAATCTTCTAAATAACTATACTCTTGCAAATCATATTCATTATCTGGATTAATTTTCTTTAGAATTTTATTTTTTTGCATTTTAATTAAAAAAGCATCTTCCCCATATATTAAAAACATCTTTTAAAACTCCTTTAAACTGTGCTAAAAACTATGTTAAAGTAATCTTATCATAAAAGCAAATAATTAAAATGTTAACTTAAAATAATTTGAGAACTGTTTTTTTATCAATAATATGAAACTGAAGATTTCTTTTACCACCAGTAAAATAAATTTGGCAATTAACAGCTTGCAAATTTTGTAAAACTGTTGCAGCAGGATACTTTTGTTGTTTTGTTTTTTCACCAGAAATAAAACAAAACATTGGTTTTATTCTTTGCAAAAAAAGTAGATTAGAACTTGTCACCGAGCCATGATGAGCAACTTGCAATAAAGTAGCTGTTGTCAAATCTTGTTCTAATAAATTAAGTTCAATTTTTTGAGTAATATCTCCTGTTAATAAAATTTTAGTATTATTAATTTCAACTAAAACAACTAAACTATTATTATTTTCATCAGAGTCATTAATCCACCGATGTAAAACCGTAAATTTCATTCCTCCAAATCTAATCCTTGTTAACTTAGTATTATTATAAATAATTTGTTTAACTAAAAAATAATTTTGCACTCCTAATAAATTATTATAATGATCATCATGTTGATGTGAAATAAAAACAGCATCAACTCAATTAACTCCTGCTCATCGTAAATAATTACTTACTAATTGTTTTGACCGACCCCTATCCACACCAGCATCATACAGAACAGTTCTTAAAGTTCGGTTATCTTGAAAAACAATTGTTTGACCATTACCAACATTTAGCATTGTCATAGAATAATTAGCATTAAACAAAGTATTTTGAAAACTACTACAAAGTAAAAAAGTATTAACCCAAAAGCAAGGATCTTTTTTCATAATCCAATACTATTAATAACACTTAATAAAATAAGATAATAGACTTCTTGCATTACTTGTTAAAAAATTGCAAATATTTGTAAAAAAGATACTAATAGAAAAATATAATTTTAATTAATTATGTTTTTTATTTAAAAATTTAATATTTTTCCACAACGAAAAATTAATTTATTATTTAAATTATTTAATTTTAAATAAATATTTTATGTTAAATATAATAATTGTAAATTATAAATTGAGGCAATTAAATTAAATCTTAAACCAAATCTTTTTCTTAGATTACGATATTTTTCTGTAATAATTTTAAATTTTTTAAGAATAGCAAAAATATTTTCAATAATAATTCTCATTTTTGAAACTAGTCTATTATATTGCTTTTGTTCTTTGTTTAAAGGGTTTTTCTTTGTTTTCTTTGTAGGTATTAGAACATTATTGTGATTTTTTTGTATTCCTTGATAACCACTATCAACTATTAATTTGGTATTTTTTAAAATTGGGATTTTTGATTCTTTAAATAAAGCATAATCATGTTTTTTTCCGAGCGAAAAACTTGTTGCAATAATTTTTTTGGTTTCTTGTTCGATAATTACTTGTGTTTTGATCGTGTGTTTTTTCTTTTTACCAGAATAAGATTGTTTTTGTCTTTTTTTGGGCGTTGGATTGGAGTTTCGGTAGCATCAATAATAATAGTTTTATCATTAAAATAATCATTTATTAGTGCTTTTTTACCAGCAAGTTGTTGAAAATCAGAGTTTTTAATTAAAATATCTTCAATTCACTTAATATTACGATAACAATTAGCCTCACTAATATCAAAACTTTTACCAAGATGAAAATAAGTCTGATATTCTCGTCAATATAATAAAGTCATCAATAATCTATTTTCTAATGATAATTTATTAGTTTTACCACCTTTTTTAAATTTTTCTATTTCAGCAACTTTTAAAATATCTAACATTTTATTAAAAGTGGATTTTTTTATTCCTGTTAATCTTAACCATTCTCTATCATTAAGAGTATTAAATTTATTATTGTTCATATTTTTATGTCCTCATAAATTATATTTTATAATAATATTTTAATAAAAAAGGGTATCGCAAGAAGTCTAATATAAAACAATATAACCAATATTAACAGCACCAATATTTCATACTAAATTAATTTTTGTACAAAGAATAACATAGTTCCTTAATAACAAATAAAAATATTGGTAAACAAAATAACAAGGTGGTAAGCAAATAATTAGAAATGAAAGGAAATAAATTAACACTAAAATTGGTGTTAATAACAAATTAAACAACATACTAGAAAAATTTAAATGATAATTAAAATACATTGTCCAACCAAGTAATACAACAAAAATCATAAAATTATAATAAAATAATTTTTGATAAAAAGTAAAGTGCTTTGTCCTTGTTTGAAAAGTAAAAATAAATAATGTTACTGTAAAACTATACCAGAAACTACTTGATAAAAAACTATACGGAAAAAATAATAATACTAAGAAAACATTTAATCCTCATATTTTGTGCAACGATAATTTTTTTTGTAAAAAATGAGTGTTAAACAATGAAAGGGTTAATAAAATAACAGCTTTAACGCTTGCAAAAGAGTAGTTTAAAAGATATAAATAAAAAAGTAAGAAACCATAAATGAAATAATAATAAATTTTTTTTCGAAAAATTTGCTGAAATAATTTATCTAAAAAACAAAATAAAATATTAATATGATATCCCGAAACAATTAATAAATGAATGACCCCTATTTTGACAAAATCGTTATACAAATTAAGTGTTGTTTTTGCTTTCTGACCAAACAAAATAAAATAAATTGTATCCTTTGTTAAATCATCATAATTATTAAAGAAATTTGTTATTTTGGCAAGAATACTAGTTCCTGTTTTAACTTCTATTATTTTTGTTAAGTTAAATTGATAAAAAAATATTGTTCGCATTTAATCAAGAGTGGCGATTTAATTCATAAATATTAGATGATGAGATAATTGCCGAATAATATCCTTGTAAACGAACTTGATTATGCACCTCAAAATTAAGCGTTGTTTTCAAAAAATATTGTTTTCAACCAATTTGCAAATAATAATAACCTACCCCCTTCTTTTGAATCTGCCCAGTAACAATTTGATTGTGATAAAAATTTGGTTGCTTTAAATAATAAGATAAAATTGCTGACACAATAATCGCTAAAATTAATATTCATAAATGAATTCTTCGTTGTTGTCAAATTAAAACAAAACCTAAAATAAAAATAACTAAAATAGCATAATAACTATTTATCAAAAGTAAATAATTAAAAAGAATTATTCCTCCAAGTAAAATAAAATCTGCTTTTTTAAAAAAACAATACATCTGTTTTAGATTAAAAAACACAAAACAACCTAATAATATTAAAATATTTTAAATAACTACCACTTAAATATTGTTGTAATTTAGTAATGATAATCTTAGAAGAATTTACTTTATCTTGCAAAATTTTGATAACTTTTGATTGCAGAAAATTTGGAATTAAAACTTGTTTTAAAAGTTGTTTTGTTAATAATTGCCGTGGATATCATTTAATATATTGTGCTGTTGGAATTAGTCCAATTGTTGATATTTGCTGATATTTTTTTTGCAAAATATTTTTATGAATTGGAGCAAAAACATTAAAATCAAACTGATAATTTAATAAAATTGTTTCAATTGTTCAACCAACCATTTCCGCAGAAATTCAAACAGGAGTTGGAATTACTTTTGGTTGTGCTAATGGTAAATTATATTTATTTGTAAAAATTATTTTGTAATCATATTTTCGGAGGTCTTTTTATACAAAATTATTAACATTTATTCGTCAAAAAAATAAAAAATAAATTAAAGTAACTAAAATACCAAATAATATTGTAAAAATAAAATATCCCTTCTTTTTAACAAAAACCACCCGCTTTCAACTTATGATATAATCATTGTCTTTTCATTTTCCTTGCAAGAAAAAAAGAGATGATACATCTCTAATTCTTCCCAGCAATTAAAATATTATATTTATCTAAAAGATAAGTATCTAAGTCAGTCAACATAAATGGACCGTCGGAAATTTGTGGTTTAGCAATATACTGTTGAAGCGTCTCATCAAATCTTGCCGCCGGTACATAATCACGACGATAGTTAACCATTGTTCCTGATTCGGGATCATGAACATTACTATAATAGTTGTAATTATTTTCATAATCCATAACTTGTTGATAAGGTGAAGTATAATTTGCTTCTTCTGTTAGTGCTGTTGCATTTTGAACAACATAATTCATAAACTTATAAGTTAAATCTTTGTGTTTAGCATCTTTTGCTAATACCATATTATCACTTCAAATATTAGTTCCTTCAGTTGTTTGTGATGTTCACTGGGTTGTTGCACGGGGACGAGTAATAATTAATTTTGTACCGCTGGCTTCTTTTCTACTATTTGCAAATAATGTGTCAGCATAAATCGCATCACCATTATACATAAATGCAAAATCAAAGTTTCCATCACCAACAGCATTAAGTAATTCATCATTCATCAAAGCAACATTATTGTTTTTTAATAATGTTGTTAATTGATTATAATCAACATCAACTTGGCTTTGTGTTTTTGGAATTAGTCTAAAATAATTTTTTTCATTTGCTAGCATAAATAAATTTCGTGGATCATTATTTACTAAAACTCGTTTTTTAGCTGCTGCTTGCCAAAGAATATCTCATGAAATACCATTTGAATAAATATTATTGTGAGTTACTTCATTAATAGCAATTTGATCACGATTTGTTGCAGGATCTCATTGTTCACGTTTATAACCAAATTTTCCTTTTGCTGGTGCTGGTAGGTTAGTATTTGCTTTAGCAAAAATATCTTGTAAAAAATCTAAGTTACTTTTTGTTGGATTAATAACTAATGAAACTTCTCCTCAAAAGTATGGTAAACTATAATTTACAATTGTTTTAACATCAGCATTAGGTTGCCCTGCCAACTTATCAGTCCCTTTAATTTTATTTTCATTTAAGATATTTAACAAACCATTATTTAATGATGCCGCATATGTTTTATCAAAACACTTTGATTGTGTTGGGTCAATAGTTGAAACAACACAGTTTTGATAAAAATCTGGATTAATTTCTTTTACTGCAGTAATATCAATATTTAAATCATTAAAATACTGATTACCAATTGTTCATTTACCTGAATTATTTTCATTATATGTTGGATTAGGTTTAATAATATTAAAACTTTTATCAACATCATTTAGTTTTTGATAATCAATTTCTTCTAAGCGCCCTTCTTGGGCTAATTTATTGACCATATAATCACTTGGAACCATAACATCATAATGCGTTGTATATAATTTATTGTACAATGTTTCATTGCTATCATAAACACTATATTTAACTTTAACATTATATTTTTTCTCAAAATTACTAATTAAATCAGAAGTAATATAACCACCTCAATTGGCAACGGCCAAATCATAAATGTTATTACTAATATAAACCCCCGTTAATAATCCAACGGAACCAACTGAAATGACTGCTAATAATAATGGTTTTCAACTCCGTAAAAATCAACGAAATTTTTTTCGTGACATTTTGTTAATGTTCTCTTTAGTTTCTTGGCGTTCAATAAAAGTTTGTTTTTTATTTTTAATTCATACTAAGGTTTTTTCATATTTTTTTTCTAATTTAATAATTTTTCAACGTAAACGTTCTTTTTGGTTTTCACTTTGGAATTTTTTAGTATTAAGTTGATGATAAAGCAATGCTAATTTCATTTCATAACGCATAATGTCTTTATCTTTATATGTTCCTTTTAACATTTCGCGGCGTAAACGATTGTAATTAATTTTATAAATATTTCAGCCATTTCAACCAATAATAACAAAAGCAATAATTGCAATACAAATTGTTCCAAATGCATTAATGAATGGTTTGATTCGTTTCATTGTGTAAATAAATGTTGCAACGTTAACATCATCACCCCCGGTGAAATATGAAATAATGAAATCATCGAAACTCATTGCAAAAGCAATTGCAGCAGCAGCGATAATTGCTGGTTTTAAAATTGGTAAAATAATTTTACGTAAGGTTTGTGATGGTTTTGCTCCTAAATCTAATGATGCTTCAAGTAATTTTGGATCAACTTTTCGTAACCTTGGTAAAACAGTAATAATTACATAAGGTACATCAAACGAAATATGGGCCAGTACTAAGGTAAGCATTCCAAAGTTAGCTCCCAGGGCAATAAATAACATCATTAACGAAACCGCCGTAATAATATCGGCATTAATTAACGGAATATTAGTAATTGATAATGTCATTTTTTGTGTAATCTTACGGGCACGACTTAAACCAATCGCTGCTAATGTTCCAATTATAACCGAAATAACTGTTGCAATAAGGGCGGTAAAAACAGAAACAATAATACTTTGTAGAAATGGTTGTTCATTAGCAAGTTGTTTATATCAACGATCAGAAAAGTCATTAAAGATACTCATACTCTCCCCACTGTTAAATGAGAACAAAATTAGAATCATAATTGGAACATAAATAAACAACATGATTAATGCCATGTAAGATGATTTAAGAAATCTTTTCATTACGACGCCCCTTTCTTGTTTCAAAATATCTTGATAATAAGTTTGATAATACAATAATCAGAAAGACAATAATTGCTAAAATAACTGAGATTGCTGCTCCAATTCCAAAGTTTTCGCCTTTAAAGAAATATGATTCAATTACATCAACAATTAAATTAATGCGACCATTCCCCATAAACTTAACAATAATTAAAGAAGTTGCTGCTTGAACTAACAATAAAGTTCCTCCAGCAATAATTCCTGGAATTGATTGACGAAAAACAACTTTTCAAAATGTTTTAAAACCATTTGCACCCAAATCTTTTGAAGCTTCAATTAATGATTTATCAATTTTATCTAAACTATTATAAATTGGTAAAATCACAAATGGTAAAAAAGCATATACCATCCCAATTACAACTGAAATTGTGGTCCCCAATAATCCTGGCGCAATAATATTAAATAAGGTTTGTAATCCAATAATTTTTAATAACATATTAATTCAAATCGGTAAAGTTACAAGAATTCAAATATTTTTTGATAATAGTTTTGACTTACAAAAGGCCATTACATAAGCAACTGGATATGCAATTACAATTGCAATTAAAGCCGCAATAAATGAATAACCTAGTGCTAAGAGCAATGCAATTACAAATTTTCGTTCTGATAAAAAAGTTACAAAATTTTTAAAATTAATTTCAAAAACTAAACTATTTCCGGTTGGTTGAATAAATGAATATAATAAAATAATTAGTAACGGAACAACAATTAATAAAATCATAATAATAATGTATGGTCATAAAATTGGATTTAACCCTCGTTTAAATCATTTACTTTGTTTTGCCTGATAAGAAATGTTGAGATATTTTGTTCGACATCAAGCAGCAAAATGTTGTCTACGTGATTTAGCACGACTAGTTTGTTTTTTAAATCAAGTTTTAACTTTCCCTGGTGGTTTTTCTTTGTTTGCCATTATACCCTCCTCTTAATCATCAATCTCTTTTCACATAACATGAATATCTTCAACATGTCATGAAATATCAACTGTGTCATGTTCTTCAACTTTATCAGTTGAATGAATTAAGTATTTGCGATCTTTACATTTAACAATAATTTCTCAATGAACACCTTTAAAATTAACACTAGTTACTACACCGGTAAAAAATCCTTTTCCGACTGGAACAATATCAATATCTTCGGGGCGAATCATAATATCAATTTGATCCTCTTTTTCACCAAAACCACGATCAAAACATTCAAATTTCTTTCCATCAAATTGAACACAATTATCTTTTAAGAAAATAGCATTTGAAATAATATTTGAATCACCAATAAATTGTGCGGTTCAAATATTTTCTGGTTCATTATAAATTTCAGTTGGGGTTCCAACTTGCTGGATTGCACCATCATTCATTACAATAATTCGATCAGACATTGTTAGTGCTTCTTCTTGGTCGTGCGTTACTAAAATAAACGTAATACCAATCTCCCCTTGTAAAGCTTTTAGTTCAGCTTGCATTTTTTTCCGTAATTTTACATCTAACGCCGCCATTGGTTCATCTAATAATAAAACCTTTGGTTTATTAATTAAGGCACGCGCTAAAGCTACGCGCTGACGTTGCCCCCCTGATAATAATTCAACTGACTTATCTTCAAAACCTTCTAGTCCGACTAAAAAAAGAAATTTTTTAACTTCTGCTTCCAAAACATCATATTTAATTCGTTTAATTTTCAAACCATAAGCAATGTTATCAAAAACAGTTAGATGGGGAAATAAAGCATAGTTTTGAAAAACAGTATTAACCTCTCGTTTATGAACCGGAATTTTAAGATAATCTTTTCCTAAAAATAATAATTCACCACTATTTGGTTGCTCAAAACCAGCAATAATTCTTAATGTTGTTGTTTTTCCACATCCAGATGGACCTAATAATGTAACAAATTCTCCTTCTTTAATGTTTAAGTTAATCCCTTTTAAAACAACTTTCCCATCATATTGTTTTGAAATGTTACGTAACTCTAAAATATTTTTTTCCAATTTTTTTCCTTTCTAACAACTTAAAATGTTGGTGGCGTTGATATTCATAATACTTCAACGATGTCAGCTGTTTCATTTTTTAAATAATGTTGATTGTTCCCATATAAATAAAAACTATCTTTTGCTTGTGCTTTTTGTGCTTTTGGTCCAGAATAAACCATTACTGTCCCCTTTAAAACATATCCAAAAATTTCACCTTCAAATGGTAAAATCCGTTCGGATTCACAATGTGGTTTAATCTGAATTAAAATTGGTTCTAATTCGTTTGCTTGTGCATTCGGAACTAATCACTCAATGCGATAATTATCTTGTTTAACTTCATAATGATCATCTGCTTGATAAACAAACTTTTTATTTTTTTCTTGTTTAAAAAAATCTGCTAAGTTGGTGCCTAACACTTCTAAAATATTTTGAAGTGTTACAATACTAGGCGAAGAAATATCTCGTTCAAGTTGACTAATAAAACCTTTTGTTAATTCACAGCGATTAGCTAATTCTTCAATTGTTAAATTGCTTTTTTGACGTAACAACTTAATCTTCTCACCCAGTAACATATGCACCCCTCCTTTTTGTAATTGTGTTTAGTTATACTAAACTTTTTGTTTTAAAATTACAACCACATTAATTATAGGGAAAACAAAAAAAATATCAATACTTTTTTGATATTTTTTACTTTTTAAAATACTTATCAATTGCTTTAGCAACTCCAGAACGACGATAATGGGCTGTTGTATCATCAGAAATACCCTTGATATCATCTGTTGCATTTCCCATTGCAATTCCAACACCTGCTCATTTTAACATTGCATAATCATTTGAACCATCACCCATGGCAATAACTTCCGCAGGCTGAATATTATATATCTTTGTCAAATACTCTAAAGCATCTTTTTTATCACTATTTTTTGGACTAATTTCTAAATTTAAACTCTGATTTGTTAAATATGATGAATCAAAAACATTAAACTCGTATTTCACTAAAATTTTTGCTTTAAATTTTAAAACAGCTTCCTTTTTACCACTAACAACAAACTTATATGCTTGGTCGTGCAAAGTATTACTATTTTTAACTAAAATTCTTTTTCGTTTTGTATGAATACTCATTCATTTCACCATAAAACCATGGTTAGTATTAACATAGGCTAAATGATCATTAGCAACAGAATAAGCTCATAATTGAATACGATATTCATTAGCAATATTAAAAACAGTAATTAATTCTTCATTTGTAAAAGCATTTTGTTGAATAATCTTTTCCTTAGCAAAATCATAAATAATTCCACCATTAAAACCAATCACTGGAATTTGTTTTTCAATAATTCCTAATTTTTTTGTCACTTTTCGAATTGCTCCAATACTACGCCCAGTGGCAATAATTACTTTAATATCATTTGCTAACGCTCATTTAATTGCAGCAATGTTTTGTTTTGAAATTTGATTTCGATGAGCTGTTGTTCCATCCAAATCAAGCGCAATTAACTTATATTCCATTAGTTCTTTCTCCTTATTTCCTTTCTTTTAATTATATCTAAAATTTAAGAAACCAACAGATATTTGACTAAACTTTGGACTTTATCTAATTTCTCTCATGGTAATTCACTATGATAACGACCAAAATGACCATAAGTTGCTGTTTGTTGATAAATTGGTTTTTGTAATTCTAATTTTGCAATCATTGCTTGTGGTTGAAAATCAAAGTTCTCTTTAATAGCCGTTAAAATTACATCATTAGAAACCAGATTTGTTCCAAAGGTTTCAACAAAAATTGAAATTGGTTCTGCAACACCAATTGCATAAGATAATTGAATCTCACAACGTTCAGTTAATCCTGCTGCAACAATATTTTTGGCAACATAGCGTGCCATATAAGCCGCCGAACGATCAACTTTTGTTCCATCCTTACCAGAAAAAGCACCCCCGCCATGGCGAGCATAACCACCATATGTATCAACAATAATTTTCCGGCCAGTTAATCCAGCATCTCCCCTTGGTCCTCCAATTACAAAACGTCCAGTTGAATTAATCAATACTTTAAAATCTAAATTCATTTTAAATTCTTTCACAACTGGTTCCATAATTTCGGTAATAACGAATCCTTTAAATTTCTTTTCATCAATATCTTCATCATGTTGAATTGACATTAAAATTGTATCAATAAAAATATTTTTAGAATTTGTTAAATCTAATGTCACTTGTGATTTCATATCCGGACGAGCTCCGTGAAAAATTCCTTCTTTTCGTAAAATACTTGCTCTTTTAACTAATGCATGGGCTAACGAAATGGCTAATGGCATATAATTATCTGATTCGTTTGTCGCATAACCAAACATAATCCCTTGATCACCAGCGCCAAAATTATCAACCCCTTGGGAAATATCTGGTGATTGTGTTTTAATTAAAACTTCAATCTCGCAAGTTTCTCAGTCAATTCCTCATTCAGCATTATTATAACCAATTTCTTTTAACACTTTTCGCGCTACTGCTGCATAGTCAATGTTTGTTTTTGTTGTAATTTCACCGCCAATAATAACACGGTTCGTTGTAACAAAACACTCACAAGCAACTCGTGAAAACGGGTCTTCTCGTAAACAAGCATCTAAAACAGCATCAGAAATTTGATCACAAATTTTATCAGGATGTCCCTCTGAAACTGATTCAGAAGTAAATAAAATTTTCTCTTTCTTCATACCTTTTCTCCTTAATCATAAATAAAACCACATCATAATAATGTGGTATTAATAATAATATGTTTACACTTAAATTAATAGTTAACTTTATTCAATAACTAATAAATCTTATTGGTAGCATATCATCTTGCCCTGCTAAAAGCACCTTCTAATTAAATATAGGGTTGCTAGTGGATCATTGTTTAGCCTACTAACCACTTCAAAATAAGTTTTATGTTGTTACTTGACAACATATTTATTATAACTTAAAAATTAATTAATTTTGTTTTAAATTAATAATTTCTGTAAAAATTTTATGATCAATATTTTTATCAGTAAAAAGATAATGCTTTGCTACTGAAACTTTGACAATGTTAATCATTTTATTGTTAATTAAGTTTACTTTTTTATTATTATAAAATTTATCATTTTCTGCTTGAACAATTAAAGTGGTTAGTTTTATTTTATTAAGTTGTTTAAGAAGTTTTTTATTTAAATAATTAAATTGTAAAATTTGATTTAAAAAATACGTCTGTTCTTTTTGCAACATTAATTGACTATAACTTTCATTTTGACTTAAAACTTGATAATCAATGTGGATTTTAAGTAACTTATCTAAGTTAAAAATAAAACCAATACCAATACCAATTTTACTAGTAATTGAAAAACGAATTCCTTTATGATTAGTAACTGGATTAACTAAAATAACCTTTTCAACTAATGGTTGCTTTTTTAACAATAAACCAATTAAACTAATCGAAAAACCTTCTAATAACAAAATAATCTTTTGCTGTTCGTATTTATTTTTTAATGCCGTAATGACATCAAAAATGTCGTTAACTAAAACCCCAACATTTTTGATGCGCGCTGAAACATTATCCTTGACATTTCGTTGGTTAAAAGTAATAACACTTATTTTGTTTTTTAATAGCTCATCATTATTAACTAATCCCATAAAATTCTCTTTCGCTCCATATAAGTCATGCACTGCCAAAAGAATATATTCACTATCCTTATTAACTGTTCCCAATGTTGTTAATTCATACTGATCAGTAGTAAGAAAATGTTTATTTTCAATATATTCTGGTAGTTGAATTTGTCCTGGTTTGGCTTTTTTATTAAAAAGACGGTAAAATCGAAAAAGCAAATAACAGCAAAGAAAAATCCCTACGATGGCACAAATAACAATAATAAGATCTGTTTTAATAAAACTAGTCATTTAACTTCTCCTTCTTTTATTCCAAAAAGTCTGCTTCATTTTCCGGGCGAATTAAAATTCGTTCAATTTTAACTGCTTTATTTGTCTTATCATCAACTTCTAATAACGCAGCAGAAAAAATTAATTGATCATCATTTTCTGCTGGTTCAAATCGTAATGGTAACCCCATTTTTTCTTTAATAATAATTTCAGTGGGATTAGCCCCAATGATTGAATTATAACTTCCACACATTCCAACATCAGTAATATATCCTGTTCCTCGTGGTAATAACCGGTTATCTGCTGTTTGCACATGCGTATGTGTTCCAAAAAAACCAGTAATTATGCCATCATAATTTCAAGCAAATGCTAATTTTTCAGCACTAGCTTCTGCATGAAAATCAACAAAATGTAAATCACTATCATCATTTACCAGAATTTCTTCAAAAACAGCATAGGGATTATCAACTGGGTCCATAAAACTGCGTCCCATTAAATTAGTTATCCGGATTTTCTTATTATTAATTTTAATTTTAACAGTACCGTTCCCCGGCGTAAATGAATTCATATTTGCTGGCTTCAATAAGTCATTAATTTCCTCAATATAATTTAATACTTCAGGATTACGAAAAATATGATTACCAGAAGTAATAATATTAATACCATATGATTTTAATTCATTGTAATGGTGCTTTGAAATAGATTTCCCATGGGTTGTATTTTCACCATTAGCAATAACTAAATGTAGGTTGTATTTTTTTACTAGTAAAGGTAAATACTTATTAACTGCTATCCGACCAGTCTTAGCATAAATATCACCAATCATTAAAATATTCATTCGAGCCTCTCCTTAATCATTATCAATTTCTTTTAATTTTTTTATTAATGGAACACATTCATCAATTTTATCAAACTGTTGACAAACAACTTCGCGTTGTTGTTGTTTATAACTTAATTGTAGGTTATTTTCAAATTTGTGCAATGCGTTTGTAATTTTTAATAATGAATCATAAACTGCATTACGAGAAACGTTTTTTTGCCCAGCGATTTCACTTAAAGAATAATCATCAAAAAAATATAATTCAAAATACTTAACTTGCTTAGGTGTTAATAACGAATTATATAAATCATATAAAATAATTAATTCATTTGATTTTTCTAAATCTTTCATTATGCTTCATCCACTTCATCATGATTAAATAAATCTTTTGTCAAATTATAAATATATTGTTCTATATCAAACTCTTGTAAATCTTCTGGTTGTTCACCAAGACCAATTAATTTAACTGGAATATTTAACTGATCTTTAATTGATAAAACAACACCACCCTTAGCAGTTCCATCCATTTTCGTTAAGACAATCCCGGTCACATTTGTCACTTCTGAAAAATTCTTTGCTTGTGAAATCCCATTTTGACCAGTCACCCCATCAATTACTAATAATGTTTCATGCGGAGCATCAAAAATTTCTCGTTTAATAATGCGATTAATTTTATCTAATTCATTCATTAAATTGACTTTATTTTGTAAACGCCCCGCCGTATCAATTATAACGACATCAACTTGTTCGTTTTTTGCTTTTATTAAACCATCATAAATTACACTGGCGGGGTCTTGTCCTTCTTTAACTGGTTTGACAATATTAACTTTTAATCGCATTGCTCATTGGTTTAATTGCTCAACAGCTCCAGCTCGGAACGTATCGCCCGCAACCAATAAAACAGTTTTCCCTTGGTCAAGAAATTGTTTAGCTAATTTGGCAAGTGTTGTTGTCTTTCCAGCCCCATTAACACCAACCATTAAAATAACATTTAAACGGTTATCTTTTAAATTTAATTGGTTTTGTTTACTTTTGGGATCATTATATAAATCCATAATTACTTCGACCAAATAATCATTAGTATCATCAATGCTTCATCCTTTTTGCACTTTTTTTCGAATTTGATCGGTAATTTGCAAAACCATATTCATTCCCATATCACTAGCAATCAAAATTGCTTCTAAATCTTCTAAATATTCATCATCATATTCTTTATATTTATTTGCTAATTTTTTAATATCATTTGAAAAAGTTAATCTTGTTTTACGTAATGCTTTTTCTAATTTAACTTGTTTTTTTTCTTCTCGCTTTGCTTTTAATCTTTGGAAAAAACCCATTTTTAACTTCACCCTATTCTATTTCGTACTATAATTTCACCACAACTTTAAATATATCTTTGTCCATAAAAGCTTCATAAGCTTGTAAGACTTGATTTTTATTAAAAGCTTTTGTTACTAACTGCATTGGTGAAATTTCCTTTGCTTCAATTTTTGTAACTAATTCATCAAGAGTATAAACATTTAAGATCCCAGTGTGAACAGTAATATTTTGGTATCATAATTGTTGTAAATTAAAAACAACAGATTTATTAAAAACACCGATTGTAATAATTGTACCATTAAAATTAACCATTTGTTGAGCTTGTTCAAAGGTTCCCCGATCATGCCCAACACATTCAATTACTAAATCGTATTTAATATTAAGACTAGTTTTAGTACTATCATATCCCTTATGTGCTCCAAGTTTTTCAAAATAATCTAATTTTCGACTATGATGACCATAGACATCAACTTCTTTATGATATTTATTTATTAACAAAAGAACTGCAAGGCCGATTGGACCATCACCAATAATTGCAATATTATTAATATTTTGAAAATCAACTTTTTTAATAACATTCTCATAAGCCGTTGGTAAAACATCACTAAGCATTAATGCATCAGCTAACTTTATTGTAGAAGAGATTTTGATTACACTATTGTCACCATATGGGATGCGAACATATTCAGCATGTGTTCCATTAATTTTTGTTCCCAAAATAAAACCACCATTAACACATTTTGCAAAAGCTTTTCGAAGACACCACTGGCAAATGTTGCAATGCGTAATACAACCAATTGCGACACGATCACCAACCCTAAGATTAATAACACTGCCACCAACAGCAGTCACAATACCAACCCCTTCGTGTCCCATAATTGTATTTAGAGCAACACTATCGTCTTGGCCCAAATAAGGACGATAATAGGCATGTGAAAAAGTAAACCCTTCAATTTTTACAATAATATCTGTCGGTTCGACAATAACTGGTTCCGTCGTTTCTGTTCATTCAATTTTATTTTTTCCTTTAAAAATTAATGCTTTCATATTTTTGCCCTCTTTTCCTTCTACCTATGATTATACCCAAATAATAACAATATCAAATAAAAAAGAATAAGCTAGAACAACTTTAAATAACATTGTTTTAACTTATTCTGAAACTTGTAATGTTCCCTGTTCAATTTCTAGTCCAATCTTAGGATCAACTAAATCAGTAAATAATCGTTGGTGTGGCATTTTAGTATTAAAATATTGGCGAGAATTTTTTCGAATTAATTCCTGATTCTCATCATTTAAATTCACAAAAACTCATGCATCAGTACAAACTGGTAAGTTATTAAAAATAATAACTTCTGCTGCATACATCTCTGCTAACTGGACACTATCTTTTGTGCCATCATCAAAGGGAACTAAAAAACTATCTTCTAAATCATAAATTTTTTCTTCGGAAGGATCATTTGCAATTCCAATTCCAACTTTTACTTCTTTTACTTCTTTTACCGTTTGATATTTTTCATATAACGTATAATCAATAATTTTAACAGTTGTATTAATATAATTAGCAATTTCAATTAAATAATCTAAATCACCATCATCTTCATATAATGCTAAATAAATATCTTCATGACGATGAATACCAACAATATTTTCTGCCATTTTTAGTGAATTTAAAATTGTTTCTTCTAAACTTGTCACAATTCATTGATAAGTTTCCTTATCATATGTTTTTTTAATTTCTTTTTCATTAATGAAGCGCACAACAACTGATGACATTGACTGATTATTATTTTCTTTGACATAAAAAGGTGGCAATTGTAAATTTGATAAGGCAACTCGATTACGATATTCATCAATTCGATTTTTACTATAAACATATTCCTTTAATATTTCAATCGTTTGCTGTGGATCTCATTTCATATTATTTACCCCTTTTAGTTAAAAAAAATTACCATATTAATTATACTACAAACCGCAATAAAAAGGAAGGCACTAGCTCCCGCAAACCCTAACCTTCCCAACTTTTTATTTTATTTATTAACGCTTTTGACGTAAACGTTCATTATCACGTTGCTTAATTAGTTCTCGTTTATCATAATTCTTCTTCCCACGAACTAGAGCAATTTCCAATTTAGCATAATTATTTTTTAAATACAACTTTAATGGAACCATTGTTAGTCGTTCTAATTTAATTCGTTGCAAAATCTTTTTAATTTCAGATTTATGTAAAAGTAGTTTTCTGGTACGATCAGCATCAGGAACATAAGCTGTTGAAAATTTATATTGTGCAATCACCATATTAATAATAAATGCTTCCTTTTTACGAATAATAACAAATGCTTCATTAATTGAAACATCATTATTTCGAATTGATTTAATTTCACTTCCTGTTAAAGCAAGGCCCGCTTCATAAGTTTCAATAATTTCATAATTATACCGTGCACGCTTATTAATTGTAATTATTAACATTATGATCAACTCCTTGCTTAATTAACTAATTCAAAATCAATTTGTCGTAATTTCTTGCTTGCTTTTTTAACTCTTATCCGAACTTTTTTTCCTAAAAAATATTCTTTTCGTTTTCGTTCTCCAACTAATTTTAAACTTTTTTCATCAAAAAGATAATAGTCATCATTTAAATCAGTAATGTGAACCAATCCTTCAATCGTATTTGGTAACTCAACAAAAATTCCAAATGCTGTTACACCAGCCACAATTCCATCATATTGATAACCAATTTTGCTTTCCATATACTCTGCTTCTTTCATCTTATCAACTTCTCGTTCACATTCCATTGCTCGTAACTCTGCTAATGATGATTGCTGACTGGCATGGCCAACCAAAGCGCGTGTTTGTTCCAAATCAGTAACTTTAACTTTTGCCTGAAACAAATATTCTTTTAATAATCGATGAACAATTAAATCGGGATAACGCCGAATTGGAGAAGTAAAATGCGTGTAACACCACGACGCTAATCCAAAGTGGCCATCATTAATTGGACTATACTTAGCTTTTTCCATACTGCGTAAAACTAATGCTGAAATAACTTTAAAGTTTTCTTTGTCTTTTAATTTATTTAAAATTTGTTGTAAATCTTTAGAATGAATATTTTCCATTTTACCTTTAATATTTAATCCTAAATAAGACAACTGGGTATACAAATCAAATAATTTTTTTGGTTTTGGTTTATTATGGATACGATAAACAAATGGTAAATCCATTCAGTGAATTGTTTCAGCAACAGTTTCGTTTGCACGAATCATAAAACTTTCAATTAACTTTTCAGCATCCGCACGTTCACGAGTAATGATATCTTTAATTTTACCATTTTTATCAACAATAAATTTCGGTTCATCTAAATCAAAATCAACAACACCATCTTGTTGTTTTTTTCTTGCTAAAATTTGGTACAACTGATGGGCCAAAGAAAGCATCTCTATTAACGCAAGAGGAATTTGGTTTTTTTCATTTTGAAAAAATTTATTAACCTCATCATAAGTTAACCGTGCTTTTGAAATTATAACAGATTCATAAATACTTGAAGTAACAACATGCCCTTGTCCATCAATTTCCATTTCACAAGTTAATGTTAAACGTGGTTCAAACGGATTTAACGAACAAATACCGTTACTTAATTTTTCTGGTAACATTGGCACAACCCGATCAATTAGATAAATTGAACACCCCCGGTCAAAGGCTTCTTTATCAAGGGCACTATTCGAGGGAACATAGTGTGCAACATCAGCAATTGCAACTGATAGTAAGTAATTCCCGTTCGCATTTTTCTTAACTAAAATTGCATCATCGAAGTCTTTTGAATCATTACCGTCAATTGTTACAAACATTTCATTTTGTAAATCACGACGTAATTTATTTTTTAATGCTTCTGTTACATTAAGCTCTTGTTTAATTTGGTTGGCCTCACGTAAGACTTGCTCATTAAATTTAGTGGGAATATTGAATTCATGTAAGACTGCTAAAACATCAACACCAACTTGATTAGCATTGCCAATAATTTCAGCAATCTTAACTTGCATTAAATTGGTCTTACTATTAATATTGACAATGCTCCCTTTAATAATTGTATTTTCAATTGCTTCTTTAAAATCAATAATTTCAGCACGATACTGTGTTAATTTATTATTTAAAATTTCTAGATATTTTTGATTATTACGATTTTTTTTAACAACTCCAACAACATATTCATTATTTCGTTTAACAACTTTAATAACTTGTGCTTCAATTTTTCTGGCATTATTATTAGGTTTATGTTTTTTTAAAACAAATAAAACAGAATCTTGATCTAATGCATTATTTAAATCATCTTGCGTAATAAAATACTCTTCTTGGCCTTCGCCAATTTTAACAAAACCAAATCCTTTTTTATTAACACTTACAACTCCTTGTAAATAAACTTTTGGATCTAAATAGTAAAAACGATTATGGTTTGCAACCGCAATAATATTATAATTTTCTAGTTCAACTAAAGTTTTTAACATCATCTTATTATCATCAATATTATTAATTGCCAATAGTTGTGCTAATTCAATTGTATCAAGCGGCTTTGCTTGTTTTTTTAAAATCGCAATGATTTGATCATACATACAACTTTCCCCCCTAAATGAAAAAAGAGACATTTTTAAATCTCTTTAAAATTAATGCCATTATTAGTAATCTACTTTTTTAAAATAACACTTTGGTCAATAAACTTATCAACAATGTAACAATTAATAATGTTGATCCAAAGCTTAACATAAAAATTGATAATGTACGGTCTAATCCTCTTTCTTTACTATTAGCAAATAATTCATCATTACCACCGTTCAAAGCGCTTAAACCAGTTTGGGCTTTTTTGTTTTGCAGCAACCCAATGATAATCATAATAATTGAAACAATTAATGCCACAATTTCAAAAACATAGATAACCGTATTAGCTGTTTGTGAATCAATTGCTAAAAGCATCATACTTGATAGGCTCATTAAAACCGTCCTCTCTAACTTAATTTATGTCCTTATTAATCATACTATAATATCAAGAAAATTATAGCATTTTAACGGTAATTTTTAATTATTTTGTTCAAGTTTATTTAAATAATGATAAATTCCACCGGCATTATTACTACCAGCAACATCAAAAGCTAGTTTTAATACTTCCGTTGGGGTATGTTCCATTGCAATAGCATAGGGCAAAACTTCAAAAGCAGAACGGTCATTATAATTATCACCAAAGTATAAAACATTTTCAATTTTAATATTTGTCTTTTGGGTCTGGTTTAAAATATCAACTAAATGCAAAATTGCTTCACCTTTGTTTGATTGAACATGAACAATATCACAACCATAATCTGATAATTGCTCAACATTAATATTTTGCATTTGCTTCAACACCTGAAACATTTCGTGAAAAACTGTTCGCGACAGATGTTTTGCAACAATTTTATTTGCGCGTTTAATTTCATCAAACTGAAATGGTTTTGCTATTTTCATTCCATCTAAAAAAGCGTCTGGCTCGGACTTCGCTTTTAAAAGGACTTCACCAGCACAATACAAAGTATTATCATTTTCATATGAAATAGTAAACTCACACTGGTATTCTAATAAAATTGTAACAACAGCACGAACATCATCAACAGTCAATAAATTACTATAAACAATTTTGTTATTTTTCGCATTGTAAACTAATGATCCATTTGCTCCAATGACATATTGTGAATAATCCTTAATTTTTAATGCTGTTGTATAATTATCAAATCCCAACGGCATTCGTCCTGAAGCGATTGAAACATAAACCCCTTGTTATTGCAAAACAATTAATTTATTTTGAACAAGAACGGGTAACTCTTGGTGATCGGTAATTAATGTTCCATCAACATCAGTTACAATTAACTTAATTTCGTGATCATTAATTTTTAACATTTGGACCTCATTTTCTATTTTAAAATAGTTTGATAAAGGTAATCTGCAATTCCTGCCGCATTATTATCTTTACTCGTAACAGCTGTTGCAACTTCTTTTAATTGTTGTGTCGCATTAGCTAACGCGATGCCATATTTTGCATTTTTAATCATTTCATAATCATTCATTTGGTCACCAAAACACATAATTTCATCTCAGTCAATGTGAATATTTGCATTATCTTTCAACGCCGCCGTTAATCGCAAGATTCCTTGCCATTTATTAACATTCTTTGGAATAATTTCAATAAAACCATAGCCAGTAACCTCCGTACGTAACGTGGCACTAACAGCAACTTGTTGACGTAATCAATTTTGTTTTTCTTCATCATGACAAGAAATAACAACTTTGCACATTTGCGGAATGTTATTTCAATCAAGTAGTTCTGGTTTTATATCACTGTTACGAAATAAAAAAGTATCTTCTGTGATAACATTTTTCCGTGAAACAAAAGCCTTTTGTTCATCAAGAGGAGCTAAATAAAAATCATAACCAAATTTTTTGACAATTGCCATTGCTCATAACGTATCTTCATATGAAATTATTTCATCATAAACATACTCATTAGTTTTTAAATTTAAAACAGCACCACCATTACTACCAACAACATACTGACAATTATCAATAATCCCCAGCGTCATAGCATAATCATAGAGACTACTTGGTACTCGTCCTGATGCAATTGTTACTAAAATCCCGGCGGCTTGGGCCTTTTTTAATGCTTCAATATTAGCTAATGGAATCACTTTTTCTTTATCTGTCACTAATGTCCCATCAATATCACAAACAATCATTTTTACTGCCATAGGAATTCCCACTTTCTACTACCTATTACTTATTACTTATTATCTTATCGTGTTTTTACTATAATTAACATAAAAAATCTCAAAAAGAGATTTTATTTTTTCTTATTTAATTAATAACTTCAACTTCATCAGTTAGAATTTTAACAAATTCTTGTTCAACTTGTAAAATTCCTCCCCCAATGTTTAACTTGTGCTCTTGATTATTAATTTTATATGACATTTCTGATGGAGTAAGCGTTGAAACAAGCGGAATATGACCATACAAAATTCCCATATAACCAGTAATTGTTCTTACTGTCACAATATCAACTGGATTATCAACAATTACCCCTTGTGTAGTAATAATTTTTAAAGCAATTTGATTAGCCATTTTAATTATGTTTTAAAGCAGTTGCTGCTTTAATAACCTCATCAATTGTTCCAACATATAAAAACGGTTGCTCTGGTAAATCATCATATTTTCCCGCTAAAATTTCTTTAAAAGCACGAATTGTTTCAACAACAGGAACATACTTTCCTTGTTTTCCTGAAAATTTCTCAGCAACAAAGAACGGTTGTGATAAAAAGTTTCGAATTTTTCTTGCACGGGCAACAGCTAACTTATCTTCATCTGATAACTCATCCATTCCTAAAATGGCAATAATTGATTGTAACTCTTTAAATTTTTGTAGAATCTCTTGGACACCCTGTGCAACTTCGTAATGTTCTTCACCAACTATTAATGGATCTAACAATCGTGATGAACTTCCTAGTGGATCAACCGCCGGATAAATTCCTAATGCCGCAATTTCACGATCTAAAACAACTTTAGCATCTAAGTGAGCAAACGTTGTTGCTGGTGCGGGATCAGTTAAATCATCCGCTGGAACATAAACGGCTTGAACGGAAGTAATACTTCCTTTTTTAGTGGAAGTAATTCGTTCTTGCAATGCTCCCATTTCTGTTGCTAATGTTGGTTGATAACCAACTGCTGAAGGCATACGACCTAATAAGGCTGAAACTTCAGAACCAGCTTGCGTAAAACGGAAAATATTATCAATAAATAATAAAACATCTTGGTTTTTATCATCACGGAAATATTCCGCAATTGTTAATCCCGTTAAAGCAACCCGCATACGAGCACCTGGTGTTTCATTCATTTGTCCAAACACTAATGCTGTTTTGTCAATAACACCAGCTTCAATCATTTCATAATACAAATCATTACCTTCACGAGTTCGTTCACCAACACCGGCAAAGACAGAGATTCCTCCGTGTGCTTTTGCAACGTTATTAATTAATTCTTGTACTAAAACAGTTTTTCCAACTCCGGCTCCTCCAAACAATCCAATTTTTCCTCCCTTTGCAAAAGGTACTAATAAATCAACAACTTTAATTCCTGTTTCTAAAATCTCAGCAGTTGTTTGTTGTTCTTCATAGGATGGTGCCTCACGGTGAATTGGTCGCATTAATTTTGTTTTTGGTTGCGGTTTTTCATCAATTGCTTCCCCAAGCACATTAAACATTCTTCCCAGCACTTCTTCACCAACAGGAACTGTAATTGGGGCTTTGGTATCAATAACTTCCATTCCCCGGACCATTCCTTCGGTTGGTCCTAACGCAATTGTCCGAACAGTATCATCACCAATGTGTTGAACAACTTCTAAAACTAATTTAGTTCCATTATTATCAACCATAATCGCATTGTACAATTCAGGTAAATATTCTTCGGCAAACCGTACATCAACAACAGGTCCTAATACCTGTACTACTTTTCCATTTTTCTCCATTTTTCTAATCACCTCTTAATTTTCTTGTGCGCCTGCTCCAGCAACAATTTCCATAATTTCTTGAGTAATTGCTGCTTGACGCTTACGATTATATAAT
Source organism: Spiroplasma poulsonii (assembly GCF_009866525.1). Taxonomy (GTDB): domain Bacteria; phylum Bacillota_I; class Bacilli_A; order Mycoplasmatales; family Mycoplasmataceae; genus Spiroplasma; species Spiroplasma poulsonii. The sequence continues at coordinate 1,705,788 of NZ_CM020866.1, forward strand.
AATGATAACTTTTCTAACATTGCGTTAGCATTATCGGTTGCATTTTCCATTGCTACTCTTCGTGATGCTTGTTCAGAAACTTGTGACTCAACAATTGTTGAAAATAAAATTGTATTTAAATACATTGGTACTGCATTTTCCAAAATTGTTGCTGGGTCTGGTTCAAATTCAGTAATAACATGTAGGTGTTTAGTTTCTTCTTTACTACTTGCTTTAACAATTGGCAACAATTGTAAGATGGTTGGTTCAAAAGTAACATTATTAATAAATTTTGTATAAGCAATTTTAATTTCATCATAAGTGTTACTATTAAAACCAGATAGAATTTCTTGAGCAAATTCACGAGCATCATCATATGAAAAATTAATATCAATGTCTTTTTTCGTATGCATAATTTTAAAACCTTTATGAAGATAAAATGATTCTGCTTTTGACCCAATTGCAATAATACAATCATTTGGACGCAATTCTTTTAAAACTAATTTATTAATATTAATATTATAACCACCACATAAACCAAGATTTGAATTAACAATAATTCAACAAGTTTTAATACTAGCCTTAGTTGGGCCTTTTTTCTGATAAATTGAATCATCCGCTTTACTAATGATATCGTTAAAAACGGTATAAACTTCAGCAAAATATGGTTTTGCATTAGAAATTCGTTTTCCAACTTTTTTTAATTTTGCGGTAGCGACTAACTTCATTGCCTGTGTTATTTTTGAAGTTGAATTAATTGAAGTAATTTGTTTTTTTAAACCTGTTCCGACTGCCATTTTTAATAACCTTTTTTATCGTCCTAGTTTATTTCATTCTTCAATTCGCCCAAATCGTTCTGGATTATAATCTGCAATTTTGTTAGTAACTTTTTTCACAACACTAATAATTTCACGATCAATATTTGTCATTAAAGTTTCGCTATAAGCTTTTTCTTGTGCTAATTCATCATAATATTTTTTTGCTTTTGTATCAAAATGTTCAATAATTTCTTCCTTAAACTCCTGAATTTTATCAACTGGAACTCAACGAATTCTTTTTTTATTAACTGCTAATAAAATAATTGCTTGGTCAATTTGTGAAAGCGGGGCATATTGTTTTTGTTTTAAAATTTCAATTACCCGTTTTCCGTGCTCTAATACTTCTTTCGTTGTATCATCTAAATCCGAACCAAATTGAGCAAAAGCTTGCAGTTCACGATATTGTGCTAATTCTAATTTTAAAGAACCCGCTACTTGTTTCATTGCTTTAATTTGTGCCGCTGATCCTACCCGTGACACTGATAACCCAGCATCAACAGCAGGACGAATTCCAGCATTAAACTGATCATTATTTAAAAATATTTGACCATCGGTAATTGAAATAACATTTGTTGGAATATAAGCAGAAATATCACCAGCTTGTGTTTCAACAATTGGCAAGGCGGTAATACTCCCACCCCCATATTCTTTTGTTACTCGCGCTGCTCGTTCTAATAAACGACTATGCAAATAGAAAACATCCCCCGGATACGCTTCACGACCTGGTGGGCGGTGTAATAACAAAGCCATTGTTCGATAAGCAACAGCATGTTTGGAAAGATCATCATAAATAATAATAACATTATCGCCTGATTCCATTCATTCTTCTCCAATTGTCACACCAGTATAAGGCGCTAAATATTGCAATGGTGCTAATTCACTTGCTGTTGCTGAAACAACAGTCGTATATTCCATTGCCCCTGCTGCACGCAGTTTTTCAACAATTTGAGCAACAGTTGATGCTTTTTGTCCGATTGCAACATAAATACATTTTACATGTTTTCCTTTTTGATTTAAGATTGTATAAATTCCAATTGCTGTTTTTCCGGTTTGACGATCACCAATAATTAATTCCCGTTGCCCTTTTCCAATTGGAATCATCGCGTCAATTGTAATAATTCCTGTTTCCATCGGTTGGTCAACTGATTTTCTAGTCATAACTCCTGGCGCAATTCTTTCAACTGGTCTTGTTTTTGTTGCTTTCAATGGTCCTTTTCCATCAATTGGTTGACCTAAAGCATTAACAACACGACCCAATAGAGCATCGTCAACAGGTGTTTCAACAATTTTTCCTGAACGACGAACTTTGTCACCTTCACGGACAGTTGTATCATCTCCCATTAATACAGCACCAACAGCACCTTCTTCTAAATTTAGCACCATCCCATAAATTTCGTTTGGAAAAATTAATAACTCACTCATCATCGCATTATCAAGTCCATCAATTAAAGCAATTCCATCGCCAACGGTAACAACAGTTCCTTCTTCATGAATTTCAATTTTCTTTCCATATTCTTTAATCTGTTTTTTAATTATTTCAGAAATTTCATTTATATTTAAAGCCACTTTTTCCACCCCATCTTCTATTTATTATGTATTGCTTTTTGGCGCATTGTTTCTAATTGGCCCGCAATCGAACCATCAATAATTTCATGTTTAATTTTAACGCGAACACCGCCAAGTAATGATGGGTCAATTTTATTAACTAATTCAATATGATATCCAAATTTTTTACTTAATTTATTCTCAATTATTTCAATTTGTTTTTTTGTTAACGGTTGTATTGAAAAAATATTACCATATTGAACATCATAACTAATATTAATAATTTTTCGCAAACGCTTAAAAATTCTTCGAACATAACAAAAGGCTTCTCGGTCAATTAATAAAAAAAGCGCATTTAGAATTAACGGATCAACCGCCTTCTGAAATGGTTTCGCTAATATTTTTTTGCGTTCTTCTTTAGTAATATCAGCATTCATCATTAATTTAACATATTCTGGATCTTGTTTAAATAATTCAACAATCATATTACTTACTTCTAAATAATGATCAAATTTTTTTGTTTCAAGCGCTAAATCCATTAAAGCAGCAGCGTAATTATCAATAAATTTTTCACTAACTAACATAATGTTCTAGTCTAAATCCTTAATAAAATCTTCTACTAATTTTTCATTTTTTTCTTTTGTGATTTCGTTTTCTAATAATTGTTCAGCTGCATTAAACGCAATATTAATAATTGATTTTCGAATATCATCTTTATATTGTTCTTTTTCTTTTTGTATTTCTTTATGTGCTTGTTCATTTAAACGAACTACTTCCGCTTTTGCTGTTTCTAACACTTGATGTTGTTTTGTTTCTGCTTCAGTCCGCGCATCAGCAAGAATCCCATTAGCTTCTACTTTTGCTGTTGTCAGCAATTTTGATGCTTCTTTCTGATCAATTGTTGCTTTTGCTTGTTTATCAGCAGCATCTTGAATTAATTCACGAATTTTATTACGACGAGCACGCATTGCTTTACGAAATGGATTATATACTCATTTTGATAATAAAATTAGTAAAATAATTGTTGCAATAACATGAGCAATAAAAATTCATAAATTTGGAAATAGTTGATTAATAATTTCTGCTGGCTCAATTGGTTTTGACATTAATCATAACATAAGACATCCAAACCTTTCTGTTTTAAAATTCTTTTAATATTATTAATTATTAACCAGTAACAAATGCTAAAATAATCGCAATAACTAATGCATAAATTGAACCTGATTCAGTAATAGCAGCAGCAATAATATATTGGGTACGAACTTTCCCCTCAACTTCTGGATTACGAGCAATCGCTTCAACTGCTTTCCCCCCAGTGTATCCTTGCCCAATTCCTGAACCACAACATCCAATCGCAGCTAATCCTGCTCCTAATAAAGACATTCCTTTGGTAAACCCATCATTAATTCCTGCCATTAATCATACGCCAATCATATTTGACATTAAATCTAACATATTGTAATTCTCCTCTTCTTTAAAAATATATAATTTTATTTTAATACTTTTTTACCTATTTAAGTGGACATTTTGAACATTTTTTATTTTTTTATGTTTTTTTAATTTAATTGTTTTTTCTTTATCGGTTTTTTCATCAGTATGCATTTCTATCGCCCAATACGCAATTGTTAAGATAGAAAAAATATACGCTTGGATTAGACCATCAAAAACATCAAAATAAATACTTAAAAATGGTAAAAATACTCCCGCTAATAAATCAACTGGCCCAATATAAGGAATTTGTCCTCAAATAAAGCTCATTAAAGCGGTAAATAAAGCAATAATAACCGTTCCCCCTAAAATGTTTCCAAATAGACGAAATGAAATTGAAATTAACGGCACAAATTGCGTTAATAATTCTAATGGGTTAACAATAAATTTTTTAAAATACATTAGTTTTTGATATTTAATCCCAAAATAATATATTCCAATAAAAGTAACTAACCCCATTGATAGTGGCACTGTATAAGCTGTTGCCAGTGAATCAAATCCAACAACACTCATTAAATTACCAATACCAACATACAATAATAAGTACATAACATAAACTGTTAAGAATTTATATTTTGGTCCCATTAAGTCCACAACTTGCTTTTCAACTCATTTAATTGCAATTTCAGCAAAAAGTACTAAGCCTGTTGGAACATCAGTTGGACCAATTTTTTTTAACCGTTTATAATAACCAATTGATAAAAGCATAATAATAAAAGTAGTTAATACTATCGTTACTAGTTGCGGTAATAAAATTGTATAACTTCATGCGTCCATTCCAGTTTTATTTGGATCAGGAATTAAATCCATTACAAAAAGTTGACAAAAATTAACTTTCATCACCATTTATCCCTTCCTTTCTGTGCTTATGACTTGAAAATTTAATATTAACAAATAATGACGATAAAGGACAAAGACTAATACCCACAATTACCGTATATATACTAAAAAAACTAGTATTCTTAGCATAAATAACTATTGGTATAGCATAAATAACTAAGCGAACTAGGTACAATAAGATAAAAAAGTACTTATTTAAACTTATACTTAACAATCATCCCGAAAAGCAAATGATTAAGAAACCTATAAGAGAAAACAAATACCCTAAGACTAATCCCGAGTATAAAGTTCAGTCCTGTTTTAAAGTCAAATATATAATCGTCAATATCGCAAATATTCCCAAAAACATAATTAAACTTATTATTGACATTTTATATTCTACACCTTTAAAATGTTTTTTTCAATGTAATTTATTCTTTTTATTTAGTTCCAAAAATACGGTCTCCTGCATCACCTAGACCGGGAATAATATAACCATGTTCATCTAATCGTTCATCTAAAGCAGCAACATAAATATCAATATCAGGATGATGTTTTTCAATATATGCTTTACCTTCTGGTGCAACAACTAAACATACTAGTTTAATATTAGTTGCTCCTCATTCTTTTACCTTTTGAATTGCAAGATTAGCACTACCTCCTGTTGCTAACATTGGATCTAAAACTAAAACATTTGCCTTGATAATATTTTCTGGTTTTTTAGCAAAATACTCATGAGGTTCTAGTGTTTTTTCATCACGATATAATCCAATGTGACCAATTTTAGCATTTGGAACTAAATTAATAATTCCATCAACCATTCCTAAACCGGCTCTTAAAATTGGAAACAAAACAATATCATTCGCAATTTTATATCCTTTTGTTTTTGCTACTGGTGTATCAATTTTAAATTCCTTTAATTCAATCTCACGAAATATTTCGTAAGCCATTAATTGGGCAATTTCATCTAGATTTTCCTTAAACACCTTTGAGTTACTTTCTTTCTTACGCATCCTTGTTAATTTATCTAAAATTAGGGGATGTTTTATTACCGTAAATGACATTAATTATTTTTCCTCCTTAATTTATTAGATTTTAACATAAATAAAGAAAAGATACCAAGATTTAATAGACTTCTTGAATTACTTGTTAAAAAATTGCAAATATTTGTAAAAAAGATACTAATAGAAAAATATAATTTTAATTAATTATGTTTTTTATTTAAAAATTTAATATTTTTCCACAACGAAAAATTAATTTATTATTTAAATTATTTAATTTTAAATAAATATTTTATGTTAAATATAATAATTATAAATTATAAATTGAGGCAATTAAATTAAATCTTAAACCAAATCTTTTTCTTCGATTACGATATTTTTCTGTAATAATTTTAAATTTTTTAAGAATAGCAAAAATATTTTCAATAATAATTCTCATTTTTGAAACTAGTCTATTATATTGCTTTTGTTCTTTGTTTAAAGGGTTTTTCTTTGTTTTCTTTGTAGGTATTAGAACATTATTGTGATTTTTTTGTATTCCTTGATAACCACTATCAACTATTAATTTGGTATTTTTTAAAATTGGGATTTTTGATTCTTTAAATAAAGCATAATCATGTTTTTTTCCGAGCGAAAAACTTGTTGCAATAATTTTTTTGGTTTCTTGTTCGATAATTACTTGTGTTTTGATCGTGTGTTTTTTCTTTTTACCAGAATAAGATTGTTTTTGTCTTTTTTTGGGCGTTGGATTGGAGTTTCGGTAGCATCAATAATAATAGTTTTATCATTAAAATAATCATTTATTAGTGCTTTTTTACCAGCAAGTTGTTGAAAATCAGAGTTTTTAATTAAAATATCTTCAATTCACTTAATATTACGATAACAATTAGCCTCACTAATATCAAAACTTTTACCAAGATGAAAATAAGTCTGATATTCTCGTCAATATAATAAAGTCATCAATAATCTATTTTCTAATGATAATTTATTAGTTTTACCACCTTTTTTAAATTTTTCTATTTCAGCAACTTTTAAAATATCTAACATTTTATTAAAAGTGGATTTTTTTATTCCTGTTAATCTTAACCATTCTCTATCATTAAGAGTATTAAATTTATTATTGTTCATATTTTTATGTCCTCATAAATTATATTTTATAATAATATTTTAATAAAAAAGGGTATCGCAAGAAGTCTATTATTTGATAAAGTTTCATCGTTAATATGCCCATTATTTTTGATGAAAGTAGCATCATTATCAATATAAATCTTTTCATCATTAGTTGTAATAACTGCTTGATCTGATTTATATGCTTGTTGTAATTCAACTGACATAATACCTCATTTTCTTAATAATGATGTTAATACTGTTTTAAGGGCCATTTCATCAAAACTAGCAATATAAAATGATTTATTTTTAGCATAAGTTTTAGAATATTTCATAAAATGATTTTCCATTTGCTCTTTTGTCATATATAAAGTTTTTTCAAAACCATTAACCATTTTAAAATATGCTACATAACCTATAATTGATAATTTTTCTCGTTCATCTTCATTTTGATTTCAATTAAAAGCAGTACCTTTTAAACGATCATAATTTATTAATTCATTTGCTCTAACATCTGATACTGACATATCTAAATATTGGCCACTTCTTTGGGCTAATTGAATATAACCTTTATAACCCATTTGAAATTGGGCTTGATTAATTCATTCTTGGATTTCACGACCATTAATAATTCTTGTTATTTTTGTATTATATGGTACTACATAAGCATAACCGAATTGTTTTTCCATTGGTAAATTTAATAAAACACCTTGATAACAAGCAGTCATAATTGTTTTTGGATCTGCTTTTTGTAATAATTCATTACTATTTGATATTGCAATTATATTACTTTTAAATCTTGCAATTTCATTTTCATTAGAAAATTTACTTTTTATTCAATCAGTTACCTTATCTGTTCTTAAAAATTCTACAATATTTGTCATGTTATTTTTCTCCTTTATTTATTTTAAAATTAATACCTTTAACCCCAATTAAATTAATATCTTTATTACTATCTCATTGATCTTTAATTTCATTTTTAACAATTTGTTCATCAACAGTTAAATAATTTTTAATAAGATTAATAAGTTCTAATTTATCAGCATTTTGTAAAAAATCATCATTAATACCAATAACCTCAATATCTTTAATTAATAATTTTTCTTTCCGAAAATTACTAGTAATAATTTTTAATTCTTGTTCTTGTTTTGCTATACTTTTAATTTCTAAAAATTGCTCTTTTTTATGAGTTTCAATAATTTTATTTTGTTTTTGAAATTGAATATTAATGACACTATTTTTTAAAGAATCATGATTATTCTTAATATTATTTTCTAAATTTAAAATATCTTTTCTAATAAAATTTAATTCATCTTTAAAAGATTTTATTATTTCTAATGGTTCTCTAAAAATATAATCAATTTTTGAAACTACTAATTTTAAATCTTTTAGTGATTGTGATTTATATTCTCCATTTATTAATCAAGCTTGTTGTCGATATATAAATTCTGCTAATTCTTGTCCATTTTCATCAATTCACTTTTTAATTGTTAATGCTTTTAAGCTTAATTCTTTAAAATTATTTCCTTTTAAATAAAACGGATAAGTAATATTTTTAACTTCATTATTTAATTTTAAATCTTCCATAATTAAATTTCCTCTAATTCCATTTCATTAATTAAATTATCAATATATTCATAAGCACTTTCTTCTGAATAACATTCATCTAATGCTAAATTAAATAAATCTTCTTCTGTATAAACATAACCATTTTCATCTTTTCACATAATTATTTATCTCCTTGTCATTTAATATTGCTATCTTCTAAATCAATAATAGTTGTTAATCAATGATTTTCATTTTCAACATTAGCAGTAATCCTCGCTTCTTCTAATGTATAAAAAAAATCTGTTTTAAAAATAGTTGTTTTATCAAACAAATTATTATATTTCATTATTAATACGTATCTTTTATTCATAATTTAATTCCTCCTAATTTTGTTTCCCTAATGCTCAATGTTCATCAGTCATATCTTAAAATGATACTGAATAACTTTTAAACATTAATTCTTGTAATTTGTTTTCTTGATTGCATTTTGAGCAATATCCTCAATATTTTTGTTTAAGACAAATTTTATTTAACTTTTTCATATTTACCTCCTAAATTATTTTTCCTATTTTTTAACTCGCTGGCACTCACTACCAAGTGAAAGTGCCAAAGCGAGAATTAGTTATATAAGTATTGTATTTATCTATTTTATTTACTACGCCATCCGCTTCGCTGTGGGTGAGCCGTGGCGGTATGTTGTTAGTTAAATAATCGACAGTTGTTTTTTGTTTTTGTAGCCAGAGAGTTTTCTCTCTCTTCACCCGCACCATTTCAGGTCAAAGCGTTCAGTTTTTAAAATAAATCTACTTGCACCTTGAAGAGCCTAATGCTGACTTTGTGGTTTTTAAACCGCTGTCACTTCTAAGAAGTAATATCTATCGCAAATTTATTTATAAAGTGACCATCTCTTTTGTTTATTGTGGTTCGATGTTGACCGCGCACTTATCACCACTATCGCTTGTTAAAGCGTCTATTATTTCCGGACTGATTACCGCTGTGCTAGACCGCCTCCTGTGGAATAAAAACACTTAGTTATTTAAAATAGCCGTTCCACTCTGCATTAAGTTGTTTTATAAAATCAAAGTTTTAAAAAACCAGTTTTATAATCAAAGATAATTTTTGAATTTTCTAAACGTTTATAAAACCACTCTTGGTTTTTATCTTTTGTATGATTTAATAAATTTTTATGTTTTTCACAAGTTCATAAAACTTTATTTGATAAAAATTCTTTGGTAATGAATGATATTGATTTATAGCAATCAATAACATCACATATTTTTTGTTGTTTATTAATTTCCATTACTTACTCCTTCTTTTATTAAGTTTTTTTATTTATTAACAAACTAATTAACTGAAACAAAGAAAAGACAACACCTTAAATTAGGAGAAAAAACAGGTACACTTTGTAAAAATTTCTAAGATATTTATAAATGTGTAAACAACTTAAAGAGGGTATCAGAAAGTTGTGTAAAAAGTTTCTATTTTAAGAATTTAAGATGCTGTCCTTTCTCTGAATCAATTAATAATTTTGGTTTTACAAATAAAAAAACCATTTTAGTAAATGGTTTAATTTATTATTCTTATTCAATTTCCGAGTTTTTTTCCAAAACCCCAATATTTTTTATACGACCAAAAAGATTTATATGAAAGCACTTATGAAGCTTATGGTGCTACTTTATTATTTTTATTACAAATAACATCTTTGTACAATAAAGTTGGTGATAAAATTAAAGAAACATATTTACAAGCATATTATACTAATGACTTAAAATTAAAAATTAGATTTTCAAAAGTATTATACTTAGAATTATCACTATCTTTTTTAAATCATAGTAGTATGAAATTTTATAAATATTTTGGCAATGACAAGGATATTAAAATAGATGTTAATAATCCAATTGTTTTAGGTATTAGAAATAAAAATAATAACCCAGTTAAAATCACAATTAAACCAAGATAAACAAAAAAAATAGATTTAATTATCTATTTTTATTTAACTTTTATATTACCATTTTTATCAATATATAATTTAGGCAAATTTTGTTCTTCACCATTTCAACAATAAACTGATTTAAAAACTGTTTCACTATTCGGTTGACTAAATTTTCAAGAAAATGAAGAATTTCATTGAACTGCTATATCTTTTGGAAATTTTACTTCTTTATTTTTAATTAAACCTTCTGTTTCCATAAGTAAAAATAATTTTTCTACACCATGTTCGTTAACAATTGTTCTTTTTCCATTTTCTTTTGATGTTTTTGTATCATTTTTAAAATCTGTAATTCTTCAATTTTCACTTGAATTACCACGCCATATAACATAATATCATTTATCATCAACTTTATTAAATTGTTTTTCTTGAGGTGTTATTCATTCTAAAATACCATCTTTTGTTTTTATATTGTTTTGTTCTTTTAATTTTGTTAATTCTTGTGGTGTATATTCTTGTGGTGTATTACAAGCAACTAAACTAGTTGTACTTGTGCCAATGCAAGTGATTGTTCCTAAAAGGCTTAATATTTTTTTCATTTGATTATTTCCTCTTTTATTCTCAATTAAGTGAATCTATTGAAACAGTATAGTTAACATTTACATTATTAGTATAAACATTTTCATCAGCGGAAGTGATTTTTGCACTACTATTAGTAATATTCTCAACGTTAATTTTTGTAATATCTAAGTCGGTATACATTTCTTTTAGTTTATTTTTAATTTGTTCTTTTGTTGGATTAGATAAATTTTCAGTTTTAAATTCACCTAAATTATTATTTTTAATAATTTTATTTAAATTAATATTAGATATAAATTTAACTATAACTTCACCACTTAAAATATCTTGTCTTTTATAACTTATTTTTGCATTTGTAGGAGTTATATCGCTAACTTCAAAATAATTTATATTATTTTCTAAACTTTTATTTAATTCTTTTAATTTATTTTTAATTTCTTGTTCTGTTGGTAAATTTAAACCATTATTTCTAATTGAACCTAATTCAATCACTGTAATAACTGATTTTAATGGTCTAGAATAATTAACATCTATTTCACCAGTATAAATACTTGTATCGGTTGATTTAATTGTGGACCTATTTATAGAAAAACCTTTAAGATCAACTTTTGAAATATCTAATTGTGGATTAAAATGTTTTAATAAGTCTTTAATTATTTGTATTTCATTATAGCCATGTTTTGTAAAATCTATTTCTCCTAAATGAGTAATTTTAATAACGTCGTTTATTGGTACAGATTTATCAACTGTAAAAGTAAGTGTTGTTTCTCCAGAAAATCCATCTATAGTAATATTTACAGAAGTACTAGTAATATTTTTGACTTTAATTTGTTCAGCCGCTATGTGTGGATATTTATTAATTAATTTATCTTTGATTTGTTGTTCTGTTGGTTTGTCATCTCCATTAGTTTTAAAAATAGGACTTTGTGTTTGTCTTTTTACTCTTATACTTTGTTTTTTTTGATAAGGGCTGGCGGCAATTGTTGTTGGTACTGCACTTCCACTAATTGCTAATACACTTAATAAACTTAGTAATTTTTTCATTACTTGTATTTCTCCTTTTCTTATCTTGAAACTTTTTATCAAGATCTTATTGACATCATATATATACAAGGGTAAATTAACTAATAAAAAAAGTGCTAGTAATAAGGACTTTTGTTGATATTTTGATAAATAATTATTCATAGAAAAGATTACTACAAATATTTTACAAGAAGGATAAGTAATTTATTTAATAAATTACTTAGATGAATTATATACTTTTATTACTTGTTTTAAGGGCTATATTAGCAATAAAATATATTAAGTTTAGATTTGTATATACAAAACATATTGTATTGGTAAAATAGTATAATATTATTACTTTAGTTAAATAAAAAAGAGAATGACCACACATCATTCTTGCTTTATATTATATATCAATAAATAATTATTTCAATTTTATTATAACACTTTTTATTATTTGTTTAGTATTTTTATACAAAATATATTGCATTTGTAAACTATTGGGATACAATTAAAGTACGTTTTAATCTTTTTATATTAAAAAAGAGTTTATGCTGACTTGTTAATCGGACAAGAATAAAAAAAGAGAGGTTTATAAAATGGCACTTACAAAAGAACAATTAATAGAACAAGGTTTAAGTGAAGAGAATACTGAAAATATCTTAAATCAGTTTAATAATGAAGCAAAGCAAATTAGAGAAAGTGTGCAAAAACGCGAAGATGTTATATCCAAAGAAGACTTTATTAAATTATCTAATGAATTAGATGAATTAAAAGCTTTTAAAGATGTTCCATATACTAAAATTGAAGATATTAAAACTAATTTAGATAAAGTTAATGGTAATTCTTTAAGTGAAAGAATGCAAACTTTAAAAGAATTAAAACCTGATTTGTTTGTTGAAGAACAACAATCAGTTTCACCAACTAATTTTATTAAAGATATGATTGAAAAATCAGTTAAAAATAAAAATGATGAAATTGAAACTATTAAAGAAAAAGGAGCATATACTCCTGATGAAATTAAAAAATTAACTGATTATACACTTAAAAACCTTAGATAATAAGGAGTGAAAATTATGGCAACAATTAATTTGCCACAAGTACCTTTTACATTAGAAGGTAATACAACAGATCAAAAAGCATATGTTGATATGGTTAATGCTTTATTGCGTGGACCTTTATATAATGAATATGCAAGTATTATGCAGTATGCTACTGCAACCGCAGAACAAGTTGCTTGATTACCTAATGCAGGACAAGCACTATATAATTTAACTCATCGTGTGGTATGACAAGATGATTATTCATTACCAAATGGTGGAACAACTCAAACAATGGGATTAACAAGAATTCCAGTTCCGATTGATAAGAGATTTAATTTAAAATTAATGAATGAGGCTTTTGACTTAGCATTAATAGAACAAAATATTAAAAATGGTGTTATTGCTGATGCTATTTCTAGTGTTGTACAAAATAAATTTGTTAATTTAGAATGTGAATTAATTCAGGCTATTTATGATTATTGTTTAGCAGATGGTCAATATGAAGTAATTCCATTTCGTAGTTATACAGCAGAAAATGCTGATGATGCAAATAAGGCATTCTTTACATTAAATGAAACTTTGATTGAATTAACTAATCAAATTAGTAATTTATATTTTAGATTGCCAACAGATAAAATGTTTATGGTTTTAGGTCGTAGAGCCTATTTAGGATTAACACCTGCGTATTTAAAAGTAATTGGTTCACAAGCCCAATTAAAAGCAATGGTTAATGGTGAATTATATGAAAATACTGCAATGGGTATTCCTGTATCTAAAAGTTTTCATTTATAAAAAACATATACAAAAGGACAAGTTAACCGTGATAAAGGTTATAATTTTACTAATGTAAATGGTTTAATTATTAATAAACAAGTATGAGCATATCCAATTAATATGGATACTATTCAACAAGTTTTAGATAATGATACTGCTAACCCTAAATGAATTGGTAAAGTACAATATGCAACACCAACTATTTTATATCCCAAAACATGTAAAATTATTTTAGAAAAAGTACCTACACAAGCAGAAATTAATACTGCTAAAAGTAATCTTAATAAAAAATTTAGAGTTCCTGTTGATTATGTAATTCCATCATCAAATAAAATTGATATTAGTGGGATTAATAAATTAGATAAATCAACTATTCATGTTGACGATCCAACTCAAACAACAGCCGAACAATTAAAACCACAATTTAAAGCTGTCGTTTTAAAAGCAATTAAAGCCATAGATAGTTCTTTAACTGAGAATGATTATGATTACTTTATTGAAGCTAAGGGTGAAGATTGACCAATAGATATTACAAATGATAAAACTGTTGAAGTTCAAATTGAGGGTAAAAACAATGCTACTGGTCAAACAAATCCAATTGATGTAGTAATTAAAAATTCTTAATAAACAATGAACTTACTAATTTTACGAGTTTTAACTTTATTAGTATCTAATTTAGAAAATAAACCTTTAATAAGTAAATTTGTAAATTTAATTAATAGAGTTAATCAAGTTCAAAATAAAGTATTAAAACCAATTAATTATATTACTGATAAATATAATAAAATTACAAGTAAAGTTGAAGATATTTATCAGTGATTAAATCCATTTACTTATTTAGATTTAATTAAAAAAGGTCATAAAAAAGAAATACAACAAATATTAAGTCAATTAGAAAAAGATAATAATATTAAAAATAGAGAACAATTTAAAAATGAAAATTATCTAAATACTAATTGACAACCTTTAAATAGTAGTTGACTTGATAGTGGTATGTTTAATATTACAAATAAGTTAACTTTAACAGGTAATTTAACTATTTTAATATATACAAAAACAGCAAAACATCCTAAGTTTTATGGACCTTATGTTTATCCTAGTGTTCCAGTTGAAATATGAAAATTATTAAGTAATGCCGTTTCTAATGCGGGTACTTTATTTTGACGTTATTGATTAAGAAAATGATTACCTAGTCATTTAAGAAATTATATTAAAAAAAGACTGCCAAGAGGATTAAAAGAAAAATATCCCAAAGGAACTACTAAATTAACATTACCAACAGTTCAAAAATTACAACAAATTAAAAAGTTTATTAATAATTTAAAGATTGGCCATTTTAATTTTAATTTTGCTGGTGAAATTAATAATAAAAAATGGTATCGAGAACGAAAAAGTGATGTTAAAAATATTAAGAATTTATATAAATCACCAGTTAAAAATATGTTTTACAAAACTAATCAAACTATCAAAACAATTAAGAAAACAAAAACAAGAGTTAATAGTTATAAGCCAAGTAATTTAAAAAATAAATATCGTAATCAATTAAGAGGTGTTTTATATGGAAAATAATTTAAGTAATTTGTTATTTATAACAGTTGAAGATGTGAAAGAAAGTAAACTTTGACAACCTATTAATGATAGAAAGCAATCTGCTTGTAATGATAACTTAATTTATAATGCTATTTTAAAAACTAGTTTATGAATGGATAGATTATCAGGTGGGACAATTTCAGATAAAATTAATAAAAAAGATTTGTTTCCTTGAGTAAAAAAAGATAATACTGGTTTAATTGAATATGATAAATGATTAAGTTATATTCAATCGGCTTGTTTATTAGCAGTTATAAATTGATATTTACCAAAAGGAGTTAATGATTTAACTGGTAGTGCTTCATTTTCACAAGGTGGTGTAGCATATTCACAAACTAATGACCCAGAAGCAAATGAAAATATTACTCGTGATGTTAAAAATGCTTTAAAATTAGCGGGTGAAATAATTGATATTATATCTAGTAAAACGGTATCTAGACCGTATAATTATCATTTAGGAAACTATTCTCATCCATGAGAAGAAGAATATAAATATATTACTAAAAAAACATTTTATCCAACATTATTATTTTGATTAAAAGAGCGATTGCAAACAGATGGTTCAATAAATATTACTTATCCAATTATTAATGATTTTTCTAAAATTGATTATAATGAATATATTAAATTAATAGTTCCATTTGATAATAACACGATTTATTATGAAGATAATGTCTGAAAAGCAAAACAAAGTGGTGATATTCCATCATATGGTATTAAAGATAGTGATTTAAATAAAGATTATATTGATAAGCAAGATGATAAATATATTGTAAAAACATCACAAGATATTATTCTTAAACAAGATAAATTAGTAAGTGGGGAAAATATTAAAACTATTAATGGTAATTCATTATTAGGTAATGGTGATATTTCTATTAGTGTTGGTAATGATTGAGAATTTGTAGATACTAGTGATTTTAAACCAGCAACTGAATATCAAATTAAAGATTTTGATAGTTCTAAATTTAAATATAAAATATGATGTCAATTTTCAATTTTACCATATATGTTTGTAGAAACTTTTAAAGATTTTGATATTGGTTGTGGAATTGTTGTATCATATAGTAAAGGTGTTTCAGGTTGGTATATTGACACAAATGGTCTTATTAGTTCTTATGATAATGTAAATATAGGTAATTTAAAAATTGAAAGAAAATTGGTGAGTTAATTATGAAGCAAGATAAAACAACTTGATTAAAGGGGGCGTTACCTTGAAATTGATTTAAAAAAGACCCTATTCCAACTTATAATTGAACTCATAAAGATATTAGAGAATGAGAAAGAAAATATAAAATTCGTAGTTGAGTAGTTAGTTTTTATACATTGATATTTTTAGCATTAAATTGTTGGTTAGAATATGGAATGATTAATGCAATTAAAGATGATATTAATTGATATAATTATGGTCAATATTGAGGTAATGGCATTGCTATTTTATTAACACCTTTATTTACGCATGGAATTCAGGGCATATTTGTTGCTAGTAGTAAACCAAAAGTAGATATGAAAATTGATATACCAAGATTAAAAATATCTAAAATGGGATTAGTATTTACAATATTACCTTTAATTACTTTAATAATTTCTTTAATTATCATTTGAATTGATAAATCAAAATGAAAAAAAGACCATTTAAGACATTGTTTAGATTGTCGGATTAATCCGCGTGTTATTCAACCAAGATTAGCAAAACAATGAAATAATTTAGATGGCATAACAGAAGAAATATTTAAAAATATACAAAATGAAAATATTAAAAAACAAAAACAAGAAGAAAATAACAAAGAATTAAATTTAAAATAGACTATATATAGGGGCGGTTGATATTTTTGGGTGGTTATATAGTTTAATTTATAAATTATTTTGTTCTGAAAGGATAGATGGCCACTGTTTGAGTAAGAATAAGAAAGGAATTAAATAAAATGAATGAAACATTAATGATTGCTTTACTTGTGTTAGCGGGTGCGGGTGGAATGGGTAGTCTTGGTATTCTAGGATTATCTGCTAAAAAAATTAAAAAATATAAAGCAGAAATCAGAGAATTAAGAACTGCTGTTATTGCCCACGAAAAACATTTACGAGGACCTGATTATGCAACAGAATTAGCATTAAAAACAGGTCAAATTAAAAATGTTAAAAAACAAGTTAAAGTTAATGATAAAAAACAAGCACAAAAAGATGCTATTAGACAACTAACAAATAGTATTTAAAAAATAACCTTAATTGGTTATTTTTTATTTTTCTTTATTGTGTGTTATATAAAAATTGATAAGATGTTCTATGCGTTGAGAATAAGTATCAAAATTTAATTTATTTCAAACTTTTTCTTCATTTTCATTTAAGTAAATATTAACATTTCGAATTTTACAAGAATAATATTTTCCTGTTTTTTGATTATATGAATGTTTCATAAATTAACTTTCATAATTAGCAATAATAATTGCATCTCGTAAATGATTACTTATTTTCTCATTATTATATTTTCAACCTTTACCATATTCATAAGTTAAATTAATATCTTTATCAAATTTCCATAAGCAACTATCATTATATTTACTTAAATTTTCCATATTTTTAACAACTGATTTAGTGTTTTTTGGTGATACTCAATTAATAAAATATTTGTAAACAGATAATGCTCCCAATAATCTTAATAAATCATCTCTATCTTTACTTGCATTAGCAGATGTATATAAACAATCTTCAATATTAATTTTTTCTTCATAATCAAACAATTTATCATTAATAAATTCATATTGTTCTTTTCAATTTTTATTTATAAATTCTTGTTTATCTATTAATTTATTATTTTTATAAACAACAATAGCCGTAGTACCAGTTCCTGATGGGTCAATACCTATTTTTATCAATTGGCTCATTCTTCATCATTGTTATTATTAACTACTGGTACTACATTTGATATATCTTCTTCTTTAACTACATTATCGTTTATGTCCACTATTTCATCATTAGGTGGGGTATTATAATTTAAATTTATATTATTTGATAAAGTTTCATCGTTAATATGCCCATTATTTTGGATGAAAGTAGCATCATTATCAATATAAATCTTTTCATCATTAGTTGTAATAACTGCTTGATCTGATTTATATGCTTGTTGTAATTCAACTGACATAATACCTCATTTTCTTAATAATGATGTTAATACTGTTTTAAGGGCCATTTCATCAAAACTAGCAATATAAAATGATTTATTTTTAGCATAAGTTTTAGAATATTTCATAAAATGATTTTCCATTTGCTCTTTTGTCATATATAAAGTTTTTTCAAAACCATTAACCATTTTAAAATATGCTACATAACCTATAATTGATAATTTTTCTCGTTCATCTTCATTTTGATTTCAATTAAAAGCAGTACCTTTTAAACGATCATAATTTATTAATTCATTTGCTCTAACATCTGATACTGACATATCTAAATATTGGCCACTTCTTTGGGCTAATTGAATATAACCTTTATAACCCATTTGAAATTGGGCTTGATTAATTCATTCTTGGATTTCACGACCATTAATAATTCTTGTTATTTTTGTATTATATGGTACTACATAAGCATAACCGAATTGTTTTTCCATTGGTAAATTTAATAAAACACCTTGATAACAAGCAGTCATAATTGTTTTTGGATCTGCTTTTTGTAATAATTCATTACTATTTGATATTGCAATTATATTACTTTTAAATCTTGCAATTTCATTTTCATTAGAAAATTTACTTTTTATTCAATCAGTTACCTTATCTGTTCTTAAAAATTCTACAATATTTGTCATGTTATTTTTCTCCTTTATTTATTTTAAAATTAATACCTTTAACCCCAATTAAATTAATATCTTTATTACTATCTCATTGATCTTTAATTTCATTTTTAACAATTTGTTCATCAACAGTTAAATAATTTTTAATAAGATTAATAAGTTCTAATTTATCAGCATTTTGTAAAAAATCATCATTAATACCAATAACATCAATATCTTTAATTAATAATTTTTCTTTCCGAAAATTACTAGTAATAATTTTTAATTCTTGTTCTTGTTTTGCTATACTTTTAATTTCTAAAAATTGCTCTTTTTTATGAGTTTCAATAATTTTATTTTGTTTTTGAAATTGAATATTAATGACACTATTTTTTAAAGAATCATGATTATTCTTAATATTATTTTCTAAATTTAAAATATCTTTTCTAATAAAATTTAATTCATCTTTAAAAGATTTTATTATTTCTAATGGTTCTCTAAAAATATAATCAATTTTTGAAACTACTAATTTTAAATCTTTTAGTGATTGTGATTTATATTCTCCATTTATTAATCAAGCTTGTTGTCGATATATAAATTCTGCTAATTCTTGTCCATTTTCATCAATTCACTTTTTAATTGTTAATGCTTTTAAGCTTAATTCTTTAAAATTATTTCCTTTTAAATAAAACGGATAAGTAATATTTTTAACTTCATTATTTAATTTTAAATCTTCCATAATTAAATTTCCTCTAATTCCATTTCATTAATTAAATTATCAATATATTCATAAGCACTTTCTTCTGAATAACATTCATCTAATGCTAAATTAAATAAATCTTCTTCTGTATAAACATAACCATTTTCATCTTTTCACATAATTATTTATCTCCTTGTCATTTAATATTGCTATCTTCTAAATCAATAATAGTTGTTAATCAATGATTTTCATTTTCAACATTAGCAGTAATCCTCGCTTCTTCTAATGTATAAAAGAATTGTGTTTTTAAATCACCATATTTACTTTTCATTATTAATAAATATCTTTTATTCATAATTTATTCCTCCTAATTCTTTTTACGTAAACCTAATGCTCAATGTTCATCGCTGACATTTTCAAATGAAACTGAATAACTTTTACGCATTAATTCTTGTAATTTATTTTCTTGTTTGCATTTTGAACAATAACCTCAATATTTTTGTTTAAGACAAATTTTATTTAACTTTTTCATATATACCTCCTCAATAGTTAATTAATCTAAATTATTGTTTTACCAAATTTGATATATTTATGTAAAAATAATGAAAATCACTATTTACTGATTGTTCAATAATTTTACAGTCTTTAAAAATTTCATAATATTTAAAATCTTTTATTCTTCCTTTAAAAATAATACTTTGACAACTTCAAACTTCAATATTTAAATTTTTATTATAAATATCAATTCAATCTTTTAATTTATATGTCATTATTTACCCTCCTAGTTTTAACTCGCTGGCACTCACTTCCAAGTGAAAGTGCCAAAGCGAGAATTAGTTATATAATTAAGTATTTATCTATTTATTTACTACGCCATCCGCTTCACTAGGGGTGAGCGGTGGTAGTATATTTTATTGTTTAATGTTTAATAATCGACAGTTGTTTTTATAAGTTAATGCCAGAGAATTCTCTATCTTCATCCGCACCATTTCAGGTCAAAACGTTCAGTTTTTAAAATAAATTCACTCGCACCTTGAAGATCCTAATGCTGACTTTGTGGTTTTTAAACCGCTGTCACTTCTTAAGAAGTAATATCTATCGCAAATTTATTTATAAAGTGGCCATCTCAATATTTATTGTCGTTTGATGTTGACCTCGCACTTATCACGACTATCGCTTGTTAAAGCGTCTATTATTTTCGGACTGATTACCGCTGGGCTAGACCGCCTCACGTGGAATAAAAACACTTAGTTATTTAAAATAACCGTCCCACACTGCATTAAGTTTTATAAAATTTAAGTTTTAACAAACCAGTTTCATAATCAAAGATAATTTTTGAATTTTCTAATTTTTGATAAAATTGCTTTTTTGTTTTATCTTTTATGTTATTCAATAAATCTTTATGTTTTTCACAAGTTCATAAAACTTTATTTGATACAAATTCTTCAGTAATGAATGATATTGATTTATAACAATCATTAATATTACATATTCTTTGTTGCTTATTAATTTTCATTACTCATTCCTTTCTTTGGTATTATTTTTTTATTTATTAGCCAAATTAATTAACTGAAACAGAGAAAAGACAACACCTTAAATTAGGAGAAAAAACAGATACACTTTGTAAAGATTTCTAAGATATTTATAAATGTGTAAACAACTTAAAGAGGGTATCATAAAGTTGTGTAAAAAGTTTCTATTTTAAGAATTTAAGATGCTGTCCTTTCTCTGAATTAATTAATAATTATGGGTTTACAAATAAAAAAACAACCCTTTAATAAGAGTTGTTTTGGCGCGTTTCGTTTTACAGTTTACAAATTATTTAATTTTAAATAAATATTTTATGTTAAATATAATAATTGTAAATTATAAATTGAGGCAATTAAATTAAATCTTAAACCAAATCTTTTTCTTCGATTACGATATTTTTCTGTAATAATTTTAAATTTTTTAAGAATAGCAAAAATATTTTCAATAATAATTATCTTTTTTGAAACTAGTCTATTATATTGCTTTTGTTCTTTGTTTAAAGGGTTTTTCTTTGTTTTCTTTTTAGGTATTAGAACATTATTGTGATTTTTTTGTATTCCTTGATAACCGCTATCAAATATTAATTTGGTATTTTTTAAAATTGGGATTTTTGATTCTTTAAATAAAGCATAATCATATTTTTTTCCGAGCGAAAAACTTGTTGCAATAATTTTTTTGGTTTCTTGTTCGATAATTACTTGTGTTTTGATCGTGTGTTTTTTCTTTTTACCAGAATAAGATTGTTTTTGTCTTTTTTTGGGCGTTGGATTGGAGTTTCGGTAGCATCAATAATAATAGTTTTATCATTAAAATAATCATTTATTAGTGCTTTTTTACCAGCAAGTTGTTGAAAATCAGAGTTTTTAATTAAAATATCTTCAATTCACTTAATATTACGATAACAATTAGCCTCACTAATATCAAAACTTTTACCAAGATGAAAATAAGTCTGATATTCTCGTCAATATAATAAAGTCATCAATAATCTATTTTCTAATGATAATTTATTAGTTTTACCACCTTTTTTAAATTTTTCTATTTCAGCAACTTTTAAAATATCTAACATTTTATTAAAAGTGGATTTTTTTATTCCTGTTAATCTTAACCATTCTCTATCATTAAGAGTATTAAATTTATTATTGTTCATATTTTTATGTCCTCATAAATTATATTTTATAATAATATTTTAATAAAAAAGGGTATCGCAAGAAGTCTATTGTTGTTCTGCAATTGGTAATGCTTAGTTTTTAGCTTTGCTTTGTTTTACCACCTTATCCAAAAACGAAAGCATTAAAAACAACTGGGCATTTTGTCGGTTTTTGTTTGCTGTTAATTCATGAGTATCAAAAACAATTAAATCATTTTTTAGCGATAAGGTACTTATTCTGTTTCACAAAGCACCATCGGCTTGGAATGGCAAGGGTTTTTTGGACAAATTTTATGTAGAGTAAAGATTTTTATATTCAATTGGTGTTAAATAATTTAATTTGCTGTGAATTCGTACATTAGACTTCTTGCGATACCCTTTTTTATTAAAATATTATTATAAAATATAATTTATGAGGACATAAAAATATGAACAATAATAAATTTAATACTCTTAATGATAGAGAATGGTTAAGATTAACAGGAATAAAAAAATCCACTTTTAATAAAATGTTAGATATTTTAAAAGTTGCTGAAATAGAAAAATTTAAAAAAGGTGGTAAAACTAATAAATTATCATTAGAAAATAGATTATTGATTACTTTATTATATTGACGAGAATATCAGACTTATTTTCATCTTGGTAAAAGTTTTGATATTAGTGAGGCTAATTGTTATCGTAATATTAAGTGAATTGAAGATATTTTAATTAAAAACTCTGATTTTCAACAACTTGCTGGTAAAAAAGCACTAATAAATGATTATTTTAATGATAAAACTATTATTATTGATGCTACCGAAACTCCAATCCAACGCCCAAAAAAAGACAAAAACAATCTTATTCTGGTAAAAAGAAAAAACACACGATCAAAACACAAGTAATTATCGAACAAGAAACCAAAAAAATTATTGCAACAAGTTTTTCGCTCGGAAAAAAACATGATTATGCTTTATTTAAAGAATCAAAAATCCCAATTTTAAAAAATACCAAATTAATAGTTGATAGTGGTTATCAAGGAATACAAAAAAATCACAATAATGTTCTAATACCCACAAAGAAAACAGAGAAAAACCCTTTAAACAAAGAACAAAAGAAATATAATAGACTAGTTTCAAAAATGAGAATTATTATTGAAAATATTTTTGCTATTCTTAAAAAATTTAAAATTATTACAGAAAAATATCGTAATCGAAGAAAAAGATTTGGTTTAAGATTTAATTTAATTGCCTCAATTTATAATTTACAATTATTATATTTAACATAAAATATTTATTTAAAATTAAATAATTTAAATAATAAATTAATTTTTCGTTGTGGAAAAATATTAAATTTTTAAATAAAAAACATAATTAATTAAAATTATATTTTTCTATTAGTATCTTTTTTACAAATATTTGCAATTTTTTAACAAGTAAGTAATGCAAGAAGTCTATTCTTTAACCGCTTTAAAGTGTGCAATTAAACTATTCCACTGTGCTTGCATTCCTGCTTGCATATACACTTCGTTTGGGCGATGTCAATCATATCAATATCCCCCCTCAACAACAACAATTGGTTCATTAAAAGTTGCAAACATTTCAACACAATCACCAAAAAGTTCAAAACAAGTTTTAGCATAAAAAGCAAAAGCATCAACGACTTCGCGCGATAATCAGCCCCCTTTTTCTTGCGCTCAATGTGGCATATCAAAATGAAATAAGTTAATAATTGGTTTAATATTATTTTTTAACATTTCATTAATAACATTATTATAGAATGCAACTCCTTTTGGATTAATTGTTTTACCATCTGGAATTAATCTAGTCCATTGAATTGATGTTCGTAATGAATTAAAATTTAATTCCTTTGCAATTTTAATATCCTCTGGATAACTATGATAAAAATCATTTAAACAAGGTTGTTGATTAAAAAAACGATATTTTTCAATCTTAAATCAATAATCTCAATTGTTTGTGGTCCAGAAAAGGCACTTCCTCATAAAAAATTTTTTTCAAATTTATACTGTCCCATCAGAAATCTCCTCTCTAAATACAAGTCTTATTATATCCATTATATTTAAAGAAACAATACCAATAAAAAGAATTATTTTAATAAAAAAGCACCTTGCTTTTTATTAGGTATTAAATTATTTGTAATAATTAAAAAAATCCCATCAAGGATTTATTTTTTGATTTTTGGTTTTAATTTTAAATACTGTTCTCACATTGCTAATGCTGCCTCATGTTCAAAAATAAATTTTTTATTCTTGATTAAATGTTTTAAATTATCAATTTCTGTTCAAATCACATTAATAATATCACGTGTATATTTTCATGCAATCCGATTTCGATTAAATTCTTTTAAATCTAAAATTTTATAACTTCCATCAGCAAAAACTTTAATATCTAAATCATAATCAATATATTTAATTGTCTTTTGGTCCATAATAAATGGCGATGCGATATTACAATAATAATTAATTCCGGTTTCTTTAAACATACAAATGATGTTGCTCCAATTATTACGATTAAAAATTCAAATTGCTGGTTCATTTGTTTTTCATTTTCTGCCGTTTAATTCTGTTACGGTCACATCTTCATTTGCTAAAACAATATACTCTTCTTCTAACAATAAAACAACAGCTGATTCTCAACTACGATAAACCGAGCCATTGTGTTTGTAAGCATGTACTAAAACACTATCTCCAGCTTGTAACGTGTCCATTGTGCTGCCTCCCTATTAATCCATTAATAAAAATTACAACAAAAAACAATTAAAAATGTCTGTAAAATTATAAGTTGCCATAATATAAAATTTTGTTTTTTTGATATTAATTAATTTAAAATAAAAATTATTTAATTAATATTTTAAATACGTCAACATTATAATTATAACAGTTATATTTATTAAGTAAATAAAAAAGCACCAACTAGCAAGAAAAACTTTATCCAATAATTTAATAATTTTACAAAAATAAAAAAACTACTCACCTGTAGTTAAAAATGGGGCGGCTGATGGGACTTGAACCCACGAGTGCCGGAGCCACAATCCGGAGCGTTAACCTCTTCGCCACAACCGCCACGTATGATTAAATAAATAACCTTATTTATTATAACTTAAAACAAGAAAATGTAAATAGAAAATTTTCTAGTTCCCCAAAAGTTTTCGGCCATCACCTTAAACATTTTAAAACTATTAAATTGTTAATAAATCTTATCAATAGTTTTATATTATAATGTACTAGGTACATATATGCAGTACCCAAAGGAGTGCGAATGGAAGAAGAGTAACTAAATATATATAATTAAAAAGAACAAAATTTTAACTAAAGAACTAATAATTCGCAATGTTAAATTCCTTTGTTTCGCTAGTTACGTTCAAACAGAGACAGATGTTATTAACTTCTTAAGAAAGTATAAAAATAAAAAGGCAAACCATAACGCATATGCATATGTCATCGGCAGTAGGCGTGAAAATATTTATAAAACTGATAATGGTGAAGCGCGACATATCTCTGGAAACACCATTTTGGAAAACATTATTGAAAAAAATCTAACAAATATTATTGTCTTAGTTCATCGGTATTATAATCCAATTTATAATTTACCCGAAGACTGGATTAATAATGGGTATGCGACCATTACCCGTATTATTTTAACTTCCGCCCAATTAGAAAAAATAAATGAACAAATTAAAATTGGAATTTTATTGCGCCCCTTGAACAAAGTATTCTTACGAGAACTTTTAGACAAAAATAAAATTAATATTAGACTTCTTGCATTACTTGTTAAAAAATTGCAAATATTTGTAAAAAAGATACTAATAGAAAAATATAATTTTAATTAATTATGTTTTTTATTTAAAAATTTAATATTTTTCCACAACGAAAAATTAATTTATTATTTAAATTATTTAATTTTAAATAAATATTTTATGTTAAATATAATAATTGTAAATTATAAATTGAGGCAATTAAATTAAATCTTAAACCAAATCTTTTTCTTCGATTACGATATTTTTCTGTAATAATTTTAAATTTTTTAAGAATAGCAAAAATATTTTCAATAATAATTCTCATTTTTGAAACTAGTCTATTATATTGCTTTTGTTCTTTGTTTAAAGGGTTTTTCTTTGTTTTCTTTGTAGGTATTAGAACATTATTGTGATTTTTTTGTATTCCTTGATAACCACTATCAACTATTAATTTGGTATTTTTTAAAATTGGGATTTTTGATTCTTTAAATAAAGCATAATCATGTTTTTTTCCGAGCGAAAAACTTGTTGCAATAATTTTTTTGGTTTCTTGTTCGATAATTACTTGTGTTTTGATCGTGTGTTTTTTCTTTTTACCAGAATAAGATTGTTTTTGTCTTTTTTTGGGCGTTGGATTGGAGTTTCGGTAGCATCAATAATAATAGTTTTATCATTAAAATAATCATTTATTAGTGCTTTTTTACCAGCAAGTTGTTGAAAATCAGAGTTTTTAATTAAAATATCTTCAATTCACTTAATATTACGATAACAATTAGCCTCACTAATATCAAAACTTTTACCAAGATGAAAATAAGTCTGATATTCTCGTCAATATAATAGACTTCTTGCATTACTTACTTGTTAAAAAATTGCAAATATTTGTAAAAAAGATACTAATAGAAAAATATAATTTTAATTAATTATGTTTTTTATTTAAAAATTTAATATTTTTCCACAACGAAAAATTAATTTATTATTTAAATTATTTAATTTTAAATAAATATTTTATGTTAAATATAATAATTGTAAATTATAAATTGAGGCAATTAAATTAAATCTTAAACCAGATCTTTTTCTTCGATTACGATATTTTTCTGTAATAATTTTAAATTTTTTAAGAATAGCAAAAATATTTTCAATAATAATTCTCATTTTTGAAACTAGTCTATTATATTGCTTTTGTTCTTTGTTTAAAGGGTTTTTCTTTGTTTTCTTTGTAGGTATTAGAACATTATTGTGATTTTTTTGTATTCCTTGATAACCACTATCAACTATTAATTTGGTATTTTTTAAAATTGGGATTTTTGATTCTTTAAATAAAGCATAATCATGTTTTTTTCCGAGCGAAAAACTTGTTGCAATAATTTTTTTGGTTTCTTGTTCTATAATTACTTGTGTTTTGATCGTGTGTTTTTTCTTTTTACCAGAATAAGATTGTTTTTGTCTTTTTTTGGGCGTTGGATTGGAGTTTCGGTAGCATCAATAATAATAGTTTTATCATTAAAATAATCATTTATTAGTGCTTTTTTACCAGCAAGTTGTTGAAAATCAGAGTTTTTAATTAAAATATCTTCAATTCACTTAATATTACGATAACAATTAGCCTCACTAATATCAAAACTTTTACCAAGATGAAAATAAGTCTGATATTCTCGTCAATATAATAAAGTCATCAATAATCTATTTTCTAATGATAATTTATTAGTTTTACCACCTTTTTTAAATTTTTCTATTTCAGCAACTTTTAAAATATCTAACATTTTATTAAAAGTGGATTTTTTTATTCCTGTTAATCTTAACCATTCTCTATCATTAAGAGTATTAAATTTATTATTGTTCATATTTTTATGTCCTCATAAATTATATTTTATAATAATATTTTAATAAAAAAGGGTATCGCAAGAAGTCTAATAAAGTCATCAATAATCTATTTTCTAATGATAATTTATTAGTTTTACCACCTTTTTTAAATTTTTCTATTTCAGCAACTTTTAAAATATCTAACATTTTATTAAAAGTGGATTTTTTTATTCCTGTTAATCTTAACCATTCTCTATCATTAAGAGTATTAAATTTATTATTGTTCATATTTTTATGTCCTCATAAATTATATTTTATAATAATATTTTAATAAAAAGGGTATCGCAAGAAGTCTATTGTATCTATACTAATTTATCGTAGTGACTTAATTTTTACTATAATCATCGATTGTAACAACAGTGTCTTAATCGAATTAGATAATTTAATTATTAAAGGAATAATATATAGTTATAAAATTTTAAAAAATTAAAAAATCTTATTAATAAATATTAATAAGATTTTTTTATGATAAAGTAATTAATTCTGGCGCTTCTAAAATTTCTTTTAAACGTGTTAAGAAAATTCCAGCCTCAGCTGCATCAATAATTCGTTGATCAACTGTTAAAGCAATATTCATCATTGAACGAATTACTAATTTATCACCTTTAATAACAACCGGCTTACGAACAATACGGCCAATCCCAATTACCGCTGAGTTTGGATAAAAAATTGTTGGTGTTGCATTAACAGCTCCGACCGTTCCATAGTTGGCAATCGTAATCGTACTTCCTTGTAATTCATAATCGTATAATTCACCTTGGCGTAAACGTTCAATTGTTTCTTGAATATTAATTGCAATTTGTTTTAAACTCATGCGTTCCGTAAATTTAATTACAGGAATAACTAAACCTTCACTAGTTTCTGTTGCTAACCCAATATGTTGTGAATTTTTAATAACGATTTGATTTGTTTTTGAATCATAATATGAATTTAATTTTGGATACTCACTTAATGCTAATGAAACAGCTTTAACAAGAAAACTCATTGTTGAAAAACGAACACCATACTCAGTATTAGCATTTTTCAATTTACGTTGTTGATCAATAATTGAAGACATATCAATTTCAGCATTAATTGTTAATGGTGGTACATGCGTTTGTGACATGATCATTGACTGAATCGCCGGATATCTTGTTGCTTTAATTTCTTCTCTTGTTTCTAATCCTTGTGGTTCAATCTTACTATTTGTATTGACAATGTTTAAACTATTGTTTAATGGTTGAACTAAATTTCCATAAGTATTAGGAATTGCATTTGTTTCGCTATCAAACTTTTTAACTTGTAAATTATTACCACCCGAAGTATTTTCAATTCCTTGGTTAAGAGTTTGTTTGTTGTTCAAATTAAATTCTTTCAACATTTCTTTTAACATTGGATCGGGGGCATTCATTGTTTTCAACATTTGTTGCATTAACATATACTGCATCATTTTATCTAAGTTGTTAACATTATTGTTTTGATTCATATTATTATTTGTTTCTCGTAAACTTTGAATTTCACGTAACAATTCATTTTGACGATTACTTTGTTCTTGATTTAATAATTTTTCTTTTAAAACAGCTAGTTCAACAAGCATAGTATTATCACTTGCTGATTGTTGCGTTGACGGACATTGATAGTTATTTGTAATTGGTGTGACACTCCCTGTTCCTTGTTTTATTTCTTGGTTTACCGGTCCATATCCTGGTTGGTTTTTATTTTGATTAGCAAAACCTTGTTGATGTTTTGTTGTTGATTGCTCATGATGCTGATTTTCATTTCCATAATATTCATTATCCAACATTTCGTATTGTGATTCAATTTCTTCAAAAGAAGGACGACGATAATTATTAATTTCTCCTAATACTGAATCAACTTCAACATTTCCTTTTGCAATTTGTTCCATTCTTTTTTTAATTAATTCACGTTGGTTTCTTGTTTTTAAAATTTTTTCACGTTGTTCCCCATCATTTAATTTTTCATATAAACGATCACGATAAGATTTTAACGGTGAAAAATAACTCGGTTTTTTAGGCGCTGATTTTTCTGTATCCTTAGGATCAACGGTATAACCGTCAGCTGAAATATAAACTTCATCTGACAAGTCGTCATCCTTAGCACGATAATCTGGTTGGTCATAACCATAAGTGCTGCCTCCACTTTGACCACTTAACATTTCTGGACTAGCATTTCTTTTAATTAGATCATTCATCCTTCCTTGTACAATATTACGTAAAATTTTTGGACGACCATCATCATCTAGGAAATCCATTGAACTTTTTGAATTATCACTTTCTAATGATAATTCATGAAAATCATTTTTATTATGTAACTGCTGACGACGTTTATTAACAAGATTACGAAAACTACTATTTTCTGCTTGATTGCCAAAAAGAGCGGCTGCATTAGCTGGGGCTTCATCTTGATGTTTTGTTTCATTAACTAAATACTTAGCATATTCTTTTGCTTGATTTTCTTCTTCTATTTTTTTTTGCCCAATTGGAACAGCATTAGCAATAATATTTTGTCCAGTTGATTGTGTCTTAACATTAAGACTGCTAACTGCTGAATCAAAGTTATTTTCTTTCATAACATCATTTATATTAGGCATATTAATCATCATATTATTTTCTTCACTTCTTACATTTTGATTACTTGGTTGTTTAATTGTATCAATTGAAGGAATTTTTGCACGGTTATTAATAATATGATCATCATCAATATCAAAATCTTTAAAAGAAAGACGGCGAGTTTTTTTAGGACCAAATGTTAATTCTGTTTCGTCTCATCTTTTAATTTCAGTTGGTTTACTTTCTGAAATGGTTTGTTGTTCCATTGTTGGTGTTGGTTGAACCATTGTGTTATTAATAAAATTAGAATTATTAATAGGTTGCCCCATATTATTAAAGTCCATTGTTGTTGGCAATGGTTGATTTAAATTATTTTGTTCAAAACCTTGTCCAAAACTTTCATTTGAAAGTGGCGCTTCATTAATTAATTCTACTTTATAATCAATATTCATTTCATTATAATTGGATTGTGTTGCCTCACTATTATTTTGCATTTGTTGTTGATCTAATAATGGTGGTGTAAAAGTCGGATTCAAAGTGTCGGATTTAACAAGATTAATACCAGAATAATCATCTTCTTCAACATCTTTTCATTTTGTTCCAAATTCACCATTTTTGGTTGTTGTAAACACAACACCTTTTTTATCTAAATGACTGAATTTATTATTTTCAAGATGTTTAAAATAATATTTTTCAATTTCAGTTTCTGTTGTTAATAAATGAGCAATAACAGCGTTTTTTTTAATTTTGCTGCCAGCTTTAATTGGTTTAACAATAATTCCATCCATTGAGGCTTTAATGATGGCTTCGCCATTGTTACTTTCAATCAAGGCGATATCATCCCCCGCTTTGACAGCAACATCTTGATATAGGAATTCTTTTAAAATTCCTTTTTTTTCTAAAAATGATACTTTAATTTTTTCCATTGTCTCAATTTACCCCATTCAAAAAAACTTAATTTGTTTTATTAAATTTTGTCTAGCCACTTTTATACCCCTTTTTTATTACAAAATAATTATATCATATATTCGCTATTTTTACCTGTTAAAATTTAAAATAATATTATACACAAAAAATAAAAAAATGCAAAATTTTTAAATTTCTTTTGCATTTTCTTTTAATTCTTTTACTTTATTGTCAAATTCAGTAATATGTTTTGTTGCTGTTAAATTTTTAACTCATTTTTTACGACTTAAAATTACGATCGCTCAAATTGCTTTTAGACTATCTGCTGTTTGCATAATTAAAACAATATAAATAATATCTAAATTTGATGTAAAAATTAAAATTGCTAATAATGGAACAGGAACTAATCATGTAAATAAAGCATCTAAAATAAACGCATTCATAACTGCCCCACCGGTTCTAATAATCGCATAACTTGTCGCAGCAATCATTAAACAAGGATATCAAAGACCATAAGCAAAGAGCATCCAGCGAGCAATTCTAAATGTTTCTGGCGTATTATTTCTAAATAATAATTCTGGTAAAAATCAACCACCAGCGACTAAAACTAATCCGGTAATAATTCCAACAAAGAAAGCTAAAATCACTAAATGTTTACCATTGTATTCTGCTTCTTCTAAATTATTAGCGCCCAAGCGACTACCAACTAACACTGAGGTTCCTGCTGAGAACCTATGGTACAATGGGGTATACAAGGCGGCAATTATTGTTGAAAAAATAGCATTTGCTGTCAGAGCATCTAGACTATAATATGCTCGTAGCTTAACCTGTAAAACCATTCCAACTGATCAAAAGATTTCATTTAACACAATTGGCCATGCCTTTTGAAACGCACGACGGGTAACATAGCCATCAAAACGATACCAATTACGAGGAATAAATTCATACCGTTTATATCAAAACAAAATAATAATAAAGATAAGTTGCATAACCCGCGAAGCAGAGGTCGCAATTGCTGCTCCCTGCACCCCAATTCCTTTAAAATCGCCAAGAAAATGTGGTTCAATTAAAAATGGATTCATAAAACAATTTGTGCTTAAAGCAATAACTGAAATTCAAACCGCCGAACCAGCACACCCTGTTTCACGAAGTATTGTAATAAAGGCAATATTAATTGCTAATAATGGATATGATAAAGCAATAATTTTAAAATACTCTGCTCCTTCTTCCGTTGAAATTGATGCTGCTTGATATTCAAAGTATTTAAATCATTGAATTGCTAAGTCTTTATCACCTGGTTGTAATTGTTGAAAAACATCTGGTCGTGGTGCATACTTAGGTGTTGTTGTAAAACTAATTAATTGGTAACCACAAAGTTGCGATAAAATTAACACAATAAAGCAAATAATTAAACAAACATAAATTTTTAATAAGGTAACTTCTTGCAATTCTTTGTATTTTTGTGCACCAAAATATTGTGCATTAAAAACACCAAACCCATAACAGATTCCACTTAAAATCGCAAACATAATAAAATAAAGTTGATTTGAAGCGGCAACTCCATTCATTGCTAATTGACCTGCCGTATAATGAAAACCAACATAGTTTCCTAAACCCCACTGTTCTCAAACTTCTTTTACATTATAAACATTATCTGCTCCAAAAATAGTTTTAATCTCATCAGCCAAATGTTGAAAACCATGCACATTGCTCTTAATTGCACTAGCAAAAAAATTATCAACTAAATCCGTTGACTCCATAATAATTTCTTGCAATGTTGCTAATAAAATTAAAACTAAAGCTGTTGCATATCATTTTTTTGAAGAAAAAAATTTTGGTCGTTTCTTGCTTTGAATTTGTGTCATTGTTTCCCTCTTCCCATTCAGCTTAAATTACACTGTAAATATTATAATATAAAAAAATAAAAAAACATTATTTTTTTATTTTTTTTGAACAATATTTTTGGTATAATTTATACCCCAATAAATTATGGTATGTTCATTCATCTTTTGAAAACCCTAATTTATTTTTCTTTGTTCGAACTAATTGTGCTGTATGATTATTAAAGTTAATTTGATACCACTGACCACAAGCATTCAACATTAAATGGCCAGTAACTGTTCCCAATGCTCCCAAGACAAATAAAGGCACGATTTGGGATGGATAACCACCCAGTCAATCACGAACATTAGTCCCGCCAAAACTTCAACCACCTTTACCCATATATTGAAAATTCTCATTTAGAATTGCTGAAAATAATAACGCCAACAAAGCGTATATTAAAAACATTATTAAACTTCCCAAAATTTGTTTTTTATCATAACTTGGGGTTCCATAAAGGTGCATCCATCAACAAACAGCAATGATTAAAGCGTGATTGCCATAATGAGCTCAATAATAATAATTCCCAAAAGTATAAGCATCTGGTGGAAAAACTAAGACCAAGATTGGCAACCACACTCCCCATAGCGCATAATACGAATATAAGTTTCTAGTTACTTTGCTATGCTGTGGACACAATAATAAAATTCCATAAATTAAATTTAATCATTTACATAACTCTAACGGTACAGCATCGGTTCAATTATCAGCGCGAATCGTTGAACCACTAGAAATTGTTTCATAAACACCTGGACTAATTAACCTAACTTTAACTCAAGCCTTATAAATTGGCAGGTGCAAACGATCAACAGCCCCAGTATCAAAAAAATGAGCATATCATTGCCTCTCATATTGCACAATATTATTTTGTCCATATTGCAAACCATTAATTAAAATGTTATTATCACCATTAAACATTAAAGTTGGAATAACTTGATAATAATAGACTTCTTGCGATACCCTTTTTTATTAAAATATTATTATAAAATATAATTTATGAGGACATAAAAATATGAACAATAATAAATTTAATACTCTTAATGATAGAGAATGGTTAAGATTAACAGGAATAAAAAAATCCACTTTTAATAAAATGTTAGATATTTTAAAAGTTGCTGAAATAGAAAAATTTAAAAAAGGTGGTAAAACTAATAAATTATCATTAGAAAATAGATTATTGATGACTTTATTATATTGACGAGAATATCAGACTTATTTTCATCTTGGTAAAAGTTTTGATATTAGTGAGGCTAATTGTTATCGTAATATTAAGTGAATTGAAGATATTTTAATTAAAAACTCTGATTTTCAACAACTTGCTGGTAAAAAAGCACTAATAAATGATTATTTTAATGATAAAACTATTATTATTGATGCTACCGAAACTCCAATCCAACGCCCAAAAAAAGACAAAAACAATCTTATTCTGGTAAAAAGAAAAAACACACGATCAAAACACAAGTAATTATCGAACAAGAAACCAAAAAAATTATTGCAACAAGTTTTTCGCTCGGAAAAAAACATGATTATGCTTTATTTAAAGAATCAAAAATCCCAATTTTAAAAAATACCAAATTAATAGTTGATAGTGGTTATCAAGGAATACAAAAAAATCACAATAATGTTCTAATACCTACAAAGAAAACAAAGAAAAACCCTTTAAACAAAGAACAAAAGCAATATAATAGACTAGTTTCAAAAATGAGAATTATTATTGAAAATATTTTTGCTATTCTTAAAAAATTTAAAATTATTACAGAAAAATATCGTAATCGAAGAAAAAGATTTGGTTTAAGATTTAATTTAATTGCCTCAATTTATAATTTACAATTATTATATTTAACATAAAATATTTATTTAAAATTAAATAATTTAAATAATAAATTAATTTTTCGTTGTGGAAAAATATTAAATTTTTAAATAAAAAACATAATTAATTAAAATTATATTTTTCTATTAGTATCTTTTTTACAAATATTTGCAATTTTTTAACAAGTAATGCAAGAAGTCTATTGCATTAATGTAAGTTAAAATCTTATTAATTAAAATCATTTTTAAATATTTTGTTCACAGTTGTCTAAAAAAATATAATGTTACAATAACTGAAACAATTCCTAAAAAGCCAAAAATAACAGCACTATCTGGTGTTTTAACTTTGACCTTATCAACGGCATACACTACAATTAAGATGAGTTCAAACACAATCGAAATAGCACATATTATTGAATCAGTAGACTTATTGCATTACTTGTTAAAAAATTGCAAATATTTGTAAAAAAGATACTAATAGAAAAATATAATTTTAATTAATTATGTTTTTTATTTAAAAATTTAATATTTTTCCACAACGAAAAATTAATTTATTATTTAAATTATTTAATTTTAAATAAATATTTTATGTTAAATATAATAATTGTAAATTATAAATTGAGGCAATTAAATTAAATCTTAAACCAAATCTTTTTCTTCGATTACGATATTTTTCTGTAATAATTTTAAATTTTTTAAGAATAGCAAAAATATTTTCAATAATAATTCTCATTTTTGAAACTAGTCTATTATATTGCTTTTGTTCTTTGTTTAAAGGGTTTTTCTTTGTTTTCTTTGTAGGTATTAGAACATTATTGTGATTTTTTTGTATTCCTTGATAACCACTATCAACTATTAATTTGGTATTTTTTAAAATTGGGATTTTTGATTCTTTAAATAAAGCATAATCATGTTTTTTTCCGAGCGAAAAACTTGTTGCAATAATTTTTTTGGTTTCTTGTTCGATAATTACTTGTGTTTTGATCGTGTGTTTTTTCTTTTTACCAGAATAAGATTGTTTTTGTCTTTTTTTGGGCGTTGGATTGGAGTTTCGGTAGCATCAATAATAATAGTTTTATCATTAAAATAATCATTTATTAGTGCTTTTTTACCAGCAAGTTGTTGAAAATCAGAGTTTTTAATTAAAATATCTTCAATTCACTTAATATTACGATAACAATTAGCCTCACTAATATCAAAACTTTTACCAAGATGAAAATAAGTCTGATATTCTCGTCAATATAATAAAGTCATCAATAATCTATTTTCTAATGATAATTTATTAGTTTTACCACCTTTTTTAAATTTTTCTATTTCAGCAACTTTTAAAATATCTAACATTTTATTAAAAGTGAATTTTTTTATTCCTGTTAATCTTAACCATTCTCTATCATTAAGAGTATTAAATTTATTATTGTTCATATTTTTATGTCCTCATAAATTATATTTTATAATAATATTTTAATAAAAAAGGGTATCGCAAGAAGTCTACTGTGGCTGCTCGTCGCTACGAAAAAGAACAAGCAACAAACCCTTTTTTAAGTGGGTTAACATACCAACAAGCACGCGAACAAATTTGTGCTGAAAGCGACAAATTAAAAGCAGAATACCATTCTTTCGTAAAAAACAAGTATTCTGCTAAAACCACAGCAAGAGAAAATAATTCTCTTGTAGATAAGTCTAACACACACTATGAAAAAAACAAGGGTGACCCGCCAGAATTATCCGAAGAAGAACTCGAACAATTACTTATCGACTTAGCCGAGTTAGGTTAACTCCATATCAACAAAGCATAAGAGCTTGTATAAAACCACCGAGTAGCAAGACAACAAATAAACAAACCCAAGATATGGTCTTCCTCATATCCTTTTTACTGTTTAAAAAAACAGCATTTTTTTGCTCTTTTTTATTCCAATAAAAGTCCAAAATCAATACCATTACTATACCAAAACAAAAATTTATTAAATTTTATCTATTTTCTAAACAAATTTAGTAGTAATTTTTGAATAAAATCACTAAATATATTAATTTAATATATAATTAATATATATAATTTATATAAAAAACATTGTAATATTAAAGTTAAATATGATGCAGAACGACAAGAATTTTGGCACGCCAAGCACCCGAAACCCCGCACTCCCAACGTTGTTGATAGTGCGGGGTTTCGGCTTAATGTTTGTGTTCCGCAGTGGTGGGTTTTTATTGGTTATGTTAATTGCAATTAACATAACCAATAAAAACCCACCTAGTTCCTTTTTTCTTTTTGCCCGTGCCCTTAAAAGAAAAAAGTGAACCCAAAAAAGAAAAAACCCTGCCCTGTCAAGATATGTTGATCAAATGACTTTGTAGTCAAACTGATATTGAGAACTATCAAACGGAGCGGGAGTTAAAAATGAAAAACGGCAATTTAAATACTTACCCCGACCTTATCATCACCAAAAATGATGATAGTGAAATTTATGTTGAATTTGAACGCACCCGCAAGCCCCCAGAGCGTTTTAGAACTAAACTAATTAACTTATGCGAGTGACTTGTTGTGGGCGGTAAAATTCACTGAATTACTCCTATTCAAACATTAGCTATTTGAATTGAAAACCAAATTAACAATATTGGTGCTTATCCATCACAGCATACCTACGAAATTTGAAACAACAAAGAATAATGAAAAAGAAATTATAAATGAATACCTATTAAAATAAGTTTGTTTGCTTTTTTTATAAAATATGTTAATATTAATTTGGAACAATAAAAAATTGAGAGTTAACCA
Source organism: Spiroplasma poulsonii (assembly GCF_009866525.1). GTDB lineage: Bacteria > Bacillota_I > Bacilli_A > Mycoplasmatales > Mycoplasmataceae > Spiroplasma > Spiroplasma poulsonii. Next base: position 1,743,658 of record NZ_CM020866.1, read on the forward strand.
CTCTCCTATTGTGTTAAATTATCCTATTTGGATAATTTTTTAATTATGTAAATAATTTGCAATAGTAGCGTGATTATTTTGAGAACATTACAAATAATTTGTAATAATTCCATTAAACCACCGCCTAACTATTTTTTTGGAACCATTAGGGAGTGGTTAAAACTCTCAACTTAATTATAACATCGTTAAGTTAAAAACTTTTTTAAGATTTTTATAAAATAGACTTCTTGCATTACTTGTTAAAAAATTGCAAATATTTGTAAAAAAGATACTAATAGAAAAATATAATTTTAATTAATTATGTTTTTTATTTAAAAATTTAATATTTTTCCACAACGAAAAATTAATTTATTATTTAAATTATTTAATTTTAAATAAATATTTTATGTTAAATATAATAATTGTAAATTATAAATTGAGGCAATTAAATTAAATCTTAAACCAAATCTTTTTCTTCGATTACGATATTTTTCTGTAATAATTTTAAATTTTTTAAGAATAGCAAAAATATTTTCAATAATAATTCTCATTTTTGAAACTAGTCTATTATATTGCTTTTGTTCTTTTTTTAAAGGGTTTTTCTTTGTTTTCTTTGTAGGTATTAGAACATTATTGTGATTTTTTTGTATTCCTTGATAACCACTATCAACTATTAATTTGGTATTTTTTAAAATTGGGATTTTTGATTCTTTAAATAAAGCATAATCATGTTTTTTTCCGAGCGAAAAACTTGTTGCAATAATTTTTTTGGTTTCTTGTTCGATAATTACTTGTGTTTTGATCGTGTGTTTTTTCTTTTTACCAGAATAAGATTGTTTTTGTCTTTTTTTGGGCGTTGGATTGGAGTTTCGGTAGAATCAATAATAATAGTTTTATCATTAAAATAATCATTTATTAGTGCTTTTTTACCAGCAAGTTGTTGAAAATCAGAGTTTTTAATTAAAATATCTTCAATTCACTTAATATTACGATAACAATTAGCCTCACTAATATCAAAACTTTTACCAAGATGAAAATAAGTCTGATATTCTCGTCAATATAATAAAGTCATCAATAATCTATTTTCTAATGATAATTTATTAGTTTTACCACCTTTTTTAAATTTTTCTATTTCAGCAACTTTTAAAATATCTAACATTTTATTAAAAGTGGATTTTTTTATTCCTGTTAATCTTAACCATTCTCTATCATTAAGAGTATTAAATTTATTATTGTTCATATTTTTATGTCCTCATAAATTATATTTTATAATAATATTTTAATAAAAAAGGGTATCGCAAGAAGTCTAATGATGTCAATGTTTTTATATTTTGTTGATTGAATAATGTTATTAATTCCAACATTAAACCCACCAAACAATTTTAATAAAGTAATATCTTTTATAATTTTATTTGTATAAAATTGAACAGATAAGGTTGCTTGGGGGTCAAGATCAATCAACAAAACCTTTGCCCCATCAAGTGCTAATTTATAAGCAACATTTTTGCATAATGTTGTTTTGCCAACCCCACCTTTTTTATTACAAAAACTAATCATCTTCATTGTTGTTGTTTTCCTTTCCATAGCGCTCTTCTAAAATAATTGTCATTAAAGTTGTATAACTCCACCTTTTTTCTTCTGCTTCTTTTCTAAATTTATTTACTAAATATTTAGAACAAAAAGTATTGGGTATCATATCTTTGCTTGTTCTTTTTTTAAATTCTTTTGTATTAGAAAAACTTGATAGTTCTTTTATTCCATTTTTTTCAAGAAATGTATTTAATTTTGCCATAATATTTCTCTTTTTTTCATATATATTTTATCATTATTTTAAAAATAAAATATTTTTTATTTGTTTTATTTTTAAAATGTAAATAAGTCAAAAAATGAAATATATAAATATTTTATAATGTTATTATCATTTCCCTGCGAAAATAAAACTCAATGCGCCACAAACGACGATAACAAAACAAGCAATGAAAAACCCTTATTTTATAAGGGTTTTAAGTAGGGAAATATGTTAAATTATTCGGTTTAAATTGCTCTAAATTTTTAATAAGAACACTGAATAAAGTTTTGTGTTACTATATATTTTAGTATCAAAAAAAAATCAATTATTAACTTAACAAAATATCAAAATAATACAAATTTCAGAAAGGAAACATAAAATGAAAAAATTACTAAGTATCTTAACCATAACAACATTGACGGCGAACGTTCCTGCTCCGTTGCTTGCCAACACACCTTTAACTCGTAATAAACGCGATGTTGGCGCAACTAAAACAGATGTTAATACACGTGTAATAAAAACTGATGGAGCTAATAAACCAACAGCACATCAAATAAAAAATATATTAAAAGAATTAAATCTACAATTAGACATCACAAAAATTAACGTTACAAACATTACTAATAACAGTGCAACAATTACTTCTACTGAATTTAGTGGTAGCAGAACATTAAATTTTAAAGTTGATAAATCTATTGATTTAAAAAAAATAATTATTAACATTGATTTAGGTTCAATTATAACTGATGGAATTAACTTGCCGACTATTGAACAAATCAAAGACAAATTAAAAGAATTAAATCTACAATTAGACATCACAAAAATTAACGTTACAAAAATTGCTAATAACAATGCAGCAATTACTTCAAATGATGAAAATATTTATACCAAAAATGTAATTGTTAATTATACTATTTCAATAAAATCATTTATTAGAAATACTGATTTAGGTTCAATTATAACTGATGGAATTAACTTGCCGACTATTGAACAAATCAAAGACAAATTAAAAAAATTAAATAATAAATTAAAAGATGTTAAATTTCATTTTTTTATTAAAAATATAGATATTACTGATATAAAACCTACAAGTGCAAAATTAAATTATCTATATCCACATATTTATTCAGATACAGTAGATATTAATTTTACATCTAATATTAATTTAGACAAAATTATTACAAATAATAATTTAGGTGAATTTATAACTAATAATTTGTTTAAACCAGCAGAACAACAAATCAAAGACAAATTAAAAGAATTAAATCCACAATTAGACATCACAAAAACTAACGTTACACACATTACTAATAACAGTGCAACAATTACTTCAAATGATGAAAATATTTATACCAAAAATGTAATTGTTAATTATACTGTTTCAATAAGTTCAATTAATTGATAAATATTATTTAAAAAATATGGAAAAATATGAAAAAAATAAAAAGAAATGAAAAAAAATAATTTATGCAATTAATATAAAATTATTTTTATTAGACATATGCTTAATAATTTTTATCATTTTAATATTAGACTTCTTGCGATACCCCTTTTTATTAAAATATTATTATAAAATATAATTTATGAGGACATAAAAATATGAACAATAATAAATTTAATACTCTTAATAATAGAGAATGGTTAAGATTAACAGGAATAAAAAAATCCACTTTTAATAAAATGTTAGATATTTTAAAGTTGCTGAAATAGAAAAATTTAAAAAAGGTGGTAAAACTAATAAATTATCATTAGAAAATAGATTATTGATGACTTTATTATATTGACGAGAATATCAGACTTATTTTCATCTTGGTAAAAGTTTTGATATTAGTGAGGCTAATTGTTATCGTAATATTAAGTGAATTGAAGATATTTTAATTAAAAACTCTGATTTTCAACAACTTGCTGGTAAAAAAGCACTAATAAATGATTATTTTAATGATAAAACTATTATTATTGATGCTACCGAAACTCCAATCCAACGCCCAAAAAAAGACAAAAACAATCTTATTCTGGTAAAAAGAAAAAAACACACGATCAAAACACAAGTAATTATCGAACAAGAAACCAAAAAAATTATTGCAACAAGTTTTTCGCTCGGAAAAAAAACATGATTATGCTTTATTTAAAGAATCAAAAATCCCAATTTTTAAAAATACCAAATTAATAGTTGATAGTGGTTATCAAGGAATACAAAAAAATCACAATAATGTTCTAATACCTACAAAGAAAAACAAAGAAAAATCCTTTAAACAAAGAACAAAAGCAATATAATAGACTAGTTTCAAAAATGAGAATTATTATTGAAAATATTTTTGCTATTCTT
>NZ_CM020866.1:1747851-1760813 GCF_009866525.1 Spiroplasma poulsonii
TGGCACGCCAAGCACCCGAAACCCCGCACTCCCAACGTTGTTGATAGTGCGGGGTTTCGGCTTAATGTTTGTGTTCCGCAGTGGTGGGTTTTTATTGGTTATGTTAATTGCAATTAACATAACCAATAAAAACCACCTAGTTCCTTTTTTCTTTTTGCCCGTGCCCTTAAAAGAAAAAGTGAACCCAAAAAAGAAAAAACCCTGCCTGTCAAGATATGTTGATCAAATGACTTTGTAGTCAAACTGATATTGAGAACTATCAAACGGAGCGGGAGTTAAAAATGAAAAACGGCAATTTAAATACTTACCCGACCTTATCATCACCAAAAATGATGATAGTGAAATTTATGTTGAATTTGAACGCACCCGCAAGCCCCCAGAGCGTTTTAGAACTAAACTAATTAACTTATGCGAGTGACTTGTTGTGGGCGGTAAAATTCACTGAATTACTCCTATTCAAACATTAGCTATTTGAATTGAAAACCAAATTAACAATATTGGTGCTTATCCATCACAGCATACCTACGAAATTTGAAACAACAAAGAATAATGAAAAAGAAATTATAAATGAATACCTATTAAAATAAGTTTGTTTGCTTTTTTTATAAAATATGTTAATATTAATTTGGAACAATAAAAAATTGAGAGTTAACCACTCTCCTATTGTGTTAAATTATCCTATTTGGATAATTTTTTAATTATGTAAATAATTTGCAATAGTAGCGTGATTATTTTGAGAACATTACAAATAATTTGTAATAATTCCATTAAACCACCGCCTAACTATTTTTTTGGAACCATTAGGGAGTGGTTAAAACTCTCAACTTAATTATAACATCGTTAAGTTAAAAACTTTTTTAAGATTTTTATAAAATAGACTTCTTGCATTACTTGTTAAAAAATTGCAAATATTTGTAAAAAAGATACTAATAGAAAAATATAATTTTAATTAATTATGTTTTTTATTTAAAAATTTAATATTTTTCCACAACGAAAAATTAATTTATTATTTAAATTATTTAATTTTAAATAAATATTTTATGTTAAATATAATAATTGTAAATTATAAATTGAGGCAATTAAATTAAATCTTAAACCAAATCTTTTTCTTCGATTACGATATTTTTCTGTAATAATTTTAAATTTTTTAAGAATAGCAAAAATATTTTCAATAATAATTCTCATTTTTGAAACTAGTCTATTATATTGCTTTTGTTCTTTTTTTAAAGGGTTTTTCTTTGTTTTCTTTGTAGGTATTAGAACATTATTGTGATTTTTTTTGTATTCCTTGATAACCACTATCAACTATTAATTTGGTATTTTTTAAAATTGGGATTTTGATTCTTTAAATAAAGCATAATCATGTTTTTTTCCGAGCGAAAAACTTGTTGCAATAATTTTTTTGGTTTCTTGTTCGATAATTACTTGTGTTTTGATCGTGTGTTTTTCTTTTTACCAGAATAAGATTGTTTTTGTCTTTTTTTGGGCGTTGGATTGGAGTTTCGGTAGAATCAATAATAATAGTTTTATCATTAAAATAATCATTTATTAGTGCTTTTTTACCAGCAAGTTGTTGAAAATCAGAGTTTTTAATTAAAATATCTTCAATTCACTTAATATTACGATAACAATTAGCCTCACTAATATCAAAACTTTTACCAAGATGAAAATAAGTCTGATATTCTCGTCAATATAATAAAGTCATCAATAATCTATTTTCTAATGATAATTTATTAGTTTTACCACCTTTTTTAAATTTTTCTATTTCAGCAACTTTTAAAATATCTAACATTTTATTAAAAGTGGATTTTTTTATTCCTGTTAATCTTAACCATTCTCTATCATTAAGAGTATTAAATTTATTATTGTTCATATTTTTATGTCCTCATAAATTATATTTTATAATAATATTTTAATAAAAAAGGGTATCGCAAGAAGTCTAATGATGTCAATGTTTTTATATTTTGTTGATTGAATAATGTTATTAATTCCAACATTAAACCCACCAAACAATTTTAATAAAGTAATATCTTTTATAATTTTATTTGTATAAAATTGAACAGATAAGGTTGCTTGGGGGTCAAGATCAATCAACAAAACCTTTGCCCCATCAAGTGCTAATTTATAAGCAACATTTTTGCATAATGTTGTTTTGCCAACCCCACCTTTTTTATTACAAAAACTAATCATCTTCATTGTTGTTGTTTTCCTTTCCATAGCGCTCTTCTAAAATAATTGTCATTAAAGTTGTATAACTCCACCTTTTTTCTTCTGCTTCTTTTCTAAATTTATTTACTAAATATTTAGAACAAAAAGTATTGGGTATCATATCTTTGCTTGTTCTTTTTTTAAATTCTTTTGTATTAGAAAAACTTGATAGTTCTTTTATTCCATTTTTTTCAAGAAATGTATTTAATTTTGCCATAATATTTCTCTTTTTTTCATATATATTTTATCATTATTTTAAAAATAAAATATTTTTTATTTGTTTTATTTTTAAAATGTAAATAAGTCAAAAAATGAAATATATAAATATTTTATAATGTTATTATCATTTCCCTGCGAAAATAAAACTCAATGCGCCACAAACGACGATAACAAAACAAGCAATGAAAAACCCTTATTTTATAAGGGTTTTAAGTAGGGAAATATGTTAAATTATTCGGTTTAAATTGCTCTAAATTTTTAATAAGAACACTGAATAAAGTTTTGTGTTACTATATATTTTAGTATCAAAAAAAAATCAATTATTAACTTAACAAAATATCAAAATAATACAAATTTCAGAAAGGAAACATAAAATGAAAAAATTACTAAGTATCTTAACCATAACAACATTGACGGCGAACGTTCCTGCTCCGTTGCTTGCCAACACACCTTTAACTCGTAATAAACGCGATGTTGGCGCAACTAAAACAGATGTTAATACACGTGTAATAAAAACTGATGGAGCTAATAAACCAACAGCACATCAAATAAAAAATATATTAAAAGAATTAAATCTACAATTAGACATCACAAAAATTAACGTTACAAACATTACTAATAACAGTGCAACAATTACTTCTACTGAATTTAGTGGTAGCAGAACATTAAATTTTAAAGTTGATAAATCTATTGATTTAAAAAAAATAATTATTAACATTGATTTAGGTTCAATTATAACTGATGGAATTAACTTGCCGACTATTGAACAAATCAAAGACAAATTAAAAGAATTAAATCTACAATTAGACATCACAAAAATTAACGTTACAAAAATTGCTAATAACAATGCAGCAATTACTTCAAATGATGAAAATATTTATACCAAAAATGTAATTGTTAATTATACTATTTCAATAAAATCATTTATTAGAAATACTGATTTAGGTTCAATTATAACTGATGGAATTAACTTGCCGACTATTGAACAAATCAAAGACAAATTAAAAAAATTAAATAATAAATTAAAAGATGTTAAATTTCATTTTTTATTAAAAATATAGATATTACTGATATAAAACCTACAAGTGCAAAATTAAATTATCTATATCCACATATTTATTCAGATACAGTAGATATTAATTTTACATCTAATATTAATTTAGACAAAATTATTACAAATAATAATTTAGGTGAATTTATAACTAATAATTTGTTTAAACCAGCAGAACAACAAATCAAAGACAAATTAAAAGAATTAAATCCACAATTAGACATCACAAAAACTAACGTTACACACATTACTAATAACAGTGCAACAATTACTTCAAATGATGAAAATATTTATACCAAAAATGTAATTGTTAATTATACTGTTTCAATAAGTTCAATTAATTGATAAATATTATTTAAAAAATATGGAAAAATATGAAAAAAAATAAAAAGAAATGAAAAAAAATAATTTATGCAATTAATATAAAATTATTTTTATTAGACATATGCTTAATAATTTTTATCATTTTAATATTAGACTTCTTGCGATACCCCTTTTTATTAAAATATTATTATAAAATATAATTTATGAGGACATAAAAATATGAACAATAATAAATTTAATACTCTTAATAATAGAGAATGGTTAAGATTAACAGGAATAAAAAAATCCACTTTTAATAAAATGTTAGATATTTTAAAAGTTGCTGAAATAGAAAAATTTAAAAAAGGTGGTAAAACTAATAAATTATCATTAGAAAATAGATTATTGATGACTTTATTATATTGACGAGAATATCAGACTTATTTTCATCTTGGTAAAAGTTTTGATATTAGTGAGGCTAATTGTTATCGTAATATTAAGTGAATTGAAGATATTTTAATTAAAAACTCTGATTTTCAACAACTTGCTGGTAAAAAAGCACTAATAAATGATTATTTTAATGATAAAACTATTATTATTGATGCTACCGAAACTCCAATCCAACGCCCAAAAAAAGACAAAAACAATCTTATTCTGGTAAAAAGAAAAAACACACGATCAAAACACAAGTAATTATCGAACAAGAAACCAAAAAAATTATTGCAACAAGTTTTTCGCTCGGAAAAAAACATGATTATGCTTTATTTAAAGAATCAAAAATCCCAATTTTAAAAAATACCAAATTAATAGTTGATAGTGGTTATCAAGGAATACAAAAAAATCACAATAATGTTCTAATACCTACAAAGAAAACAAAGAAAAATCCTTTAAACAAAGAACAAAAGCAATATAATAGACTAGTTTCAAAAATGAGAATTATTATTGAAAATATTTTTGCTATTCTTAAAAAATTTAAAATTATTACAGAAAAATATCGTAATCGAAGAAAAAGATTTGGTTTAAGATTTAATTTAATTGCCTCAATTTATAATTTACAATTATTATATTTAACATAAAATATTTATTTAAAATTAAATAATTTAAATAATAAATTAATTTTTCGTTGTGGAAAAATATTAAATTTTTAAATAAAAAACATAATTAATTAAAATTATATTTTTCTATTAGTATCTTTTTTACAAATATTTGCAATTTTTTAACAAGTAATGCAAGAAGTCTATTATATTTTAGTTTTTGTAATATATCAAATATTGTAATTCAACCAACAAGTGTAACTGACAACAAACAAATAAACGAAATAATTAAAAACACTGATTTAGGTGAATTTAAAACTGAAAATTTATCTAATCCAACAAAAGAACAAATCAAAGACAAATTAAAAGAATTAAATCCACAATTAGACATCACAAAAATTAACGTTACACACATTACTAATAACAGTGCAACAATTACTTCAAATGATGAAAATATTTATACCAAAAATGTAATTGTTAATTATACTGTTTCAATAAGTTCAATTAATTGATAAATATTATTTAAAATAAAAAGAGCATATTAATATGCTCTTTTTATTTTTCGTTGTTTCATATTTCGTAGGTGTGTTGTATTGGATAAGTGCCAATAGTGTTGATTTGATTTTTAATTCAATTTGTGAGTGTTTGGGTTGGAGTAATTCAATGAATTTTACCACCATCAACAAGCCAGTCACGCAAGTTAATTAATTTCGTTTTAAACCGGTCGGGTGACTTGCGGGTGCGTTCAAATTCAAAATAAATTTCACTATCATCATTTTTGATGATGATTAAATCAGGGTAGACATTTAAATTGCCGTTTTTCATTTTTAACTCCCGCTCCGTTTGATAGTTCTCAATATCAGTTTGACTACAAAGTCATTTGATCAACATATCTTGATGGGGGAGTTCATAGCAATTTATTTTAATTGCTTTTTTATGTTCTAGGCCAACAAAAGTATTACCTTTATAAGAAAGATAATAAATATTGCGATGGGTATGTTGGTCAACTTATTCCATCAATTTTGGTTGGTGTGTCTGAACCCGCAGACAACTTATACGCACCAGTATCAGTAGCATAATAAATACTATTTGAACTATCAATGATAATTCCGTTTATTCATGCACTAATACCATTATTTTTTTTATTGGTAGGTAGTTGTTGTTTGCGTTAGATGTCAAAGCACTAACATCGCGCTTGACACGAGTTAGTGGTGCATTGGCCAGCAACGGAGTGGGAATGCTTGCTGTCAAGGTTGATATGGTTAAGATACTTAATAATTTTTTCATTTCGTTATTTCCTTTCTGAATTCTCTTTTTAACAAAAAAGAGAATAGCACCACCGCACTATTCCCACATGCAATTTTCCAACATATTTGACAGCACCACAAAGCATATAACACCATCAAATATGTTAAAATTGTCTGTGGAAACGCTAGTTTGTCGCTAGTGTTTCCAAGATACTAAATTGTTTACAAGACAATTTAGTATCACTTTATTAAATTTTAGCAAAAGTAAGGAGATACAAACTACTTATTTATATTATTTTACCATATCTATAAATAGATATGGTTTTTTTATATAAATTGCTATTTATCAAAGTTTTTATTACCTTCTTTTCTATCGTTTCTTGTTATTTTTTATATATTTATATAAAAAATAAGTACCAAGAACAAGTAACACCACACCAATACTTGAACCAATTGCAATAAATGCAATTTCAATGTGAGATAATTTATTACTTAATTCAGGTACGTGCGCAGGTGGTGTTGGTTTAACAATCGGAGTTAATTTATAAACCCCATCATCTGTCCCAAAATATACATTATCTTTACTATCAATGTCAATAAATCAAACATATCTATTAATATTTTCAATTTTAGTTGCAGTTGTAGAACCCTGTTTAAGCACAAAAGCTCCATCAGCTGTCCCAAAATAAATGTTATCTTTACTATTAATCGCAATAGAAAGAACATTACCACTTATACCATCAATTTTGGTTGGTGTGTCTGAACCCTGTTTCAAAACAAACGTACCATCACTTGTCCCAAAATATACATTATCGTTGTTATCAATTACAATATTATTAACATAGCCAATAATACTATCAATTTTAGTTGCAGTGTCTGACCCCGCGAACAACTTATATGCACCATTATTTGTTCCAAAATATACATTATCTTTACTATCAACTATAATTGTTCTATCATCACTGATACCATTTATTTTTGTTGCAGTTGTAGAACCCTGTTTAAGCACAAAAGCTCCATCAGCTGTCCCAAAAATAAATGTTATCTTTACTATTAATCGCAATAGAAAGAACATTACCACTTATACCATCAATTTTGGTTGGTGTTGTTTCCCCGTGTTTCAACACAAACGCACCATTGTTTGTTGCAAAATAAACATTATCGTTGTTATCAATTACAATATTATTAACATAGCCAATAATACTATCAATTTTAGTTGCAGTGTCTGACCCCGCGAACAACTTATATGCACCATCAGCTGTTCCAAAATATACATTATCTTTACTATCAACTATAATAAAAAATGTACTATTAATATTTTTATTTTATTTAATGGTAGGTAGTCGTTGTTGGAATTAGATGTTATAACATCGCGTTTATTACGAGTTAAAGATGTGTTGGCAAGCAACGGAGCAGGAACGTTCGCCGTCAATGTTGTTATGGTTAAGATACTTAGTAATTTTTTCATTTCGTTATTTCCTTTCTGAATTCTCTTTTTAACAAAAAAGAGAATAACACCACTGCACTATTCCCACACGCAATTTTTAAACATATTTCACAGTAGTACCACAGAAATACTACCAAGAAATATGTTAAAATTGTCGGTGGAAACACTAGTGACAAGCTAGTGTTTCCACGATACTAAATTGTTTACTAGACAATTTAGTATCACCAAATTTTTATTAAAAATATTTAATTACATAAATATTATATCACTATAAACAATATTGTTTATAGTTTTTTAATTTTAATATTTGGCACAAAAAATATAGAAAAAATTTGCATTTAATACATTTTGATATTTACTATATTTGATACATTTGGGCTAGATACCAAAGATAAAAATATCTTGGTAAGGAAATTATAACCCAAATTGTTATTTTTTACCGCAGTTTTTATTTCCCGTGTTAATCGTAAATCACTCATCATCCACTTTTTGAATGGTGAAACTACAATTCAAACACTTTTGTAAATCAACATCAACAATCATTAAATTATGATTTTTAGTATCTTATTCTCTACTTTTTTCATTGTTATTTGATTTCCTTGATGAGTTCTTCATGGGCTTGTTTTTGCCGCCAATAATATGGGTTCTCCCAAATGCTATTAAAATCATTTTCACTTGTAGTAAAATTTTCAGAATGTTTTATAAAAATATTTAATAAATTATCATATAAATTTATTTCTTTAATCATTTTCAAATTTATACAAGTAATATCACAAACCAAGTTAATACATTTTACTATGCAAATAGTAAAAATACTATCATACTAGTTAAACCAACAGCAAGTAAGCAAATAGTGTGATAACAGGGGTTGTGTACAGTTGTGATGAAAATTGACAAAAAATGGGGAGCAAGATACTATTGATTTAACAAATGATATTAACTTGATGGTTCACAACTAGATACTTATCAAGGTCAATATTTAATAGAAACAGAAGATAATGCAAAAAACAAAAGTAGTTATTATGTTGTTATTAACAAAGATACAGAAAAAGATTAATACACTTAATGAAAATACAAACATTAACTGAAAAATGGAAAAATTATTTAAAATATTCATTAGATATTTTAAATAATGTAAAATCTGAAAAAACTGTTATGAGATATATTTATAATAGACTTCTTGCGATACCCTTTTATTAAAATATTATTATAAATATAATTTATGAGGACATAAAAATATGAACAATAATAAATTTAATACTCTTAATGATAGAGAATGGTTAAGATTAACAGGAATAAAAAAATCCACTTTTAATAAAATGTTAGATATTTTAAAAGTTGCTGAAATAGAAAAATTTAAAAAGGTGGTAAAACTAATAAATTATCATTAGAAAATAGATTATTGATGACTTTATTATATTGACGAGAATATCAGACTTATTTTCATCTTGGTAAAAGTTTTGATATTAGTGAGGCTAATTGTTATCGTAATATTAAGTGAATTGAAGATATTTTAATTAAAAACTCTGATTTTCAACAACTTGCTGGTAAAAAGCACTAATAAATGATTATTTTAATGATAAAACTATTATTATTGATGCTACCGAAACTCCAATCCAACGCCCAAAAAAGACAAAAACAATCTTATTCTGGTAAAAAGAAAAACACACGATCAAAACACAAGTAATTATCGAACAAGAAACCAAAAAAATTATTGCAACAAGTTTTCGCTCGGAAAAATATGATTATGCTTTATTTAAAGAATCAAAAATCCCAATTTTAAAAATACCAAATTAATAGTTGATAGTGGTTATCAAGGAATACAAAAAAATCACAATAATGTTCTAATACCTACAAAGAAAACAAAGAAAACCCTTTAAACAAAGAACAAAAGCAATATAATAGACTAGTTTCAAAAATGAGAATTATTATTGAAATATTTTGCTATTCTTAAAAATTTAAAATTATACAGAAAAATATCGTAATCGAAGAAAAAGATTTGGTTTAAGATTTAATTTAATTGCCTCAATTTATAATTTACAATTATTATATTTAACATAAAATATTTATTTAAAATTAAATAATTTAAATAATAAATTAATTTTTCGTTGTGGAAAAATATTAAATTTTTAAATAAAAAACATAATTAATTAAAATTATATTTTCTATTAGTATCTTTTTTACAAATATTTGCAATTTTTTAACAAGTAATGCAAGAAGTCTATTAAAGACTTTAATGTCTTTTGCTGTAATACTTTCGTTGCTAAGATTTTTTTTGTTATGACAAGCAACAACATTTGGCGCAACAGTTCCAACTAATGTTATTGTCCCTAAAATACTTAATAGTTTTTTCATTGTTTTTTCCCTCTTTGCTTTTAGTTATATTTATTTAAAATTTAAAAACTAAAATTTAGGCGGGATATGTATCTTACGAAATAAACATAAACATTTTGTATGCAAAAAATTAATTAGAAGGGCAATTTTATAATAAAATTTAATTTTATAAACAATCAACATAATTCTTTCATCTCTATTCTCTACTATTTTTATGTGTTAATAAAAAAACTATAACTTTTAATTATTATATCAAATTATTTAAGTTATTTTAATAATTAGTTTGACAAAAAGTGGAATCAAGCCTTTACGATTTACTACATAATGCCATATATAATAGACTTCTTGCATTACTTGTTAAAAAATTGCAAATATTTGTAAAAAGATACTAATAGAAAAATATAATTTTAATTAATTATGTTTTTTATTTAAAAATTTAATATTTTTCCACAACGAAAAATTAATTTATTATTTAAATTATTTAATTTTAAATAAATATTTTATGTTAAATATAATAATTGTAAATTATAAATTGAGGCAATTAAATTAAATCTTAAACCAAATCTTTTTCTTCGATTACGATATTTTTCTGTAATAATTTTAAATTTTTAAGAATAGCAAAAATATTTTCAATAATAATTCTCATTTTTGAAACTAGTCTATTATATTGCTTTTGTTCTTTGTTAAAGGGTTTTTCTTTGTTTTCTTTGTAGGTATTAGAACATTATTGTGATTTTTTTGTATTCCTTGATAACCACTATCAACTATTAATTTGGTATTTTTTAAAATTGGGATTTTTGATTCTTTAAATAAAGCATAATCATGTTTTTTTCCGAGCGAAAAACTTGTTGCAATAATTTTTTTGGTTTCTTGTTCGATAATTACTTTGTTTTGATCGTGTGTTTTTTTCTTTTACCAGAATAAGATTGTTTTTGTCTTTTTTGGGCGTTGGATTGGAGTTTCGGTAGCATAAATAATAATAGTTTTATCATTAAAATAATCATTTATTAGTGCTTTTTTACCAGCAAGTTGTTGAAAATCAGAGTTTTTAATTAAAATATCTTCAATTCACTTAATATTACGATAACAATTAGCCTCACTAATATCAAAACTTTTACCAAGATGAAAATAAGTCTGATATTCTCGTTAATATAATAAAGTCATCATAATCTATTTTCTAATGATAATTTATTAGTTTTACCACCCTTTTTAAATTTTTATATTTCAGCAACTTTTAAAATATCTAACATTTTATTAAAAGTGAATTTTTTTATTCCTGTTAATCTTAACCATTCTCTATCATTAAGAGTATTAAATTTATTATTGTTCATATTTTTATGTCCTCATAAATTATATTTTATAATAATATTTTAATAAAAAAGGGTATCGCAAGAAGTCTAGTTAAATAATGCAATTCTTTAATTGCAGTGTTGCAAATCGCTTGATAACCTGCTAAACGATATTTGTTATTATCTCTTGTGTTATAAATTCAGTAGGTAAATAACATATCAATGCCAACCAAAAAGTATTTACCAGTTTTATCAATAAAACACATTATTTTTGGTACACAAATAAATTTGTCATAAATTTTGACTTTGTAGCTAGTTTCGCGGGTAGGGTGTTGGCGAACATATTTTTTCGGAATGTAAAAATTAGAGACATGTTTATTCTTGTCAAGTTGATTAATAACTTTATAGTTCAATCCATTTATCTCCACAAAGTGGTAATTGACTTGTTCTGCTTGCTGTACTAAATTTTCCATAATTTCTGTTCCTTTATTTGGTTTTGAGCGAATTTAACCCCCTTATTAGCGTTGATATTTTCCAAAATGTAATCCTTCTTTTGGTTAGTTTAAACGCTATTTAAAGGTAAAAATTTATGATTTATAAATTGTGTTCTTTTTGATTTGTTCAACGCGTTTTTTTATTCGCGTTGTTTTTCTTTGTCTAAATTGCTGTATCAGCTACGTTTTCATTCCTGACGAACTCTTACCAATTCAAACTTTTTCTTTTCTAACGCCAATTTGTTGGTTATTAGTTTGTATTCTTTTTGTTTTTCTTTAGTTAAGTTTTCAAATCAACCACTTTTTCACTGTTTCTCTCACTGTTTTAAAGCAAGGCGACCAGGGTGGTGTTCGATTTGGTATTGCTTTACCCGACGTTGTTCTTTTTGAACATCATTTTGATCATAATCAATTTTTGTATCAATATAACTTGCTCTGCGCATAACATCATGTCCTTTCTAATAAATATTTCATAAATAAAAAAATAGGTAGATGACTTTTTTATCATTCTACCTATACACAAAAATTAAAAAATGTTATAATTTAACTGACCTACCAAAAGGTGGGGTTAAATTAATAAGCCCTAGTTAAGTGGTTGTCCCCGCTTAATAGGTGTATAGAAGAATGACTTGCGTGTCATTTTTCTTTTCGTTTATTTAGTTGTGTTTATTATAGCACAGGTAGAGTGTATTATTTATTTAATTGTTAAAATAAATTATCTAAATAAGTTGGGTCAACTTGAATTTTTTTAATAAATAACTTGCCACTCGGTAGAGTGGTTTTTAAATAGCATTCCCCGATTTTAAGGTTTTTAAGGTCATTCGGATGAACAATAAATTCATCCACCGAACGCACCGACCCCATATCAGCCGTGTTGTTTTTAAAATCAAGTTGTCGAGTTAGTTTTTCGGTTTCTTGGGTGCCAAATACACTTGCTATATATTCGGCCGTGTTTGGGTCTTTCAATGAGTGACAAACAATAGTGCTAACATTTCCAAAAATGGTATCTGTTAAATTCATATTGTTTGTTTTAGGTCATTGATTGTTTGGGAGATAGAAACACTGATAATTAAAACTACGCGACTTATTTATCAAGTTGATAATCGTTTCACTCGCAAAGACATTAAACTCATCTAAAACAATGTTAATTTTTTGATTAACTGGTTTTAGCGTGGTTAATTCTTTTAAGTCTTGGATAATGATTTTACCAACTGAACCCGCTAGTTTGGGATACATCAACGAATTGATTACTAAACAAAATCGTTTTATGTTTAGTAATCAATTCTAACAAAGTATTTTTATTGCCCAAACTATTGTTTAGTTGTGTGTTGTAAAC
>NZ_CM020866.1:1760913-1855645 GCF_009866525.1 Spiroplasma poulsonii
TCGTTGTTTCATATTTCGTAGGTGTGTTTGTATTGGATAAGTGCCAATAGTGTTGATTTGATTTTTAATTCAATTTGTGAGTGTTTGGGTTGGAGTAATTCAATGAATTTTACCACCATCAACAAGCCAGTCACGCAAGTTAATTAATTTCGTTTTAAACCGGTCGGGTGACTTGCGGGTGCGTTCAAATTCAAAATAAATTTCACTATCATCATTTTTGATGATGATTAAATCAGGGTAGACATTTAAATTGCCGTTTTTCATTTTTAACTCCCGCTCCGTTTGATAGTTCTCAATATCAGTTTGACTACAAAGTCATTTGATCAACATATCTTGATGGGGAGTTCATAGCAATTTATTTTAATTGCTTTTTTATGTTCTAGGCCAACAAAAGTATTACCTTTATAAGAAAGATAATAATATTGCGATGGGTATGTTGGTCAACTTATTCCATCAATTTTGGTTGGTGTGTCTGAACCCGCAGACAACTTATACGCACCAGTATCAGTAGCATAATAAATACTATTTGAACTATCAATGATAATTCCGTTTATTCATGCACTAATACCATTATTTTTTTTTATTGGTAGGTAGTTGTTGTTTGCGTTAGATGTCAAAGCACTAACATCGCGCTTGACACGAGTTAGTGGTGCATTGGCCAGCAACGGAGTGGGAATGCTTGCTGTCAAGGTTGATATGGTTAAGATACTTAATAATTTTTTCATTTCGTTATTTCCTTTCTGAATTCTCTTTTTAACAAAAAAGAGAATAGCACCACCGCACTATTCCCACATGCAATTTTCCAACATATTTGACAGCACCACAAAGCATATAACACCATCAAATATGTTAAAATTGTCTGTGGAAACGCTAGTTTGTCGCTAGTGTTTCCAAGATACTAAATTGTTTACAAGACAATTTAGTATCACTTTATTAAATTTTAGCAAAAGTAAGGAGATACAAACTACTTATTTATATTATTTTACCATATCTATAAATAGATATGGTTTTTTTATATAAATTGCTATTTATCAAAGTTTTTATTACCTTCTTTCTATCGTTTCTTGTTATTTTTTATATATTTATATAAAAAATAAGTACCAAGAACAAGTACACCACACCAATACTTGAACAATTGCAATAAATGCAATTTCAATGTGAGATAATTTATTACTTAATTCAGGTACGTGCGCAGGTGGTGTTGGTTTAACAATCGGAGTTAATTTATAAACCCCATATCTGTCCCAAAATATACATATCTTTACTATCAATGTCAATAAATCAAACATATCTATTAATATTTTCATTTTTAGTTGCAGTTGTAGAACCCTGTTTAAGCACAAAAGCTCCATCAGCTGTCCCAAAATAAATGTTATCTTTACTATTAATCGCAATAGAAAGAACATTACCACTTATACCATCAATTTTGGTTGGTGTGTCTGAACCCTGTTTCAAAACAAACGTACCATCACTTGTCCCAAAATATACATTATCGTTGTTATCAATTACAATATTATTAACATAGCCAATAATACTATCAATTTTAGTTGCAGTGTCTGACCCCGCGAACAACTTATATGCACCATTATTTGTTCCAAAATATACATTATCTTTACTATCAACTATAATTGTTCTATCATCACTGATACCATTTATTTTTGTTGCAGTTGTAGAACCCTGTTTAAGCACAAAAGCTCCATCAGCTGTCCCAAAATAAATGTTATCTTTACTATTAATCGCAATAGAAAGAACATTACCACTTATACCATCAATTTTGGTTGGTGTTGTTTCCCCGTGTTTCAACACAAACGCACCATTGTTTGTTGCAAAATAAACATTATCGTTGTTATCAATTACAATATTATTAACATAGCCAATAATACTATCAATTTTAGTTGCAGTGTCTGACCCCGCGAACAACTTATATGCACCATCAGCTGTTCCAAAATATACATTATCTTTACTATCAACTATAATAAAAATGTACTATTAATATTTTTTATTTTATTTAATGGTAGGTAGTCGTTGTTGGAATTAGATGTTATAACATCGCGTTTATTACGAGTTAAAGATGTGTTGGCAAGCAACGGAGCAGGAACGTTCGCCGTCAATGTTGTTATGGTTAAGATACTTAGTAATTTTTTCATTTCGTTATTTCCTTTCTGAATTCTCTTTTTAACAAAAAAAGAGAATAACACCACTGCACTATTCCCACACGCAATTTTTAAACATATTTCACAGTAGTACCACAGAAATACTACCAAGAAATATGTTAAAAATTGTCGGTGGAAACACTAGTGACAAGCTAGTGTTTCCACGATACTAAATTGTTTACTAGACAATTTAGTATCACCAAATTTTTATTAAAAATATTTAATTACATAAATATTATATCACTATAAACAATATTGTTTATAGTTTTTTAATTTTAATATTTGGCACAAAAAATATAGAAAAAATTTGCATTTAATACATTTTGATATTTACTATATTTGATACATTTGGGCTAGATACCAAAGATAAAAATATCTTGGTAAGGAAATTATACCCAAATTGTTATTTTTTACCGCAGTTTTTATTTCCCGTGTTAATCGTAAATCACTCATCATCCACTTTTTGAATGGTGAAACTACAATTCAAACACTTTTGTAAATCAACATCAACAATCATTAAATTATGATTTTTAGTATCTTTATTCTCTACTTTTTTCATTGTTATTTGATTTCCTTGATGAGTTCTTCATGGGCTTGTTTTTGCCGCCAATAATATGGGTTCTCCCAAATGCTATTAAAATCATTTTCACTTGTAGTAAAATTTTCAGAATGTTTTATAAAATATTTAATAAATTATCATATAAATTTATTTCTTTTAATCATTTTTCAAATTTATACAAGTAATATCACAAACCAAGTTAATACATTTTACTATGCAAATAGTAAAAATACTATCATACTAGTTAAACCAACAGCAAGTAAGCAAATAGTGTGATAACAGGGGTTGTGTACAGTTGTGATGAAAATTGACAAAAAAATGGGGAGCAAGATACTATTGATTTAACAAATGATATTAAACTTGATGGTTCACAACTAGATACTTATCAAGGTCAATATTTAATAGAAACAGAAGATAATGCAAAAAACAAAAGTAGTTATTATGTTGTTATTAACAAAGATACAGAAAAAGATTAATACACTTAATGAAAATACAAACATTAACTGAAAATGGAAAAATTATTTAAAATATTCATTAGATATTTTAAATAATGTAAAATCTGAAAAAACTGTTATGAGATATATTTATAATAGACTTCTTGCGATACCCTTTTTATTAAAATATTATTATAAAATATAATTTATGAGGACATAAAAATATGAACAATAATAAATTTAATACTCTTAATGATAGAGAATGGTTAAGATTAACAGGAATAAAAAAATCCACTTTTAATAAAATGTTAGATATTTTAAAAGTTGCTGAAATAGAAAAATTTAAAAAAGGTGGTAAAACTAATAAATTATCATTAGAAAATAGATTATTGATGACTTTATTATATTGACGAGAATATCAGACTTATTTTCATCTTGGTAAAAGTTTTGATATTAGTGAGGCTAATTGTTATCGTAATATTAAGTGAATTGAAGATATTTTAATTAAAAACTCTGATTTTCAACAACTTGCTGGTAAAAAAGCACTAATAAATGATTATTTTAATGATAAAACTATTATTATTGATGCTACCGAAACTCCAATCCAACGCCCAAAAAAAGACAAAAACAATCTTATTCTGGTAAAAAGAAAAAACACACGATCAAAACACAAGTAATTATCGAACAAGAAACCAAAAAAATTATTGCAACAAGTTTTTCGCTCGGAAAAAATATGATTATGCTTTATTTAAAGAATCAAAAATCCCAATTTTAAAAAATACCAAATTAATAGTTGATAGTGGTTATCAAGGAATACAAAAAAATCACAATAATGTTCTAATACCTACAAAGAAAACAAAGAAAAACCCTTTAAACAAAGAACAAAAGCAATATAATAGACTAGTTTCAAAAATGAGAATTATTATTGAAAATATTTTTGCTATTCTTAAAAAATTTAAAATTATTACAGAAAAATATCGTAATCGAAGAAAAAGATTTGGTTTAAGATTTAATTTAATTGCCTCAATTTATAATTTACAATTATTATATTTAACATAAAATATTTATTTAAAATTAAATAATTTAAATAATAAATTAATTTTTCGTTGTGGAAAAATATTAAATTTTTAAATAAAAAACATAATTAATTAAAATTATATTTTTCTATTAGTATCTTTTTTACAAATATTTGCAATTTTTAACAAGTAATGCAAGAAGTCTATTAAAGACTTTAATGTCTTTTGCTGTAATACTTTCGTTGCTAAGATTTTTTTTGTTATGACAAGCAACAACATTTGGCGCAACAGTTCCAACTAATGTTATTGTCCCTAAAATACTTAATAGTTTTTTCATTGTTTTTTCCCTCTTTGCTTTTAGTTATATTTATTTAAAATTTAAAAACTAAAATTTAGGCGGGATATGTATCTTACGAAATAAACATAAACATTTTGTATGCAAAAAATTAATTAGAAGGGCAATTTTATAATAAAATTTAATTTTATAAACAATCAACATAATTCTTTCATCTCTATTCTCTACTATTTTTATGTGTTAATAAAAAAACTATAACTTTTAATTATTATATCAAATTATTTAAGTTATTTTAATAATTAGTTTTGACAAAAAGTGGAATCAAGCCTTTACGATTTACTACATAATGCCATATATAATAGACTTCTTGCATTACTTGTTAAAAAATTGCAAATATTTGTAAAAAAGATACTAATAGAAAAATATAATTTTAATTAATTATGTTTTTTATTTAAAAATTTAATATTTTTCCACAACGAAAAATTAATTTATTATTTAAATTATTTAATTTTAAATAAATATTTTATGTTAAATATAATAATTGTAAATTATAAATTGAGGCAATTAAATTAAATCTTAAACCAAATCTTTTTCTTCGATTACGATATTTTTCTGTAATAATTTTAAATTTTTTAAGAATAGCAAAAATATTTTCAATAATAATTCTCATTTTTGAAACTAGTCTATTATATTGCTTTTGTTCTTTGTTTAAAGGGTTTTTCTTTGTTTTCTTTGTAGGTATTAGAACATTATTGTGATTTTTTTGTATTCCTTGATAACCACTATCAACTATTAATTTGGTATTTTTTAAAATTGGGATTTTTGATTCTTTAAATAAAGCATAATCATGTTTTTTTCCGAGCGAAAAACTTGTTGCAATAATTTTTTTGGTTTCTTGTTCGATAATTACTTGTGTTTTGATCGTGTGTTTTTTCTTTTTACCAGAATAAGATTGTTTTTGTCTTTTTTTGGGCGTTGGATTGGAGTTTCGGTAGCATAAATAATAATAGTTTTATCATTAAAATAATCATTTATTAGTGCTTTTTTACCAGCAAGTTGTTGAAAATCAGAGTTTTTAATTAAAATATCTTCAATTCACTTAATATTACGATAACAATTAGCCTCACTAATATCAAAACTTTTACCAAGATGAAAATAAGTCTGATATTCTCGTTAATATAATAAAGTCATCAATAATCTATTTTCTAATGATAATTTATTAGTTTTACCACCCTTTTTAAATTTTTATATTTCAGCAACTTTTAAAATATCTAACATTTTATTAAAAGTGAATTTTTTTATTCCTGTTAATCTTAACCATTCTCTATCATTAAGAGTATTAAATTTATTATTGTTCATATTTTTATGTCCTCATAAATTATATTTTATAATAATATTTTAATAAAAAAGGGTATCGCAAGAAGTCTAGTTAAATAATGCAATTCTTTAATTGCAGTGTTGCAAATCGCTTGATAACCTGCTAAACGATATTTGTTATTATCTCTTGTGTTATAAATTCAGTAGGTAAATAACATATCAATGCCAACCAAAAAGTATTTACCAGTTTTATCAATAAAACACATTATTTTTGGTACACAAATAAATTTGTCATAAATTTTGACTTTGTAGCTAGTTTCGCGGGTAGGGTGTTGGCGAACATATTTTTTCGGAATGTAAAAATTAGAGACATGTTTATTCTTGTCAAGTTGATTAATAACTTTATAGTTCAATCCATTTATCTCCACAAAGTGGTAATTGACTTGTTCTGCTTGCTGTACTAAATTTTCCATAATTTCTGTTCCTTTATTTGGTTTTGAGCGAATTTAACCCCCTTATTAGCGTTGATATTTTCCAAAATGTAATCCCTTCTTTTGGTTAGTTTAAACGCTAATTTAAAGGTAAAAATTTATGATTTATAAATTGTGTTCTTTTTTGATTTGTTCAACGCGTTTTTTATATTCGCGTTGTTTTTCTTTGTCTAAATTGCTGTATCAGCTACGTTTTCATTCCTGACGAACTCTTACCAATTCAAACTTTTTCTTTTCTAACGCCAATTTGTTGGTTATTAGTTTGTATTCTTTTTGTTTTTCTTTAGTTAAGTTTTCAAATCAACCACTTTTTCACTGTTTCTCTCACTGTTTTAAAGCAAGGCGACCAGGGTGGTGTTCGATTTGGTATTGCTTTACCCGACGTTGTTCTTTTTGAACATCATTTTGATCATAATCAATTTTTGTATCAATATAACTTGCTCTGCGCATAACATCATGTCCTTTCTAATAAATATTTTCATAAATAAAAAAATAGGTAGATGACTTTTTTATCATTCTACCTATACACAAAAATTAAAAAATGTTATAATTTAACTGACCTACCAAAAGGTGGGGTTAAATTAATAAGCCCTAGTTAAGTGGTTGTCCCCGCTTAATAGGTGTATAGAAGAATGACTTGCGTGTCATTTTTCTTTTCGTTTATTTAGTTGTGTTTATTATAGCACAGGTAGAGTGTATTATTTATTTAATTGTTAAAATAAATTATCTAAATAAGTTGGGTCAACTTGAATTTTTTTAATAAATAACTTGCCACTCGGTAGAGTGGTTTTTAAATAGCATTCCCCGATTTTAAGGTTTTTAAGGTCATTCGGATGAACAATAAATTCATCCACCGAACGCACCGACCCCATATCAGCCGTGTTGTTTTTAAAATCAAGTTGTCGAGTTAGTTTTTCGGTTTCTTGGGTGCCAAATACACTTGCTATATATTCGGCCGTGTTTGGGTCTTTCAATGAGTGACAAACAATAGTGCTAACATTTCCAAAAATGGTATCTGTTAAATTCATATTGTTTGTTTTTAGGTCATTGATTGTTTGGGAAGATAAGAAACACTGATAATTAAAACTACGCGACTTATTTATCAAGTTGATAATCGTTTCACTCGCAAAGACATTAAACTCATCTAAAACAATGTTAATTTTTTGATTAACTGGTTTTAGCGTGGTTAATTCTTTTAAGTCTTGGATAATGATTTTACCAACTGAACCCGCTAGTTTGGGATACATCAACGAATTGATTACTAAACAAAATCGTTTTATGTTTAGTAATCAATTCTAACAAAGTATTTTTATTGCCCAAACTATTGTTTAGTTGTGTGTTGTAAACATTTAATTGATTAAAAAGACTGTTAATGTCTTTTTAATCAAAATTTGATAATAACGAAATGCTATTGTCATTAAAAGCAATTAATTTTTCTAATTGTTTAATAGGAAAATATTTAACTAAATTATCAAAAGTAATAGCTATATCATTTTTTAAAAGTGTATCAAGCAATAGTAATAAATAATTATGTGCTAAATTTTGATAATACTGTTCGGAAAAGTCAAACAACGACATTATTTTATCCGCTAAAATAACTTTATTTTTATTTGCAAATGGTTTATATTCCGTTGTGCCACCAATTTCTCAAATAAAAGCGTTAGGGTATTGTTGTTTAATTTTTTCAATTAAATCAACATCCCCTTTTCCATCAATAATAATTGTGGTTTCACGGAATTTAAACCTTAACTCTTTTATAATTTGCATTAATGTCGTTGTTTTACCGCTCCCAGTTGTACCAACTAGGAGAGTATGTTGAGTTAAATTTGATTTTATTAAACCAAAGTTTTTATTTAATTTAAGCAAATTACTTTGTTGAATTTGTTTAAATTCTTGTTCTTTTTGTTTTGCTTTTTTCTTTTGTTCATAATCAAACATATCAAAGTGTTGTCATTTTTGATAACCAATAAAACCAGCAACGACAAGCACAACGATAGTGCTGATAATTGCTGAAATTTTAAAGCAAATATCTTTGCTATAAGCAGTTGAAAAGGTTTGTCAAGTAACTGCTTTTAATTTTATTCCTGCATAGCCAAGCGAAATAGTAATATTAATTAAAGCAACTAGCAAGAAAAAAGTTAATATAGCAAAAATAATTCAAAAGATTACTTTTTCAAATTTATTAAGTTTTTTATATCATTGTTTTATTTTCCGCATAAATTTTACTCCTAACTAAATGCTTCTTGTTCTATTTCACTTGCTTCAACATTTAACAGCATTCGGTTATTAGCACCAATCGAAAACAGACATGTTCCCGTTGGTGCGGTTGCAATCGTATCTTTTTGATATTGATTTAATCGCCCACTAGTGGCAATTAAATTATCATAATCTTGTAAATCGCTTGCCGCTAAATGATGAACAAACTGATATAAACAGTTGTTGATTATTCCTTGGGTTTGCGTTTTAATATTCGCATTGCCCATAAAGTCGTTGATATTTTGCGTCATAATATATAAAATACCATTATATTTTCGAATGCGTTTTGTCATTTCAAATAAGAAATTCAACGCTAAGGTATTGTTTTCATTAATCAATAAGTGAGCTTCATCGATGGCAATACAAATTCATTAGACTTCTTGCATTACTTGTTAAAAAATTGCAAATATTTGTAAAAAAGATACTAATAGAAAAATATAATTTTAATTAATTATGTTTTTTATTTAAAAATTTAATATTTTTCCACAACGAAAAATTAATTTATTATTTAAATTATTTAATTTTAAATAAATATTTTATTTTAAATATAATAATTGTAAATTATAAATTGAGGCAATTAAATTAAATCTTAAACCAAATCTTTTTCTTCGATTACGATATTTTTCTGTAATAATTTTAAATTTTTTAAGAATAGCAAAAATATTTTCAATAATAATTCTCATTTTTGAAACTAGTCTATTATATTGCTTTTGTTCTTTGTTTAAAGGGTTTTTCTTTGTTTTCTTTGTAGGTATTAGAACATTATTGTGATTTTTTTGTATTCCTTGATAACCACTATCAACTATTAATTTGGTATTTTTTAAAATTGGGATTTTTGATTCTTTAAATAGACTTCTTGCGATACCCTTTTTTATTAAAATATTATTATAAAATATAATTTATGAGGACATAAAAATATGAACAATAATAAATTTAATACTCTTAATGATAGAGAATGGTTAAGATTAACAGGAATAAAAAAATTCACTTTTAATAAAATGTTAGATATTTTAAAAGTTGCTGAAATAGAAAAATTTAAAAAAGGTGGTAAAACTAATAAATTATCATTAGAAAATAGATTATTGATGACTTTATTATATTGACGAGAATATCAGACTTATTTTCATCTTGGTAAAAGTTTTGATATTAGTGAGGCTAATTGTTATCGTAATATTAAGTGAATTGAAGATATTTTAATTAAAAACTCTGATTTTCAACAACTTGCTGGTAAAAAAGCACTAATAAATGATTATTTTAATGATAAAACTATTATTATTGATGCTACCGAAACTCCAATCCAACGCCCAAAAAAAGACAAAAACAATCTTATTCTGGTAAAAAGAAAAAACACACGATCAAAACACAAGTAATTATCGAACAAGAAACCAAAAAAATTATTGCAACAAGTTTTTCGCTCGGAAAAAAACATGATTATGCTTTATTTAAAGAATCAAAAATCCCAATTTTAAAAAATACCAAATTAATAGTTGATAGTGGTTATCAAGGAATACAAAAAAATCACAATAATGTTCTAATACCTACAAAGAAAACAAAGAAAAACCCTTTAAACAAAGAACAAAAGCAATATAATAGACTAGTTTCAAAAATGAGAATTATTATTGAAAATATTTTTGCTATTCTTAAAAAATTTAAAATTATTACAGAAAAATATCGTAATCGAAGAAAAAGATTTGGTTTAAGATTTAATTTAATTGCCTCAATTTATAATTTACAATTATTATATTTAACATAAAATATTTATTTAAAATTAAATAATTTAAATAATAAATTAATTTTTCGTTGTGGAAAAATATTAAATTTTTAAATAAAAAACATAATTAATTAAAATTATATTTTTCTATTAGTATCTTTTTTACAAATATTTGCAATTTTTTAACAAGTAATGCAAGAAGTCTAATAAATGACTTTTAATAATCAAAAAAATTAATAATGCAAAAATTAAATAACTACCCAAAGCATAACGAAAAGCACTCCTTGTTGCTAACTTCGCATTAAACTTTGGTAATAAAAAACTAATAGTAATAAAACAACAACCATACTTAAACCAACACCAAATTCAATTTCAAAAGTAACAGGTCCATTCGGTTGTGCTCATTGACTACCTAAGGGGTCAAAAAAACCTCAAGGTCCGTTCCAACCACCAAAACTATAACTCATTAAACTCATTGGCGCCTCCATTTGTTACTTTTGCTTTTTCTTTTTTGCCTTTTGCTTTACTGCTAGTTTTTCTGTTTTTTTCTTCTTATGGTTTTTACGAATTTTCTGTCATAAACTTTCAATCTTGACTCTTTCACTATGATTTTCAATTTGATCTGTTTTTCGTTTAAAGAACAAAACAAGCCCAACAACAATTGCTAAAATTACAATGACGATTAATAATGCTGCTCATCACGGAAGAACATCAAACAATGATTTTACCATTAACATCACTTAATTTTCCTCCTTTATAATATCTACCATTATACACAAAAATAAAAAATTAATAACATTCGTTATTAATTTTTTATTTGCTTAACTTCGTTTTGATGATTAGACTTCTTGCGATACCCTTTTTTATTAAAATATTATTATAAAATATAATTTATGAGGACATAAAAATATGAACAATAATAAATTTAATACTCTTAATGATAGAGAATGGTTAAGATTAACAGGAATAAAAAAATCCACTTTTAATAAAATGTTAGATATTTTAAAAGTTGCTGAAATAGAAAAATTTAAAAAAGGTGGTAAAACTAATAAATTATCATTAGAAAATAGATTATTGATGACTTTATTATATTGACGAGAATATCAGACTTATTTTCATCTTGGTAAAAGTTTTGATATTAGTGAGGCTAATTGTTATCGTAATATTAAGTGAATTGAAGATATTTTAATTAAAAACTCTGATTTTCAACAACTTGCTGGTAAAAAAGCACTAATAAATGATTATTTTAATGATAAAACTATTATTATTGATGCTACCGAAACTCCAATCCAACGCCCAAAAAAAGACAAAAACAATCTTATTCTGGTAAAAAGAAAAAACACACGATCAAAACACAAGTAATTATCGAACAAGAAACCAAAAAAATTATTGCAACAAGTTTTTCGCTCGGAAAAAAACATGATTATGCTTTATTTAAAGAATCAAAAATCCCAATTTTAAAAAATACCAAATTAATAGTTGATAGTGGTTATCAAGGAATACAAAAAAATCACAATAATGTTCTAATACCTACAAAGAAAACAAAGAAAAACCCTTTAAACAAAGAACAAAAGCAATATAATAGACTAGTTTCAAAAATGAGAATTATTATTGAAAATATTTTTGCTATTCTTAAAAAATTTAAAATTATTACAGAAAAATATCGTAATCGAAGAAAAAGATTTGGTTTAAGATTTAATTTAATTGCCTCAATTTATAATTTACAATTATTATATTTAACATAAAATATTTATTTAAAATTAAATAATTTAAATAATAAATTAATTTTTCGTTGTGGAAAAATATTAAATTTTTAAATAAAAAACATAATTAATTAAAATTATATTTTTCTATTAGTATCTTTTTTACAAATATTTGCAATTTTTTAACAAGTAATGCAAGAAGTCTATTGTTTTTTAGCGATATTGTTTTTGTTCTCTTTTTTAGCTACTTTAATTTTTTTATCAGCAGCAACTTTATCAGAACGTGTTTTTAAAACAAATTGTTTCATTGAAATTGTTTCACCAGTACGTTTTTTATCAGCAATTTGTCAAAATCCATACATAAAGGCAGTAATTAACGCTCCAATCGCCATAAATAAGAATGCTAATAATGTTCATCCTCAAGCACCAGCTCAACCATAAACACCAGTGTCACCGTTTCCACGACCTAAAGCGGATAAGAACCCAACAATTGGACCACTATGTCCAGCTAAATCAGCAATACCTACTGCTCCAGCTAATCCACCAGCAATCGCTGATCCAACAATATTACTTGGAATAACACGTTTTGGATCATTTACCGCAAACGGAATAGCTCCTTCTGAGATTCCGATGCAACCCATAAAGAACGCTGTTGAACCCATTGTTCGTTGTTCTTCATTATAAAATGGTTTAAAGATTCATGTTGCAATTCCCATTCCCATTGGTGCAACTGGGATTGCAACTGCCATTGCTCCCATTGGAGTATAAATTTTTGAACCAATTAAACCAGTACATGCTAAGAAAGCAACTTTATTAACTGGTCCTCCCATATCAAATCCAGCCATTGCCCCAATTAATAGACCAAAGGCTAATCCAATTGCAACATTAGCAGCATTTGAAGTATTTCCTCATGTTTTTGAAATTCATTCTTGGAATTTTCCCATTACTCATCCAACTGCTGAACCAATTACGAACATCATAATCATTCCATAAATAAATCCAACAACAATTGGAATAAAGAAGATTGGCATTACTGGTTTTAAACCTTTTGGCACGTTTCATGTATTAATTCATTTAACGGTATAACCAACAGCTAATCCAGCCGCAATCGCTCCAATAAATCCAGTTGGCGTATTAACTGCTTCAATCCCTGGTAAAGGATAAAAGTTAGCAGCATTGTTACCAATAAATGAAACAACAATTGCTGGCGCAATTGCAGAACGACCAGCAATTGAGTTAGCAATAAATGCTCCTAAAACAGGAATCATTAACGTAAATGCTGATCCCCCCAAAATATTTAAATAATAGAAAAAGTTCTTAGGATCAGTTAATGGGTCAGTATAGAATAACTCTCCTCAATGTGTTGTTCCTCCTGCTGGGTCAGGAATTCAACCCATCCCTTTTGAAGAACCGTGGAAGTTTTCATAATTAGGACCATAAATTGCTTTCGCCAATCCTAATGAGATAGCAATAAAAATCCCCCCAAGATAACAATTGGCACCATATATGATACCCCTGCCATCAAGTGTTTCATAACTCCAACTTTCTGACCATTATTACCACCACTTTTTGTTGCAAACTCTCCAACTGGTGTAGTTTTTCCCTCCTTTAAAGCAGCATTAATAACTCCTTCAGGGTCTTTAATTGCTTTAGCAACAGGGCAAATATATACCTTTTTTCCACCAAATCTTGCCATATCAAGACCAATATCAGTTGCCGCAATAATTACTTCTGCTCGTTTAATTTCTGCTTCAGTAAAATCGTTACGAATTCCTTCTGCCCCATGCGTTTCAACTTTAATATCATATCCTAATTTTGAACCAGTTTGATTTAATTTATCAGCAGCCAGGAAAGTATGCGCTACTCCTGTTGCACAAGCTGTCATTGCTAAAATCAACGGTTTTTCACCAGTTGGTTTAGTAGTTTCTTTCGTATCGTTTTGATCAGAACCAGCTAATAATGCTGCTTGAATTTTGTCCTTATTTGTTTCAACTTTCATTTCTTTTTTAAAGTTTTCATCCATTAATTTTCGAGTAACTTCACTTAATATTCCTAAATGAATATCACCTGATTTACCCTCAGGAATAATTAAGGCAATTGCCACTTTTGTTGGTTTTCCATCCATTGCTTTTCAATCAATAGCATCTTTAAAACGAATAAACAAAACTGCTTCTTTTTTAACTGCTTTAATCCGCGCATGCGGAATTGCAAAACCATCTTCAAAACCTGTTGAAGATTCTTTTTCACGAGCCTCAAAACCTTTAACAAGTTCGTTCGGGTCAGAAACATACCCTAATGTTTCAGCCAACTTAGCAAGTTCTAAAAAAGCTTCTTCTTTAGTCTTTGCGGTTGAATCTAAAATGATATGCTTCTCATTAAAAATTTTATTATACATATAGTTTTTTCCTCCTTTAAAATATACTCACTTATTAGACTTCTTGCGATACCATTTTTTATTAAAATATTATTATAAAATATAATTTATGAGGACATAAAAATATGAACAATAATAAATTTAATACTCTTAATGATAGAGAATGGTTAAGATTAACAGGAATAAAAAAATCCACTTTTAATAAAATGTTAGATATTTTAAAAGTTGCTGAAATAGAAAAATTTAAAAAAGGTGGTAAAACTAATAAATTATCATTAGAAAATAGATTATTGATGACTTTATTATATTGACGAGAATATCAGACTTATTTTCATCTTGGTAAAAGTTTTGATATTAGTGAGGCTAATTGTTATCGTAATATTAAGTGAATTGAAGATATTTTAATTAAAAACTCTGATTTTCAACAACTTGCTGGTAAAAAAGCACTAATAAATGATTATTTTAATGATAAAACTATTATTATTGATGCTACCGAAACTCCAATCCAACGCCCAAAAAAAGACAAAAACAATCTTATTCTGGTAAAAAGAAAAAACACACGATCAAAACACAAGTAATTATCGAACAAGAAACCAAAAAAATTATTGCAACAAGTTTTTCGCTCGGAAAAAAACATGATTATGCTTTATTTAAAGAATCAAAAATCCCAATTTTAAAAAATACCAAATTAATAGTTGATAGTGGTTATCAAGGAATACAAAAAAATCACAATAATGTTCTAATACCTACAAAGAAAACAAAGAAAAACCCTTTAAACAAAGAACAAAAGCAATATAATAGACTAGTTTCAAAAATGAGAATTATTATTGAAAATATTTTTGCTATTCTTAAAAAATTTAAAATTATTACAGAAAAATATCGTAATCGAAGAAAAAGATTTGGTTTAAAATTTAATTTAATTGCCTCAATTTATAATTTACAATTATTATATTTAACATAAAATATTTATTTAAAATTAAATAATTTAAATAATAAATTAATTTTTCGTTGTGGAAAAATATTAAATTTTTAAATAAAAAACATAATTAATTAAAATTATATTTTTCTATTAGTATCTTTTTTACAAATATTTGCAATTTTTTAACAAGTAATGCAAGAAGTCTATTGTTTTTTAGCGATATTGTTTTTGTTCTCTTTTTTAGCTACTTTAATTTTTTTATCAGCAGCAACTTTATCAGAACGTGTTTTTAAAACAAATTGTTTCATTGAAATTGTTTCACCAGTACGTTTTTTATCAGCAATTTGTCAAAATCCATACATAAAGGCAGTAATTAACGCTCCAATCGCCATAAATAAGAATGCTAATAATGTTCATCCTCAAGCACCAGCTCAACCATAAACACCAGTGTCACCGTTTCCACGACCTAAAGCGGATAAGAACCCAACAATTGGACCACCATGTCCAGCTAAATCAGCAATCCCTACTGCTCCAGCTAATCCACCAGCAATCGCTGATCCAACAATATTACTTGGAATAACACGTTTTGGATCATTTACCGCAAACGGAATAGCTCCTTCTGAGATTCCGATGCAACCCATAAAGAACGCTGTTGAACCCATTGTTCGTTGTTCTTCATTATAAAATGGTTTAAAGATTCATGTTGCAATTCCCATTCCCATTGGTGCAACTGGGATTGCAACTGCCATTGCTCCCATTGGAGTATAAATTTTTGAACCAATTAAACCAGTACATGCTAAGAAAGCAACTTTATTAACTGGTCCTCCCATATCAAATCCAGCCATTGCCCCAATTAATAGACCAAAGGCTAATCCAATTGCAACATTAGCAGCATTTGAAGTATTTCCTCATGTTTTTGAAATTCATTCTTGGAATTTTCCCATTACTCATCCAACTGCTGAACCAATTACGAACATCATAATCATTCCATAAATAAATCCAACAACAATTGGAATAAAGAAGATTGGCATTACTGGTTTTAAACCTTTTGGCACGTTTCATGTATTAATTCATTTAACGGTATAACCAACAGCTAATCCAGCCGCAATCGCTCCAATAAATCCAGTTGGCGTATTAACTGCTTCAATCCCTGGTAAAGGATAAAAGTTAGCAGCATTGTTACCAATAAATGAAACAACAATTGCTGGCGCAATTGCAGAACGACCAGCAATTGAGTTAGCAATAAATGCTCCTAAAACAGGAATCATTAACGTAAATGCTGATCCCCCCAAAATATTTAAATAATAGAAAAAGTTCTTAGGATCAGTTAATGGGTCAGTATAGAATAACTCTCCTCAATGTGTTGTTCCTCCTGCTGGGTCAGGAATTCAACCCATCCCTTTTGAAGAACCGTGGAAGTTTTCATAATTAGGACCATAAATTGCTTTCGCCAATCCTAATGAGATAGCAATAAAAATCCCCCCAAGATAACAATTGGCACCATATATGATACCCCTGCCATCAAGTGTTTCATAACTCCAACTTTCTGACCATTATTACCACCACTTTTTGTTGCAAACTCTCCAACTGGTGTAGTTTTTCCCTCCTTTAAAGCAGCATTAATAACTCCTTCAGGGTCTTTAATTGCTTTAGCAACAGGGCAAATATATACCTTTTTTCCACCAAATCTTGCCATATCAAGACCAATATCAGTTGCCGCAATAATTACTTCTGCTCGTTTAATTTCTGCTTCAGTAAAATCGTTACGAATTCCTTCTGCCCCATGCGTTTCAACTTTAATATCATATCCTAATTTTGAACCAGTTTGATTTAATTTATCAGCAGCCAGGAAAGTATGCGCTACTCCTGTTGCACAAGCTGTCATTGCTAAAATCAACGGTTTTTCACCAGTTGGTTTAGTAGTTTCTTTCGTATCGTTTTGATCAGAACCAGCTAATAATGCTGCTTGAATTTTGTCCTTATTTGTTTCAACTTTCATTTCTTTTTTAAAGTTTTCATCCATTAATTTTCGAGTAACTTCACTTAATATTCCTAAATGAATATCACCTGATTTACCCTCAGGAATAATTAAGGCAATTGCCACTTTTGTTGGTTTTCCATCCATTGCTTTTCAATCAATAGCATCTTTAAAACGAATAAACAAAACTGCTTCTTTTTTAACTGCTTTAATCCGCGCATGCGGAATTGCAAAACCATCTTCAAAACCTGTTGAAGATTCTTTTTCACGAGCCTCAAAACCTTTAACAAGTTCGTTCGGGTCAGAAACATACCCTAATGTTTCAGCCAACTTAGCAAGTTCTAAAAAAGCTTCTTCTTTAGTCTTTGCGGTTGAATCTAAAATGATATGCTTCTCATTAAAAATTTTATTATACATATAGTTTTTTCCTCCTTTAAAATATACTCACTTATTAGACTTCTTGCGATACCATTTTTTATTAAAATATTATTATAAAATATAATTTATGAGGACATAAAAATATGAACAATAATAAATTTAATACTCTTAATGATAGAGAATGGTTAAGATTAACAGGAATAAAAAAATCCACTTTTAATAAAATGTTAGATATTTTAAAAGTTGCTGAAATAGAAAAATTTAAAAAAGGTGGTAAAACTAATAAATTATCATTAGAAAATAGATTATTGATGACTTTATTATATTGACGAGAATATCAGACTTATTTTCATCTTGGTAAAAGTTTTGATATTAGTGAGGCTAATTGTTATCGTAATATTAAGTGAATTGAAGATATTTTAATTAAAAACTCTGATTTTCAACAACTTGCTGGTAAAAAAGCACTAATAAATGATTATTTTAATGATAAAACTATTATTATTGATGCTACCGAAACTCCAATCCAACGCCCAAAAAAAGACAAAAACAATCTTATTCTGGTAAAAAGAAAAAACACACGATCAAAACACAAGTAATTATCGAACAAGAAACCAAAAAAATTATTGCAACAAGTTTTTCGCTCGGAAAAAAACATGATTATGCTTTATTTAAAGAATCAAAAATCCCAATTTTAAAAAATACCAAATTAATAGTTGATAGTGGTTATCAAGGAATACAAAAAAATCACAATAATGTTCTAATACCTACAAAGAAAACAAAAAAAACCCTTTAAACAAAGAACAAAAGCAATATAATAGACTAGTTTCAAAAATGAGAATTATTATTGAAAATATTTTTGCTATTCTTAAAAAATTTAAAATTATTACAGAAAAATATCGTAATCGAAGAAAAAGATTTGGTTTAAAATTTAATTTAATTGCCTCAATTTATAATTTACAATTATTATATTTAACATAAAATATTTATTTAAAATTAAATAATTTAAATAATAAATTAATTTTTCGTTGTGGAAAAATATTAAATTTTTAAATAAAAAACATAATTAATTAAAATTATATTTTTCTATTAGTATCTTTTTTACAAATATTTGCAATTTTTTAACAAGTAATGCAAGAAGTCTATTATATCAAAAAAATACTTAAAAAAATCTATTTTTTTAAAAAAACTGGAATTTTTTTCTATAAAAAATGGTTTTGAATAAACCACTTATTTCTTATAACTTAGTAAGGCTTTCCCATTAACCTTAACCGTAATCTTTTGATTTAAATCAACAATAATTGCTGATTCACCAGCTTTAAGCGTTTCTGTTCCAATTGTAATTTCCCCTTCAACAACTGTTACTTTCCCTCATTGCACTAATGATAAATCAAGGACCTGCGTTTTTGTTAATAAGTGTAAGGTAAAATATTGATTATCAACCAATATTCCTTCTATAATATGTTGGACTTGTTCATTTGAATCTGGAACTGTTGTTACATCAAAACACTCTTGCAAATGTAAGGGACGCAAGTTCCCGTCTTTATCGGCTCGATTAAAATCATAAAAACGATATGTCACATCGGATGAACGCTGTAACTCAAAAACAGTCACTCTCGGTGTTATTGCATGAACTTTTCCCGGTGGGACATATAAAAAATCACCTTTCTTAACTTTTACTTTAGTAAATAATTGTTCTCATACTTTTTGTTCCACCATTGTAATCAATTCCGTTTTGGTTTGTGCTTGATGACCATAAATCATTGTGGCATCAGATGGACAATCAAGAATATATCAACATTCTGGTTTTCCCAACATCTTATTGTGCTTTAAACTATATTCATCATCAGGATGCACTTGCACCGATAAATAATCATTTGCTGTAATAATTTTTGACAATAACGGAAACTCGCTTTCCGTAGTGCCAAAATATTCAGGATGGTTTTTATAAAATGATTTTAATGACGTTCCTTGCTCTGGGCCAGTTGCAATATAACTCATACCATTATCTAACGCACTAATAACTCATGCTTCGCCATATAAATCATTTGTTGGTAATTGAAACCCAAAATCCTTCAACTTGTGGCCCCCTCATAATCGTTCAGAAAAAAACGGGGTTACTTTAATTACTTTATACATAAATGTCCTCCTTAGGTTTTCATTTATATTTAACCATAAAAACCGAAAAAATAATATTATCTTATCAATTTATAGTAAGATATAAATAACTAGCAGAAAAGGAGTTCAAAATGGAAATTATTAATATTCGTAGCTATCTTAAAAAAATAAAGTGGCATTTGTTATGGCTTCTTGCCGCTTTAGGGTTGGTTACAATTATCTTTTTAATTATCTTTTTATTACAGAAAAAAATGTCAGCCCAAGATAAATTAATGTACTGTTCAATTTTTATTGTCATTAATTTGTTGCTATTATTTATTAACTATTTAATTATCAAAAACCCCTTTGTTTTTTCAAAAATTTATTGTTATAATAGTGAAAAAAATAGATTAAGTCTAAGTTTTTACTTTTATATTTTTGTTTTTATTATTACCCTTGTTTTTTTCTTTTTAACAATTGTTTCAATCCAACTAATTTTAAAAACAACTTTTAACAATGCAATTAAACAATTATGATATGCTGGTTTTGGTTATGCCTTATGAAGTTGTTCTATTATTGGTGATTTTAATACAGTAAATTTAATTATCTTAAACCGACCAATTCCCCCATCAAAACCTAATTCTTAAAATCATAGGCCTCAATTAACTGCAATGATTTTAATAATCATTCTAAATCATTACGAATAACATTAACAACATTGGTTATCGCTTTTTGGTAAGTTCCAACAAAAGAAAAACCAAGCAACATCCCCGTTATATCATTAAAACTATTAACATTATAATTATTGAAAGCAATTGTAATATAACCACCATCAAATTGCATTAAGGGGATTTTCTTATTGTTATTAGCTAATTCAATTAGATTAACCATTACTTTTGGGGTTAATAGTTTTCGAATTAGAATTTGATCATTTGCATTAACAGCAAATATTTTTTCAAATTCTGTTGATTCTAAGTCCGCATTATCTTTTGATTTAAAGATTTTTAAAAAAGTTCGCATTGCCTTAATTGTCGCAATTAACATTCATGGTTCATTAACATCAATTATTAAATATGGATAACGTGTATAAATAATATCTTTGCTTTTCCCCATATCAATTACTTCTTTACGGGTTAAAGTTCCAAACGAATAATTAACATTTGTTGTTTGAAAGTTAATAACATAATCTTGTCTAATTTCACTTTTTGCTGGGACTCCAACATGGGGAAAAAGATCAAACTCTTTTTTAACGGTGTCAACTTGATATTTCTTTGTTGTGATAGCATCTAATTCTGTTTGGTAGAATTTTGCTAAGGGTAATTCTTGAATAATAAGTTTTTGTAATTTAATTGCTTTTCAATATTTAAATGTTAAATATCCAGCACCACTTAACGAACCTAAACTAGCAAGAAAAATGAGAACTTGACCAGTAATTCCCACCGAATTTAGAGCTGCTAAAAAGAACAAACTAAGCTTAATAAAAGTTATTATTAATAAAAATCATAATAAAAATGTAATTATTACTAAAAACCAATTCAAAAACATATAGCGCTTTTTAAAATATTTAAAATTAATATTTGTTAATTTATATTTCATAACCAGGTCGGTAAACTCTTGTGTAACAACCGCTTCTAAAGGTAATATATTATTTTCCATTGCTTCCTTTTAATTCCCCCATTAATTTAAAAAATAGAATTAGGAACAACTAATTATTGTCCTAAATCTATTTTAACATCTTGACAATCAACAGCATCTGCTTCAAAATATAAGAACGTGTTTAAACGTAATGAACTTGCCGCAACATTTGATGGCCAAGTTTTTAAACTTGCATTAAAATCACGAACTGCTGAATTATAAAAACGACGAGCAGCAGCAATATTGTCTTCGCAATCTTTAATTCCTGTTTGTAATTCAATAACACTATTGTTTGCTTTTAAATCTGGATAATTTTCTAATAAAACATTAATTTTCCCCGCTTGACTAGTAATTGCATTATTAACCTTATCTAATTCTTTAACATTTAAGTTTTGATTAGTTTTATTTCTTAGCTCAACAACTGCTGTCAAAGTATCTTTTTCATACTTCATATATTGTTTTGTACTGTCAATTAATTTTGTTAACATATCAACTCTTCGCTTTAATTGAACGTCAATATCTGATGCTGTTTCCTCAATTTTTTCTTTATTACGAATCAAATTATTTCTTGATAAAATAAATAAGAAAATTGGAAAAATTAAAATAAACCAAATATAAACAAAGAATTTGCCAAAAAAACTACTTTTTGCTGCAACTTCTGCATTATTTACTGTTGGATTATATCCCATTTTTGTTCCTCCTTTACGGGCCTATTTGTTAATCATTATATAAGAAAATAATAATAAAAACAAGATAAAATTTTAAATAATAAAAAATAGCTCGTACTTGAGCTATTTTTAAAAAAGTTAATTATTTAATAATTGAAACAACTGTTCCGGCACCGATTGTACGACCACCTTCACGAATTGAGAATTTTGTTCCTTCTTCAATCGCAACTGGGGCAATTAATTCAACTGTCATTTCAACATTATCAGCTGGCATAACCATTTCTACTCCAGCTGGTAATTTAATTGAACCTGTAACATCAGTTGTACGGAAATAAAATTGTGGACGGTAATTTCCGAAGAATGGTGTATGACGCCCTCCTTCTTCTTTACTTAAAACATAAACTTGTGCTTTAAATTCTTTATGTGGTTTAACTGAACCTGGTTTTGCAATAACTTGCCCACGTTCAACATCGTCGCGGTTTACTCCACGTAATAAAATCCCAACATTGTCTCCAGCTTTAGCGTCATCTAATAATTTTCTGAACATTTCTAAACCTGTTGCAACAACTTTTTTAGTGTCTTCTTTTAATCCAATAATTTCAACTTCTTCATTAACTTTAACAACCCCACGTTCAACACGTCCTGTTGCAACTGTTCCACGTCCTGTAATTGTGAAAACATCTTCAACTGGCATCATAAATGGTTTTGCGATATCTCTTTCTGGTTCTGGAATTCAAGTATCAATTGCATCCATTAATTCCATAATTTTTTCTTCTCATTGAGGATCACCTTCAAGTGCTTTTAACGCTGATCCTCTAATAACTGGGTTATTTTCTCCATCAAATCCGTATTCACTTAATAGGTCTCTAACTTCCATTTCAACTAAGTCGATCATTTCAGTATCGTCACCCATCATGTCACATTTGTTTAAGAAAACAACCATTTTTGGTACACCAACTTGTCTTGATAATAAGATATGTTCTCTTGTTTGAGGCATTGGCCCATCAGTTGCCGCAACAACTAAAATCGCACCATCCATTTGTGCGGCCCCTGTAATCATGTTTTTAACATAATCGGCATGGCCTGGACAGTCAACATGAGCATAATGTCTTTTTTCAGTACGGTATTCAACGTGTGAAGTATTAATTGTAATTCCACGTTCTTTTTCTTCAGGTGCTTTATCGATATTATCATATCCTTGTGCTTCTGCAAATCCTTTTTTAGCTAATACAGTCGTAATAGCTGCTGTTAAAGTTGTTTTACCGTGGTCAACGTGACCAATTGTTCCAACGTTTATGTGTGGTAAACTTCTATCAAATTTTTGTTTTGCCATTTTAATCTTTTCCTCCTATATTTAATATACAAATGTCATAACTATTCTAAATTAATTTGTCTTGCTTTGCAATCCTTTTTTAATAATGGTGGATAAAAACCATCGGTGTAATAACCTTATTCAGCTGATTTTCCAGCTTTTTTAATAATTTCTTCGGTAACTGATTTTGGTGCTTCTTGATAGTGTGAGAATAACATTGTGTATGTTCCTCGCCCTTGTGTAAAGCTTCGTAAATCAGTTGCATATCCAAACATTTCTGATAATGGAACTTTTGCCTTAACAACTTGGGCATTTCCACGTTGATCATTTCCTTCGATTTGACCACGACGTGATGATAAGTTCCCCATTACATCTCCATAGTATTCTTCTGGAACAGTAACTTCAACCGCCATAATTGGTTCTAAAATAACTGGTTTAGATTTTTTTGCCGCTTCTTTTAAAGCTAAACTAGCAGCAAATTCATACGCCATTTGTGATGAATCGACATCATGATATGACCCATCAAATAAAGTTGCTTTAATATCAATCATTGGATACCCTGCTAATTTACCAGTTTGCATTGATTCTTCAATTCCTTTTTTAACAGAACCAATAAATTCTTTGGGAATTTTTCCCCCAACAATTGCATCAACGAATTCAAAACCTTTATCATGGTTTGGTTCAAACTTAATTCATACGTGACCATATTGTCCACGTCCTCCTGATTGCTTAATGTATTTTCCTTCTACTTCCGCGCTATCTTTGAAGGTTTCACGATATGAAACTTGTGGTGCTCCAACATTGGTTTCCACCTTAAATTCACGTTTCATTCGATCAACTAGAATGTCTAAGTGCAACTCACCCATTCCAGAAATAATTGTTTGCCCTGTTTCTTCATTTGTTCATGTTCTAAATGTTGGATCTTCTTCTGCTAATTTTTGTAATGCTAAACTCATTTTTTCTTGGTCTGCTTTTGTTTTTGGTTCTAACGCTAAACTAATAACTGGTTCTGGGAAAACCATTGATTCTAAGATTACTTCATTTTTTTCATCACAAAGAGTATCTCCCGTTGTTGTTAACTTTAGCCCAACTGCAGCAGCAATATCACCCGCATAAACTTCTTCAATTTCTTCACGATTATTAGCGTGCATTTTTAATAACCGTCCAATTCGTTCACTCTTATCTTTTGTTGAGTTTAAAACAGAACTTCCTTTTTTTAATACTCCTGAATAAACTCGGAAAAATGTTAATTTTCCAACAAAAGGATCAGTCATAATTTTAAATGCTAACGCTGAAAATGGTTCACTATCATTTGCATGACGTTCAACTTCTGTTCCGTTTGCTAATACTCCTTTAATCGCTGGAATATCAACTGGCGAAGGTAAGTAGTCAATTACCCCATCCAACAGTAATTTAACTCCTTTATTTTTAAAGGCACTTCCACAAAAGACTGGAAAAAAGTCTCCCGTTAATGTTGCCGCACGAATTGCACTTTTAATTTCAGGAATTGTAATTTCATTACCATCCAAGTATTTTAGCATTGACTCTTCATTGAAATTAACAACTGCTTCAATTAATCTTGTACGATATTCTTCCACTAAATCTTTTAAATCATCAGGAATTGGAATTTCTTGGGCTTCTTCATTTGCTGCTCCATCGTAATGGTAAGCTTTACGTTCCACAATATCAATGATTCCTGAAAATTGATCTTCTGCGCCAATTGGGATTTGCACTGGATGTGCATTTGCTTGTAAACGGTCATGAATTGTTTTTACTGAGTATAAAAAGTCAGCTCCAATTTTATCCATTTTGTTAACAAAGACAACTCGTGGTACCCCATAAGTTGTTGCTTGTCTTCAAACGGTTTCTGTTTGGGGTTCAACTCCTGATTGTCCATCAAGAACAGCAACTGCTCCGTCTAATACTCGCAATGATCTTTCTACTTCCACAGTAAAGTCAACGTGACCTGGAGTATCAATAATATTTAAACGCATATTTTTTCAAAAGGCTGTTGTTGCCGCAGAAGTAATTGTAATTCCACGCTCTTGTTCTTGGGCCATTCAGTCCATTTGACTAGCCCCATCATGTGTTTCTCCAATTTTATGAATTTTACCAGTATGGAATAAAATCCGCTCTGTTGTTGTAGTTTTCCCAGCATCAATGTGCGCCATAATTCCAATATTTCTCGTATTTTCTAGAGAATATTCTCTTGCCATTTTTAGATTCCTTTCTATGTTTCTTATCAACGATAATGGGCGAAAGCCTTATTTGCTTCTGCCATTTTATGTGTATCATCTTTTTTCTTTACTGACCCACCAATACCATTTGAGGCATCAATAATTTCATTTGCTAAACGATCAATCATACTTTTTTCATTACGTAATCTTGCATAATTAATTAATCATCTTAATCCTAAAGTAACTTTACGATCATCATTTACTTCAATTGGGACTTGGTAATTAGCTCCCCCAATTCGACGAACTTTTAGTTCTAAAT
The DNA here is from genome assembly GCF_009866525.1 of Spiroplasma poulsonii. Lineage (GTDB taxonomy): Bacteria > Bacillota_I > Bacilli_A > Mycoplasmatales > Mycoplasmataceae > Spiroplasma > Spiroplasma poulsonii. Next base: position 1,786,703 of record NZ_CM020866.1, read on the forward strand.
GTGGTGTGATGTTTTCAATTGCTTTATTAAACACTTCTAATGGTTCACTATTTGTTTTTTCTTTTACAATATCAAATGCTCCATATAAAATTGTTTGAGCAACTCCCCTTTTCCCATCAATCATAATCTTATTAATTGCACGAGTCACTAATTTTGAACTATAAATTGGATCTGGTAAAACATCTCTTTTCTCTGCTTGGCGTTTACGCATAAAACTCCTCCTTTCTTTTTATCTAAGCTTTAGTTGCTTTTGGTCTTTTTGTACCATATAGTGAACGTCCTTGTTGACGGTTATTAACTCCGGCAGTATCCAACGTTCCACGAATAATATGGTAACGTACCCCTGGTAAGTCTTTAACCCTTCCTCCACGGATTAAAACAACACTATGTTCTTGTAAGTTATGACCTTCACCTGGAATATATGCTGTTACTTCCATTCCGTTTGTTAAACGAACACGGGCATATTTTCGTAACGCTGAGTTTGGTTTTTTTGGTGTCATTGTCGCAACACGAGTACAAACTCCTCTTTTTTGTGGTGAGGTTACATCAGTTGGTTTTTTTTGTAAAGAGTTTAGCCCTCTATTTAAAGCGGGGGCTTTTGTTTTTCACACTTTTTCTTTACGTGGTTTACGAACTAATTGGTTAATTGTTGGCATTAAACTTGCTCCTTTCTTTTTCACATATCCGAGTGTATCAAAGAATACAATCCATATATAATATTACATAAAACCCAAAATTAAGTCAATAATTATTTAACTGTTTATCATAAAAAAAGACCAGACGGTCTTTTTTTAATATTCTTCAGCTTTTGCCGCAATTCCGGCTGGAATAATATCTTTCGGATTTTTTAATCCTGTTCCAGCTGGAATTAAATGTCCTAACATAATATTTTCTTTTAAGCCTTCTAAACGATCAACTTTTCCTTTAATAATTGCTTTAACTAACACACGCGTTGTATCTTGGAATGAAGCGGACGATAAGAATGACTCTGATTCTAATGGTGCTTTCTTAATTCCAAAAATAACATGTTTAGCAGTTGGTGGTTTTTTCATTGAACGAACTGCTTTAATTGTTTCATTACGATAGCGTTTAATTGTTATAATTTCACCTGGCAATAAATCAGTATCACCAGCATCAATGATTTTAACTTTATTCAACATTTGTTTAACAATAATTTCAATATATTTGTCTGAGATTTCAATCCCTTGTAAACGATAAACACGTTGAACTTCTTTTAAAATGTAATTGTGAACATCTTCAATCTTAGCAACTTCTAATAATTCTTTAATATTAATTGAACCTTCCGTTAACTTTTGTCCACGAACAACTTTATCACCAATTTTAACTCGTAAAACGGCATTATATTGTGTTTTATATTTTCGTTCATCACTATCTGATGCAACATAAATGGTATGAATTCCACTTTCATCACGAATGTCACTAATAACTCCATCAATTTCTGAAATAACAGCAATTGATCCTTTTGGTGTTGTAACATCTAATAATTCTTTAATCCGTGGTAACCCTTGGGTAATATCAGCTCCACCAGCAACCCCTCCAGTATGGAAAGTACGCATTGTTAACTGTGTCCCTGGTTCTCCAATTGATTGGGCCGCAATTGTCCCAACTGCTTCACCAATTTCAACTTCCATTCCTGTCGCAAGGTTTTTTCCATAACAACGTTGACAAATTCCTTTTTCAGCTTCACAAGTTAAAACTGAACGAATTATCACTTCTTTAATCCCACTAGCAACAATCGCTGCACTATCTTCTTCTGATAACAATGTATTCGCTGCGATTACTTTACCATTTTTTAATTTAATATCTTTTAAATTATAACGCCCAACTAAACGGTCAAATAATGGCACAATAATATTTGAGTGTTTTTGTTCAATAATATCAAAAACAACAAAACCACGACGAGCATTACAGTCTTTTATTGTAATAATAATTTCTTGTGAAATGTCAACTAAACGTCTTGTTAAATAACCTGAATCCGCAGTTTTTAACGCCACATCAGCCATCCCTTTTCGTGCCCCGTGGGTTGAAATAAAGAACTCGGATACGGTTAATCCTTCTCGGAACGAAGATTTAATTGGTAATTCAATAATATCTCCTTTCGGGTTGTTCATTAATCCCCGCATCCCAACTAACTGCGTAAAGTTTGAAACATTCCCCCGTGCTCCTGAATCAGCCATCATAAAGATTGGGTTTTTAGGATCTTCTCGTAAAATATGTTCTAATTCTGTTTGAATGTTATCTTTTACTTTTGATCATACGTTAATAATTCGATGTTGTTTTTCACGACCTGTTAACATTCCCATTTTAAAGTATTCATTAATTTCTTTAACCTTATTATCTGCTTCTTTAAACTCTTCTTGTTTTTTATCATAAACCTTAACATCGCCCGCTGAAACAGTTACCCCTGATTTACCTGAGTATTTAAACCCTAAGTTTTTCATGTTATCTAACATTTCAGCGGTTTTATTTGCTCCATAAAGTTTAAAGTAACGATCAATAATGTTTGATAAGTCTTTTTTCTTAAATGGTGGATTGACCTCCCATTTTTCTAAATACTCAACTAAATTAACATTATCCTTAATTAATGAACGAGCTGGTAATGCTGTCAAGTTTTGAACATTTGGTTCATTTAAATATGGAAACTCTTCTTTAAAAATTTGGTTAAAAATAATTTTTCCTGGTGTTGTAATAATATAATCATCCATTTGTTCAGGTTTGAATTTTTTATTAGCAAAACCACTAGCAGGAATTGCAACTAAGGTATGTAAGGCTACGGCCCCAGTTTCATAAGCAATAACTGCTTCGTTTAAATCTTTAAAAATTGTTCCTTCACCCAATTGTCCTTTTTCTTCATATGTTAAGTAATAATTTCCTAACACCATATCTTGGGTTGGCGTTACAATTGGTTTTCCATCTTTTGGTCCTAAAATATTACGACTTCCTAGCATTAAACTACGTGCTTCAGCAACAGCTTCATCGGTAATCGGAACATGAACCGCCATTTGATCACCATCAAAGTCGGCATTAAACGCTGTTGTCACTAAGGGGTGCAAACGAATTGCTTTTCCTTTAACTAATTTTGGTTCAAAAGCCTGAATTCCTAAACGGTGCAATGTTGGCGCACGGTTTAATAACACTGGTCGTGATTTAATGACTTCTTCTAAAACTTCTCACACTTTGTCATCTTGATTTAAAATTAATTTTTCAGCAACTTTAATATTTGCTGCTAAATCATCCTTCACTAATTTACTAATAACAAATGGTTTAAACAATGTAATTGCCATATCACGAGGTAATCCACATTGATACATTTTTAAATCTGGCCCAATTGCAATAACTGAACGTCCTGAATAATCAACTCTTTTTCCTAATAAGTTTTGACGGAAACGACCTTGTTTTCCTTTTAAAATACTTGTTAATGATTTTAATGGTCGTTTATCTTTTCCAGTTACTGGCCGTGCTTTTCGTTCATTATCTAATAATGCATCCACAGCCTCTTGTAACATCCTTTTTTCATTATTAACAATAACACTTGGCGCTCCCATTGCTTTAACTTTTTTTAATCGTTCGTTTCGAATAATAATTCGACGGTATAAATCGTTAATTTCTGAAGTAGTGAAACGACCACCATCTAATTGAATAATTGGTCGAATATCTGGCGGAATAACTGGAACTGCACGCAGAATCATTCATTCTGGACGTGAACCTGATTTTTTTAATGAGTCTAATACTTCTAAACGTTTCATTAATTTATTTTGATCTAATTGTGTTTTTTTATCTTTTAAATCTTGTTTAATCTTTTCAATTTCATCATCAATATTTAGATTTTTTAATAATGTTTCAACTGCTTCAGCTCCAATTCCAAAACAAGCATTAGTATGGCGATTAATAAACTGTGCACATTCATCCATTGAAAAAGGTAATGAAGTATTTTTTAAATCCTCAATCATTGTTTCGCCAGCCTCATAAGCAATAGTCCCTTGTTCTAACGTATCTAAAATTTCTCGTAATGTTTTTGTTAAACGTTGACGAGTTGCTGCTGAAGTTTTGGCATTTCCTAAATCTAAAACCATTTTTTGTTTTAATGATTTAGCATCACCAGCATCCAAGACAATATACGACACGAAATAAACAACTTCTTCTAATTCTTTTGTTTTCATATCTAAAATTAATGCAATTCGACTTGGCGCTGCTTTTAACATTCAAATATGACTAACTGGTTCTTCTAATTCGATGTGACCCATACGTTCACGACGAACAATTGCTTCTGTAATTTCAACACCACAACGTTCACAAATTTTTCCTTTATTTTTTGATTTTTTATACTTCCCACAAGCACATTCAAAGTTTTTAGTTGGCCCAAAAATCTTTTCATCAAATAAACCATCACGTTCTGGTTTTAAAGTTTTATAATTAATTGTTTCTGGTTTTTTTACTTCACCATATGATCAACCACGAATGTCTTCAGGGTTCGCTAAACCGATTTTAATCATACGATTATTTTTTTCATTATTTTCAGCCATTTTCTCTGCCCCCCTTAATTTAATTCTTCTTGATCATCAACATAATCAATTTCGCTTTCAATATCACCATTGCCATAAGAGTCTTCTTCTAAATTATTTTGCAAATCAAATTCATCATCAATTTTAGTAAAACCATCTAAAATGTCATCTTGTTGTGGTTCCCGATTTGTATTTAAAATAAAATTATCAATATCAAATTCATCTTCAAATTCATCATTATCGGTCAACAAATCTTCATCAACATAATCTGATTCATCATAGCTTTTAATGTTTTTAATGTTTCCTTCTTCATCAATCATATGAATATTAAATCCTAATCCTTGAATTTCACGAGTTAAAACATTAAATGATTCTGGAATCCCTGGTTCAGGAATCTTTTTGTCTTTTACAATCGATTCATAAGCACGAGTTCTTCCTTTAATATCATCTGATTTAATTGTTAAAATTTCTCGTAGGGTATATGCTGCACCATAAGCTTCTAACGCCCATACTTCCATTTCTCCAAAACGTTGTCCCCCATTTTGAGCTTTTCCTCCTAATGGTTGCTGTGTAATTAACGAGTATGGTCCAACATTTCGGGCATGTAATTTATCATCAACCATGTGTGATAATTTCAACATATACATTACTCCCACCGAAACTGGATTATCAAATTTTTCACCCGTACGACCATCAATTAAAACTTCTTTCCCGAAGTTTTTCATGTTAGCTTTTTCCATAATTTCAATTAATTCTTCATTTGTCATTCCATCAAAAACTGGCGTCGAAACTTTTTGTCCTAATTTTTTAGCCGCCATTCCTAAGTGAATTTCTAGCACCTGACCAATATTCATCCGCGATGGTACTCCTAATGGATTTAACATAATATCAATTGGGGTTCCATCTTCCATATGGGGCATATCTTCTAATGGTAAAATTTTTGAAATAACCCCTTTGTTTCCATGGCGTCCAGCCATTTTATCTCCCTCTTGAATTTTTCGTTTTTGAACAATATAAATTTTAATGACTTCTAAAACATCAGCAGATAATTCATATTTTTCACGAGGAAAACGTTTAATTGCTTGAATAATTCCTTCACCACCATTTGGTACACGTAATGAATTATCTTTAACATTTTTTGATTTTTCACCAAAAATTGCTTGTAACAATTTATCTTCTGGTGATAATTGGGTTTGACCTTTTGGTGTTACTTTTCCAACTAAAATGTCACCTGGTTTAACTTCTGTTCCAATAATGACCAATCCATCATCATCTAAGAATTTACGAGCATTCTCCGAAATATTTGGAATTTCACGAGTAATCTCTTCTCCTCCTTGTTTTGTTTGACGGCGTTCAATTGTATACTCTTCAATATGAATCGATGTAAAAACATCATCTGAAACTAAGCGTTCAGAAACAATAATAGCATCTTCATAGTTATAACCATTTCAAGTTGTAAAGGCAACAACAACATTTTGCCCTAATGCCAACTCTCCTTTATCAATTGATGGTCCATCCGCTAAAACTTGTCCTTTTTCAACTTTTTGACCCTGTTTTACTAATGGAACATGTGTCAATGAAGTTCCTTGATTACTACGTACAAAAGTATCTAAATTATAATTCTTTAGCCCTTCTTTTGTTTTTAAAACAATTCTTGTTGCATCAACATAATCAATACTACCATCATATTGTGACACAATCGCTAATCCTGAATCACGTGCTGCCGCATATTCAACTCCTGTCCCAACATATGGTGAATTTGGTGAAATTAGTGGAATTGCTTGACGTTGCATATTAGCTCCCATTAAAGCACGGTTAGCATCATCATTTTCTAAAAAAGGAATACAACTTGTCGCAATTGAAACAATTTGTTTTGGTGAAACATCGACATAGTCAACATCATTACGCGTTGCAATAATATTTTCACCTTGGAATCGTGCAACTACTTGTTCATCTAAGATTTCACCTTTATCACTTAAACGAATATTTGCTTGTGCAACAACATAATTTTTTTCTTGATCTGCTGTTAAATAATCATTTTCAGCAGTAACTTTGCAGTCAATAACACGACGATATGGTGTTTCAATAAACCCAAAGGCATTAATTTTAGCATATGTTGCTAAATTATTAATTAATCCAATATTGGGTCCTTCTGGTGTTTCAATCGGGCAAATTCGTCCATAATGTGAGTAATGGACATCCCGCACTTCTAATCCAGCACGTTCTCTTGATAACCCTCCTGGCCCCAACGCTGTTAACCTACGCTTATTTGTTAACTCTGCTAATGGATTTGTTTGATCCATAAATTGTGATAACTGTGATAAATTGAAAAATTCTCCAATAATAGCAGACAATGGTTTATTATTAATAATATTTGATGGTTTCATTTTGAATAAGTTTGATGTTGACATTTTTTCTTTAACATTTTTTTCAATTCTTAATAAACCAATACGAAATTGATTTTGTAATAATTCTCCAATTGTACGAACACGACGGTTTCCTAAATGATCAATATCGTCAACTTCACCAATTCCATCCGTTAAATTTAATAAATATGAAAATGTTGCCAAAATATCTGGTACAGTAATATATTCATCATTTGCATTTGGATCAATTCCAATAATGTTTGCTACACGCGTGCGAACTTCATTATCAACATAAACTTTAATTTTTTGAATTTTTTTTGAACAAGTAACTTCATCACTAAATTTAACTTCTTCTAAACAAGCTCCCGCTTTTAAAACTCCTTTTAGTTTATTAATGGCTTCTTTATCCATTAAAGTTCCTTCTTTAAAAACAACTTTACCATTAACATCTTTAATATCCTCAGCTAAAACTTTGTTATAAATTCGGTTTTCAACAGATAATTTTTGAACTAATTTAAAACGTCCCGCTTTTGTTAAATCATATTTACGTTTATCAAATAATAATCCGTATAAATATTTTGTTGCACCATCAGGTGTTGCGGTTTCTCCTGAACGAATTTTTTTATAAATTTCTTGAACCGCAATACTTTGATCATAAGCAATGTCACCGGTATATGGATCTAATTCATAAGTGCTTTTTACTAATTTATTGTCACCAAAAATATCTAGTGCATCCTCTTTAACAATTCCTAATGCCGTTAAGAAATTAGCAACTGATACTTTTCGAGATTTATCAATCTTTATATAAAAAACATTTTCAAAGCGTTCTTCTTTTCCCACTTTAATTTTTTTATGATCTGATTCAAATTCTAACCATATTCCTCGTGATGGAATTAAATCAACATAATAAACATTTTCCCCATTTTTACGGTTTAAATCAATTTTATAATATGCTCCCGGTGAACGAACCAATTGTGAAACAACAACCTTTTCTGAACCATTAACAATAAAAGTTCCTTTTCCAGTCATTAATGGAAAATCACCAAAAAAGACCTCTCCTTCTTTTTCAATTGTAATATCCACTAATAACTTATCTTCTAGTCTTTCCGTAATTGTTACCGTACATGTTGCTGTTTCATCGCCAGAGTGAATATCATAATAAATAACATCTGGTGATTTTTTTAAAATTGTGATCATGTGTCCAACACGTTCTTCAATTCATGATTTAATTAATTCTGGTTCCCCTTTAACAATTAATTTTTCTACTTCTAAATCTTTTGAATTAATTGTTAATTTTAAATTGGAATAAATTGGTGCTTCAAAAATTTTTGACTCATCTTTTGCTTGAGAAATAGTTCGCCGCGGCTCTCTAAATTCTCAATTTAACATCTCTAAAAAAATATTTCCCTCATGTCCTACAATTGGAAATACCTCACTGAACACTTCGCTAATACCGATTTTCTTAAATCAATCATATGTTTCAGTTTGAATTTCAATTAAGTTTGGTAAATCTAAATTCCCACTTACTTTTGTATAATCGATTCTTTTAGCATAGTGCCCAAATTCTTTTTCTTTTAATGCCATTAATTATTAACCTCACTTTTCACAATATACGCTTATAAATTTTATATTGGTTTAGAAGAAAAGTCAATCATTTTGACCATTTCCTTATCTTTTTTAAAATCTTTTTGTTCACTTTTTATCACAAGCCTTACTACTTATGACGGTCACAGACAAAAATTTCATCATCAGTTGCGCCAACCATTGCTTGTTTCATCTTTCCGAATAAAACTCCCGCAGCGCCACCAGCAACTCCTTGTTTTTCTTGTTCTGCAACACATTTAAAACATTTTGGATTAAAATCTGCCATCTGTTTTACCTCCTTTAAGGTCTTCTTAATTTTACTAAAAAATAATTAAGTTTTGCAACTTAATTATTTATCAATTAAAATTCATGCTCATCATCCATGCTGAACATTAATATCTCCAGCATTTGAACCATATTCTGTATAAAAAATTGAATTCATCCGATCTTGGCCAAAAGTAAATGCTAAGCAAAATGATGCGTTTTTATAATTAAAAACAATTTTGTCACGGGTTGGTTCATAATCATTTGGTCCCCCAATTCATAATGACTTGTCCTTAACTAGATTATGCAAATTGAATAATTCAATATCAGGTAAATTTTTTCCTATCTTACTACGTTTAAAATTAGTTAAGAGTTTTTTAAAGATTCTATTTGCACTACTAATATCATTTTTAAATTCTGCAAAAAGACTATCCCCAACATGAAAAACACTAGTGTTTTTAAAATTATTAGCATCACTACTTCCAAGAACTCGTTTTTTTAATTCAACATTATAGTATTTATGAAATGCTACAATAATTTTCCCAAAATTAATTAATTTGCTATCTAATCCTTGGCGACTAATTAAAATATTACTTTCAAAAGTTTGATTATTAATTTTTAAAGTTCCTGCCAATGGTAAACCATATAGTGAAATATAATTTAAATTAACATTTAATTTTGCTAACATCATATTGTTATGATCAACATTAAAAATTGGTAAACTTTTCTTATATTCTGTCACAAAATTTTCTGGTGTTAAACCAATTGGGTTAAGACCTTCACCAGCTCAAAGCGCGGGTTGATAGTTTCCAATATCATCTTTTTCTAGAATTTGACCGGAATTTTCTGCGGTTATTGTTCCAGAAATTAAACGCATTAATTTTTTATTTCCACCATTGTCAAATACAATTGCATCACGAACTGATTGGTCAATTTCAGAATCTTCTCTAATCATGTTCTTTAAATTACTAACAAAAATGTCATCCAACGGTTTAACATCCATATTATAATTAATTTGAAAATTAGTATAAATTGAACGAAACTTGTCATTGCTATCAATAACTACTTTTTAATAATTATTAAAGAATCTAATTAAAATTTTAGTCATTGTTTGAATTGAATTTTGTAAAAGTTTTTGAATTTTTTCTGGTTCATTTGTAATAATATAAGTAATCGTAAACGGCATTAACTGATTTAAATTTTTAAAACTCAAGTTTAACACAAACTTATATTGTAATTGCACCGCTTTAACGCCCGCCACTGGGGTATTGGTTAATTTACCAATTTTATCTAAATCAATATAATTTAACGTAAATTTACTTTGTTTTTTATCAAATGTTAATGGCACCGTATTCAAATAATAATTTGAATATTCTCGAATAATTTCAAAATTTAAATTATCAAAAACAGAGCGAAAACCATTCTCAACGTTTTCTAATCCCAAACTAATCTTTGGGTCTGTTTTATCAAGTTCGATACTTTGCTGATCTTTATTAACTAAATCATAAAAAGGGGTCAATTCTGAAAAGGCATTTGAATCCTTCAAATTACTATTATTATCATAATCAGTAATAACAGAACTAACTTTACTAGAAATTTTAGTTAAATTTATCATATCATTTTGTAAATTTGAGTTGTCATAATCATTAACAATATTTTTCTTATAACAACCCGCCAGATTAATTGGGCCCCTGTTTTTATAGCCGAAATGGCAAAAATAGTTAATAGTTTTTTCATTTTGTTTCCTCTGAAAAACAATACCTTTTGTTTCCTATTATTATTATTATTATTATTATTATAAAAAAGCAAGTATTTAACTAAACATAATAAAAAAACAACCAATAGTTGTTTTTTTACCGCAGGGACTTATCAAAGGGAATTCCTGACGCTTTTGGAATTTTGGAATATTTAGAAAATGCGACCATTGTCACTAACGCTAAAACAAATGGTAATATTTTTAGCAATTGGTTTGATGGATCAGCAATATTTCAACCAGTAAATCGTCATAATGTTCCTGCTAACGCAATTAAGAAACTAAATAAAACAGATCCTAAGGTAATATATTGAATTCTTCATTGTCCAAAAATCATAATTGCTAAGGTAATATAACCTTGGCCTTGTACATCACCACGAAATTGACCTGAAACATAATGGGTAAACATTGCACCAGCTAAACCAGCTAAACATCCTGAAATAATAACCGCTTTATACCTTGTTTTAATTACATTAATTCCAGAAGCATCAATTGCATTTGGATTTTCGCCACATCCAGCGTAACGAATTCCTGTTTTAGTAAATCTAAAGAAAACAAAGGTAAAAATCGCTAGAACAATTGCAATAATTAAAAAAATATTAATAATTTTTGCTCGATCGATTCCAATTGTGCTAAAACCAGTTTGAATCATATTTCCGGCAGCTAAAGCTGGAATACTAACAAAGAATAATCCTAATCCTGTTGCTAATAAGTTTAAAGCTGTCCCCGAAATTACTTGCTGTGCTTTTAAAGTGATTGAAGCAAAACCATGCAATAAGGCAAATGCTCCCCCAACAATTGTGGCAATTAATAAAGCAATGATTTGCATGCCATTTCCATATTGTGAAAGAACTTTTCCTAACAATGCATAGACTAAAGCCCCAATAATCATCATTCCATCAATCGCAATATTAATAACACCAGCTCGTTCTGAATATAACCCCGCCATTGCAGCAATTAATAATACAGCAAAAAGGACCGAACCATTGGCAAATAATTGTGAAACTGCTTCCATTAGTTTTTTCCTCCTTCTTGTGCTGACTTATGATATACTGATTTCTGACGAAGATACTCTGTTTTTAAAATTTTATTATCTTCACCAACAGCCTTAATAATTGTATTTAACTTCTGATTTAATTCATTTCTTCACTGCGGTAAATTTGTCCGATGTTTTTCTTTAACAACTTTATTTTCAACATCAAATTGTTGTTTCATCGTTGTTAATTGTATTGTTAAATCTTTTTTTAACATCATTACTTCTTTTTGAATCCCAGGATCATTTTTTAATTTAACATCAATTGCTTTTAATTCATGTTTAATTTCTTTTCGTGTCTGGTAATTTGTTATTTTAAACTGACACATTTCTTTCCACTGTTGATGTTTTAGTTTTTTAATTTCTTGATTTAATTGTTTAGTAACAACCTTTTCTTTACTTTGCAATGTTTTAAAATCAGTTAAATATTTTTGTTGAATTTCATCAAAAACAGGATAATAACTCTCACGCAACTTTTTAATGGCATCCTCTTGTTTTAAGATTAAATCACCATATTGTGTTTGTAATTGTACTAATCTAGCATATAAATCTTTTTTCGGTAGACCATAAAGTTGAGAAAGTTTTTGTTTTGTTTGTCCTTTACATTTTTTAACTGTTTGAACATAATTTCGTTTTAAAAAACTAGCTTGTTGTTTTTTTAATAAATATTCATTTTTTACTTGTACAAAATGATCCATTGCTGAACCAAGAGCAATAAAAACGGCTAAATCATATTTTGTTTCAATTCCTCGTTGCCCAATTTTTGCTGCTTCTTTGTATTTTGAATTTGTAAAGAAACGCATTTCTGTTTTTAAAGTTGTAATCTTTCCAGCATATAATGTTAATTCATCATTAATTTCTTCACGATAAGCTTTAATTAATTCCTTATCTCCTTGCTGTTTTAATTCATGGATTTTAACTCGATACCTTTTATTGATTGTTTTGATTTGTCTCTGATATGTTTTAATTTGTTGCTTATATTCATCATATTCTTGTTTTCAATCAACATGATGGCGAATATTTCACCAACGACTAATTCAAAAAATTGGTTTGAAGTAAATAAATAGGGCCGAAATCGCGGTCATATAAATAATAATCCCAAAAATTAATTGTCCCATTTGTTTTGACATTTGAAAATCTGGTAATTGCGTTGCTTGTAACGCTGCGGTTTTAATGATTCCTCATAATAAAGCAATTGGTAAAATCGCAACACCATTAGTAAAAGCAACTAATGCAACAGCAATCGCATCAAATCCAACCACCGGCAAAGCATCCGTTGTAAACTGCAAGACCGTTGATTGAGTCATATAATATAGCATTCCTAAAACACCAGCTAGTCCACCCGATAAGGCCATTGACACAATCATATAGGCACGAACGTTTGTTCCAGCATATAGTGAAGCATTTCTTGATTTTCCAACCGCTTTAATCCGAAATCCTAATACTGTATAATTCATAATGAAGATAGCTGTTAGTAATAATAACATTGCAATAATAAATGGAATAATTCAGGTTTGACCATTTAATGTTAAATTAAAATTAGGAGCAGCTGTAACAATATCAATTGTTGAATTATGATTTGAATTTCACATCCCATGCGCGGGATTCATAAACATTCATTTCATCACATATCAAACAATTCAATTTAACATAATTGTTGAAACAACTTCATGAATATTAAAATACGCTTTTAGTGCACCAGCAATTGCTGCTAAAGCTGCTCCAACTAAAATTGAAATAAGCAACGCCCCAACAACACCAGCTCCCTGACTAATAGCTGGATTTTTTAATCCTAAAACAATTGTCATACTACCAGCAAGGAGCATTTGTCCGGGAACTCCAATATTAAATAGTCCCGCTTTAAACCCAACCGCAACAGCTAACCCCGCAACAATATAGATTGCTCAATATGTTAATGTTTGGTCTTTTAATAAAGGGTGGAAAGCTAAACGAAAAACATAACTAAAGAATAACAATGGATTTGAAGCATTTGCACCAATAATAATAAAACTAAGAATAGCTCCCGCAATAATGGCACAAACAGATGCTTTAAAATAATTCATTTTTGTTTTGAATTCATTTGAACGAAAGAAAATTTTGGTTTTTTGTCTTAACAATCAGCCATAACTTTTAATTTGTTTTTGCATCAATTTGAGTTCCTTTCTGCTGATATGTCCCAGCCATCATTAAGCCAATTTCTTCTCGTTTAACCTTGTTTCCAAAAACTTCACCCGTCACCCGACCATTATGTAAAACAACAATGCGGTCAGCTAAACTAATAATTTCTTCTAATTCATAAGAAACAAGGAGCACTGCGTTACCTTGTGCCTTTTCTTCTAAAATTTTATTATGAATGTATTCAATCGCACCAACATCTAATCCCCGGGTTGGTTGAACAACAACTAAAATATTATGCTGACGTGATAATTCACGACCAATAATTAGTTTTTGTTGATTACCACCAGATAGTTCTCTTGTCATCGCAAAACCAGAGTTAGCACCACGAACATCATATTTTGTAACAATTTGTTGGGCATATAACTGAATTGCAGCTTTATCTAATAAACCATAATTTGAAAATGGTTCTTGATTAATATTTTGTAACACAACATTATCAATTGCATTAAAATCTAAAATCAAACCATACTTATGACGATCTTCGGGAATATGTGACATTCCATTTTGATAACGTTCATAAATGCTTTTCTTCGTAACATTAATATCATTAAAAATTATTTTTCCTGATGTTACTTTTTCTAATCCTGCTAGAGCATTAACTAACTCAGTTTGCCCATTTCCTTCCACTCCGGCAATCGCAACAATTTCACCGGCCTGAACCGTTAAATTAAAATCATCTAAAGCCATTAAACGCGTTAATCCTTTTTTCTTTACTGATAAATTTTCAATTTTTAATAAGGCTTCCTTTTGTGGGGCTTTTCCATCATTTTTAATAGCAACCAAATTCCGCCCAACCATTGCTTCAGCAATTTCTTTTTCGTTTTTATCTTTAACCTCAAATGTTTCAATAACTTTTCCACGACGAATAACCGTCGCACGATCAGCAATTTTTTTAACTTCATCTAGTTTATGTGAAATAAAAATAATTGTTTTTCCATCTTTTTTTAGATCTAACATAATTTTTAATAACCCCTCAATTTCTTGTGGTGTTAATACTGCCGTTGGTTCATCAAAAACTAAAATGTCAGCACCACGGTATAAAATTTTTAAAATTTCTACCCGCTGCTGCATCCCAACTGAAATGTTGGCAATCTTTGAACGAAAATCAACTTGTAAATTATATTTAATCGCAATTTGGGCAATATCTCGTGTTTCTTTTTGTCGATCAAGAAATACTTTACCAACTACTTTTTCATGTCCTAATGTAATATTGTCTAAAACAGTAAAAATATCAATTAATTTAAAATGTTGGTGAACCATCCCAATTCCTAATTTATTTGCTTTAATTGGGTTGCTAATGTATTCTGGTTTTCCATTAACAAGAATTTCACCTTTTGTTGGTTCATATAACCCAAATAAAATACTCATTAAGGTTGATTTTCCAGCCCCATTTTCACCAATCAAAGTATGAATTTCACCTTTTTTAACTTTTAGGGTAATATCATCATTTGCAATTAAATCACCAAAAACTTTTGTAATTGACTTCATTTCAATTGCATATTCATTATTATTTGCCATTACTGTGTCCTTTCTTATAAAGCTGCTTCAATTGCATTTAGAATATAATCTTTTAATTTATCACTACTTTGATAAGTATTTGCTAATGTTTTTGAAAATACTTGTACAGCAACCGGTGGTTGTCCTTCAATCCCACGTGAATACACATCTTGTAATACTTCAACAATTTTATCAAAAACAGTATCTTTTGCATGTTGATCTGTCTCGTTATGAATGAATGCAACAGTATCATCATTAATTGCCTTTGTTTTTTCAATTCCAGTTCAAGTCGGATGTTGAATTGATGATTGATCAATATTAATTCAACAGTCAGGAGTTGCTTTACTATTATCTCATGTTTTATTATCTTCTTGATAACCACACGTTGATGAATAAATATTTTTTAATGCTTCTGAAGTTGAAGTTGCAATTTCTTTTAAAGCACTTGTCACAACAATTTCTTCGCCATAAATTTTTGATTGCTCCGTATCAACCCCAATAACTTTTGCCATTGATTTATTATATCTAATTCGATCAATTGTATCTTGTGTTTGCGGTCCAGCAACTGGAAAAATAATACTTGCTTTACGAGAAATCAATTCATCAGAAATATCTTTGCCTTGCCCAACCTCAAATGATTGTGAAAATCATGATTCATTACTTTTAACAACATTTTGAACTTTTCCAATTGGTTGTAATGATGTAACCTTTGGATTCATTTTTTGTACTTGTTTCAAAATATCATTTTTAATTTGATATAGTTCTGGGAAACTACTATCATTAATAATTGTATTGAGGATATCAGCTGCAACAATAAAACCTCACATATAGTTTGAAACAGCATCAGGGTTATCCATTCCACCATAGGTCGCAATTTTTAAACCATCAGGATATCTCTCTTGATTAGCATTCAATCATAAAGCTGCTGCAATGCCAGCAAAGAAACCAGAAGATTCAGCTTCATAAGTTATTCCAATAATATTTTTTGCTAATGGTCTTGTTGTATCCATTCCCAAGTGAATATTTTGGCTACTTCCATCAATATAAATAATATTTTGTGCCACTTCTGCTGATCAGCCAATTGTATTACCGTGAACAAACCCTGGTAAAATGATCGTTTTAGCTCCGGCAATATTTGCCGTTACATAGGCTGTTTTAAAATCAGAAGGGGTTTGACTTGCTGGTTCAAAATAACTAGCTCGTCAATTACTTTTTTTCCACTCTGCAGTGGTAATTTTTGGATCTTTTTGTAAAACAACGTATTTACTTGCTCCATCTCATGCTGATTCATTAAATGATGCATCAGTAATTGTTCCAGCATCAGTAATAACCCAAATATCACTATCAAAAGTGTATTTTTTTGCACAAGCGACAAGAGAAGTACCTGAAGTGGTTATTAACGTTGATACTGTTAGAAAACTGAGCAATTTTCTCATCGTGTGTTTCCTCCTATTATATTTTTAATTTCTATTTGGCAATTGAATATTCCCTTTTATATTATATTTATGATTTTTAAGACCCCAACAATGTAATATATCATTGCTAATTTATTTTTAACATATTTTTAAGAGAAAAGAAAGGAAATAGTTTTACTTTCCAAATAAAAAAATAAATTCATATTAACTGAATTTAACTTTTTTATAAATTTATTGTAATTAAATAAAAATAATATCTTTGAAAGATTCTTTCCTCTTTAAAGATATTATTTTAAACTAAAACTTTATTCTTATTTATTTTAAAGTTAAAATATAATTTTTACTAGTACGCTCATCAATTAAAAAAGCCGAAGTTGGTGTAAAACGATCCATTGCTAACGCTTTTAGCGGAACTGGTGTTAAATAACCGCGGGCATTAAGAATATAACTTATATCCATTGATTGTGCACCAATAATGATAATGTTATCGTTAACCATAGCATAGTTATTTGTTAACATATTAGGAATTATTCTAATAGTACCGTTATCTGCTAAAAATCAGCAAGTATCTCCTGACATTCCAAAAGCTACATTTCCATTCCAATATCTTTCTTCACCAGTATCTGCTGTCGCTGTCAAGTTTCCATCTTCATCAATAAAACTTCCTTTACCATTGATTGCAATGTTTCCTTTTGAATCATTGAATTTATCATAAGTTGAAGATGAAAACCCTAAACTAGTAAATCCAGTTGAAGGTTTAAAGATACTGATTTTTTTAAAATTATCATGAGAAATTCCTCAATTATCATTAATCATTACTAAGTTATCTGCCATTCCATTAAAACTAGTAACTTTCCCTGCTTCTTTATCAACAAAATAAGTTTTGTATGTTTTTCCATCTGAGAAAATTGCTGAATATATATAGCTATTATTTGTAACTTTTGAAAAAGTTACTACATTAGAGCCAATAAATTTATAGTTACCTTGTGCGTCAATTTCGTACATATTACCAGAACTAAATCCAATATTAGTAATTTCTACATATAACATTAAATTTGAATTAATTGCCATAAAATCTCAAACACCAGAAAACGGCACATTAAGGGTTTTAACCGCACCTGATGTATTAACCAAAACGAAACTTGATCCCAAATTAATGATGTAATTAGTTTGGTCAAAGGAAAATACTAATTGTTGTTTAACCACCACCCTGGTGTCACTTTGACGTTTAAAGCAACAAAATTATCATTCCCTTTAACTAGAAATACTTCATTTGTTTCTCTTTCAACTCCAATTCCAATTGAATCAGTTCACTTAGATAATATTCTAAAATTCTTAGTCATTTCTTCTAATGAATAATCTTCTGTAATTTTATCAATTTTATTATTAATACTTTTTGCATGATTGATATGATTAATACTACTTGCTCCTGTACTTATAGAAGCCCCCGTTAAAATAGCAGTAATAATAAATGTTAACATTTTTTTCATTTTTATGTTGCCTCATTTCTTAATCATCAAGGAAAGGGGCTACGCCCCCGCGTCGCTACGCGAACGCTCCCCCGCAAACAACACACGGGTAAAAATAAATTTTTTGCACCGTGTGTTGTTTGCTGCCTGTTTTTTCTTGGTCTATGTATGTATATATATTTGTATCATTTTGTTTTTATAAAAATCGCAAAATACCATTTAACATCGCAAGAGTAATAATTGCCCCAAGCAATAATTTAAAAGCAATATCAAAAGCAAAAAAATTACTAATATTATCTCAAAGCAAATTAACATTTTGCATTGTATTTACTAATGCATTAGCATATTTTCCAACCTCTTTAATGCCGGGCAAATTATTAAATGCTCAAATAAAACCATTTTTTATATGACAAAATACATTATATCAAGTACAAGAACTATAAGGTAAATTTCAAATATCACCACCATTAATCTCATTATTTCAATCACTAGCATTATAAATGCTAAAATTAAACCCAAAAAGATTTAAAGTAGATTTACTAGGCAAATTTTTACTTTGAAAAGTAATTATATTAAAACCACGATATTTATTAGTGTCTGTTGTCATATCAAGCATTTTAACCTTACTTTCATAACCACCATTACCATTACCAGGCAATACATCAGTTAAATAATCTCAATTTGATAAATAAGAATAATAATTATCATTTGAATTTATTTTAAAAGCATTTGCCAATTTTACTTGATATTGTGGGTCAGTACCATTAGAAACTCAAAAATTAAAAATCATTGATTTAGGATATAATAAAAAACCATTTTTTACAAAAAACGAAAAACCTAAATTCCCAGTTAAACTAGTAAAAATTAAATATTCTTTATAATTAAAAACATCAAATAAAGTTCTTAAAATATTAGAATAAAAATAATCTAAAAGTTTAAACAATAAATCTAAATCATTAAAATTATCAGTTAATTTATCATTAAAATAAAACTTAAAATTATTTTGTTTTAAATTAGACTTCTTGCGATACCCTTTTTTATTAAAATATTATTATAAAATATAATTTATGAGGACATAAAAATATGAACAATAATAAATTTAATACTCTTAATGATAGAGAATGGTTAAGATTAACAGGAATAAAAAAATCCACTTTTAATAAAATGTTAGATATTTTAAAAGTTGCTGAAATAGAAAAATTTAAAAAAGGTGGTAAAACTAATAAATTATCATTAGAAAATAGATTATTGATGACTTTATTATATTGACGAGAATATCAGACTTATTTTCATCTTGGTAAAAGTTTTGATATTAGTGAGGCTAATTGTTATCGTAATATTAAGTGAATTGAAGATATTTTAATTAAAAACTCTGATTTTCAACAACTTGCTGGTAAAAAAGCACTAATAAATGATTATTTTAATGATAAAACTATTATTATTGATGCTACCGAAACTCCAATCCAACGCCCAAAAAAAGACAAAAACAATCTTATTCTGGTAAAAAGAAAAAACACACGATCAAAACACAAGTAATTATCGAACAAGAAACCAAAAAAATTATTGCAACAAGTTTTTCGCTCGGAAAAAATATGATTATGCTTTATTTAAAGAATCAAAAATCCCAATTTTAAAAAATACCAAATTAATAGTTGATAGTGGTTATCAAGGAATACAAAAAAATCACAATAATGTTCTAATACCTACAAAGAAAACAAAGAAAAACCCTTTAAACAAAGAACAAAAGCAATATAATAGACTAGTTTCAAAAATGAGAATTATTATTTAAAATATTTTTGCTATTCTTAAAAAATTTAAAATTATTACAGAAAAATATCGTAATCGAAGAAAAAGATTTGGTTTAAGATTTAATTTAATTGCCTCAATTTATAATTTACAATTATTATATTTAACATAAAATATTTATTTAAAATTAAATAATTTAAATAATAAATTAATTTTTCGTTGTGGAAAAATATTAAATTTTTAAATAAAAAACATAATTAATTAAAATTATATTTTTCTATTAGTATCTTTTTTACAAATATTTGCAATTTTTTAACAAGTAATGCAAGAAGTCTAATAAATGAATTCGTGAAGGTCATGGTTGTGGTTGTTTGGTTTGTCTTTTGTTTCTGCTTTCTTGTCTTTGATAAGGACTAGCAGCCATAACTGTTGGGACAGCAGTTCCGCTAATAGTTAATATACTTAATAAACTTAAAAGTTTTTTCATTTCTGTATTCCTTTCTGAAATTGTATTATTTTTTTATGTTGCTAAGTCATTATTTGATACAAAATAATATTAACATAAAAATTGATTAGTATTCCTGTGAAATGTTTAGACCAATTTAAACCGAATAATTTAACTTAATACTCTATAAAAACCCTTATAAATGGTGGTAAAGTCCATTGAATTACCCCTACCCAAACACTCGCCAATTGAATTGAAAACCAAATTAATAACTATGCTTGACAAGAGTTAAACACCTACGAAATCTCAAATAACATAAAATAGCGAGTATATACTCGCTATTTTATTTCTATATAAAAAATTGAATTATTATTTGTGCTAGCTAAAGGAATATAATAAAGTTTATTGAATAATGATGATCCATATGTAAATTTTATATGTCAATTTGGCATTGAAAGATTATTATCAAAATGTTTTTTGTTATTTTCTTCTTTTATTGGAATTAAATCATTAGTTAAAAAAATGAAATTAAACTTATCTATGTTTTTTAAACTGTTATTATTTTTTTTAAACTGTTTAATTAAAGAATTAAATCAATTATTTTGAGATTCTTTGTCATTGTTTTTTAATTTATCATAAATGTTAAGTTCAACTTTTAATGTTATTGTTTTATCATTATTTAGTTTAGTATCAAAGTATTTAAAGAAATTATAAATTAAATTTCCAAATTCTTTTATTATATCTTTAAATGACTGTTTTGATATATAAAAGTTAATTTGATTATTTAAAGGTTTATTTATTAATGGAAGACCAAAAATAGAAATAGCATTTAAATTAATAGAAAAAGAATTAATTTTTAATTCATTTTCTATTGTATTTTCATTATAATAAAAATTAACAAAATCATCTCCATTATTTTTTAAATTGTTATCATTAAATAGTCATTTTGAAAGAGAATTTTCTTCTAATATATCTTTTTCTGTGCTAACTTTTTGATTTTTTGCTTTAAAATCACGCCATATATTAAAAATATCTTCATTGTTGTTATTTTCTGAAATTAAAAAATTATTATCTATTTTTAAATTATTTTCTTCTGGTTTTATTGCTAATTTAGCTTTTAAAATGGATAAAAATTTATCATTATTATATTTATTTACTAGTTTAGTATTTTGTGTGTTATCAAAAATATCAATGTCTCCCTTTAAATTATTATATTCTGTTAAATTATCTAATTTTATTTTAGAATTATTTTGATTATCATAAAAATCATTAATTTGAGTTTTAATATAATCAACTAATTGCGAAATTTTGTCTAAAATAAAATTTTTATTTGTTGTAATAATAAAATTAAATTTGTGATTAAAATTATTTGTAATATTTTTATAAGTTAATTCAAATTGTAAGTCATATATTATTTTAATTCCTTTAACATTATGAGCATTAACATTAATATTATTAATAATACTGTAAGCCTTTGGATCAATATAATTTATAGTAAATGTTTTTTGAATAATTTTAATAGGTTCAGAATTATAATAAAAATTATTATATTCAGTTTTTATTTTATTATTAATTTTATCTAATTTATTTTCAATTACTTGTGTAATAATATTACTTTCTGTTCCTGTCAAATTAACATTTTTTGATTGATTTGTATTAGAAACTTCACCATATAATGTACTATCATTTATTTTATAAACCATGTCTTCTTTTTTTAGTTCATTCAAAAACATATTTTTTGCTTCAACTTGTAATTTATTTCAAGTTTTTATATCATCATTGTTTTCTTTTTCTTGTTTATCATTATTTCTATCATCCGAACGGCAAGCAATGATATTACTTGTTCCAGTTACAGTTAAACTAACTGTCCCTAATATGCTTAAAATTTTTTTCATTTTTTAATTCCCCCTTTATTTTATTTCCTTGATGAGTTCTTCGTATGCTTGTTTCTGACGCCAATAATACGGGTTCTCTCAAATACTACTTAAATCATTTTCAGTCTTAATAAATGTATCAGAATGTTTAATATTATTTTTTATTAAATAATTAGTATATTTTTCTAAGTTGTTATATTTGATATAAAATAATCTTATCATATAAATTAGTATTCTTGTAAAATATTTAGAGCAATTTAAATCAAATAATTTAGCCTAGCCCCCTATTTTAAACCCTTATTTTATAAGGGTTTTTAATTGTTTGTTTTGCAATCGTCGTCTGTGGTGCATTGAGTGTTATTTTCATCGGGAAATGGTAATAAAATTTTATAATTAATATTATCATAATTATTTTGTATAAAATAATTATATTTACTATTTAAAGTATAAATAATTATTTTAGAAAGGAAATAAAATAATTATGCCAAATATAGATAAAGAAAAAACAAATATAACTAAAAATTTAATAAATAAAACATCAAGTTTCAGTGATGTTAAAGAATTTAAAAAATTAGATAATTCTACTTTTATGCCGCGTATGAAATGCAATTCACAAGTGGTTAAGGAATTTAGAAAAGAAGCAAAAAGTAAGAAATGGCAATTAACAACTTTGATGAATGAAATTTTATCAGAAAGATATAATAGACTTCTTGCATTACTTGTTAAAAAATTGCAAATATTTGTAAAAAAGATACTAATAGAAAAATATAATTTTAATTAATTATGTTTTTTATTTAAAAATTTAATATTTTTCCACAACGAAAAATTAATTTATTATTTAAATTATTTAATTTTAAATAAATATTTTATGTTAAATATAATAATTATAAATTGAGACAATTAAATTAAATCTTAAACCAAATCTTTTTCTTCGATTACGATATTTTTCTGTAATAATTTTAAATTTTTTAAGAATAGCAAAAATATTTTCAATAATAATTCTCATTTTTGAAACTAGTCTATTATATTGCTTTTGTTCTTTGTTTAAAGGGTTTTTCTTTGTTTTCTTTGTAGGTATTAGAACATTATTGTGATTTTTTTGTATTCCTTGATAACCACTATCAACTATTAATTTGGTATTTTTTAAAATTGGGATTTTAATTGGAATTTTAATTGCGCTTTGTTCGAAGGATTTAAAAGTTATTTTAGTAATCTCAATTTCTGTTTTTTTAATTTTTGCTTTTTTAGCAGGCTTATTTTTCCCAATTGGAGTTGTTCGTAGTGATAAAATCTTAAATATTATTGGTTATTTGTTAACACCAAGTTATTCGTCATCAATTATGGGTAGTGCTTTTTTTGATCAGTTCCAGAATGAATTTTAGATTCTAATTTATATCCAAATTTAACATATTTTTCAGAGTTACATAATATTTGATTGCCAAGTTTAATTAGTTTTGGGTGAAGTTTTGCTTTTTTTAGTTTAATTTTTGTTATTAATTATTATCAAGATAAATAAAATATGATATGATATGATATTTTTAGACAATTTAATATATAGTTATTTAGAGTTAGGGAATTAAGTGTAAATCTTGAGTTGTCCCAGCAACTGTGATATGGACGAACACCACAAGCCACTGAAAATATTTTTTGGGAAGGCGGTTAGTAGGATGAAGTTAAGCCAGTAGACCTTTCTAAATTTAATTAGTCTTATTATATAACTCCTGGGTGTGAGTCATGTAATTATTTTGCAAACAAATAATTTAATAGACTTCTTGCATTACTTGTTAAAAAATTGCAAATATTTGTAAAAAAGATACTAATAGAAAAATATAATTTTAATTAATTATGTTTTTTATTTAAAAATTTAATATTTTTCCACAACGAAAAATTAATTTATTATTTAAATTATTTAATTTTAAATAAATATTTTATGTTAAATATAATAATTGTAAATTATAAATTGAGGCAATTAAATTAAATCTTAAACCAAATCTTTTTCTTCGATTACGATATTTTTCTGTAATAATTTTAAATTTTTTAAGAATAGCAAAAATATTTTCAATAATAATTCTCATTTTTGAAACTAGTCTATTATATTGCTTTTGTTCTTTGTTTAAAGGGTTTTTCTTTGTTTTCTTTGTAGGTATTAGAACATTATTGTGATTTTTTTGTATTCCTTGATAACCACTATCAACTATTAATTTGGTATTTTTTAAAATTGGGATTTTTGATTCTTTAAATAAAGCATAATCATGTTTTTTTCCGAGCGAAAAACTTGTTGCAATAATTTTTTTGGTTTCTTGTTCGATAATTACTTGTGTTTTGATCGTGTGTTTTTTCTTTTTACCAGAATAAGATTGTTTTTGTCTTTTTTTGGGCGTTGGATTGGAGTTTCGGTAGCATCAATAATAATAGTTTTATCATTAAAATAATCATTTATTAGTGCTTTTTTACCAGCAAGTTGTTGAAAATCAGAGTTTTTAATTAAAATATCTTCAATTCACTTAATATTACGATAACAATTAGCCCCACTAATATCAAAACTTTTACCAAGATGAAAATAAGTCTGATATTCTCGTCAATATAATAAAGTCATCAATAATCTATTTTCTAATGATAATTTATTAGTTTTACCACCTTTTTTAAATTTTTCTATTTCAGCAACTTTTAAAATATCTAACATTTTATTAAAAGTGGATTTTTTTATTCCTGTTAATCTTAACCATTCTCTATCATTAAGAGTATTAAATTTATTATTGTTCATATTTTTATGTCCTCATAAATTATATTTTATAATAATATTTTAATAAAAAAGGGTATCGCAAGAAGTCTAATATAGATTTGGAGAATAGTAATAATGAAGATGATTAATTTTGCAGTCAAAAAGTGTGGGGCAGGAAAAACAACCCTTTGCAAAAATATTGCCTACAAGTTGGCACTTGATGAGGCAAAGGTCTTGTTAATTGACCTTGACCCACAAGCAACCCTAACACTAAATTTAGTTAATAATATTTATAATAAAAATAAAACAATAAAGTCTGTTTTAACAGAACCAGAATTAATCAAAATAGCACAAATTATACAAGAAACAAAATATAAAAACATTGATATTATTGTTGGTGGAGAACAACTAAACAAAGTATCTGCTATTTTAAATTTAAATTATTCAAATGAAAAAGACCAACATTTAATAGCTGATACTTTGTATATGCAAAATGATAAAACTTTTGATAGTTATGATTATGTGTTGATTGACTACCCACCAACAATAAATGAATTATCTTTAAGTTTTTTAATGTTGTCTGATTTAATAATTGCACCTTTAACAGATGATGGTGGTTGTTATAAAGGTGTATTAGATTTAAAAAATACATTAGACTTCTTGCGATACCCTTTTTTATTAAAATATTATTATAAAATATAATTTATGAGGACATAAAAATATGAACAATAATAAATTTAATACTCTTAATGATAGAGAATGGTTAAGATTAACAGGAATAAAAAAATCCACTTTTAATAAAATGTTAGATATTTTAAAAGTTGCTGAAATAGAAAAATTTAAAAAAG
Source organism: Spiroplasma poulsonii (assembly GCF_009866525.1). GTDB lineage: Bacteria > Bacillota_I > Bacilli_A > Mycoplasmatales > Mycoplasmataceae > Spiroplasma > Spiroplasma poulsonii. The sequence continues at coordinate 1,812,420 of NZ_CM020866.1, forward strand.
GTGGTAAAACTAATAAATTATCATTAGAAAATAGATTATTGATGACTTTATTATATTGACGAGAATATCAGACTTATTTTCATCTTGGTAAAAGTTTTGATATTAGTGAGGCTAATTGTTATCGTAATATTAAGTGAATTGAAGATATTTTAATTAAAAACTCTGATTTTCAACAACTTGCTGGTAAAAAAGCACTAATAAATGATTATTTTAATGATAAAACTATTATTATTGATGCTACCGAAACTCCAATCCAACGCCCAAAAAAAGACAAAAACAATCTTATTCTGGTAAAAAGAAAAAACACACGATCAAAACACAAGTAATTATCGAACAAGAAACCAAAAAAATTATTGCAACAAGTTTTTCGCTCGGAAAAAAACATGATTATGCTTTATTTAAAGAATCAAAAATCCCAATTTTAAAAAATACCAAATTAATAGTTGATAGTGGTTATCAAGGAATACAAAAAAATCACAATAATGTTCTAATACCTACAAAGAAAACAAAGAAAAACCCTTTAAACAAAGAACAAAAGCAATATAATAGACTAGTTTCAAAAATGAGAATTATTATTGAAAATATTTTTGTTATTCTTAAAAAATTTAAAATTATTACAGAAAAATATCGTAATCGAAGAAAAAGATTTGGTTTAAGATTTAATTTAATTGCCTCAATTTATAATTTACAATTATTATATTTAACATAAAATATTTATTTAAAATTAAATAATTTAAATAATAAATTAATTTTTCGTTGTGGAAAAATATTAAATTTTTAAATAAAAAACATAATTAATTAAAATTATATTTTTCTATTAGTATCTTTTTTACAAATATTTGCAATTTTTTAACAAGTAATGCAAGAAGTCTAATGAATATTTTGCTGATTTATTTGATACCAAAGAAATTAAATGAAAAATTAAAAATGGCCAAAATCAAGAGAATAAACCAGTTCGTGATTTATTTTTAAAATATTTACAAAAGGGTAAATTTGAGCTTAAATCATGAATGGCTAAATATCGCTCAGGACGATATGGAATTTATAGTTTAGTTATTAATAAATTGCAAACTGAAAGTGTTGATAAAAATCGTATTGCTATTACTGAACCAATTATTTTACCAGCCTTTGTTAATTATAAAAATACTCGAAATGGTGAAATATTTGAGGTTTCAGTTAATTATCAAGATAATATTATTCATGGTTTATCATTATATACTTTAACTGAAGTTTATTCAGTTAATAATAATAAAGTTAGTGTTACACGTAGTGTCTGGGACATTCAAAAGACCCGCGAAATTAAAAAACCAAAAAAAGAATTATCGCCAGCAACTTATGCAAATTATCGTTTTGATCGAATTGAATCATTATCACAAAGTTTTTTGCCCGTTGCAATAATGCCAGTTGATTTACATGAAAAACCACGTTGTCATAAAATTAAGTCAAAGTTAGAAATGATGGAAAAATACGAAGAAATTAGTGCTATTTTACCTCATTGAGAAAAGGGAGGGATTATGACTACTAGTGATCAAGTAGATAATCCTAATGAAGAAAAAAATAATAATGATTTTATTAATTATTTGTTATTAAAAGGAATGGTTCGAATTAAACCGATTGTTGGTGATGGCCAAGTTTTTTTACCTTTTAACCAATCAGTTGTTATATGGCAACCAAACTCTTTAATGCAAACAATGCGTAACACACGGAATGATATTTGAAATGAAATTAAAACAGATTTAGGAATACCAAATATTGATGAAATTAAATCTGCGCAACAAACAACTGCTGAAATTCAAGCCAATCAATTTTTAGTATCGTCAGCTATTGAACGCGAAAAAATGTTATATGTTAATTTTTTACAAGATTTTGGAAAAAAATTTTTGATGATGCTAAAGGAATGTAATTTAAAAGAAGGGAGTTTATTACAAGGTTATGATTTTAGCGATTGAACAGTTGATTTAGACATTGATTTAACAACCCAAAAAAATATTTTACAAACAATGAATATGATCACAAATACCCCAACAATTAATAATAATCAGGAGGATACTAATAATGGAAAATAAACAATTTGATGATTTAAACGATGATTTTGTTGAAAGTATTAAAGCAAAATTAAATCGTCGTGAAAAAGCAGATAATTCGCAATTTTATACAGAAGATGAAGTCAAAGATTATTGAATTTATCCGCTTTATTCATTAACAGGTAATAATATTAAAAATGGAATTAAAGCTTCAACAAATAAAATAACCATATGTGCAACACAAATTGAACTTGGTCAAAAAATTCGTGGATATTTAACCCAAAATAATGTCTTTAGTTTAAATGAATTGGCAGATCCAACTAATCCTTCTGAGTCAATTTTAAAAAATACAGTTAGTTTAGTTTTTTCCACTCAAAATGATGAACAACAATTTGATACGGATTACTTATATTTATTGACAAAAGAAGTGATTACAACTGAAAATTTTGAAAACATTGAAAAATTTGTAAATCAAGAAATGGAAATTCCTAATATTGAAAATAATAATGATTCAACATCATTTATTTTTCGTGAAATTAAGGATTTAACGAGTTCTTATAAAATATCGCTAATTAAAATAATTTTATCAAAGCCATTTACTAATAAAATTACTGAATTAAGTTTTATGTATCCCAATGGTTGTTATGTTGGCAATTTAAAATTAAAAAATAAACAGGGGAAAGTTCCTAATTTGATTGCAAAAGATGGAACAGTCCTTTTTCCGAAATTAGTTTTTCCATGGCAATTGGAACCAAATATTTCGATGACAGATTTTTGAAATGGTAATCAAATTATCCCTTTAAAAGATATTTTCACTTTTTTGGATTCAAAAGGTATTAAATACAATCAAGAGTTTTCATTACAAGATTTTTTACAACTTGGTGGTTCACAACCACCCTCGTCAATTCAAATTGCTAAAGCAAAAAGAATTAAATTTAATGCCGTTTATGATGGAAATGATCAAGTTCCGGCTTTTGATAGTGGAACTGGAACAGCTTATTATCAAAAAAATCCTTTTACTAGTCGAAATAAAGTTTTTGAATTAAACTTAGATCAAGTTACAATTTTTCCTAATTCAGATTTTTAAAATTCTGATAGTACTGCTAAAAGTTTATATCAATCAATTGCATCATATGGATTAGTACCATATCAAGAAACAACAAAATTGAATTCAATTATTAATCTTGAAATTATTCCCGATGGTGCAACTCCTTCTTCAGATGCTTTTGAGTTACTTAAAACAATGTTAACATACAGTTACTGAAAAGATAGAGAATTTGAACATACAGTTAAACTTATAAAAAATGATAATCAATGAGTAGAAGTAATAGATAGTGAAAAAATTTATAAAATTAGAACTTTATTTGAAGGTCAAGATAGATATGCAGTAGTAACAAATTTATGAATAGCATGAAAAAAAGAAATCCTACAGTAGTTTTAGAAAATAAAAGTATGGTTAATCGAATTAAAAATGCATTAGCTATGTTATCAAGTAATTTAAAATCAAATTATTGTATTAATAAAGGAGATAATGACGATTACAAAATTTTATTACCATATTATTTTGAGGTTACTAATCCATTAGAAAGTCCAGATGCAACTGACTATTATGAATATAAAGATATAGTTGTTAAATTAAAATCAAATTATGGTATTTTTACTGAAAATAGCTTTGAATTTAACCAAGATATAATTTCAAAAAACTATATTTATCAATTAGACTATAATAACTTTTCATTTCCGGAAATTAATAATTCGTTAGAAACTAGTTCGATTCCTTCCACAATGCCTTTAGATCAACAGTTAGCTAATGGTAGCTATTCAAAATACTTAGTTCATCGAATTACTAATTTAGATGAAGAAGTCAAACAATTATACTCTAGCTATGGTAGTGGCAAAATTGAATTTGATTCTTACAATGATAGTCTTACTAACAAAGGCGAATTCAAGTTACAATCTCCATCTTATATCACTGAATTATTAGTTAGTTCAATCTCGGGTTATGAATTATGAGAGTTTAAATTAACTGATGAATATAATGAGACAGTTAAATTTGCAATTGGTTTATTTGATAGCACTGATCAATCTAGATCATTAATATCCCTTATATTATAAGGGTTTTTATTTGCCAAAATCCACGAGCGTTCGCGCACATGTTTTCTAAAAAAAGATTTTCCTTGACTCCAATTTAAAAATAGTGGAGAATTATGTATATCTGTAAATCAGAATGGAATGAAGATTTACAGATTTGAATAATTGTAGAGTACTCCATACTTTTAGAATTCGCCGCAAGAAAAATTTTTTTTTGAAAACATAGTGCGCTCGCGCGTAATTTTATTGACTTTTTAAGAAAAATAGTGCATCTATATTGGCATGGAAACAAAAGAAATAATTAACTTAAATTGAGATGAACAAAACTGTAATTTTAACATTGACGCATTAGCTAAAATTTTTATTGCTAAATTTTGTGAGCCAATATCGAAATCAGCAATATTTAAAATTTTAACTGGGGCAAAAGGGTTTGGAAAATCTTATCTTATTTGTTTATTAGCGTTATTTTATACATGCAATTTTTTAGATTGAAATTGTCTACTGGCAAGATATACTTACATATCAGCCAAAGATAACTACGATAAGAAAATGACAAGAGTTATTAATGATTTAGAAGAATATGAAGTCACAATCAAAGAAGCTATTTCAGAAAAAATAATAAAGAAAAAAGTTAGTGACACTAGATTTGAATATATTTGACCGAATGGCAGAATAATTAAAGTTGTTGGTTTTGACAACGGAAGTACTTGAGAAGGACAAGATGCATCAATAGGGGAATATGCCTTTTTTGGTTTAGACGAGGTAATTCCGCTAGATGCAACAATTTTAGATGAAAACGAATACATGTATCGATTATTCAATATGATAATTCAAATTTCACGTGGGAAAAATATTGCAACTACAAGAGAAGTAGTTCCACAATTATGTTATTCAGATGATGATGTAACAATGGAATTACGAAAAGAACAGATTATTATTTTTGGCTTTAACAATCATAATGCTGATCATATTATTTATGAAACATTCGTCCAATCTATTTTTCCATTAACAGAGGAAGTCCAAAAAGAACTAGATGATAATGATATATCATATTTTAATGATCAAACTTTTATGAATGATATTGGTGTGACAGTTGTCAGAGGTACTACAAAAGTAAATAACAAAAATCTTAATCAAAGAGTATTTGATTTAGGAAATTGATTAAATGAAAATAAACCAGAAGTATATGATTCACTATTTCGTGGGGGAGAGCGTCAATTTAATCCTGAACGTTATAGTTACAAAAAAGACTTAATTACTGGTGCCAAATTTTTTAATCCAAAAGAATTTTATTGAAAAGACATGAACAAATATTGATTTACTAAAATTAAAATTGGTGCAGATTATGCTGATAGTATAAAAGTGCAAGATGATGCCACTCAAATTTTAATAGGATTTGAATTTGATAAGGAAGAATTTATTGAAGGAATTTATATTCTTGAAGAACAATCAATATCAAGTACAGAATTTAAGGATATGACTGAAAAAGTTGATAGTATGGTTAATAAAATTAATAGTTGATCACAAATTTATCATAACTTAAAGGAAGACTTTAGTTATCGTATTGGGCATGATGCTCGTACAGTTGGCCATTTTGTTAGAAAAACACTACTTTAAAATAATGATTGAAAAAATATGGATTTAGATATTACAAGATTTTCTACTATTTTAGTTACTGGAACAAAAGGATGAAGTGTACAAGACCGACATTATAAATGAAAAAGATTATTAGCCGAAGGAAAAATTTATTTTAGTGAGAATTTAGATGTTTTTAAAACATTTAATGACAAAGAAGTATTAGTAAAAAAGAATGGTTATTTATATCAAGAATTATTTAACTGTATTAATAATGAGAAAACTAATATTCGCGATGAAAAAACTGGTGTAAATAAATTGGATATGATAAATGCAGCTGAATGTTGTTTTAGCTATTTTAGGTTTAAATTATTTAAAAATTAAAAAAATAAGTTATAATTAATATGTAATAGGAGTTGATGTGAAATGAGTAAAAGTGAAAATAAGAATTATATTGACGAAAATTTTAAATGATTTAATGATAATAAAAATGAATTAATTAAAAAATATAATTTAAAAAATGAGGATATTGTTATAATTTCGGATAAAAAATTTGTAGCAAAATTTTCTAATTATGATGAAGCTAATATTTATTCATTAGAAAATTTAAGTGATAAAAAATTCATCGTTCAAAAAATTAGTGATTTAGATCCAAAAATGAATAATTTTGGATCTGTGGGATTAAGTTTTTATGCCTAAAATTTGAACGTCACTTAAAAATAGAAGATTCGAAGTTGATTTAGTTGTTACTTCCGTTTCCAACAAAGAAATTAATTTAAAGGATGGTTTTTCTTGTAAAGCTTTAATAGACTTCTTGCGATACCCTTTTTTATTAAAATATTATTATAAAATATAATTTATGAGGACATAAAAATATGAACAATAATAAATTTAATACTCTTAATGATAGAGAATGGTTAAGATTAACAGGAATAAAAAAATCCACTTTTAATAAAATGTTAGATATTTTAAAAGTTGCTGAAATAGAAAAATTTAAAAAAGGTGGTAAAACTAATAAATTATCATTAGAAAATAGATTATTGATGACTTTATTATATTGACGAGAATATCAGACTTATTTTCATCTTGGTAAAAGTTTTGATATTAGTGAGGCTAATTGTTATCGTAATATTAAGTGAATTGAAGATATTTTAATTAAAAACTCTGATTTTCAACAACTTGCTGGTAAAAAAGCACTAATAAATGATTATTTTAATGATAAAATTATTATTATTGATGCTACCGAAACTCCAATCCAACGCCCAAAAAAAGACAAAAACAATCTTATTCTGGTAAAAAGAAAAAACACACGATCAAAACACAAGTAATTATCGAACAAGAAACCAAAAAAATTATTGCAACAAGTTTTTCGCTCGGAAAAAAACATGATTATGCTTTATTTAAAGAATCAAAAATCCCAATTTTAAAAAATACCAAATTAATAGTTGATAGTGGTTATCAAGGAATACAAAAAAATCACAATAATGTTCTAATACCTACAAAGAAAAACCCTTTAAACAAAGAACAAAAGCAATATAATAGACTAGTTTCAAAAATGAGAATTATTATTGAAAATATTTTTGCTATTCTTAAAAAATTTAAAATTATTACAGAAAAATATCGTAATCGAAGAAAAAGATTTGGTTTAAGATTTAATTTAATTGCCTCAATTTATAATTTACAATTATTATATTTAACATAAAATATTTATTTAAAATTAAATAATTTAAATAATAAATTAATTTTTCGTTGTGGAAAAATATTAAATTTTTAAATAAAAAACATAATTAATTAAAATTATATTTTTCTATTAGTATCTTTTTTACAAATATTTGCAATTTTTTAACAAGTAATGCAAGAAGTCTAATAGATACTGGTACTGGTGCAACAAATTCTGTTATATCAACTAAAATTGTTGAAAAATTAAAACTTGAGTCAAGAGGAAAAATGAAAGTTTCTACTGGTTCTAATTCAGAAGATGAATTTTATACATATATGGTTGCTTTACATTTACCAACTGACCTTCAAAAAGGAATAGTATCAACACCTGAGGGATTAAAATCTCGAGTATTCTCAAGTTCATTTGTAACTAAGATTACAATGGTTCACGGAAATGAACATATTTCCAGCCAAGGATTTGACGCAATAATTGGAATGGATGTACTTGAAAGTGGCCATTGTACTATTGCTGGCCCAAATATGGTATTATCATTCTAATTTAATTTATAACTGCCAAAAATTAATGGCAGTTTTTTATTTTAATGTTATAATTTTATTAACGGTATGAACTAAATTCTTAAATGTCTGTGGTTTCCACATGATAAATTAATTTTAAAGTATATTTTAAAGTTAATTTAGGCTATAATTTAACATAAATGAGGAGATTATAAAATGAATAAAGTATTGTTAATTGACGGGAATGCGTTACTTTTTAGAGCATTTTATGCTACAGCTTATAATGGTGAAATGTTAAAAAGTTTAGATGGAACTCCAACTAATGCTGTTTATGCTTTTGCTAATATGTTAAATAAAATTTTAAAATCAAATAATTATTATAGCGTTGTTGTTGCTTTTGATAAAGGAAAAAAAAATTTTCGTCATGATTTGTTAACTGATTATAAGGATGGACGCAGTAAGACACCAGAAGAAATAATCGTACAATTTCCAATTGTAAAAGAATTTTTAGATAGTTATCAAATCCCATATTTAGAACAAGAGGGGTATGAGGCGGATGATCTATTAGGATGTTTGGCGCAACAAGCAGAAAAAGAGAACTTTTATGTTGATATTTTTTCAAGTGATAAAGATTTGTATCAATTAATAAGTGATAAAACAAATATTTTGGTCCCGCGTCAAGGTGATACAGCCGATGTTATTGATAAGACGGCTTTAGAAGAAAAATGAGGGGTTGAACCATTACAAGTTCCTGATTTAAAAGGATTAATGGGCGATCCTTCTGATAACTTGAAAGGAGTTCGTGGTGTTGGTGAAAAAACAGCAATAAAATTGATTCAAGAATATCATTCAATTGAAAACTTATATGATAATCTTGATCAAATCAAAGGGGCATTACAGCAAAAATTATTAAATAGTAAAGGGGATGCATTATTGTGTAAAAAAGTTGCCACAATTTTTTGTGATATTAATTTAAAGCAATTTGCGTTTACGCCATTTCAACCGAACTATGATGTTTTAATGCAATTTTATTTAAAATATAATATGAATTCTTTTATTACAAAATTATTTAATAACAAAGATGATTTACAAAATTCAGAGTTAAAAGTTGAAATTATTGAGGAATGAAAAGAAGAATATAATGAAGACAACACTACTGTTTATTTAGAACTATTTGATGAAAATTATCACATTTCAGAAATTATTGGTTTTGGGATCGTTAATTCCAAAGGAATTTTTTATTTTGATTATATTCATGCTAAATATGATAAATTATGACATCAGTTTTTATACAACCAAAATTATCAAAAGATAACTTATCATGCCAAAAGTTTAATTGTAGCTTTAGCGCGTGATAATATTACTGTGCAAAATATTAGTTATGATATGATGTTGGCGGGATATGTTTATAATTCTAACGCAAAAAATACTCTTGATACGTATATTAATTTATTTGAAAAAAAACAAATTTTAACCGATGATTTATTTTATGGGAAAGGGGTTAAAAAACAAATTCCAATTGATATTGTTAAATTAAGTCAGTTTATTGGACAAAAAGCATTTTATATTAATAAGTTGCAGCCAAAGATTATTGAATTATTAAAGGCTAATCAACAATATGATTTATATTACAATATTGAGCTACCAACGGCTTTTGCACTAGCACGAATGGAAATTAATGGTGTAAAGGTTGACCAACATGAGTTAACAACTCAAACATTACGAATTGAAAAAATTGTGCAAGAATTAAATAATGAAATTAATGCCATTGCTCAAAAAGAGATTAATCCCAATTCACCAAAACAAGTATCAGAATTATTATATTGTGATTTTTCTTTACCTGATCGAAAAAAAGGTTCAACAGCCCAAGAAGTTTTAGAGGAAATAAAGGATACTCATCAAATTATTCCTAAGATTTTAGATTATCGTAAGTATCAAAAATTATATTCAACGTATCTAAAGGGAATGGAAAAGTATATTTTTAATGATGGCAAAGTCCATACTATTTATAAACAAACGTTAACAAATACCGGACGGCTTTCATCGGTTGAACCAAATATGCAAAATATTAGTATTCGTGATGAAGTTCAAAAAGAAGTTCGAAAAATTTTTGTTGTTTCAACAACAGATAATATTTTATTATCAAGTGACTATTCACAAATTGAATTAAGAATTCTAGCTCATATGTCAAAAGATTCCGATTTAATTAGGGCATTTAATAATAATGAAGATATTCATACTAATACGGCAATGAAAATTTTTAATTTATCAAAAGTAGAAATCACGCCTAATATTCGCCGTAGTGCTAAAGCTGTTAACTTTGGAATTATTTATGGAATTAGTGAATTTGGATTGGCAACTGATTTAAATATTCCTGTTTATAAAGCAAAAGAAATTATTAATAATTATTATCAGCAATTTCCCACAATTAAAGCTTTTATTGATAGTCAAGTTGAATTTTGCAAACAAAATGGTTATGTTACAACTATTTTTAATCGAAAACGATATGTTCCTGAAATCAATGATCGTAACTATATTCAGCGAGAATTTGGGAAACGAATTGCTATGAATATGCCAATTCAAGGTAGTGCGGCCGATATCATTAAAATTGCTTTAAAAAATATTGATCAAGAATTTCTAAAATTAAATTTAAAAGCAAAAATAATTGCTCAAATTCATGATGAACTAATTTTTGAAATTCCACAAAATGAATTAGCGCAAGTTAAATCAATTGTTAAAACTTTAATGGAAGATTCAACAGCGTTAGATGTTAAACTATTAGTTGATATGAAAGCGGGTTTAAGTTGATATGATTTAAAATAAAATTAAATTATATCAGCATTTTTTATGCCGTAATTTTTATGATTTCGATTTTGACCATAATTTGTTGTAATTTGACACGGTAAGATTCCTAAGTATTCAATTCCCATTTTAATTATTGCTTGTTCTGAATTGGTGTTTTCAATATCACATTCAGCAAAAATTCATTAGACTTCTTGCATTACTTGTTAAAAAATTGCAAATATTTGTAAAAAAGATACTAATAGAAAAATATAATTTTAATTAATTATGTTTTTTATTTAAAAATTTAATATTTTTCCACAACGAAAAATTAATTTATTATTTAAATTATTTAATTTTAAATAAATATTTTATGTTAAATATAATAATTGTAAATTATAAATTGAGGCAATTAAATTAAATCTTAAACCAAATCTTTTTCTTCGATTACGATATTTTTCTGTAATAATTTTAAATTTTTTAAGAATAGCAAAAATATTTTCAATAATAATTCTCATTTTTGAAACTAGTCTATTATATTGCTTTTGTTCTTTGTTTAAAGGGTTTTTCTTTGTTTTCTTTGTAGGTATTAGAACATTATTGTGATTTTTTTGTATTCCTTGATAACCACTATCAACTATTAATTTGGTATTTTTTAAAATTGGGATTTTTGATTCTTTAAATAAAGCATAATCATGTTTTTTTCCGAGCGAAAAACTTGTTGCAATAATTTTTTGGGTTTCTTGTTCGATAATTACTTGTGTTTTGATCGTGTGTTTTTTCTTTTTACCAGAATAAGATTGTTTTTGTCTTTTTTTGGGCGTTGGATTGGAGTTTCGGTAGCATCAATAATAATAGTTTTATCATTAAAATAATCATTTATTAGTGCTTTTTTACCAGCAAGTTGTTGAAAATCAGAGTTTTTAATTAAAATATCTTCAATTCACTTAATATTACGATAACAATTAGCCTCACTAATATCAAAACTTTTACCAAGATGAAAATAAGTCTGATATTCTCGTCAATATAATAAAGTCATCAATAATCTATTTTCTAATGATAATTTATTAGTTTTACCGCCTTTTTTAAATTTTTCTATTTCAGCAACTTTTAAAATATCTAACATTTTATTAAAAGTGGATTTTTTTATTCCTGTTAATCTTAACCATTCTCTATCATTAAGAGTATTAAATTTATTATTGTTCATATTTTTATGTCCTCATAAATTATATTTTATAATAATATTTTAATAAAAAAGGGTATCGCAAGAAGTCTATTTTAACTTCATTTTTTCAAAAGCTAGGTTAATAACTGCTTTCCCTGCTTCAACAATATAATTGTTTCCTCAATATTTTTTATTAACAATATAGCCCATTTTTGCATTTGGCATCATTGAATCTAACCGTAAATCAATAATTCCAATCATTTGGTGGGTGTCTTTTAACTCTAAAGCTCATTTTCCTAGTGGTTGGATCAAAAAGAGTTGTGCAATTATTTTTCTTGTTTCCATAATATTCTGGTGGGGAGCTCATTCTAGAAACTTTATGTTCTCAATATCTTTGCTATATTCAAAGATGCTACTGGCATCTGCGGGGGGTAATTGGACGCAGAATTAAACGTTCAGTTTCAATGATTTTGTTTTGTTCTAAAATTAAATAATATTGTTGCATAATAAGCGACTCCTTTCTGAATATTGTATTTAAAAAATGGTTTTAAGATATTGTTTTTGCATAAAAATTAAAAATACTAATTATTAATTAGTATTTTTAATGTACTTTTTATTTTTCCAGCATTTTTTCAATTTTATTAATATTAAAATTTTGATTATATATTTTTTCAAGATTAACTCTAAATTTTTGAGAAACAGCTAATAAATCTGCTTTTGCTTGTTCATTATCAATGCTATTATCAATTTTTTCAAACTTTGTAATCATTTCGTTTGCTAAACTAACAAATTTCTTTTCTAAACTATTAAAAATTATTGTTTGATATTTTGTTGAAATAATTGTTTCAATTTCATCAGTATATTTTGTAGCATCGGTAGTTTTAATTAATTCAAGAATATTTTGATAAACAAGCGGCAAATAAGTATTACAAATAAAATTAATTGTTTGTTGGCGGTAATCTAAAATTCATTGGGCACAATATTCATCCGAAACATAATTTATAATTTCTTATTGTTCATTTAAAGCTTCCAAATTAGGAATAATAAAGTGATTGGCAACTTCTGAAAAAATATTTGTTATTAACAAGTTTAAGTCATTATCAATTAAATAACTAATTAGTGGTTGATATTTCTTATCACTTGCTTTAACTAACATTTCAATAATGTTTGCATAATCGCTTTCAAAAAGATCTAAATTAAAAACAATCTTTGTTTTTAATGGTTTAACTTCGTATTCGTTTATTAAATTAGTAAAATATTTATTGTAAAAAGGACGATTAAGTGATTTTTCTAATAGTAAGTGGCGATGGTTATCGTTAAGCTTATCAACAGTTATTCGACGATCAAATGTTCGTTCTTTTTTAAATTTTGCACTTCTAATTCGATACATAATTGGAACATAAATAGCAATTGCAAAGATGATAATAACACTAATAACTAAGACAATGATTCCTCATTCTGGCAGAACTATCCCTCCTAATTCTTAATTTTATTATATCTTAATGTTCTTAAATTAATGTATAGTATAATATACATTTTAAATAAATTAGTTTTTGTTTTTTGATATATTTATAGTTAAAAAACATTGGATTATTTTATAATGTCTTTTATTAATTATTTAAACAATTTCCAGCATCATCTGTTGTTGTACATTGTGATTGGAACATAATAAAGATAATATTTTCAACAGTTTCTGTTTCAGTATTGTATATGGCAAATGCTCCGTCTTGTCATGTTCCATTTTCTTTTGCAAATTTGTGTTCATTTCCTTGATTCATATGAACATTGTGAACACCATCAATTGGGTCACCATAACTCATTCCTCAAATCCCAATTCTATATTTTGAATTATTTAAAGTTGGTGAGATCATCTGACTAAATAACGTTTCTAATGCACTTGTCTCTTTTTCTCCAACGTATGGTAAGACATTAACAAAATTATGGTCAAATAACTTACCTTTTAAATAATCTAAGCAGTATCCATCGTCTCCTGTTGTTAAATTGGAATGAACGGTATCATCTAAACTAAAACAGCGATCAACAATATCATTTTGATAATTTTGTTTAATAAAATATAAAACATCATGTGGTTTAATTCGTGAACGAACATTAATGTTTACAGTATATGTTCAGTTATTTTTATCAGTAATTTCTAAATCAAAATGGGGGTTACCTTGTACTGTGGGATGACAGTTAGTTAGGATTCCTTTTAAAAAAACATAATCATTTTTTTCATATTTATAATTCCTTCTTATAATTCTTAATATTTTAAATGTTTTCTGTGGACCATATATTTATATTATGCGAAAAACATTTAAAATACCATTAGCAACCATTTGTATCAAATTATTTGCATATTAATTTAAAGACTTGTAAATTATTTGCAGGTTTCAAAATGTTCTTAAACTAATATCTTGATTTTTATAGTATATAAAAATAAAATTAAATTATTAATAAGAAAGAAGGAAGAATATGCCAGAATTACCAGAAGTAGAAACGGTCCGTCGAATTTTAACAAAATATGTCGTAGGAAAAACAATTACTGATTGTCAAATTTTTTGAAATAAAATAATAAAAGCTCCAACTGATTCAAAAATTTTTATTAAAGAAGTTGTTGGCCAAAAGATTAATCAAATTGATCGAATGGGAAAACATTTACTTTTTATTTTAGATGATTATGTTTTAATTAGTCACTTACGAATGGAAGGAAAATATTTTTTTACAAAAAAAGATGAACCGGGAAAATGACAACATATTATGGTTTTATTTGAACTTGATCATCAATTTCAATTGCGTTACCACGATACCAGAAAATTTGGGACAATGCATCTATATGATAAAAGAACTTATTTAGAACAAGCCCCATTAAATAAATTGGGATATGAACCATTTGATGAAAGAATTACTGTTTCATATTTAAAAAATGCTTGGAAAAATAAATCACAACCAATTAAGACAACATTATTAGAACAAAATGTCATTGTTGGAATTGGAAATATTTATGCAAACGAAGTTTTATTTGCATCCAAAATTCATCCTGGTGAAAAGACAAAAAACTTAACTGATCAAGATTATCAAAATATTATTGATAATACAAAAGTTGTTCTTCAACAAGCAATTAATGAAGGTGGAACAACAATTGCAACTTATCATCCTGAACCAGGAATGGATGGAAAATTTGTTCAGCAGTTAAAAGTTCATGGGCGAAATAAAATGAAATGTGTTAATTGTCAAAACGAAGTTGATAAAATTTTTGTTAATGGACGCGGAACCTACTATTGCAATTATTGTCAAAAATTAAAATAAAAAAAGGGCACTCCTTTGATAAGGAGTGCCCTTTAGAAAAAACTATTTACTAACGGATACCTATCTTTGGGTATTACCTCTTAGGAGGCCCATCCATCAGGTAATGATAAGTTCTGTTTGTTTACTATATATTGCCATATAGTAATTTCATAATAACATAGGATTTTGCAAAGTGAGTAAAATTTTTAAAAATCATTACTTTTTTCTACTTTTTTTGGTAAGTTTTGGTAAATTGGATAAAATTAAGAAAATGCTTTGTTTTGTTACGATTTTTTATAATAAAAAGTTTATAATAATAACGTGAGATTTTATATTTAGAAGGGAAAAAATTATGGAACAAAAATATCATAAAAAACTAGTTAATGCTAGTGAAATGATTAAAAAAGCACACCAGAATAAATATGCGGTTGGTCATTTTAACATTAATAATCTAGAATGAACCAAAGCATTATTAGAAGTGGCACAAGCAACAAATACACCAATTATTTTAGGTGCTTCAGAAGGAGCAATTAAATATATGGGAGGTTATAACTTAGTTGTTGCAATGGTTAATGCGTTATTAGATTCATTGGAAATTACGGTTCCAGTAGCATTACATTTAGATCATGGTCAATCAGTAGAAAGTTGTAAAAAGGCAATTGATGCTGGATTTTCTTCAGTAATGTATGATGGTAGTCATCATCCGTTTGCTGAAAATGTGATAAATACAAAAGAAGTGGTAGCTTATGCCAAACCAAATGCCGTTTCAGTTGAAGCTGAAATTGGAACAATTGGTGGTGAAGAAGACGGTGTTGTTGGTACTGGTGAAATCGGTGATCCAAAAGAAGCGTCTGAAATGGTTGCAACAGGGATTGATTTCTTAGCAGCAGGAATTGGAAATATTCATGGACCCTATCCAACAGGATGGCCAGGATTAAATTTTCAAGCATTAGAAGATATTCAAACCGCTGCTAAAATTGGAATGGTTTTACATGGTGGAAGTGGTATTCCGCAAGAACAAGTTAAAAAAGCGATTTCATTAGGAATTAGCAAGATTAATGTTAATACTGAATTACAAATTGCCTTTGCTGCGGCAACAAGACAATATATTGAAGCGGGGAAAGATAAACCAGAAAATGGGAAAGGGTTTGATCCACGTAAATTATTGAAGCCAGGTTATGAAGCAATCAAAACAACATTTGATGAATTAACAGCATGATTTGGTTGCAAAGGTAAAGCTTAAAAAACATTTCAAATCTGAAATGTTTTTTCTGAGGTTTCATTGTTAAATGATACTGGTGTTATATTTACTATAGAACTCAGGAGGGATAGAAATGAGTAAAAATAAAAAAACAGGTGCTGATATTGTGGTTGATACTTTAATCAACCAAAATGTCAAATATATTTTTGGGATTCCAGGAGCTAAAATTGATAAGGTTTTTGATGTTTTAGTTGATCGTGGTCCGGAATTAATTTTAACAAGGCATGAACAAAATGCTGCTTTTATAGCGGCAGCAGTTGGAAGAATTACTGGTGAGCCAGGAGTTGTTTTAGTTATAAGTGGGCCGGGGGCTTCAAATCTTGCAACAGGTTTGGTGACAGCTAACTCTGAAGGTGATCCCGTTGTTGCGATTGCCGGGAATGTTGGTCGCGAAGATAGTCTAAAAAGAACACACCAGGCAATGGACAATGCTGCTTTGTTTCAACCAATTACAAAGTATAGTAAAGAAGTAGTTCATCCAAATAATATTTCAGAAGCATTGGCGAATGCTTTTCGAGAAGCAACAACAGGACGAAAAGGGGCTGCTTTTGTCTCGTTACCCCAAGATATTTTCAATGCCGAAGATATTCAGCATGAGGCGTTAGTTCTTTCATCAAATTATGATTTTAGGTTCAGCATATGATGAGAAAATTATTAGTTTAATTGCTGAAATTAAGCAGGCTAAATTGCCAGTTCTATTATTGGGAATGCGTTCTTCTGACGCAATTACAACAGCTGCAATTCGTAAAATTGTTGAAAAAACAAAATTGCCAGTTGTTGAAACTTTTCAAGCGGCGGGAGTTATTTCACGAGACTTAGAACAACATTTTTATGGTCGAGTTGGACTATTTAAAAACCAACCAGGAGATATCCTGTTAGATTGTGCTGACTTAGTTATTGCAATTGGTTATGATCCAGTTGAATATGATCCAAAAGTATGAAATAAAAATAAAGATAGTAAAATTATTCATATTGATGAAGTGATTGCTGATATTGATAATTACTATCAGCCAACATTAGAACTTGTTGGTGATATTGCTAAGACGCTTCAAAAATTTGCTGCTGGGTTTGATAAGTTATCATTAGCGGCAAACGAAAATAAAATTTTAGATAATTTAAAATTAAAATTAGAAGATGGTCAAAATCTAAAGCATAGTGAAAAATCAGATTTAACACATCCGTTACATATTATTCATACTGTTCGAAAATTAATTAGTGATGATATGACGGTCACTGTTGATGTTGGGTCATTGTATATATGAATGGCATGTCATTTTCGTTCATATGAACCGCGAACATTATTATTTAGTAATGGAATGCAAACATTAGGAGTTGCTTTGCCATGAGCAATTGGAGCAGCATTAGTTCGTCCTGGCAAAAAAGTAATTTCAATGTCAGGAGATGGTGGTTTTCTATTTTCAGCAATGGAATTAGAAACTGCGGTACGTTTAAATTTACCAATTATTCATTTAATTTTAACTGATGGAACTTTTGATATGGTGGCTTTTCAACAAAATATGAAATACAACCGAACATCAGGAGTTGAATTGGGACCAGTTGATTTTGTTAAATATGCTGAAAGTTTTGGAGTAATTGGAATGCGAGTTAATCATCCAAGCGAATTAGAAGATGTCTTGCAAAGAGCTTTTGCTGCTAATAAACCAGTTGTTGTTGATATCCCAGTTGATTATAGTGAAAATATTTTATTAGGAAAAACATTATTAGAGAAAGAGATTTATTAGTTATGAGTCAAAAATATGGGACAATTTATCAATTTTCAACAATTACAAGTCTAGCGTCTGGTAACTTTGATGGGGTGCTTGATTTTCACACTTTATTAAAACAAGGTGATTTTGGTTTAGGAACTTTCGATCATTTGGATGGTGAATTAGTTGTTTTAGATGGTCATTCTTATCAATTAAAAGCTGATGGAAAGGTTAATTTAGTTAATTTAGATATGACAACACCTTTTGCTTCAGTGGCTTTTTTGAACAACATAAAAAAATTGTTATTTCACAACAAAGTAATTATGAAACAGTTCAAAAAATTATTCTTGAAAATTTACCAAGTTCTAATTTATTTTATGGAATTAAAATTAATGGTTCATTTTTAGAAATGAAAACACGAACAGTTTCACGTCAAGAAAAACCATATCCAACATTGTTACAAGCAACTGCTCATCAAGCGGTAGTTGCAAGCAAAAATGTAATAGGTGATATTATTGGCTTTTGGACACCTGCTTTTGCAAATACGTTAGGGGTGCATGGTTTCCATTTACACTTTATTAGTGCAACAAAAGATACTGGTGGTCATGTTTTTGACTTTATATTAGAAACGGGAGTTATTGAAATATCTTATTTCTCAAAGATTGATTTAGAGTTACCAACAACGGCTGAATATTTAACTAAAGAGTTAATGAGTAAAGAATTACAACATGAAATTGAATTAGTAGAAAAAGCAAAAGAGTAATTTTAATTATATGATTTTTAAAACTAAAACAAATTTAATAATTTAAAATAAAAAAAGTTTTATAAAAATTTTTTTATTTTTGTAATTAATTTTACAATTTAGTTATTTATATGGCATCGTGTACGATGAAACTCCAAAAAACAACTCTTGTTAGGGTTGTTTTTTTATTTGAAATAAAACAACTCCTAAAAGGAGGTAATGATAATTAAACAACAAAAAATATGTGATGTTAATGATTGCTATAAATCAATATCATTCATTACCGAAGAATTTGTATCAAATAAAGTTTTATGAACTTGTGAAAAACATAGAAATTTATTGAATAAAGTAAAAGATAAAAACCAAAAGCGATTTTATAAACGCTTAGAAAATTCAAAAATTATGTTTGATTATGAAACTGGTTTTTTAAAACTTTGATTTTATAAAACAACTTAATGCAGAGTGGGACGGTTATTTTAATAACTAAGTGCTTCCATAAGAACATGAGTTTAAACTCATTCTCACAGCCATCCGAGGCAAGTACTGAAATAGTGTATGAGGAAAAATGTAAATCGGCGTTGGTTCATTAGAACTAAACGATAGTCGTGATAAGTCCAAGGTTAATATCGAACGACAATAAAAAATAGAGATAGTGACTTTATAAATAAATTTGCGTATAGCATTAGGCTCTTCAAGATGCAAGTAAATTTATTTTAAAAACTGAACGCTTTGACCTGAAATGGTGCGGAAGAAGAGAGAGAAAACTCTCTGGTGCCAAAAGAAAAAAACAACTGTCTATTATTAAACAAACGGAGGTATTTATGAACAAATTAAATAAAAAACCTTGAAAGTTTTTAAGTAAAAAGCAATTACATAAGAAAAAAATTGAGCGTGCTAATGAAAGAGCAAGAATAGAAAATAGTAAGGAATTAAATAAAAATGAAAAAGTTAAATAAAAAATTAATTAATAAATTAAATCAATTAATGCTTAAAAGTTATTCAGTATCATTTGAAGATATGACTGATGAACATTGAGCATTAGGTAAACAGAATTAGGAGGAATTAAAAATGTCATATTGTATTAGTGATTACTTAAATGAAAAATGAATTAATAATAAAGCATTAAAAATTAGTAATAAAGATATTATTTATGCACAAATTGATAGTGATAATGAAAATTGAGAATTAAATTTATATCTTAAATTTGGTAATGAAGAACGATGGATGGGCAATGTTTTGTTGCCAATAAATTTTGACTTGAATTTGAAAAGATATCAAATTAATGAAGTTAAAGGTTTAATTAGTGATTATTTAGAAGATGAAGAAGCAGATTACGAGGTGATAAATTATGAATAAAAGATACTTATTAGTAATTAATACTAAATATACAACAAATACTTTATTTTTTTATACATTAGAAGAAGCAAAAATTACAGCGGAAGAAAACTCTTCTTTTAGAACAACTATTATTGATTTAGAAAATGAAAATATTAAATGACAAGGATATGAATAATATGTGAAAAGATGAAGAAGGCAAACTTTATACAGAGGAAGATTTATTTAATTTAGCATTAGAAGAATGTTATTCAGAAGATAGTGCTTATGAGTATATTGATAATTTAATTATGGATATGAATTTGGAGGAAATAAAACATGAATAAAACAGTTAAAGAAATATATGATGTTAATTTAGATGATATTATACAACCACATGAAAACGAAATTGTTAAAAAAGATAAATTAATTAGACTTCTTGCATTACTTGTTAAAAAATTGCAAATATTTGTAAAAAAGATACTAATAGAAAAATATAATTTTAATTAATTATGTTTTTTATTTAAAAATTTAATATTTTTCCACAACGAAAAATTAATTTATTATTTAAATTATTTAATTTTAAATAAATATTTTATGTTAAATATAATAATTGTAAATTATAAATTGAGGCAATTAAATTAAATCTTAAACCAAATCTTTTTCTTCGATTACGATATTTTTCTGTAATAATTTTAAATTTTTTAAGAATAGCAAAAATATTTTCAATAATAATTCTCATTTTTGAAACTAGTCTATTATATTGCTTTTGTTCTTTGTTTAAAGGGTTTTTCTTTGTTTTCTTTGTAGGTATTAGAACATTATTGTGATTTTTTTGTATTCCTTGATAACCACTATCAACTATTAATTTGGTATTTTTTAAAATTGGGATTTTTGATTCTTTAAATAAAGCATAATCATGTTTTTTTCCGAGCGAAAAACTTGTTGCAATAATTTTTTTGGTTTCTTGTTCGATAATTACTTGTGTTTTGATCGTGTGTTTTTTCTTTTTACCAGAATAAGATTGTTTTTGTCTTTTTTTGGGCGTTGGATTGGAGTTTCGGTAGCATCAATAATAATAGTTTTATCATTAAAATAATCATTTATTAGTGCTTTTTTACCAGCAAGTTGTTGAAAATCAGAGTTTTTAATTAAAATATCTTCAATTCACTTAATATTACGATAACAATTAGCCTCACTAATATCAAAACTTTTACCAAGATGAAAATAAGTCTGATATTCTCGTCAATATAATAAAGTCATCAATAATCTATTTTCTAATGATAATTTATTAGTTTTACCACCTTTTTTAAATTTTTCTATTTCAGCAACTTTTAAAATATCTAACATTTTATTAAAAGTGGATTTTTTTATTCCTGTTAATCTTAACCATTCTCTATCATTAAGAGTATTAAATTTATTATTGTTCATATTTTTATGTCCTCATAAATTATATTTTATAATAATATTTTTAATAAAAAAGGGTATCGCAAGAAGTCTATTAAAAATTTAGAAAATAAATGAGAGGAACTTGTATCTAATAATTATGAATTACAACAAAAACAATTATTTAAAGAAGATTTTGAACTAAATAATGTTGCTGTGGGTTATCATGATATAAGTGGTAGTTATAAAAATTATGTAGAAATATGAGTTTTAAAAGAAAATTCAGATTATGACAAATTAAAAAATAAAAAGGAGCAAGAATAATGGATGAAACACAACACAATGCAGGGTGTAAACATTTAACTAAGATAGTTAGTATGTGTGATATTACCGGAAATATTAATGTAAGATGTGCAAATTGCTTATATATAAATTGAAATACAACATTATCAAATACACCTGCTATAAGAAATAAATTAGAAGAATTATTATTCATATAATTTAAAATATGAGAAATTAGAAAGTAAAGAGGATGAACAAAATGACAATGAAAGATATTAATAATATGTCAAATATAGAAATTAAAACAATTAATAAAATGCATTTAGAAGATAAAATTAAAAAATTAGAAAAAGAAATTATTGAAAAAAATAAAATAATTGAAAATTTATATGAACTTAATAAATTAAAAATAGATGATATTAAAAGATTACATCATTTATTAAATAATTATGAAGATAAACAATTATATAAAGAAGATTTTGATTATATTGTTAATAAAATGAATCTTATAACAGGAGATAAAAATATAACTATTAAATTAAAAGACAATTCAAAATATGAGAAATTAAATAGTATGGATGGGTTAAGATAAATTGGACAACAATAATGTGGAGTAAGGATTATAATTAAATTAATAAATGGAGGTGTAATTATGGCAAAGAATCATTATACCGATGAATTTAAACAACAAATTGTTAGTCTTTATAAAACAGGTAAAACAGCAAAACAATTGTCCAGTGACTATCAGGTCGGTAAATCAACAGTTTGAAAATGAATTCATGAATTCAATAATTCTGGTTCATTTAAAGCAAAAGATAATCGAAGCCCAGAAGAAAATGAACTAATTCATCTAAGAAAAGAAATTAAACAATTACGAATGGAAAATGATATTTTAAAGCAAGCCACACTGATAATAGGCAAAAAATAGTAATTATTAAAAACAACAAAGAAAAATATGCAATTACTAATTTATGCAAAACACTAAAAGTTCCTAGATCAAAGTTTTATTATCAATTGAAATCAAATAATCCTAAATCAAACCATACTATTGATAATGCTGTTATCATTATTTTCTTAAAAAGTCGTAAAAATTATGGCACAAGAAAAATTAAAGTTATGTTAGCACAACAAAATATTTTATTATCACGAATAAAAATTAGTAAAATAATGCAAAGATATAACTTAATTTCCAATTATACAAAACTTAAATATAAACATCAAAGTAACAAAAACGCTATATACAAATATCATAATTTGTTAAATCAAGAATTTAATAATTATAAACTACATGAAGTTGTTGTCAGTGATTTAACACAAGTTGCTATCAATAGCAAATGATATTATGTGTGCTTTCTAATTGATTTATTTAATCGTGAAGTTATTGGTTATGATGTTAGTTCTCATAAAGATGCCAAATTAGTTGAAAATACTTTTAAAAAGCTTAGTTTTTCTTTAGATAATATTAAAATATTTCATACTGATCAAGGCAGCGAATTTAATAACAATATCATTTACAATCTTTTAGCTAAAAACAATGTTGCAAAATCTTATAGTAAACCAGGCTGTCCTTATGATAATGCTGTTTCTGAATCAACCTATAAAATTTTAAAAACAGAATTAATTAAAAACAGAAAATTTAAAAATATTGAACAATTTAAATTAGAATTATTTGACTATGTTAATTGATACAATAATGTACGAATTCACAGCAAATTAAATTATTTAACACCAATTGAATAGACTTCTTGCGATACCCCTTTTTATTAAAATATTATTATAAAATATAATTTATGAGGACATAAAAATATGAACAATAATAAATTTAATACTCTTAATAATAGAGAATGGTTAAGATTAACAGGAATAAAAAAATCCACTTTTAATAAAATGTTAGATATTTTAAAAGTTGTTGAAATAGAAAAATTTAAAAAAGGTGGTAAAACTAATAAATTATCATTAGAAAATAGATTATTGATGACTTTATTATATTGACGAGAATATCAGACTTATTTTCATCTTGGTAAAAGTTTTGATATTAGTGAGGCTAATTGTTATCGTAATATTAAGTGAATTGAAGATATTTTAATTAAAAACTCTGATTTTCAACAACTTGCTGGTAAAAAAGCACTAATAAATGATTATTTTAATGATAAAACTATTATTATTGATGCTACCGAAACTCCAATCCAACGCCCAAAAAAAGACAAAAACAATCTTATTCTGGTAAAAAGAAAAAACACACGATCAAAACACAAGTAATTATCGAACAAGAAACCAAAAAAATTATTGCAACAAGTTTTTCGCTCGGAAAAAAACATGATTATGCTTTATTTAAAGAATCAAAAATCCCAATTTTAAAAAATACCAAATTAATAGTTGATAGTGGTTATCAAGGAATACAAAAAAATCACAATAATGTTCTAATACCTACAAAGAAAACAAAGAAAAATCCTTTAAACAAAGAACAAAAGCAATATAATAGACTAGTTTCAAAAATGAGAATTATTATTGAAAATATTTTTGCTATTCTTAAAAAATTTAAAATTATTACAGAAAAATATCGTAATCGAAGAAAAAGATTTGGTTTAAGATTTAATTTAATTGCCTCAATTTATAATTTACAATTATTATATTTAACATAAAATATTTATTTAAAATTAAATAATTTAAATAATAAATTAATTTTTCGTTGTGGAAAAATATTAAATTTTTAAATAAAAAACATAATTAATTAAAATTATATTTTTCTATTAGTATCTTTTTTACAAATATTTGCAATTTTTTAACAAGTAATGCAAGAAGTCTAATATAAAAATCTTTACTCTACATAAAATTTTTCCAAAAAACCCTTGCCATTCCAAGTAAGGAAGAAGATAATGAATAAAACAGTTAAAGAATTAATAGAAGAAAATATAGATGAAGAAACTGGTTGATTTAACCAAGAAATTAATTATTATCATTTATTAAATAATATTTTACAAGCACACGAAGAATCAATAAAAATATATGCTGATATTGTTCAAAAAGTCTCGTATGAATGTAAAGAAAAACTTGAAGAAAAAGATAAAGAAATTATGGAATTAGAAAAACACTGTCTTTGTAAATATTGTTATGAATTACATCTGCATATCAAACCAATAGAAAAAAAAGACCAAAAAATGGATGTAAATTCAAAATGGAATTAGATAGTAAAGGAAGAATGAAATAATGAATATAAAAAATGCTTGATTAACATTTATTAGTGTAAATTGAAATAAAGGAAAAGATAAAAAATATAAGTGTTATTGAAAAGATAATTCTATTGACATATTAACATTATCAGAATTATATTTTAATTTTTCAAAAACAAGTGAATTAAAAATTTATTACGATTGAAAATTGTTAAAGAGGAATAATTATGAGTGATATTGTTAAAAATACTATTAAAAATGTAATATACCCATTTTCAATAACGGGAGCAGATTTTAAAAACTTATCAATGTTAGCATTACCTATTAAAAAATGAATTGATGAAAATGGAGAGGAGTTTGCAGATTTTATTATGCGACATCGTAATCTTTGAAATACTAGTCAATATGAAAATATTCATTTAAAAGATATGCCAGCTGCAATGGATAAAGTTGATATATTATTTCGTGAGCCATTACAATTAATTAAAAATTTTAAAGATGAATTAAATCGAATTCGTACTAATACTATTACATTTGAAAATTATTTACAAAATCATAAAATTGAAATTAAAAATAATATGACACAAGCTCGTTTTATAAAGCAAGATCAATTATTTAAAGAAGAAGAATTAAAAAAACAAGTGTTAATTGAAGAAGCTAATGATTTAAGTGAAGATATGGGTCTTGATATAGATTAAATTCAAGATGAACAAGTTCGCGTCATGGAAAAAATTGAGCAAATTGATAAATCACTTGATCCAAAACAACTTAAAAAAGTTGGTATTAATATAATTAAAGAAAAATTATTAATTAAAGATATTGAAGTAATTGGAATTAATAATGATTTTTTAGAAAATGCTAATCAATATGAATTAAAGCAATTAATTAAATATTTAATTGTTGATGAGAAGTTATTTAAAAACACAATTAAAGCACAATGAGATACAAATACAGATACTAAATTAATTGGTATTAAAGGTATTAATTTTAAAATAAATAAAGGAGGAAAATAATATGACAAATATTGTTGATTTTTTAAGAACAGATGTAGCAACTGATTGAATAAAAAGTAAGTTTTCAGATGAAAATGAAATTAGAAGATTTAAAAGTAATTTAGTATCAATTGCAAATAATAATAGACTTCTTGCGATACCCTTTTTTATTAAAATATTATTATAAAATATAATTTATGAGGACATAAAAATATGAACAATAATAAATTTAATACTCTTAATGATAGAGAATGGTTAAGATTAACAGGAATAAAAAAATTCACTTTTAATAAAATGTTAGATATTTTAAAAGTTGCTGAAATAGAAAAATTTAAAAAAGGTGGTAAAACTAATAAATTATCATTAGAAAATAGATTATTGATGACTTTATTATATTGACGAGAATATCAGACTTATTTTCATCTTGGTAAAAGTTTTGATATTAGTGAGGCTAATTGTTATCGTAATATTAAGTGAATTGAAGATATTTTAATTAAAAACTCTGATTTTCAACAACTTGCTGGTAAAAAAGCACTAATAAATGATTATTTTAATGATAAAACTATTATTATTGATGCTACCGAAACTCCAATCCAACGCCCAAAAAAAGACAAAAACAATCTTATTCTGGTAAAAAGAAAAAACACACGATCAAAACACAAGTAATTATCGAACAAGAAACCAAAAAAATTATTGAAACAAGTTTTTCGCTCGGAAAAAAACATGATTATGCTTTATTTAAAGAATCAAAAATCCCAATTTTAAAAAATACCAAATTAATAGTTGATAGTGGTTATCAAGGAATACAAAAAAATCACAATAATGTTCTAATACCTACAAAGAAAACAAAGAAAAACCCTTTAAACAAAGAACAAAAGCAATATAATAGACCAGTTTCAAAAATGAGAATTATTATTGAAAATATTTTTGCTATTCTTAAAAAATTTAAAATTATTACAGAAAAATATCGTAATCGAAGAAAAAGATTTGGTTTAAGATTTAATTTAATTGCCTCAATTTATAATTTACAATTATTATATTTAACATAAAATATTTATTTAAAATTAAATAATTTAAATAATAAATTAATTTTTCGTTGTGGAAAAATATTAAATTTTTAAATAAAAAACATAATTAATTAAAATTATATTTTTCTATTAGTATCTTTTTTACAAATATTTGCAATTTTTTAACAAGTAATGCAAGAAGTCTAATGTTGACAAGTTAAAAGTTCTTGTTTTCCTACTATTTGTGCATTGATAAAATTATTAAAATGTTCCATCATTGATTTACCTTTTTCATAATCATCTAAACTTAATTTTTTACATAATTCAATAAATTCATCACAAACATCTTTATATGTTTTATTGCTTAAACTTTCTTGTAAATATATTTGTTGCTCTTGGCTTATTTGTATAACTGTTTTTGCCATTATTAGTATCCTCCCTTACAAAATAAACATAAATCGCTATCAATCGTATTTACTGGACATTGACATTTTTTACAATATTTTGCCATTATCAATTGCCTCTTTTAATTCTTCATAAACCATTTTTAATGTCTCATGTGCCATTTTGTTAGGTCATTTTTTAAAATCATCACCACATATTTGTTTTACTTGTTCTATTTGTTTAATAATACTGTTAATTTTTTCCATATCACATTTCTCCTTCTTAAACGTAAAAAACCGCTTTTACGCGGTATTATGCTAAATTCTTAAATGTGTATGGTACCTTACAAAAATTAATTTATCATACTAAAAAAGCACCCCCACTACCTGATAGCATAACATTTTGGTGTTCTTTTTTTAAAGTCATATAAAATTTTTTTAACTTTGAATTAATTTTAAAAGCAGGTTGTTG
The DNA here is from genome assembly GCF_009866525.1 of Spiroplasma poulsonii. Classification (GTDB taxonomy): domain Bacteria; phylum Bacillota_I; class Bacilli_A; order Mycoplasmatales; family Mycoplasmataceae; genus Spiroplasma; species Spiroplasma poulsonii. The sequence goes on from NZ_CM020866.1 coordinate 1,840,231, forward strand.
CAGCATATTATAGTAGGTATTAGTATTTTTCTTTGTTTTATAATAGTTATAATTATAATCAAACTCTTGATAAACATCTTTTGTAATTGATGAAATTTTTGAATCAATAACTTTAAGATTAGGAATTTCATATTTTTTAATTTGTTTAGATGTTAAATATGTAATTTTATTACCACAGCCAGAAATAATTGCTGGTCTTTCTAAGTAAAAAAATAAAGCATCTGAACTAAGACTTTTAATTAACTTTTTAACTTTTTTTGAATAATAATTAATCTTAAAAAAATTACAAATTAGTTTAATAACAGCAACAGCATTACTAGCCGAATAACCTAAACCGGAACCAATTGTTGTGTTTTTAATTAAATTAATATGTAACGAAATTGTTTTAAATTTAGGAAATACTATCAAGAACTTATGATAAGCATCTAAAACAGTATTATTATTTCAATCAAGTTCTTTTTTATTACAAGTAAAAATTGTTTGTACGCCTTGATAAGGCAAAACCTCAAGCATATCATATTCTAATTTATAAGGAAAAATAATACTTTGAATTCGATGCATTTTTTTTCATCGATTTCTACGAAAAACTTTTAATGTTAAATTAAATTTACCATATGATTTAATTTGCATTATTGACCTTCTTTCTCATTTTGTTTAACTTCATTATATAATAAATAAAAATCATTTAAGGTTAATCTTTCTGATCGTAAAGTTAAAGAATAATTTAATTTTAATAAAATATTTTGTGCCAATGTTTTATTATGCAAAATAGTTGCTAAATTATTTAAGATTGTTTTTCGCTTTGTCGCAAACATTGCTCGAATAAATACAATAAAATCTTCTTCATTTTTTAAATCAGGATATTTTCGATTTAGTTTAAATTTTAGAACAACACTATCGACTTTAGGAACAGGAACAAAATTATTGCGTCCAACTAAACAAACTTTTTCAATATCACTATAAAGTTGACAAACAATCGAAAGATTATTATACGCCCTTGAATTTGGTTGAGCCATAATTCGATCACCAACTTCTTTTTGCATCATTAAAACAACTTCTTTTACTTTTGGATTCTTTATTTTTAATAATTTAAAAATAATTGGAGAAGTAATATAATAAGGAATATTTGAAATAATATTAATTGGATTATTATCTGGAAATTCAGTTGCAAACAATGTTTCTAAATCAAGTGTTAAAATATCTGCTTCAATAATTTTAAAATTTTGATTTTGAAATTTTACTGTTAAATATTTTACTAAATCAGGATCAATTTCAACACAAACAAATTTATTTGCTTTTAATAAAATTTCATTGGTTAAAGCTCCTATCCCCGGACCAATTTCTAAAATATTGGTTTTTGGAAATTCAAATACACTATTAACAATTTTATTGATAAAATAAGAATTTGTTAAAAAATTTTGGCCTTTACTTTTTTTGGCAATAATTCCTTCTGCCCACATTTCCTGATTTTGTTTTTTCATATTATTATTTCTCCTCTAAAGTTTTAATTAAATCATCTTTTGTTATATTCATATAGTTTAAATATTTAAATGTTGTTTTATTATTTATGAGAGATAAATTATAATAATTAATAATTTTTTGACGTTTTAATTTTGAATCAACAAGATTAATATAATCACTTCATAATAAACTATCACCAGTCTTGTTACTAAAGGTAATAAGATTGCTAATACTATTTTTAATTGCGGAGATAGAAGCTTCTGCAACCCCCACCTTTTTTCCTCTAATTGCATCAACTTTATCAATAAAAGTATGAATACAATTATTGTCTAAATAATCACTAATGATTTGTCGCAATTTTTGACCAGAATGATCAGGGTCGGTAAAAATTATTATTTTATTATGTAAACTAATTTTTTTAATTAATGCTAACTTTTCTGTTGTAATTCCACTCCCCCCAGTTTCAATTATTTTAAGATCAGGAAAAATGCTTTTCAATTTTGCCGCATCTGTTTTGCCTTCTACAATAATGAATGTTCCCACTGTCGCCTTTTCCCCCATAAAAATCTTTTTGGTTTAATTTATCATAATTTTATAGTATAATTATACTAGACTGTTATATTAAAATAATGATAAATTTTAAATATAGGAGTAGGAGGCAAAAAGAAATATGGCTAATTATAAATTTGGAAAAGATTACTCATTTTTAGCTCTAGACCTAGGTACAGCTAATACAGTAGCATATGTTTCAGGACAAGGGATTGTTTATAACGAACCTTCAATGATGGCATATGACACCTTAAGTAACTCATTAATTACCTTAGGGAACGAAGCATACAAAATGGTTGGAAAAACACATGAACATATTAGAATGGTAACACCTTTAGTTGATGGCGTTATTTCAGATATGGATGCTGCCCAAGATTTATTAAAACACATTTTTAGTAGATTAAAATTATCAGGAATTTGAAAAAATTCACTAGTAATATTAGCATGCCCAAGTGGAGTTACAGAATTAGAACGTGGTGCTTTAAGAGCAATCGCAAAAGATATGGGAGCAAGTTACGTTTTAGTTGAAGAAGAAGTTAAACTAGCAGCATTAGGAGCTGGTTTAAACATCGGATTAGCACAAGGAAACTTGGTAATCGATATTGGTGGAGGAACAACTGATATAGCAATTATTTCAGCAGGTGATATTGTAATTTCAAAATCAGTTAAAGTTGCTGGAAAACACTTAGATCAAGAAATTCAGAAATACATTCGTGCCGAGTATAATGTTTTAATTGGAATTAGAACTGCCGAACAAATTAAAAAAGAAATTGGAGCATTAGTTAAAATAATTAATGAAAAACCAGTTCGTGCCTTTGGGCGTGATATTATTACTGGATTACCACGTGAAGTAATGATTAAACCTGAAGAAATTAAAAACGTTTTATTAGCACCATTTTCAAGAATTACAGACTTATTAGTTGAAGTATTAGAACAAACACCACCTGAATTAGCAGGAGATGTTATTAGAAATGGAATTACAATTTGTGGAGGCGGAGCTTTAATTCGTGGAATTGTTAAATATTTTGAATCAATTTTCCAATTAAAAGTAAAAGCTGCAAATGATCCGTTAATGTGTGTAATTGATGGCGCTAAAACATATGAAAAAAACTTAGGTGCTGTAATTGAAAGAATCCAATTGTTAGAAGCAAATGAATACAAAATTGCATAAAAATTAAAAGTATATTAAGATTATACTTTTTTTTCTAACAAGAGCATAAAATAAAACAAAACACCAAAAAAAAAAAAAATTAAATTGTTGTTTTTAATTGCAAATTGCTCTTAATTTTATATATAATAAAATTACTTGATATTGAATTTTTTATTACTATTAAGGGGTTTAATATTTAAGAAAATTATTATGTTATTTATTATTGCTATGTTTTTAACTAAGCAATAAACGGAAGGAGACATTTTAAAGATGGCAATATCAGACGTATTGAAAAATACATTCAACATCTCACCAAAGCCACCTCGTAAATTTATCGCTATAGATTTGGGGACAACTAATTCGATCGCTTATGTTGCAGGGAGAGGTATTATTTTCAACGAAGCATCAGTAATGGCATATGAAATTGGAACTAATAAACTAATTGCATTAGGATATGATGCTAAAAAGTTAATTGGGAAAACTCATGATAAAATTGAAATTTATACACCATTACGTAATGGAGCAGTTACAGACTTAGCTATTGCTGAAGAATTTATTCAGCAAATAGGAAAAAAAGCAAAGGTGGCTGACTTATGAAAGAATGCTATTGTTTTAATTGCATGTCCAAAAAATGTTACAGACTTAGAAAAACGAGCAATAATCCAAATGTGTAAAAATATTGGTGCAGATTTTGTTAAAATTGAAGAAGATTCATTAATGGCTGCTCTAGGAGCCGGAGAAAACATTTTTGCACCAAAAGGAACTTTTGTTTTAGACATTGGTGGTGGAAAAACAAGTTGCGCTATTATTTCAGCTGGTGGAATTGTTAAAAGCAAATCAATTAAAACAGCCGGAAATTATATTGATGAAGAAATTTTAAAATACATCCGCGCTAAACATACAATTTCAATTGGCGTTGTGACAGCAGAACAAATTAAAAAACAAATTGGATCATTATATAAAACAAAAGAAAACAAAAAAATGATTATTTTTGGAAGAGACGTTGTAACAGGAATGCCAAAAGAAGCGGAAATTTTAGATTCAGAAATTAGAAAGTTATTAATAAGTGTTTTTTCATCAATTACACAATTAATAACTGAAGTGTTAGAACAAACACCCGCTGAATTAGCTGGTGATGCTGTAGCTAACGGTATTTTAGTTACTGGTGGCTGTGGACAAATCGCAGGAATTAAAGAATTTTTATCAGATTATTTCCAAATTCCAGTTCGTATTGCTAAAAATGCCGAAACATCTGTTATTGATGGTTGCATTGCATATGAGAAAAAAATTAGAGATGGATTAATTGAAGAAAACAAAAAAAATAGATAAACAAATGTTTATCTTTTTTTATGACAATAATTTTTATAAAAATGATAAAATAACAATATATAAGGTGTGAAGTAAGAATAGACTTCTTGCATTACTTGTTAAAAAATTGCAAATATTTGTAAAAAAGATACTAATAGAAAAATATAATTTTAATTAATTATGTTTTTTATTTAAAAATTTAATATTTTTCCACAACGAAAAATTAATTTATTATTTAAATTATTTAATTTTAAATAAATATTTTATGTTAAATATAATAATTGTAAATTATAAATTGAGGCAATTAAATTAAATCTTAAACCAAATCTTTTTCTTCGATTACGATATTTTTCTGTAATAATTTTAAATTTTTTAAGAATAGCAAAAATATTTTCAATAATAATTCTCATTTTTGAAACTAGTCTATTATATTGCTTTTGTTCTTTGTTTAAAGGGTTTTTCTTTGTTTTCTTTGTAGGTATTAGAACATTATTGTGATTTTTTTGTATTCCTTGATAACCACTATCAACTATTAATTTGGTATTTTTTAAAATTGGGATTTTTGATTCTTTAAATAAAGCATAATCATGTTTTTTTCCGAGCGAAAAACTTGTTGCAATAATTTTTTTGGTTTCTTGTTCGATAATTACTTGTGTTTTGATCGTGTGTTTTTTCTTTTCACCAGAATAAGATTGTTTTTGTCTTTTTTTGGGCGTTGGATTGGAGTTTCGGTAGCATCAATAATAATAGTTTTATCATTAAAATAATCATTTATTAGTGCTTTTTTACCAGCAAGTTGTTGAAAATCAGAGTTTTTAATTAAAATATCTTCAATTCACTTAATATTACGATAACAATTAGCCTCACTAATATCAAAACTTTTACCAAGATGAAAATAAGTCTGATATTCTCGTCAATATAATAAAGTCATCAATAATCTATTTTCTAATGATAATTTATTAGTTTTACCACCTTTTTTAAATTTTTCTATTTCAGCAACTTTTAAAATATCTAACATTTTATTAAAAGTGGATTTTTTTATTCCTGTTAATCTTAACCATTCTCTATCATTAAGAGTATTAAATTTATTATTGTTCATATTTTTATGTCCTCATAAATTATATTTTATAATAATATTTTAATAAAAAAGGGTATCGCAAGAAGTCTATTAATCTAAGTTGTTTCATATTTCGTAGGTGTTTAATTCTTGTCAAGCATAATTATTGTGTATTTCAAATTATGACTTTTTGATTTTCTGTTTTAAAGTCATCTTTGTCGATTTGGCGTTGAATTCAATTGGCGAGTGTTTGTGCGTTGGGGTAATTCAATATATTTGCCCGCCCTTGCGTAGTCATTTGGTGTGTTCGTCTAATTTTTTCTTAAAACGACTTGGTGATTTTTGGGTTCGTTCAAATGCAACATAAATTTCACTATCATTACTTTTTGTGATGATTAAGTCGGGGTAGGCGTTGAGATTGCCGTTTTCCATTTTGAGCTCCCGCTCGGTTTGATAGTGTACTATGTCGGTTTGTGCAATAACATCATTAAATTTGATATGTTTATATTTTTCTTTAAATTCTTTTAAATTATTTGTAAAATCTGACCATTTAATTAAATTTATTTGTTTGATTTCGGTTTTTTTACCATTTGTTATTTGTCCAGTTATTTTTCAATTTAAATTTATGTTTTTTGTTATTAAACTACTAGATAATTTGTTTTCACTTATTTTAGAATTTTCTGGTTTTGGGGTGGTTGTGGAATTTGTTTTGTGGCGTTTATTGGGATAATCATCGCCGTTGTTATTGTTGGATTGTTGTTTTCTTTTATTATTGATGGTAAAGGTTACTTCTATTTCTCCATAATATTTATTATTACTTGTAATTATTGCTGAATTAGGGGTAATATTTGCTACTTCTAAATTATCATATATATTAGTAATTTTGGGGTTTAATTCTTTTAATTTAGCAAGAATGGTCGCTTTGTTATTATCAGGTAGTTCGCCTAATTCGGGGTTTGTAATAACATTTTCTAATGGAGATCCTAAAATTTCATCTAAATCTTGCTGCGTTAAAATATGAGTACGAAAATGAATAGTTCTTGAACCATAATAAATTGAATTGGCGCTAGTTGGTTGAATTATTCATGATTGACTGCCATTATTATTAGTGCGAGCAAAAGAAATTCGTATTTGGTTTATATCTATATCGTTTAGTTCTTGAATAACTTCTAAAATTGTTTCTGAGTTATCATTAGGTAGTTCACCTAAATCAGTATTTGTAATAACATTTAATAGACTTCTTGCGATACCCTTTTTTATTAAAATATTATTATAAAATATAATTTATGAGGACATAAAAATATGAACAATAATAAATTTAATACTCTTAATGATAGAGAATGGTTAAGATTAACAGGAATAAAAAAATCCACTTTTAATAAAATGTTAGATATTTTAAAAGTTGCTGAAATAGAAAAATTTAAAAAAGGTGGTAAAACTAATAAATTATCATTAGAAAATAGATTATTGATGACTTTATTATATTGACGAGAATATCAGACTTATTTTCATCTTGGTAAAAGTTTTGATATTAGTGAGGCTAATTGTTATCGTAATATTAAGTGAATTGAAGATATTTTAATTAAAAACTCTGATTTTCAACAACTTGCTGGTAAAAAAGCACTAATAAATGATTATTTTAATGATAAAACTATTATTATTGATGCTACCGAAACTCCAATCCAACGCCCAAAAAAAGACAAAAACAATCTTATTCTGGTAAAAAGAAAAAACACACGATCAAAACACAAGTAATTATCGAACAAGAAACCAAAAAAATTATTGCAACAAGTTTTTCGCTCGGAAAAAAACATGATTATGCTTTATTTAAAGAATCAAAAATCCCGGTAGTATACATTATTTTGAGGTTTTTAATAAAATTAAGTAATTAGAAACAAATTAAGTTTCGCTTATAATTAAATGATAACAAAATTTATAAAAAATTCAACTTTTTTAAAAACATAATTTTTATTTGAATAAATAATTTATAAATTTATGAATTTTGATACACTAAAAAATACTTTTTAAAGTTATTACTAATTTTAAAAGGTTTTTTATTTTTTATAAAGATAAAAATTGCTTTTTAGATTGATTTAAATTAAATATATTAAATTCAATTTTTTCTTTATTTTTATTAGTTTTATCAATTTTTTCTTCATTTGTTTTACTATTAAGTCTTAACATTGAAGCAATTAACATATTGATAAATTTTTCTTTACAATATATTTTCGCGCCACGCCCCTTAACTGCCTTAATGTAGTGTGATATATCACCTTCCATGTGACAACCAATATTATATTCTAATGCTTGATTTTCAATTCCTTCTTTATTATTTTTAATTAATTCAATAGTTTCTAATAAAATTTTCTTTTTATTATCAATAACATAGGGCAAATGACACATTAAAAAATCTAATAATACTTCATAATTTCCAGTAAAAAAATATATTTTTGATAATTTATATTTTAATCTATGAATTTGGTTTTTCTTACGATTTGGGAATAATTCTTTAAATCTTTTTACTAAATGAAATTTATCTAAACTATATGATACGGTGTTTTTTTTATTTTTTGCTTTTATTGCTATATAAATTTTTTTAATTTGTTTTTCACCATCACTTAATATTAATATTTTAGTATCTTCATTAATATCATAAGTATCCATTGATTTAAAAATTTTATCAATAAAATTATCAATATTAGATTTATCATTTTTATTCTTATGATTTTTATTCATCATTTGAAAAACGCCTTTTTTCTTTTTCATTTTTTTTCTGTTTTTTGTTGATTTTTCTTCATCAACACCAACATGCATAGTTGAAAGAAATATTTTATTTTCAACTCTTTTTTTATTTTCTCACATAGGTTCAAATGCCCCATCAATTTGAATATATAAAACATTATTTGGAATTTTAATTTTATTGTTATTTTTATTACTAATGTAATCGGTTTCTTCTAAATCTGCATTTTTAAAAATATTAGATATTGTTCTTTCACTAAGATTAGCGTTTTCGACAGTATCTAAAATATCTTTATATCTTTTTCCATCGCCTAAAAATGAAGTAATTTTATTTATTAAATTTTGTTCATTTCTTTGGTATTTTTTTAAACCTAATTCTTCATCCAAAGGATAGTGGTTTATATATTCATTTTTTTCTTCATCATATTTAACATATCTTCGTCTTTTTAAATTTATATCTCCATCTTCTGTTTTAATTGTTTTTGGTATTTTTGATACAACCTTATATCCTTGTAATATTTTTCCTTGTTGATATAATTTAAATATCTCATTATCTCTTTCAATCAAGAAATTTTTAGTTTCATTGTTTGTTTCTATTATTTTATTTTCTTTATAATTTCCTAATAAATTTTGTTTTAATTCCATTTTATAATTTCCTTTCTTAATTAAAAAAATATTTTAAATTATGCTAGTTAATAAATTATGATATTTAATACTTAATATTATTTTATCAAAATGGGGGTACATGAAAAATGCAGGATTTTACAAAAATTAATAACAAAAAACGAATTACTAGTTATGAACATTTAAATAAAAAATATGATTTGAATTTTAGTGACTATAATTTTGGTTTTGATTGAGAAGTATTTAAAGAATTTGTTGGTGATAGTTATGCCCGATATTTTACTTCGCCAACTTTTTTTAAGTTTGTTTCAGCGGGGCGTGGTACTAATAAAACATGAAATCATTTAGCAGAAAAATTATTTTTTGCTTGTAATTTTACAGATGCTTCATCTAATATTTTACGAAGATATGCCAACACCCACGAAGATACTACATTTGGCGATACAATTAATGTCTGTAATTATCTATATGATAAATATGGGATTGATATAGGACCCGACAATGAAAATGGTATTGTTTGACCTAAAAATGTTAAAGAAGGCGGCGAGATTGTTTTTCCTAGTGGTGTTCGCATTGCTTTTGCGGGTTATGCTAATGGTAATAAAATTATGGGTAAAGTTGGTAAAGGTAGCGGTATTATATCGGCGTGAACAGATGAAATGATACATGCCGAAGAAAAAGAAATCTTAACTGATAAAGAATTAGATAAAAGATATAATAATTTAAGAGTTTCAATGTTTCGTTCTAAAAGTTTAAAAGTATCTTATGAAAAATATACCGATGAAAATAATAATGAACAATATAATCTAGATAATTCTATTCCTGTAAAAGAATTATCTTGGACATTTCAAGAATGAGATAACATAGCAAAACAACATATAACAGTAACAACATATTTTCATAAAACATATTCTAATCAATTTACTTTTAATCCTTTTGATAAATACCATGTATTTTATGAAAAATTTGTAACCCCATATTTACCCTTAAATGAAAGAATTAAAAATATTTTAAAAGAACATAACCAAGTATATTCAGAAAACAAACAAGCATTTAATGGTTTGGGTATTTTTAATTTACGATTAACAATGGGTTCTGTATGAAATAAAATACCTGATATTACTAAAAAACTTGTTTTAGCAAATAAAGAAGGGCGACCTGATTTATTTGAACTTGAATACTACGGTTTTGAATATAACGATAATGACCCCAGTATTTATGTTTTACGAAATTATCGTAAATATATTAAAGAGTATAATTTACAAGATTTTTATAATTCCAATACAAAACAGTATCAATTTGATAGTTATTCAATTGGTGTGGATTATGCTAATGGTAGTGAAGACCATACAGTGTTTTTATTTAGTGGTTATAAAATTAATGAAAATAATGAATATGATAAATATTTAATTGAAGAAAATGTTGTTACACCTAAAAACACAATGAATTTAAATGAAATAGTTGAATATTATGGACAATGAATAATTAATACATTTGATAAATTTGATGATTTTGAATATGCTACATTTCATTATGATATTAATGCCCACGACTTTATGCAAAAATTACAAGAAGATATTTATCCTTATTTGGGTTATAAAATTAAAATGTTTAAAGCCAAAAAACATCAGACATCCCTTAATAAAGAAGCAGGTATAATAAATCGTGTAACATGAATAAGAAAAATGTTTGTTCAAGGCAAAATATATGGCACATTAGATAACTTTCCATTTTTAGATAAATGCATTAGTGAACTAAGATTTAGTGACACCAAAACAAACACACCCGATAGTAAAATGTATCATGACCCATATGATGCTTTGTTTTATGGTTCTTATCCATATCGTTTTAAAATGGGAATATAAAAAAGGTTTTTAAAACCTTCTAACATTTATAAATTTTATTTACTTTTTATTTATTAAATAATTGGTATTTAATGACTTTTCTAAACTAGGTGATTTTTCTTGTATTTCATTACCATCATCATTTTTCAATAGTTCAGGATGACAATTTTTATAACTTAATTTAAGATGTTTTCTAACTGTATTAAAATCTAACACCTCAACTTCAATTTCATCACCAATATCAAAAAAATCTTTAATATCTTTAACAAAGTAATCTGAAACTTCACTAATATGGATTAAACCATCAGCCTTTTCTGCTCTACAAAAAGCACCATAAGGTGTAACGTTTGTTATTTTAACATTAACTTTATTTCCTTTTTTATACATAAATTAAATATACTTCCTTTCTTTAAATAATTTAATTATATCATTAAGACTATAAAAAATCATTTGCAGGAATTGGGCGAGCGGTTGATTTTCTTAAATTTTTGTGATAAAATGACTTACAAGTTAAAAAAATTTTTGAGATTCTTTCAAACAAATTTGGGAACCTTTATAAAATTCTTCGCTTAACGCTTAGAATTTTTCCCAAGTATTTTGAAAAGCGCGGCAAAAGTTTTTTTAAACTTTAAGTTATTTTTCACAAAACTATCGAAAATCACCGCGAGCCCAGATTAATGCAGTATAATCACAATAATAAACATATATTCACCTCCTTTCTAAAATAAACATATTTAAAAATGCTTGACTTGCATATATATATATATATATATAATGTCAATAGGTCTTGATAAAAATTTGCAAGATTAAATAAAGGAAATAACGAAATGAAAAAACTTTTAAGTTTATTAAGTGTATTAACTATTAGTGGAACTACAATGCCAACATTGGTTGCTAATATAAGTTATCCTTACAATAATTCAGATACAAGAATATCTTTTCAAGATAATCATGAAGAATGAGGATGGGGACCATCAAGAGGAAGAATTGATTTTAATGTTTTATCAAAAAAAATTGAATTTGGTGGTTTTGGATATGCTGATAATAAATTTGATACTTCAGTAACTATTCGTATTACAGATGAAAATAAAAATATTGTTAAAACAATTTTTATTAATAAAAATAAATCTTTAAATGATATTATTAGAGAATATAATTTACAAAATGGTATTGATTATAAAAATGGTTATTCTATTGATATTTGATCAGAAAAAGCAAATTCAACAATTTTTCATTATAAAAATAATTTAAATAATCGTGTATGAAATCTTTCAACCGGACCTCATACTGAAAAATTTATAATAATGAATGATAAATTGTGAGAGCCAAATATTTTAATAGAAAAATTTCCTAATTTAATAACTAGACCATTAGTTAGACGAACAAGTAATAATAATCAAAATAATTATGCACCAAATTTAGTAATAGATGAATGAGATGACAATCTTAGTCAATATTATGATTCTTTAATTAGTGTTGTAGATTATTTAAATAGAGAAGGAATAATAGAACAATTTGGCAGAACGAACGGCACTTACCGTTTAACTAACCAAAATGGATATTTTATTATAGGTATACAATTTCAAGGTTTATCTAGTTTAAATAATACTGTTGAATTAGTTTTTGATAGATCAAATTTATATCTTCAAGGATTTATATTAAGAGAAGATAATGGTAGACAAAATAGTGCTGATGGAACATATTATTATTTTTCAGATAGTACTTATAGAACAAATTTAGGAATTAATCATTTAACTAATGTTAATTTAAATTTTGGAGGAAGTTATACTAATTTAATCGCTGATGGAGATCTTAATATTTCTTCACAATCATTATTTAGTTCTTTTCGATTTTTAGCATCTTTTAATAATAGCAATCAACAAAGAATAAATATATCATCAAATTTAATGCGTATAATTTTAGCTACTTCAGAATCACTTAGATTTAACAATATAATTAGTACGATTCAACGTAATAATAATCCTATTTCATGGAGAAGCTATTTCTCAAATTTATTAACTAATTGAGGTTCAATGAGTCAAGAATTTATAAGACGAGTAAATAATATGAATAATGGTGTGCAAATTTGAGATCATGTTAATGATAATTCTAGTAGAATTTCTCCAGCTTTAATGGCTTTTCTTTTAAATATAAGAATATTAAATAATAAATAATTAAAATTTCTTATAATAGGAATAAATTGAGTTTATTCCTATTTTTAATTAAATTATCAAAATTTATAAAAAACACAAAGGAGATAAATATGAAAAAAATATTAAGTCTTTTAGGAACAATAACTTTAATTGGAACAAGTACAACCAGTTTAGTTGCTTGTAATACATCACAATATAGTGAAGAACAATTAAAAAAACAAAAAGAAAAATACAAAATAGATACAAAAGATGGTATTTTAGAATGAATAGCACCACAAGAAAAACCATTTAATCAAATTGATAATAAATGATATTTTGTTGTATGAAAAACTAATAATTGAAATATTACTAAGTTTAAAAATAATACTTTAATAAATAGATGACATCCAAGTATTGAAATTGACAATAAAAATGAAGATGAAAATTATAAATTAAATTTAGAATGAATAAGGGGACATGGAACAATCGTTATTCGTTCTTATAGTGTTATAAGTGATTGACCTGCTCCTAGATTTAAAACAATTTATCGATGAAATTTAGATACAAATATGCCCAATTTAATTGTTGGTAAAGATGGTATTATAAAAGTTAATTAATAAAAAAGTCATTTATTAAAATGACTTTTTTATATTTCTAATGTAATTAATGATAATTTTTCATTGTTTTTATTAAATAGTTGTAAATTATCAATATTAATTTGTTCTCTTACTGATGGATATAAAAATATTACACTATTTGATTGTTTTAGAAAATTAACAACCGCAATGTTTGAATAAGATTTTTCATATTCAATACCATTTTTATATAAATATCAAACATTAAATTCTATTAATTGTAAATATGTATCTCTATCTTTTCCGCTGACTTTAGTTCCAATTTGTGTTTTTTTCGATTAATTCTAAGTTTATATATTTTCCTTCAATAATTTTTTCATTTGGTTTTTCAATAAAAATATTTATATCATAGCTTCCATAACCTCATATACCAGATATTTCAATTTGATTTAAATTAAATAATTTTTTATCATAAGTTATTTTAATATTATCTACAACTAAATTTTTAGTCATATCCATTCAAAATGTTTTAGAATAAAGTAATCTATATCGTTGTGAATAATAGTCTAAATAGTCTTCTATTTTGTTATTAGAAACAATTAAACTAATTAAATATTTACCATATTCGCCATCAGATAATTTAATTTCTGCTGGAATAAGAGAAGGAATATTGTTTGTTTCTAATTCATTTGTTATTGATAATCAATTAAAATAATTTGCTTCTAATTTATAAATAGGGTTTTCTGAAATATCTTTGTTTTTAGAATTTATTTTAATTTCATTATCATCATTGTTAATGTTATTTTGTTGTTTTAAATTTCAATCTGTAATTTGTCCTGTATTTGGATAATTTGAGGTTTAAGAGGTTCATCAATACCATTTCATCGATAAATTGTTTTAAATCTAGGAGCAGGTCAATCACTTATAACACTATAAGAGCGAATAACGATTGTTCCATGTCCCCTTATTCATTCTAAATTTAATTTATAATTTTCATCTTCATTTTTACTGTCAATTTCAATACTTGGATGTCATCTATTTATTAAAGTATTATTTTTAAACTTAGTAATATTTCAGTTATTAGTTTTTCAAACAACAAAATAATACTTATTATCAACTGTATTAAATGGTTTATCATTTGCATAAACTTTTGTCAATAATTTATTGGTTCAGGTGGAATGGGGGCGTTATCACTAAAATTAAAATATAATGAATTTAATTGAACTTTACAATGTTCGAATAATCATATCCTATTTCTGTTGTTGAATTAGGGGTTGATATTAATTCAAAATAATATGGAGCAATTAATTTAACATCATCATTATAACCTTTATTAATGGCATATTTGCTATACGTATAATTTGAAAGCATATAAATAATTTGTTTAAATCTTTTAACAGATTGATCATTAATAGATGTAGAATTATCTAATTTTCAGTTTTCAAATAAACCATCAATAACATCTTCGGGTTTTTGTCCTTCAAATTTTTGACGTAGTTCAGCTGCTTTATTGTTAGGATTACCTTTTTCATCGTATTTTCCCCTTGAAATTTTCTATCATAATTATAACGATATGTTAAATAATTTAATAAAACTTTTTCTAAACCATTCTTATTTACTAAATCTAAAATATCTTTACCTTGAATATAGTTTTGGGCGATACTTCATGGTAAAAAACTTTCGGTAAATCAATACTGAAATATTCGTACATTAGGACTAGTTTCATTGGCATTGATAATAATGGAACTAAACTAGCATTTTCAATATTTGATGATGGATAAGAATAAACACCATTGACATTACCTCAACACTTAATATTTCCAAACAACATTGATTTAGGGTACTTAATTTTAATCCCAGTAAAAACAGTATTCTCGGGCAATGATTTTTGTAAAACTAAGTGAATACTATTCTGATTTTCATTTAAAATCAGTCACTTTAACTAAATGAGTAGATTTAATAATGTTAACTTCATC
>NZ_CM020866.1:1855745-1888250 GCF_009866525.1 Spiroplasma poulsonii
ATTTGTTTTTCACCATCACTTAATATTAATATTTTAGTATCTTCATTAATATCATAAGTATCCATTGATTTAAAAATTTTATCAATAAAATTATCAATTTAGATTTATCATTTTTATTCTTATGATTTTTATTCATCATTTGAAAAACGCCTTTTTTCTTTTTCATTTTTTTTCTGTTTTTTGTTGATTTTTCTTCATCAACACCAACATGCATAGTTGAAAGAAAATATTTTATTTTCAACTCTTTTTTTATTTTTCTCACATAGGTTCAAATGCCCCATCAATTTGAATATATAAAACATTATTTGGAATTTTAATTTTATTGTTATTTTTATTACTAATGTAATCGGTTTCTTCTAAATCTGCATTTTTAAAAATATTAGATATTGTTCTTTCACTAAGATTAGCGTTTTCGACAGTATCTAAAATATCTTTATATCTTTTTCCATCGCCTAAAAATGAAGTAATTTTATTTATTAAATTTTGTTCATTTCTTTGGTATTTTTTTAAACCTAATTCTTCATCCAAAGGATAGTGGTTTATATATTCATTTTTTTCTTCATCATATTTAACATATCTTCGTCTTTTTAAATTTATATCTCCATCTTCTGTTTTAATTGTTTTTTGGTATTTTTGATACAACCTTATATCCTTGTAATATTTTTCCTTGTTGATATAATTTAAAATATCTCATTATCTCTTTCAATCAAGAAATTTTTAGTTTCATTGTTTGTTTCTATTATTTTATTTTCTTTATAATTTCCTAATAAATTTTTGTTTTAATTCCATTTTATAATTTCCTTTCTTAATTAAAAAAATATTTTAAATTATGCTAGTTAATAAATTATGATATTTAATACTTAATATTATTTTATCAAAATGGGGGTACATGAAAAATGCAGGATTTTACAAAAATTAATAACAAAAAACGAATTACTAGTTATGAACATTTAAATAAAAAATATGATTTGAATTTTAGTGACTATAATTTTGGTTTTGATTGAGAAGTATTTAAAGAATTTGTTGGTGATAGTTATGCCCGATATTTTACTTCGCCAACTTTTTTTAAGTTTGTTTCAGCGGGGCGTGGTACTAATAAAACATGAAATCATTTAGCAGAAAAATTATTTTTTGCTTGTAATTTTACAGATGCTTCATCTAATATTTTACGAAGATATGCCAACACCCACGAAGATACTACATTTGGCGATACAATTAATGTCTGTAATTATCTATATGATAAATATGGGATTGATATAGGACCCGACAATGAAAATGGTATTGTTTTGACCTAAAAATGTTAAAGAAGGCGGCGAGATTGTTTTTCCTAGTGGTGTTCGCATTGCTTTTGCGGGTTATGCTAATGGTAATAAAATTATGGGTAAAGTTGGTAAAGGTAGCGGTATTATATCGGCGTGAACAGATGAAATGATACATGCCGAAGAAAAAGAAATCTTAACTGATAAAGAATTAGATAAAAGATATAATAATTTAAGAGTTTCAATGTTTCGTTCTAAAAGTTTAAAAGTATCTTATGAAAAATATACCGATGAAAATAATAATGAACAATATAATCTAGATAATTCTATTCCTGTAAAAGAATTATCTTGGACATTTCAAGAATGAGATAACATAGCAAAACAACATATAACAGTAACAACATATTTTCATAAAACATATTCTAATCAATTTACTTTTAATCCTTTTGATAAATACCATGTATTTTATGAAAAATTTGTAACCCCATATTTACCCTTAAATGAAAGAATTAAAAATATTTTAAAAGAACATAACCAAGTATATTCAGAAAACAAACAAGCATTTAATGGTTTGGGTATTTTTAATTTACGATTAACAATGGGTTCTGTATGAAATAAAATACCTGATATTACTAAAAAACTTGTTTTAGCAAATAAAGAAGGGCGACCTGATTTATTTGAACTTGAATACTACGGTTTTGAATATAACGATAATGACCCCAGTATTTATGTTTTACGAAATTATCGTAAATATATTAAAGAGTATAATTTACAAGATTTTTATAATTCCAATACAAAACAGTATCAATTTGATAGTTATTCAATTGGTGTGGATTATGCTAATGGTAGTGAAGACCATACAGTGTTTTTATTTAGTGGTTATAAAATTAATGAAAATAATGAATATGATAAATATTTAATTGAAGAAAATGTTGTTACACCTAAAAACACAATGAATTTAAATGAAATAGTTGAATATTATGGACAATGAATAATTAATACATTTGATAAATTTGATGATTTTGAAATATGCTACATTTCATTATGATATTAATGCCCACGACTTTATGCAAAAATTACAAGAAGATATTTATCCTTATTTGGGTTATAAAATTAAAAATGTTTAAAGCCAAAAAAACATCAGACATCCCTTAATAAAGAAGCAGGTATAATAAATCGTGTAACATGAATAAGAAAAATGTTTGTTCAAGGCAAAATATATGGCACATTAGATAACTTTCCATTTTTAGATAAATGCATTAGTGAACTAAGATTTAGTGACACCAAAACAAACACACCCGATAGTAAAATGTATCATGACCCATATGATGCTTTGTTTTATGGTTCTTATCCATATCGTTTTAAAATGGGAATATAAAAAAGGTTTTTAAAACCTTCTAACATTTATAAATTTTATTTACTTTTTATTTATTAAATAATTGGTATTTAATGACTTTCTAAACTAGGTGATTTTTCTTGTATTTCATTACCATCATCATTTTTCAATAGTTCAGGATGACAATTTTTATAACTTAATTTAAGATGTTTTCTAACTGTATTAAAATCTAACACCTCAACTTCAATTTCATCACCAATATCAAAAAAATCTTTAATATCTTTAACAAAGTAATCTGAAACTTCACTAATATGGATTAAACCATCAGCCTTTTCTGCTCTACAAAAAGCACCATAAGGTGTAACGTTTGTTATTTTAACATTAACTTTATTTCCTTTTTTATACATAAATTAAATATACTTCCTTTTTTTAAATAATTTAATTATATCATTAAGACTATAAAAAATCATTTGCAGGAATTGGGCGAGCGGTTGATTTTCTTAAATTTTTGTGATAAAATGACTTACAAGTTAAAAAAATTTTTGAGATTCTTTCAAACAAATTTGGGAACCTTTATAAAATTCTTCGCTTAACGCTTAGAATTTTTCCCAAGTATTTTGAAAAGCGCGGCAAAAGTTTTTTTAAACTTTAAGTTATTTTTCACAAAACTATCGAAAATCACCGCGAGCCCAGATTAATGCAGTATAATCACAATAATAAACATATATTCACCTCCTTTCTAAAATAAACATATTTAAAAATGCTTGACTTGCATATATATATATATATATATAATGTCAATAGGTCTTGATAAAAATTTGCAAGATTAAATAAAGGAAATAACGAAATGAAAAAACTTTTAAGTTTATTAAGTGTATTAACTATTAGTGGAACTACAATGCCAACATTGGTTGCTAATATAAGTTATCCTTACAATAATTCAGATACAAGAATATCTTTTCAAGATAATCATGAAGAATGAGGATGGGGACCATCAAGAGGAAGAATTGATTTTAATGTTTTATCAAAAAAAATTGAATTTGGTGGTTTTGGATATGCTGATAATAAATTTGATACTTCAGTAACTATTCGTATTACAGATGAAAATAAAAATATTGTTAAAACAATTTTTATTAATAAAAATAAATCTTTAAATGATATTATTAGAGAATATAATTTACAAAATGGTATTGATTATAAAAATGGTTATTCTATTGATATTTGATCAGAAAAAGCAAATTCAACAATTTTTCATTATAAAAATAATTTAAATAATCGTGTATGAAATCTTTCAACCGGACCTCATACTGAAAAATTTATAATAATGAATGATAAATTGTGAGAGCCAAATATTTTAATAGAAAAATTTCCTAATTTAATAACTAGACCATTAGTTAGACGAACAAGTAATAATAATCAAAATAATTATGCACCAAATTTAGTAATAGATGAATGAGATGACAATCTTAGTCAATATTATGATTCTTTAATTAGTGTTGTAGATTATTTAAATAGAGAAGGAATAATAGAACAATTTGGCAGAACGAACGGCACTTACCGTTTAACTAACCAAAATGGATATTTTATTATAGGTATACAATTTCAAGGTTTATCTAGTTTAAATAATACTGTTGAATTAGTTTTTGATAGATCAAATTTATATCTTCAAGGATTTATATTAAGAGAAGATAATGGTAGACAAAATAGTGCTGATGGAACATATTATTATTTTTCAGATAGTACTTATAGAACAAATTTAGGAATTAATCATTTAACTAATGTTAATTTAAATTTTGGAGGAAGTTATACTAATTTAATCGCTGATGGAGATCTTAATATTTCTTCACAATCATTATTTAGTTCTTTTCGATTTTTAGCATCTTTTAATAATAGCAATCAACAAAGAATAAATATATCATCAAATTTAATGCGTATAATTTTAGCTACTTCAGAATCACTTAGATTTAACAATATAATTAGTACGATTCAACGTAATAATAATCCTATTTCATGGAGAAGCTATTTCTCAAATTTATTAACTAATTGAGGTTCAATGAGTCAAGAATTTATAAGACGAGTAAATAATATGAATAATGGTGTGCAAATTTGAGATCATGTTAATGATAATTCTAGTAGAATTTCTCCAGCTTTAATGGCTTTTCTTTTAAATATAAGAATATTAAATAATAAATAATTAAAATTTCTTATAATAGGAATAAATTGAGTTTATTCCTATTTTTAATTAAATTATCAAAATTTATAAAAAACACAAAGGAGATAAATATGAAAAAAATATTAAGTCTTTTAGGAACAATAACTTTAATTGGAACAAGTACAACCAGTTTAGTTGCTTGTAATACATCACAATATAGTGAAGAACAATTAAAAAAACAAAAAGAAAAATACAAAATAGATACAAAAGATGGTATTTTAGAATGAATAGCACCACAAGAAAAACCATTTAATCAAATTGATAATAAATGATATTTTGTTGTATGAAAAACTAATAATTGAAATATTACTAAGTTTAAAAATAATACTTTAATAAATAGATGACATCCAAGTATTGAAATTGACAATAAAAATGAAGATGAAAATTATAAATTAAATTTAGAATGAATAAGGGGACATGGAACAATCGTTATTCGTTCTTATAGTGTTATAAGTGATTGACCTGCTCCTAGATTTAAAACAATTTATCGATGAAATTTAGATACAAATATGCCCAATTTAATTGTTGGTAAAGATGGTATTATAAAAGTTAATTAATAAAAAAGTCATTTATTAAAATGACTTTTTTATATTTCTAATGTAATTAATGATAATTTTTCATTGTTTTTATTAAATAGTTGTAAATTATCAATATTAATTTGTTCTCTTACTGATGGATATAAAAATATTACACTATTTGATTGTTTTAGAAAATTAACAACCGCAATGTTTGAATAAGATTTTTCATATTCAATACCATTTTTATATAAATATCAAACATTAAATTCTATTAATTGTAAATATGTATCTCTATCTTTTCCGCTGACTTTAGTTCCAATTTGTGTTTTTTCGATTAATTCTAAGTTTATATATTTTCCTTCAATAATTTTTTCATTTGGTTTTTCAATAAAAATATTTATATCATAGCTTCCATAACCTCATATACCAGATATTTCAATTTGATTTAAATTAAATAATTTTTTATCATAAGTTATTTTAATATTATCTACAACTAAATTTTTAGTCATATCCATTCAAAATGTTTTAGAATAAAGTAATCTATATCGTTGTGAATAATAGTCTAAATAGTCTTCTATTTTGTTATTAGAAACAATTAAACTAATTAAATATTTACCATATTCGCCATCAGATAATTTAATTTCTGCTGGAATAAGAGAAGGAATATTGTTTGTTTCTAATTCATTTGTTATTGATAATCAATTAAAATAATTTGCTTCTAATTTATAAATAGGGTTTTCTGAAATATCTTTGTTTTTAGAATTTATTTTAATTTCATTATCATCATTGTTAATGTTATTTTGTTGTTTTAAATTTCAATCTGTAATTTGTCCTGTATTTGGATTAATTTGAGGTTTAAGAGGTTCATCAATACCATTTCATCGATAAATTGTTTTAAATCTAGGAGCAGGTCAATCACTTATAACACTATAAGAGCGAATAACGATTGTTCCATGTCCCCTTATTCATTCTAAATTTAATTTATAATTTTCATCTTCATTTTTACTGTCAATTTCAATACTTGGATGTCATCTATTTATTAAAGTATTATTTTTAAACTTAGTAATATTTCAGTTATTAGTTTTTCAAACAACAAAATAATACTTATTATCAACTGTATTAAATGGTTTATCATTTGCATAAACTTCTTGTCAATAATTTATTGGTTCAGGTGGAATGGGGGCGTTATCACTAAAATTAAAATATAATGAATTTAATTGAACTTTACAATGTTCGAATAATCAATATCCTATTTCTGTTGTTGAATTAGGGGTTGATATTAATTCAAAATAATATGGAGCAATTAATTTAACATCATCATTATAACCTTTATTAATGGCATATTTGCTATACGTATAATTTGAAAGCATATAAATAATTTGTTTAAATCTTTTAACAGATTGATCATTAATAGATGTAGAATTATCTAATTTTCAGTTTTCAAATAAACCATCAATAACATCTTCGGGTTTTTGTCCTTCAAATTTTTGACGTAGTTCAGCTGCTTTATTGTTAGGATTACCTTTTTCATCGTATTTTGCCCCTTGAAATTTTCTATCATAATTATAACGATATGTTAAATAATTTAATAAAACTTTTTCTAAACCATTCTTATTTACTAAATCTAAAATATCTTTACCTTGAATATAGTTTTGGGCGATACTTCATGGTAAAAAACTTTCGGTAAATCAATACTGAAATATTCGTACATTAGGACTAGTTTCAATTGGCATTGATAATAATGGAACTAAACTAGCATTTTCAATATTTGATGATGGATAAGAATAAACACCATTGACATTACCTCAACACTTAATATTTCCAAACAACATTGATTTAGGGTACTTAATTTTAATCCCAGTAAAAACAGTATTCTCGGGCAATGATTTTTGTAAAACTAAGTGAATACTATTCTGATTTTTTCATTTAAAATCAGTCACTTTAACTAAATGAGTAGATTTAATAATGTTAACTTCATCTGGTGAATAAGGGCGTTTGTATTCTTCAATGATATAGCATTCATTTTTATTGTCTTCGGTAATTGGTTCATTAATAGATACTACTTTTAAGTCGTAAGATTCTAAAAATGTTTTATCTTGTTTTGAAATATCATTAATTAAGATATCTTTTTCATCAATCATCACATAACTTGTACTATTATCTTGGATTGTGGTGTTTTGCTGAATTTGTAATTTAAAATTAAAGTCACTAATTTCATAACCAATAATTTTAATATATTCATCTTTGTCAATAAAACCGATTTTAACGCTATTTTGAGAGTAGTTTAAGGTAGGTTTTTGTTTTGTCTTAACAAGATTATTAATTTTATAAATATATAAGGTTCTGGCACGGTCTTCTGTAAATAATTGTTCTAAGTCAGGGTCTCTATATTGTGATTGATTAGCAAAATCTAGCGGAATACTATCAATTGAATAATCAATTGGTTCATCATTTTCTGATAATTGTGCTAACATTTTTTCTGATGGTTTTAACATTATTCTTGTTCTCCTTATCCATTAGGTATATTGATAATAGTTTCGTTATTTTTTAGTTGTCTGTTTAAAGTAGCATTTACTGGTAAACGAATATCAACAATTAACTCGTCAATATTTTTAATATTGAATGTTCTACCGTTTAAAATCGCATTATCATATTTAATTAACTTAATAATAAATTCAGTTAATTTAATTTCTCTAATATATATCATTTGTTCATATGATGCGTTTGTTTGAATATTTACTCCCGCAACTTCTGCTTGAGTTTGTTGGGCTCCTTTAGCGATTGCGGGAACATGATGGCGATTTATTTTATAGTAATTAGTTAATAATCAATCATATATTTTGGTTAATTGTTCACCTTTAAAATTACCAGCAATATAGTCTACTGGTTGAAAATTACTATCAGGGTCTCCTTCAACTAATAACAAGTCATTTTCAATAAATGAAGCTAACATTTTGCTAATTTCTTGGTCAACTACACCAGTAACTCCATTAGTATTAATGGTAAATTTACCACTATTTAATAATGGGTCTAACATTATCTTTTCAGCAATAATATCTAAAATACTAGCGAATTGTTTGCCATAACGAGCAGAAGGTTCAAAATTAGGGTTGTTAGGAATAATTTCAATTGGAATAAAATTAAGTGGTAATATTTCTTTTCTTTGTAATGTTGTATAGTTATTTCATTTTACATCATCAATATATAAATCGGTAATAGTACTGTATAATCGTGTTTTTAACTTTCTAATAACTTTTACTTGTTTAGTTATATAATCAATTTCTAATTTTTCAGTAATAAAAACACTCTGGTCATTTTTAATATAAGGATCATAATCAAAAGTACAAGATACTAAATTACCCAATTCGTCATATTGGTCATTGTAAAAATCAATCGTAATAAAATTAAGTTTTGAATTATTAGCAAAAATAAAGTATGCACCTTTACCATTTTTATTAATTTTATATTCGTTATATCAATTCTTATTAGTAAAGTCTTGCATTTTTAAAAAGTTATTAATTAATTTAGTATCTAATTGTTGATTAGTAAGTGGATTATAAATGCTAATTTCTAAATCTCGTGGATTTAAAAAATTAGCATTATCTTCACAAATTCTTTTTTCTAAAATTTCATTATGTTTTTGAACAGTAACATTTTTACGATTAGTAATCGTTGATGCTAAATTAAGATAATAACTATCAATATCATAATCTTTTTTTATTTTCTTTTTTGCTGGTAACATTCCCATTTATATCACCTCTTTATTTTGTATCTTCTTTTTTAATAACATCTTCAATAATATCTTGTTTTTGTTGTTTGTTATGTGTTTTGATAAATCTAATTGTTTCAATAATTAAAACAATTACCCCAAAACTATTAAACATTGCACCAATAATTACATATGCAGGTCAACCAATTCCTAATTTAGTAGGTCCTATAAAACAAATAATAATTCCTACAATAAAAAACAATGATGAAACTCCAAAAATTTTCAAAAACATAATTACATCTTTAATAGTTAATTTTGGCATAATATCATCTCCTTTCTAAATTACTTTTTTTCTTTCAATTCTTATTCAGTTCATACCCGCAGCATTAATTGATCCGCTTTTACCAATTAATAAGTTAAAATTGATATAAGGTTGATTAAAAACTCACTCAATATCTACGTTATAATCTAAGATTGTTTCAAGTGCTGGTGATTGTTTTTCATTATGACTAAATCTAACCCATATTTTATATATATACTTATTTTTATTAAATTCAGGTATATTAAAAACTGAAAGTGAAAGTTCTTTTTCTACTAATAATTCTCATTCATTGGGTATTTTAGGCAAATCTTTTTTTTGTAAATAAAACTTATCAATATATTTAGTAGTACCAAAGGTATCATCTGTACTTTCAATTCCTGCAACTCCACCATCAATAACATCATAATTCGCAACTATTTTACTTCCACCAAAACTAGGATCTCAAATTCTTAATTTCCCTGTTTCAGCATTAAAATCAGCATTATTATGTTTACTGGCGTTTGGCATTAAAGTAATTTTATTTTGTTTTAAATCTGAAACTGCAATTTTTCCATCATCATTTTTAATGATAGTTTTATTATCAAATGGAACACTTAATTCATTGTTAGAATTATATACAACCGATTTGTTATCAATTTTAAATCAATTATCTATTTTCTTTTCTAATTTATCATCATTTTTTATTCTTTCAGTTTTTTCTTTTTCTAATAAAGAGTCAACTTCTAATTGGGTATAATATGCTTCTAAATCTATCATAGTTAAATCAATACCTTCTTCTTGAAAAGTACGAAACATTTTCTTTAAAGTTGTTAGATTAGCTAATGATTTTACATAGGTGGGCAATAAACCTTGTCATGTTGCCATTGGGTCATTTTGAGAAGAATAATTAATATCACCAACATTCATAGATGCTGAAGTAAAGAATTCAATCGGAATACGATTAAATATTCAGTGTTCAACCGTAATAAATACCATGTTAATACATATTTTCTTCAATAACGGGTCTTTAAATGTTTCAAACTTTAATTTTGAAAATGGATAATTCAAATAGGAATTAATCATATTTTGGGCTCTTAAAGCAAATGTTTTAAATCATAATTCTACATCACCTTTAAAGAACTTATTATAACGAACTGGAACTTGTGTAATTTTACCTGTCATTGGATTAAAATTATTATAATTTTCCAAAGTAACATTTTGTCATAATTCATTTAACATTTAATCATCTCCTTATCATTTACTTTTTTTAGAATATATTTTCTTTAATATAAATTTTTTACTATTTAGTAATGTTTTTGTTTTAATTGTTTTGTTTAAATCTTGGTTTGCTCTGAATTGTTTGTATGTTTGAAACGCTAAACCACCACCCAACAAACTAGTAACCGCACTGTTTTCTAGTGTTTTTAACATTTTATCTTTATTAGTAAGATTGTTTTTAAATTGTTCTTGCAATTTTAATACCTTAGCAATTGTTCGATATATTTTAAAACTATCTTTTACGATTTGTTGATAAGAAACTGGAGCAAAAGAAACTAAATTAAATAAACTTGCTTTTTTAAATCCTCAGCCAATAAACCATTCACTGTTCATATAGAATTTAAAAGGTTCAGAAGCCAAAACAAACTGTTCTGCTTTGATTAAAGTTGTCATAACGACAATAGGGGCATATTGCGTATTTTTATAATATATTGTTAAAGCAACTTCACCGGCAACTGATAAAGGAGCAATTTTAACTGCTAAAAAAACATCAGAACCATAGGCAAAAGGTAATAATTGGCCTTTTTTAATAGCCTTAGTTTCAAATTTAGATAATATTTTTTTAGTTTTATCAGTAATTTTATTAATTACTTTTTGTTTAATAGCAATTATTTGTTTTTCAATTGGGTCTAATAATTTTTTAGTTACTTTTTGAATATAAAAATTTGGGTTTAAATGATTTAAAATTTTATTTAATTTAATTGGTATTTGATGTAAAATATTTAATAATTTATTATTAAATATTTTACTGCCCCGCATTAAATTAGCATTTAATAGTAGGTTTTTACCAACACCTTTTTTATGAAGATTGGCCATAATTTTATATCATTCATCAGTATTTATTTTGCTTATTTTATTAATATTTAACCCATATTCAGACAATCATTTATTAGCATTTTTTTCATTTACGCTTGGTATTTTTTGAACTAATTTAGGACTTATTTTTTGAATATTTTTCTCAATTTTTAATAAATTATTAATTGTTTCTAAATTAGAAACTTTAAAACCTCTATAAAAATCATTTCGTGCTAATTTTCCAATTGTATATAATAAAGTTTCATTATTAGCCTGTTTTGTAAAATCAAATATTAATTTATCAGATAAAATCTTTTTACCCGTAACTTGGCTTACAATATCTTCTAAATTATTAGCAGTTATTAACCCTAATTTTTCAAGTAATTTATTTTCTTTGGCTAATTTTAAAATTCTAGTTGTGCGAGCAGCCCGTGTTAATTTACCAACACCACCAATTGCTGGTAACAAATTTAAGGCAGTACTTTTTACTGTCACTTCTGATGTTAATTTATCGTATATTTGATTTACAGCAAAATCGGTTGCTGTTTCTACTCCAAAAGAGATAAATGCTGCGGCAAAATTAGATAATCCCGCACCAAGACCAATAGCAGATGCTACACCACCAGTTAAAACTGATAAACCAAGGGCTAAAACTTGAATTCCTAAAAATTCTAATAACTGTAAACCAAAACTTTTTTTCTTGTTGTTGGATTGACAATCTAGTTGGATTTTTTTTAACAGCATAAATAAGGGCTGTTTTAGATGTTCCAATTGGCATATCTATTAAACCAAAAAGTACTATTTTTTAGTACTATTAAGAATTTTTAATTTTAACATCAATCGGATTTGTTTGACCAGTAGCATTGTTTTTACCTTCAATTTGAACTTCAACAGTTTTATCATTTGTAATATTAATTGGTCAATCTTCACCTTTACTTTCAATAAAGTAATCGAAATCACTTTCAGTTAAAGAACTATTTACTGCTTTTACCACTTTTAAAACAACATCTTTAAATTGTGGTTTTAATTGTTCTGCTGTTGTTTGTGTTGGGTCTGTAACATGAATAGTTGGTTTATCTAATTTATGGTTGTATGTATTATTTAAGGGTTTTAATTAATATCTTAGAAATTGTGGAATAATATACCACTTACTTATCTATAGTATATAACTTTTAATTTTATTGTCAATAATATTTTAGTATTTTTTAAATTTTTTCACAACAAAAAATATATTTTTATTAAAATTACTTAATTTATTATATAAAATTAATAAAGATATAAGTTTTGTTGTAATTTTTTATTAAAATTATTAACTGAATAATTAATTCTATTTTCTTCTAATGGTTCATTAGTGTTAAATAAATTAATTTTATTTTTAAAATTCATCATACTAGTATTTAATTTATTTTTAAGAGTTTTTTCATGATAAGTTGCTTTTTTAACCAAAACACCCTTACAGTAATGTGATATATCACCTTCAATATGACAACCAATATTATTTCATAATATTTGATTTCTGACACCCTCTTCATTATTTTTAATTAATTTAATTGTTTCTTTTAAGAATTTCATTTTTGATTCTTTTATAAAAGAAGAACTGTTTTCTAAGCATTGTAATAATTCTTCATATTTTGCATTATAAAAATAATCAACGGTTTTATGATAAGTTTCTCTATTTTCTTTATTTTTATTTTGAAACGGATATAGTTTTTTAAATCTACTTGTAAGATGAAATTTATCTATGGTGTAATGTACTTTATTTTTAGGGAAATATTCTTGAATAACTTTTGCAATATTTTTAATTCAAGGTGCACCATCACCTAATACCATAATTTCAATATTGTCATTAATATCATAATAACTTGTAATTAATATAAGTAATTTATTAACAAAATTAGTTAATTTACTATTTTTTCTAATATATTCTGGAATGTTATCTAATTCTATAACACCCAATTTATTTTCAATTACAGGTCTTTTTTTAGTTGATTTTGCTTTATCAAAACCAGTATAAACAGTTGAAAATATACTATGTTTTTTTATTTTCTGTTTTCCTATTTTATTTTCATTTCACATTTTTAAAAAAGTTCCATCAATTTGAATATATAAAGTATGCGGTATTTTTATTTTTTTATTAGTTTTATTAAGATAATATTCTTTATCAGTTTTTGCATTTTTCATAATATTTGAAATTGTTTTTATACAAATTTTTACATGTTCCATAGTATCTAAAATATCTTGATATGTTTTTTTCTTGCCAATAAATGATAATATTTTTTCTTTAACAGAATTATCTATTCTTTGTCATTTTTCAATTACTAAAAGTTTATCCAAAGGAAAAATATATTCTTCTTTACCTGTTTCTGGATTAATTTTATAATATCTTCTTCTTTTAAAAGTTATTTTCCCATTTAAAATAGTTAATGTTCTTGGTTTTATTTCTTTTACTTTATAATCTTTAAATTCTTTTAAAGTTTCATCAATTTTATAATTTTTAAAAATTCATTTATCATAATTTTCTAAATTTTGTTGAATAATTTCAATACTTTGTTTATCTAATAAAATATTAAAATTGTTAAAAAAGTTGTTATCAACATTTATCATTTTTTACCCTCTTTCTTAATTTCAAACATTATCACAAAAATAATAAAAAATCAAAAAAGATAGTAATTTTTATTTAATATGTTATAATATAGGTGTTAATTTATTTATTAGCAAATTAATTTAACTAAGAAGGTAAAGAAATTTACCTTTTTTTTATTTTAATTAAGAATGTAAATAAAAAGAACCGGCCAAGTTCTTTCGTACATGTTTTTTCTATACTTATATTTAACCATATAATTTTATAATTGCAATTTTAGTATGAAACAAGGAGTAAAAATGAAAGAATTTAATCCAAAAACAGCAAGTTTACGAACAATTTACCGTAAAATAGAAGAATTTTGACAAGATAAATCATCTAATAAACCATATACATTGAATGATTTAACCAATAAATTCAACCTTTCTGCAAGTGAAGATATGATACTTATGCGAGCGAAAAGATAGTTCCTTTGCTTGAAAAACAAGTTGATAGAATTGAAAGTGAAATAATTGAATATATGATGCGTTCGCCTGATGGTGCTAAATTATATTGACAACGAGCATTTAATTATAAATATTCACTGCAAGAAAAAGAACTTGAAAAAGAATTAAATTTAAATAATCAACAACCAATAATAGTTAATTTACAAACTGATATTAGAGATATTAAAAAAGAAAGTGATAATAATGCTTAATCATTTTACTTATTTGTTAGAAACGCCTTATTGGTTATTACAAAATAGTAATGTTGGTGATAAATATCCATTTGCTAAAAAATATGAATTAGTTAATGAAATTAATCAAATTGGAACACGATATAGTGGTAAAACTATTTCAAATATTAAAATGTTTGGTGAATTATTAAAAATTAGTTTATTGATTAAAGAACCAATTTGTATTATTGCTAGTATGTATTGAAGTAAAGATTTAAAAGATAGTGTCTTTCAAAACATATGAAATATGTTAGATGAAAATAATATTTCTTATACTATTAATTTATCTAATTTTACTTTTACTTTATCAAATGGGAGCAAAATATATTGTAAAGGTTTACATTCACCAAGTCGAAAAGAAAAATTAAAAGCTTTTGCTGATTTAAATAAATATAAATTAGTTATTGATTGAAGAGAAGAATGTGATCAATTTCAACAAAAAGATTTAAGTGATTTAGAATTTGCTATTCGTGGTTATCAAAATAAAATAACAATTAATACATGTAATCCTGAAAGCTTAAAAAGATATATTGTTGGTTATTGTAATGAATTATTACCTTTTAATGAAGAAATAATGCGTAGTAAATATGAACAAATTAATTATATTGAAAAATGAAATATGAAGATTATTATTCATTATTCTAGTTGAAGACTTAATTATGAATTACCACAAGATAAAGTTAATGAACAATTAAGATTAGAACAATTAGATATTGAAAGAGCAAGAGTATGAAGTTGAGGACTGCCTGGGAATACTAGTGGTTCAATTTTTGCAAGATATATTGATATTATGCAAGCAACAGATATTATTCAACCAACTAAATTATTAGGTGGTGTTGACTTAGCAAACTCTACTAGTCCCAAAGGACATACAACAGCATCGAGCTTTTGAATATATAATTCATTTGATAAAAAAGCCTATAAAGTTGCTGAATATACACACTCAAATGCTACGCAACAATTTAAAGGACCATTAGAACAAGTAAAAGATATTTTAGAGTTTTACAACAATCAATTAAACCAATATTTTAATTTAATACAACAAGGAATATCAATTAATGTTGATGATAGTGCTTATGCAACATTAGAAAGTTTAAATAGAGAAAAATATAATTATACTTTTGGTCAATACATGAATTTTAAACCAGCACAAAAGCAGAAGTTTAAAATAAAACATCGTGTAGAAGCATTTACAATGTTAATAAATACTAATCAATTAAAATGATTATGAGAAAAATGTCCTGTAAGTAAAACCCAATATGAATTAATTCAATGAGAAGATAAACCCGATGTAAGAGAAGAACGAATGTTAGATTTATATGATGATACATTTGATAGTGATTTTTATGCTTTACACTTTGAATTAATACCAATGGTTAAACATAATAGTTCATCCGATTATAAATTATGACAACAAAGGGAGTGATTAACTTAATGAAAAAAGATATTTATGTAATACATGATGAACGTGTAATAAATGCAAAAAGACCTTATATGTCTGTTTGTGGACAAGTTAAAAAAAGACTTTGTCAAGAATTAAAAAAAGATAATATAGCAATATGTAAATTAAATTTATATAACGAATATATTAAGAAATATCAAAAAATTAAAGTATGTGTACAAGTTTTATCAAATGAACCAAATTTATTAACAGTAAATATTATTAATTATGCACTTATTTTAAAATTAAAGGAGCAAAATAACAATGAATAATACTTTCCCTAGTTTACCAAACTTAAATGATATTAATAGTGTTTTAAAATTTTATAATTATGATTGAACTATTAATTTAGCAAATATTATTGCTCGCCATCAAATGCGACTAGTAAATGGTAAAGATATTTTATTTAAGTCTCATCGTAAAGACATTTTAGAAAAATTAAATTGATGATATGAAACTTATAAAATAAAAGAAAAATTAGATAAAAATGAATTAACAGCCAGTTTAATGGGTAAAACTATCTTTGGTTTATTAGAAACTAGTGATGGCAATATTGATTTATGAATTAACCCATTTAACTTTACTTCAAGAGTAAGCAAAATAAATGAAATTGAACAAGGTGCTGATATTTGATTAAATTATCATCAATCAGATAGTGGTTTTATTTTAAATTTAATTTGTACCAAAGATAAAATAATTATTAAAGGTTGACCAAAAAATAATGAAGTAGTTGTTGGGCAAAGTAAAACACAAATTAAAGATGATGTTAGACCTGTTTTAGTACAAGAATTTAAAAACAAATTAGGTATTGTCCCTTTTTGAGAAATGATTAATGAACCTAATCCATTATTTTTATCAACTTCAACAACATTAAACCCATGGCCTACTATGGCAAATTGTTATAAATTACAATTTGATTTAGAAGATAGTTTTAATATTAAATCAAAAGAAAGATGAGCAAATCGTACTCATTGATATGGGGTATTAGATGATGATTTAATGACTGCTTATAACAAAGGCAATAAAAAAGTATTACAAGATGCTTTTGATGATATTTTTATTCAATCAGGTCAATCAGCAGTAGATGGTCAATTATCACAATCTTTACAAGTAGTACAAGGTACACCAACCTTAGAAACATATACCGAAGACGAAAAATCAATTATTGAACAAGTATATTTAGCATGTCATTTTTCTAGTCCTTTTGGTGATAAATCAGATAATGACCAAAATAAAACACAATCTTTATTAACTAAAACCAAAGATTTAGAAAAACAAGCATATTTACAAGCATATCGTAAACAATATTATACAAAGATGTTTGATACTGTTTTAAAATATTATGGTTTATGAGATGGTGTTGGTGAACGACCTTATGGTTTTGATTTTGTTAGTGCTAGTTTAGTTGACCAAATGCGACAAAATGAATTAATTACTGCTAGATTAGATAATGGCACAATGGAACCAATAAGAGCAATTACTGAATATGATAATATTGATGAATTAGAAGCAAACAAATATTTTGAAAAAATAGAAAAATGACAAGATAAAATGCAAACCAAAGAAATTGAACATAATAATAAATTACTAGAATATGATGAAACTGGTAATAATCAAAATGCCTTACAAGGTAGAACAGAAATTAAGGAGAATTAACAAATGAGTAGAATTAATCCCGGAGTTATCGAAGAATTAAGAAGACAAGCCCACGATACTTTAATAGATATCAGAGAAAACATAAAAGACAATCGTCATTGAATGGTATTTCCTTTTAATGTTTATAGTTCATATATCCCTGATACTGAAACAGGATGAAAACCTAATAATGCAAAACCAAGTGATTATGGTAGTTATTCACGCATATTTGATAATATGGAAAGTACTATTGCTCAATGACAAAATAGTTTAAAAATAGTACAAAAATATAAAGGTGAAGAAATTAATATATTAACGATTGATGATTTTAATAAACAGCCAATTAATTCAACTATATGAGCCAATAATGAAACACCTTTTGCTATAAAATTAAAAGATGAAAATAATAATGTTTATTGAAAATTAATTGATGGTGAAAATATTTATGATATTAATAGAATGCTAGAATACTTAAAGCAATATAAATTAAGTTATTTTATGAATAATGATAATAAAGCAGATAATTTTTATACTAAAGAAGTTAAGGTTGGGAAATATTGAGATGCTTATATGATTGATGATAGAAGTTCAATTCAATTTGGTGAAGCTAAATTTGAACAAGTATTTACTCAACAATCAACTGAAAGACAATATACTTTATTAATTTTAGATGAAGATGTCAATAAATTAAATATTAATGATTATTATAATTTTTATACTGTATTTAATGACCGTGGTTTAAATATTGGTGGGGGTAATATTAATTCTGCACCACAAGATAGACAATGATTATATCCATCTAATGTTATTAATTATTATTCACCTTATGATGGTAGTTTTTTATGACAAGAAATTACATTTTCAAGTATTAATGACAAAATTAGTAATAGTGGTTTATCAGTAAGACAATTTATACAAACAAGTGCCCCAGGTGAAGGTTATTGTTTTCCTAAAATAACTTATGATGAAAAACTAAATAAAGGTATTGTTGAATTAGATGAAGTTTTATTAAAAGACCCGGGGGTTAGAGCAATGGCAGTTAAATTTTATGGTAATCCTATCTTTTTTGATATGCCTGTAATTGGTCGGCCAATTATTAAAGGTCAATTTAATAAAAAAGTTATGAATTCAAGAGATTTATTAATGTATAACATGTATCCTTGTCCACCCGACAAAGTTAATAATTATGCATCACCAGAAGTAAGCTGATATAACATTCAAGGTATTCAACCAACAATGATAACTGGTTATGAAGATTGAAAAAAAGATATGGAAAGTAGATATGATTTTTGAAAACAGAAAAATAGTGAGGGCATTGTTATAACCGACCCCACTACTACATCAGCAACTAATTCTAGTGTTGGTAGAAATATTCATAAAGAAGATAAAAACTCTAAATTTTATTGATCTAAAGATTGAAAAATAACACCACCAAACAAAATAAAAGTAAATGGCGGTAATGTTGATAATATTATTAGTACTCAAGCATCATCATATTTTAGAAGAAAAGATGAATTTGGTAATACAGTAGGTCAAGTTCAAATTGAATATAGCAAAATGGGTTCATGTAATGTTTGAGATATTTTAAATATGAATAATTTTATTAATCGCCAAGTTACCGTATTACCTTTAAACTATACTCAAAAATTAGTATTTAATCCTTTTACGATACCGGGCGGAGTTGGTAAGTTCTTAAACTTTATTTCATTTGGTATTCCATGAGGTTGAGTAATTAACCAAGACGAAAAATCATGACCTAATTTTCAATGACTTAATGGTTTTATGAGTGCTAATATTTATAGTTTTTATAATGATGCCTTTTGGTCTGAAAAATCAAAAGGTAAGGGTTATTTACCATTTGAAATATTTAGAGAACAAGGGAACGACAAAGTTGGTGCTATATTTGGTGCAAATGCTAATAGTTTAGGTTTTACTACTTTATTAACTGATAAAGTACAAGGTATTGTTTTAACTAAGGATGGTAAACCAACAAAAGAATTAGTTTATTCAACTTATAATTTAAAACAATTAAATGAAAAAACTAACCGAGTTTATTTAATTAATGAAAAAACCAAATCAGTTGACGCTCAAACACCAGTTAGTGATAGTGAAAAAGATAATGATTGCGAATTCTTACAAACACCAGATGGAACAAATTGTAGTTATATTATTGATATGTTTTCAATTCAAGCATTATATAAAGGTAATTTTGAAATCATCTTTTATGCAGATAATCCATATACTAATAATGAAGAA
Source organism: Spiroplasma poulsonii (assembly GCF_009866525.1). Taxonomy (GTDB): domain Bacteria; phylum Bacillota_I; class Bacilli_A; order Mycoplasmatales; family Mycoplasmataceae; genus Spiroplasma; species Spiroplasma poulsonii. Next base: position 1,875,782 of record NZ_CM020866.1, read on the forward strand.
GATTACTTAAAATTATCAGTATGGAGTTTTAGAGGTAAAACAAAAAGTACATTAAATAATTATTTACGCGATATGACAACTAATTATAAAACTAGTTTCTTATTACCACATGACTATGAAATACCAACATTTAATTACCCAGAATATGTCTTGCCACCAGTACCATATAACTATAAACCTTATACAAAAGATATCTGAGATGCTAAAACAGGACAAGCATTAAAAACTAAAATTACAGCACCACCACAATGTAAACACTCAAATAATCCTAAAAGTTTTATTAATTTATTTGATAATACAACAGAATATAAAGGATATTATGAAATAGAAATTGATTTAAGACAAATTGACCCAACAATTCAAAGTATAAGTAAATTTCAAGATTCTTATAAAACAATTGAAATAAGTAATCTTGACAATTTACAAGTTAGTTGTATTGAACCTGATATAAAACATTTTATTCGTGATAGAAATGTTAATATTTTAGGAGGTTATTCTACTTGTGAATATAATTTTGGACCACTATCTGATGCAACTTTACACAAAAAGGGATTGCCACAAAAAGATAATGTTAATTTTGAAAGTACAAAAACTTTGTATACAGAGAATATAAAAGTAAATGATACTGAAACAATATATGTGACTGCATATACTAATGGATTATCTAGTGGAAATTATCAAAGTGAATATACTATTTCATGAAGAAACTGAGATATTAACTTTTTACTTCAAATAACAAAATTATCTGATAATGATAATAATAAAATTACAGAAACATATTTACAAGCATATTATACAAATGATATGAAATTAAAAATTAGATTTTCAAAAGTATTACTTGCTAAATTATTAGGATATTGTTTAACAAATAATACTTCATTAGGTAATGATAAAGATATAACAATAGATGTAAATGCCTTAGGTGTTTTAAATATGATAAATAATAGTAATAATCCTGTTAAAATTACATTTACACCAAGATAAAAGAAAAAGAGATTTAATATCTCTTTTTTATTCTCCTTTAACTTTCACATTACCATCATTATCAATAACTAATTTTGGTTCTGTTGTAGTTAAATTTCAACGATAAACAGATTTAAAATGAGTTCCTTTGTCTATTCTTCAAGGTCAGTTTGTCATTTTAGATGGCTCATAATTAAACAAATCAACTTCATAATTTAAACTATAACGATATAAACCAATTTCACATCCTTCTTCTTCTTTTAAGTTTTTTTTGCCACGTTCATTTATTTTTTCATTATTTAAAAAATTTGTTATATATCATTGTGTTTTACCTTTTCAAACCACATAATATCATTTGTTATCAACTTTATTAAATGGTTTTTCTTGTGGTGCTATTCATTCTAAATTATCTCTAATTTCTTGGTTGTTTGTTTTAATTTTGTTTTCTTGTTTTATTTTTGCTAATTCTTCAGGTGTATATTTTTGTGTTGTATTACAAGCAACTAAACTTGTTGTACTTGTTCCAATTAAAGTGATTGTTCCTAAAAGGCTTAATATTTTTTTCATTTGATTATTTCCTATTTTATTATCAATTAAGTGAATCTATTGAAACAGTATAGTTAACATTTACATTATTAGTATAAACATTTTCATCAGCGGAAATGATTTTTGCGCTACTGTTACTAATATTCTCAACGTTGATTTTTGTAATATCTAAGTCGGTATACATTTCTTTTAGTTTATTTTTAATTTGTTCTTTTGTTGGATTAGATAAATTTTCAGTTTTAAATTCACCTAAATTATTATTATTAATAATTTTATTTAAATTAATATTAGATGTAAAATTAACAACTACTTCACCACTTAAAATATCTTTTCTATTAAAACTTATTTTTGCATATGTAGAAGTTATATTTTTAACTTCAAAATCATTTATATTATTTTTTAAATCTGTATTTTTTTCTTTTAATTTATCTTTAATTTGTTGTTCTGTTGGTAAATTTAAACCACTAGTTCTAATTGAACCTAATTCAATGTTTCTAATAATTGATTTTACTGGTCTACTATATTTAATATTTAATTCACCATTATAAATATTTATATCATTTGAACTAACTTTAGCATTACTTGTTGTAATACTTGTAACATTAATTTTTGTTGTGTCTAATTGTGGGTTTAATTCTAATAATCTAAACTTAATTTGTTCTTCATAACTATTAACTAATTTTGAAAAATCTATTTCTCCTAAATTATGGTTTGCAATAACATTGTTTAAAGGTATAGATTTATCAACTATAAAAGTAAGTGTTGTTTCTCCAGAAAATCCATCTATAGTAATATTTACATAATTACTAGTAATATTTTTGACTTTAATTTGTTCAGCCGCTATGTGTGGATATTTATTAATTAATTTATCTTTGATTTGTTGTTCTGTTGGAATGTCAGCTCCATTAGTTTTAAAAATAGGACTTTGTGTTTGTCTTTTTACTCTTATAGTTTGTTCTTTTTGATAAGGACTAGCGGCAATTGTTGTTGGTACAGCACTTCCACTAATTGTTAATAAGCTTAATAAACTTAGTAATTTTTTCATACTTGTATTTCTCCTTCTTATCAATTTCTATTGGCATTATATATATATATATATATATATACAAGCAAAATTATGAATTATTTTAAAAATTTTATCTTGAAAAATAGTTCTTATTACACGTTTTAAGGTTTAAATTAGCAACAAAATACATTAAGTTTAGTATTTGTTTATAAAAAGTATTGTATTTATAAACTATGGGTGTATAATTAAATTATGAGTTTAATCTTTTTCCATAAAAAAGGGTTTATGCTGACTTGTTAATCGAACAAGGATAAAAAAAGAGGAGTTTATAAAATGGCGCTTACAAAAGAACAATTAATAGAACAAGGTTTAAGTGAAGAAATTGCAGAAAATATCTTAAATCAGTTTAATAATGAAGCCAAACAAATTAGAGAAAGTGTGCAAAAACGCGAAGATGTTATATCAAAAGAAGACTTTATTAAATTATCTAATGAATTAGATGAATTAAAAGCCTTTAAATATGTTCCAACTACTAAAATTGAAGATATTAAAACTAACTTAGATAAAGTTAGTGGTAATTCTTTAACTGAAAAAATGCAAACTTTAAAAGAATTAAAACCTGATTTGTTTGTTGAAGAACAACCATCAGTTTCACCAACTAATTTTATTAAAGATATGATTGAAAATTCAGTTGAAAATAAAAATGATGAAATTGAAATTATTAAAGAAAAAGGAGCATATACTCCGGAAGAGATTAAAAAGATATCAGATTTCACACTTAAAAACCTTAGATAATAAGGAGTGAAAATTATGGCAACAATTAATTTGCCACAAGTACCTTTTACATTACAAGGTAATACAACAGGTCAAAAAGCCTATGTTGATATGGTTAATGCTTTATTGCGTGGACCTTTATATAATGAATATGCAAGTATTATGCAGTATGCAACAGCAACTGCCGAACAAGTTGCTTGATTACCTAATGCAGGACAAGCATTATATAATTTAACTCATCGTGTGGTATGACAAAATGATTATTCATTACCAAATGGTGGAGCAACTCAAACAATGGGATTAACAAGAATTCCAGTACCTATTGATAAAAGATTTAATTTAAAATTAATGAATGAGGCTTTTGATTTAGCATTAATAGAACAAAATATTAAAAATGGTGTTATTGCTGATGCTATTTCTAGTGTTGTACAGAATAAATTTGTTAATTTAGAATGTGAATTAATTCAGGCTATTTATGATTATTGTTTAGCAGATGGTCAATATGAAGTAATTCCATTTCGTAGTTATACAGCAGAAAATGCTGATGATGCAAATAAGGCATTCTTTACATTAAATGAAACTTTGATTGAATTAACTAATCAAATTAGTAATTTATATTTTGGATTGCCAACCGATAAAATGTTTATGGTTTTAGGACGAAGAGCATATTTAGGATTAACACCGGCTTATTTAAAAGTAATTGGTTCACAAGCTCAATTAAAAGCAATGGTTAATGGTGAATTATATGAAAATACCGCAATGGGAATTCCTGTATCAAAAAGTTTTCATTTAGAAAAAACATATACAAAAGGACAAGTTAACCGTGATAAAGGTTATAATTTTACTAATGTAAGTGGTTTAATTATTAATAAACAAGTATGAGCATATCCAATTAATATGGATACTATTCAACAAGTTTTAGATAATGATACTGCTAACCCTAAATGAATTGGTAAAGTACAATATGCAACACCAACAATTTTATATCCAAAAACATGTAAAATTATTTTAGAAAAAGAACCAACAATTGAAGAAAGAACAGCAGCTTACAATAATTTAAATAAAACATTTAGAGTACCAGTTGATTATGTAATTAATGAACCAACAACAAATAAAATTGATATTAGTAAAATTAATAAATTAGATAAACCAACTATTCATGTCACAGACCCAACAAAAGCAACAATCGAACAATTAAAACCACAATTTAAAGCTGTCGTTTTAAAAGCAGTAAAAGCGGTAGATAGTTCTTTAACTGAAAATGATTATGATTACTTTATTGAAAGTAAGGGTGAAGATTGACCAATTGATATTACAAATGATAAAGCAATTTCAGTTCAGATTGAGGGTAAAAACAACGCTACTGGTCAAACAAATCCAATTGATGTCGTAATTAAAAATACTTAATAAACAATGAACTTATTAATATTACGAATTTTAACTTTATTAGCAGAGAATTTAGGTAATAAATCAATAATAAATAAATTTGTTAATTTAATTAATAAGGTTAACAAATTTGCTTCATATTATTCTAATCCGCTACAAAAAATTACAAATAAGATTGAAGATATTTATCAGTGGTTAAATCCATTTACTTATTTAGATTTAATTAAAAAGGGTCATAAAAGAGAAATTCAACAAATATTAAGTCAATTAGAAAAAGATAATAATATTAAAAATAGAGAACAATTTAAAAAAGAAAATTATCTAAATACTAATTGACAACCTTTAAATAGTAGTTGACTTGATAGTGGTATGTTTAATATTACAAATAAATTAACTTTAACAGGTAATTTAACTATTTTAATATATACAAAAACAGCAAAACACCCGAAGTTTTATGGTCCCTATGTTTATCCTAGTGTTCCAGTTGAAATTTGAAAATTATTAAGTAATGCCGTTTCTAATGCGGGTACTTTATTTTGACGTTATTGATTAAGAAAATGATTACCTAGTCATTTAAGAAATTATATTAAAAAAAGACTGCCAAGAGGATTAAAAGAAAAATATCCCAAAGGAACTACTAAATTAACATTACCAACAGTTCAAAAATTACAACAAATTAAAAAGTTTATTAATAATTTAAAGATTGGCCATTTTAATTTTAATTTTGCTGGTGAAATTAATAATAAAAAATGGTATCGAGAACGAAAAAGTGATGTTAAAAATATTAAGAATTTATATAAATCACCAGTTAAAAATATGTTTTACAAAACTAATCAAACTATCAAAACAATTAAGAAAACAAAAACAAGAGTTAATAGTTATAAGCCAAGTAATTTAAAAAATAAATATCGTAATCAATTAAGAGGTGTTTTATATGGAAAATAATTTAAGTAATTTGTTATTTATAACAGTTGAAGATGTGAAAGAAAGTAAACTTTGACAACCTATTAATGATAGAAAGCAATCTGCTTGTAATGATAACTTAATTTATAATGCTATTTTAAAAACTAGTTTATGAATGGATAGATTATCAGGTGGGACAATTTCAGATAAAATTAATAAAAAAGATTTGTTTCCTTGAGTAAAAAAAGATAATACTGGTTTAATTGAATATGATAAATGATTAAGTTATATTCAATCGGCTTGTTTATTAGCAGTTATAAATTGATATTTACCAAAAGGAGTTAATGATTTAACTGGTAGTGCTTCATTTTCACAAGGTGGTGTAGCATATTCACAAACTAATGACCCAGAAGCAAATGAAAATATTACTCGTGATGTTAAAAATGCTTTAAAATTAGCAGGTGAAATAATTGATATTATATCTAGTAAAACGGTATCTAGACCGTATAATTATCATTTAGGAAACTATTCTCATCCATGAGAAGAAGAATATAAATATATTACTAAAAAAACATTTTATCCAACATTATTATTTTGATTAAAAGAGCGATTGCAAACAGATGGTTCAATAAATATTACTTATCCAATTATTAATGATTTTTCTAAAATTGATTATAATGAATATATTAAATTAATAGTTCCATTTGATAATAACACGATTTATTATGAAGATAATGTCTGAAAAGCAAAACAAAGTGGTGATATTCCATCATATGGTATTAAAGATAGTGATTTAAATAAAGCTTATATTGATAAGCAAGATGATAAATATATTGTAAAAACATCACAAGATATTATTCTTAAACAAGATAAATTAGTAAGTGGGGAAAATATTAAAACTATTAATGGTAATTCATTATTAGGTAATGGTGATATTTCTATTAGTGTTGGTAATGATTGAGAATTTGTAGATACTAGTGATTTTAAACCAGCAACTGAATATCAAATTAAAGATTTTGATAGTTCTAAATTTAAATATAAAATATGATGTCAATTTTCAATTTTACCATATATGTTTGTAGAAACTTTTAAAGATTTTGATATTGGTTGTGGAATTGTTTGGTATATTGACACAAATGGTCTTATTAGTTCTTATGATAATGTAAATATAGTTAATTTAAAAATTGAAAGAAAATTGGTGAGTTAATTATGAAGCAAGATAAAACAACTTGATTAAAGGGGGCGTTACCTTGAAATTGATTTAAAAAAGACCCTATTCCAACTTATAATTGAACTCATAAAGATATTAGAGAATGAGAAAGAAAATATAAAATTCGTAGTTGAGTAGTTAGTTTTTATACATTGATATTTTTAGCATTAAATTGTTGGTTAGAATATGGAATGATTAATGCAATTAAAGATGATATTAATTGATATAATTATGGTCAATATTGAGGTAATGGCATTGCTATTTTATTAACACCTTTATTTACGTATGGAATTCAGGGCATATTTGTTGCTAGTAGTAAACCAAAAGTAGATATGAAAATTGATATACCAAGATTAAAAATATCTAAAATGGGATTAGTATTTACAATATTACCTTTAATTACTTTAATAATTTCTTTAATTATCATTTGAATTGATAAATCAAAATGAAAAAAAGACCATTTAAGACATTGTTTAGATTGTCGGATTAATCCGCGTGTTATTCAACCAAGATTAGCAAAACAATGAAATAATTTAGATGGCATAACAGAAGAAATATTTAAAAATATACAAAATGAAAATATTAAAAAACAAAAACAAGAAGAAAATAACAAAGAATTAAATTTAAAATAGACTATATATAGGGGCGGTTGATATTTTTGGGTGGTTATATAGTTTAATTTATAAATTATTTTGTTCTGAAAGGATAGATGGCCACTGTTTGAGTAAGAATAAGAAAGGAATTAAATAAAATGAATGAAACATTAATGATTGCTTTACTTGTGTTAGCGGGTGCGGGTGGAATGGGTAGTCTTGGTATTCTAGGATTATCTGCTAAAAAAATTAAAAAATATAAAGCAGAAATTAGAGAATTAAGAACTGCTGTTATTGCTCACGAAAAGCATTTAAGAGGACCTGATTATGCAACAGAATTAGCATTAAAAACAGGTCAAATTAAAAATGTTAAAAAACAAGTTAAAGTAAATGATAAAAAGCAAGCACAAAAAGATGCTATTAAAAAATTAACAAATAGTATTTAAAAAAATAACCTTAATTGGTTATTTTTTATTTTCTAATATTAAGTATAAATTTTTAACTTTACAAATAACTAAATTATTTTCTCCATAATTATTTTTATAATATTCTCAGTATTCAGTTGAATTAATATCTACATCTTGTTTATCAATCCCAATTATATATTCACCACGAGGGTTTTTACAAGGGCGATTACCTTGTTCAGAGCGATAACATAAAATATAATTATTCATATTCTTTATTTCCTTTATCATGTGTTATATAAAAGTTAATAAGATATTCTATTTTTTGAGAATAAGTACTAAAATTTAATTCATTTCAAACTTTTTCTTCGTTTTTATTTAAGTAAATATTAACATTCCTAATTTTGCAAGAATAATATTTTCCAGTTTTTTGATTATATGAATGTTTCATAATATTAACTCTCATAATTAGCAATAATAATGGCATCTCGTAAATGATTACTTATTTTTTCATTCTTATATTTTCAACCTTTACCATATTCATAAGTTAAATTAGTATCTTTTTCATATTTTCATACAGAACTATCATTATATTTACTTAAATTTTCCATATTTTTAACAACTGATTTAGTATGGCGTGGTGATACTCAATTATAACTAACTCAAGTATTTTCAATCGCACCCAGTAATCTTAATAAATCATCTCTATCTTTACTAGCATTAGCAGATGTATATAAACAATCTTCAATATTTAATCCTTTTGGAAAAAGTTCACCTTTATTTTTTACATAATAATCTGAATATAAATATTCATCTATAAATTCATCAATAAATTTATAATGTTCTTTTCAATATTTACTAGTAAATTCATTTTGTTTAATTAATTTATTATCTTCATATATAACAATAGCAGTAGTACCAGTTCCTGATGGGTCAATACCTATTTTTATCATTATCTTAAAAATCTTTCTTTAAATTGATAATAAAAATCTTCGCTTTGCTTTCTAATTATAACTGGTGATAATTTTTCAACATTTAATTCTTCTTTTATTCAATTTTTACCTTTTGAAATAATATCTTGTTCTATTTTTGTATTTGTAATAAAATCTTTAATATTATTAAAATGCTCTTCCCTCATTCAATTTGGATTTAAATTATTAATTTGTTGCTTATTAGTTTCTTTAATAACTTGATTACTATTTTCTTTACTTATTTCAGTACTATCGGGGTCTAATTCATCAGTTGCTATACCAAATGTCTTACACAATCAATAACGAGCACCATAAGTTAAAGCACTACCAACTGCTTTTGCAATATCTGAATTTTGTGCTGATAAAATAATTCCTAATTCTAATTTTTCATCATTTTTATAAAGTGTTAATAAACCTTTTGAATAATAATTTACCATTTTATCATTATTAATAAATGTTGGTTCACCAACTGCTTGAATTGTATAAGTTATATGATGCTCTTTTAATTGTGGTTTTAAAGTTTGATATAAATCACTTTCAGTAAAATAATTATATTTATTAAAATCATTCCTTGCATTTTTACCAACAAAAATATTTATATTAGATTGAATTTCACCAATACTTGCTATTAATGTTTTTTTAGTTTCTTGTTGCATTTTCTCATTCCTCTCTTTCTTGTCATATTAAAATGGCATCTTTAATTTTTTCTAAATCTTGTTTAGTAATATTAACTTTTTCTTTAATTACTATTTTTAATTTTGGATTTATAATTATCATTAATATTTTTTTACTATCTATACAAAAATCTTTTTCTAATAAATAATAAAGTTTTAATTGTCAAATATAGCGTTTAATATCAGTTTCTTCATTAGAACTAGTAATTTTTCAATCACATATTATATATTCATTATCAATAGTTATTCCAATAAAATCAGTTGTACCACACATTAAAGGGTTATAAAGTGTTTTTTCAGTTTCATAATGTTTAAATTTAATATCTTTAAAAGTTTCTTGATATAATTTTGTAAAATTATTAAAAATATCTTTGTGTGATTTTATATCACAATTAATAAACTCAATTAATTCATCATCAAAATTATTTTTTATTCAACAATCAATCATATTATGTAAACATATTCCACGAGTTTGTGCTAATTTTAAAATATTCTCATCAATTTGCGAATAATCTTTTGGCACTAAAATATTAACAATTTGACTAACACTAGGGATTAAAATACTATATTTATGTAATTCATTATTATAAATATATAATGGTTTAATCTCACATGATGGCATCATTATCACCCATTAAATCTTTAATATCTTCTGAACTATAATTTATTTGTTCTTCTGCAATTATTTCTGGTGTTTTTTTAGATAATAATATATCTCTTTTTAAATCATTATTTGTATGTAAAAATTCATAATTAGAAACTTGTACTATTCATTCAGTTTTATTATCTTTATTTTTAAAAGATTGTAAAACACCAGTAACTGCTATTTGACTACCTTTTTGACAATATTTTTGTAAAACAGTTGCTTGTTTATTTCAAACTTGACAAGATATAAAATCAGTTTCTTTTTGAGTAGAATAAGGTCTTATTACTGCTAATTGAAATATGGTATATTCTTTACCATTTTGTGTTTTTTTAATTTCAATATCTTTAGTTGTTCTACCAATTCCAATAAATTTATTCATTATTAAATTTCCTCTAATTCCATTTCTTCAATTAAATTATCAATATATTCATAAGCACTATCTTCTGAATGACATTCTTCTAATGCTAAATTAAATAAATCATCTTCAGTATAAACATAACCATTTTCATCTTTTCACATATTATTCACATCCTTGTCATTTAATATTGTTATCTTCTAAATCAATAATTGTTGTTTCTCATCCTTGTTTATTTTCAACATTACCAGTAATTTTTGCTTCTTCTAATGTATAAAATAATAAAGTTTTAAAATCACCATATTTACTTTTCATTACTAATAAATATCTTTTATTCATAATTTAATTCCTCCTATTTTTAACTCGCTGGCACTCACTCCAAAGTGAAAGTGCCAAAGCGAGAGTTAGTTATATAATTAAGTATTTATCTATTTATTTACTACGCCATCCGCTTCACTACGGGTGAGCGGTGGCGGTATGTTGTTAGTTAAATAATCGACAGTTGTTTTTTTCTTTTGGAGCCAGAGAGTTTTCTCTCTCTTCATCCGCACCATTTCAGGTCAAAACGTTCAGTTTTTAAAATAAATCTACTTGCACCTTGAAGAGCCTAATGCTGACTTTGTGGTTTTTAAACCGCTGTCACTTCTAAGAAGTAATATCTATCGCAAATTTATTTATAAAGTCATTATCTCTATGGTTTATTGTCGTTTGATATTAACCTTGGACTTATCACGACTATCGCTTGTTAAAGCGTCTATTATTTCCGGACTAATTACCGCTGGGCTAGACCGCCTCCTGTGGAATAAAAACACTTAGTTATTTAAAATAACCGTTCCACACTGCATTAAGTTGTAATTTTAATAAAATAATTAACTGAAACAGAGAAAGGACAACACCTTAAATTAGGAGAAAAAACAGAAGACATTTTGTAAAGATTTCTAAGATATTTAATAAATGTGTAACATAACTTAAAGAAGGTATCAAAAAGTTGTGATAAAAGTTTCTATTTTAAGAACTTAAGATGTTGCCCTTTCTCTGAATCAATTAATAATTTTGGTTTTACAAATAAAAAAACCATTTTAGTAAATGGTTTAATTTATTATTCTTATTCAATTTCTATGTATTTTTTAAAACCCTTCTTTTTCCCATGCGACCATAAAGGTTGTATGTATTATTTAAGGGTTTTAATTAATATCTTAGAAATTGTGGAATAATATACCACTTACTTATCTATAGTATATAACTTTTAATTTTATTGTCAATAATATTTTAGTATTTTTTAAATTTTTTCACAACAAAAAATATATTTTTATTAAAATTACTTAATTTATTATATAAAATTAATAAAGATATAAGTTTTGTTGTAATTTTTTATTAAAATTATTAACTGAATAATTAATTCTATTTTCTTCTAATGGTTCATTAGTGTTAAATAAATTAATTTTATTTTTAAAATTCATCATACTAGTATTTAATTTATTTTTAAGAGTTTTTTCATGATAAGTTGCTTTTTTAACCAAAACACCCTTACAGTAATGTGATATATCACCTTCAATATGACAACCAATATTATTTCATAATATTTGATTTCTGACACCCTCTTCATTATTTTTAATTAATTTAATTGTTTCTTTTAAGAATTTCATTTTTGATTCTTTTATAAAAGAAGAACTGTTTTCTAAGCATTGTAATAATTCTTCATATTTTGCATTATAAAAATAATCAACGGTTTTATGATAAGTTTCTCTATTTTCTTTATTTTTATTTTGAAACGGATATAGTTTTTTAAATCTACTTGTAAGATGAAATTTATCTATGGTGTAATGTACTTTATTTTTAGGGAAATATTCTTGAATAACTTTTGCAATATTTTTAATTCAAGGTGCACCATCACCTAATACCATAATTTCAATATTGTCATTAATATCATAATAACTTGTAATTAATATAAGTAATTTATTAACAAAATTAGTTAATTTACTATTTTTTCTAATATATTCTGGAATGTTATCTAATTCTATAACACCCAATTTATTTT
>NZ_CM020866.1:1888350-1938611 GCF_009866525.1 Spiroplasma poulsonii
TATTTTTAATTTAATACAACAGGAATATCAATTAATGTTGATGATAGTGCTTATGCAACATTAGAAAGTTTAAATAGAGAAAATATAATTATACTTTTGGTCAATACATGAATTTTAAACCAGCACAAAAGCAGAAGTTTAAAATAAAACATCGTGTAGAAGCATTTACAATGTTAATAAATACTAATCAATTAAAATGATTATGAGAAAAATGTCCTGTAAGTAAAACCCAATATGAATTAATTCAATGAGAAGATAAACCCGATGTAAGAGAAGAACGAATGTTAGATTTATATGATGATACATTTGATAGTGATTTTTTATGCTTTACACTTTGAATTAATACCAATGGTTAAACATAATAGTTCATCCGATTATAAATTATGACAACAAAGGGAGTGATTAACTTAATGAAAAAAGATATTTATGTAATACATGATGAACGTGTAATAAATGCAAAAAGACCTTATATGTCTGTTTGTGGACAAGTTAAAAAAGACTTTGTCAAGAATTAAAAAAAGATAATATAGCAATATGTAAATTAAATTTATATAACGAATATATTAAGAAATATCAAAAAATTAAAGTATGTGTACAAGTTTTATCAAATGAACCAAATTTATTAACAGTAAATATTATTAATTATGCACTTATTTTTAAAATTAAAGGAGCAAAATAACAATGAATAATACTTTCCCTAGTTTACCAAACTTAAATGATATTAATAGTGTTTTTAAAATTTTATAATTATGATTGAACTATTAATTTAGCAAATATTATTGCTCGCCATCAAATGCGACTAGTAAATGGTAAAGATATTTTATTTAAGTCTCATCGTAAAGACATTTTAGAAAAATTAAATTGATGATATGAAACTTATAAAATAAAAGAAAAATTAGATAAAATGAATTAACAGCCAGTTTAATGGGTAAAACTATCTTTGGTTTATTAGAAACTAGTGATGGCAATATTGATTTATGAATTAACCCATTTAACTTTACTTCAAGAGTAAGCAAAATAAATGAAATTGAACAAGGTGCTGATATTTGATTAAATTATCATCAATCAGATAGTGGTTTTATTTTAAATTTAATTTGTACCAAAGATAAAATAATTATTAAAGGTTGACCAAAAAATAATGAAGTAGTTGTTGGGCAAAGTAAAACACAAATTAAAGATGATGTTAGACCTGTTTTAGTACAAGAATTTAAAAACAAATTAGGTATTGTCCCTTTTTGAGAAATGATTAATGAACCTAATCCATTATTTTTATCAACTTCAACAACATTAAACCCATGGCCTACTATGGCAAATTGTTATAAATTACAATTTGATTTAGAAGATAGTTTTAATATTAAATCAAAAGAAAGATGAGCAAATCGTACTCATTGATATGGGGTATTAGATGATGATTTAATGACTGCTTATAACAAAGGCAATAAAAAAGTATTACAAGATGCTTTTGATGATATTTTTATTCAATCAGGTCAATCAGCAGTAGATGGTCAATTATCACAATCTTTACAAGTAGTACAAGGTACACCAACCTTAGAAACATATACCGAAGACGAAAAATCAATTATTGAACAAGTATATTTAGCATGTCATTTTTCTAGTCCTTTTGGTGATAAATCAGATAATGACCAAAATAAAACACAATCTTTATTAACTAAAACCAAAGATTTAGAAAAACAAGCATATTTACAAGCATATCGTAAACAATATTATACAAAAATATTTGACACTGTTTTAAAATATTATGATTTATGAGATGGTACTTGTGAAAGACCTTATGGTTTTGATTTTGTTAGTGCTAGTTTAGTAGACCAAATGCGACAAAATGAATTAATTACTACTAGATTAGATAATGGCACAATGGAACCAATAAGAGCAATTACTGAATATGATAATATTGATGAATTAGAAGCAACTAAATATTTTGAAAAAATAGAAGCATGACAAGATAAAATGCAAGCCAAAGAAATTGAACATAATAATAAATTAATGGAATATGATGAAACTGGTAATAATCAAAATGCTTTACAAGGTAGAACAGAAATTAAGGAGAATTAACAAATGAGTGGAATTAACCCAGGGGTTATCGAAGAATTAAGAAGACAAGCCCATGATACTTTAATAGATATTAGAGAAAATATACGAGATAACAGACATTGAATGGTATTTCCTTTTAATGTTTATAGTTCATATATTCCTGATACTGAAACAGGTTGAAAACCTAATAATGCTAAACCAAGTGATTATGGTAGTTATTCACGCATATTTGATAATATGGAAAGTACTATTGCACAATGACAAGATAGTTTAAAAATAGTCCAAAAATATAAAGGTGAAGAAATTAATATCTTAACCGTTGATGATTTTAAAAATCAACCTATTAATTCCACTATATGAGCCAATAATGAAACACCTTTTGCGATAAAATTAAAAGATGAAAATAATAATGTTTATTGAAAATTAATTGATGGTGAAAACATTTATGATGTTAATAAAATGTTAGAATACTTAAAGCAATATAAATTAAGTTATTTTATGAATAATGATAATAAAGCAGATAACTTTTATACAAAAGAAGTTAGGGTTGGTAAATATTGAGATGCTTATATGATTGATGATAGAAGTTCAATTCAATTTGGTGAAGCCAAATTTGAGCAAGTATTTACACAGCAATCCACCGAAAGACAATATACTTTATTAATTTTAGATGAAAATGCTGAGAAATTGAATATTAATGATTATTATAATTTTTATACTGTATTTAATGACCGTGGTTTAAATATTGGTGGGGGTAATATAAATACTGCACCCCAAGATAGACAATGATTATATCCATCAAATGTTATTAATTATTATTCACCTTATGATGGCAGTTTTTTATGACAAGAAATTACCTTTTCAAGTATTAATGACAAAATTAGTCATAGTGGTTTATCAGTAAGACAATTTATTCAAACAAGTGCCCCGGGCGAAGGTTATTGTTTTCCTAAAATAACTTATAATAAAAAACTAAATAAAGGTATTGTTGAATTAGATGAGGTTTTATTAAAAGACCCAGGGGTTAGAGCAATGGCAGTTAAATTTTATGGTAATCCGATCTTTTTTGATATGCCCGTTATTGGCCGACCAATTATTAAAGGTCAATTTAATAAAAAAGTTATGAATTCAAGAGATTTATTAATGTATAACATGTATCCTTGTCCACCCGACAAAGTTAATAATTATGCATCACCAGAAGTAAGCTGATATAACATTCAAGGTATTCAACCAACAATGATAACTGGTTATGAAGATTGAAAAAAAGATATGGAAAGTAGATATGATTTTTGAAAACAGAAAAATAGTGAGGGCATTGTTATAACCGACCCCACTACTACATCAGCAACTAATTCTAGTGTTGGTAGAAATATTCATAAAGAAGATAAAAACTCTAAATTTTATTGATCTAAAGATTGAAAAATAACACCACCAAACAAAATAAAAGTAAATGGCGGTAATGTTGATAATATTATTAGTACTCAAGCATCATCATATTTTAGAAGAAAAGATGAATTTGGTAATACAGTAGGTCAAGTTCAAATTGAATATAGCAAAATGGGTTCATGTAATGTTTGAGATATTTTAAATATGAATAATTTTATTAATCGCCAAGTTACCGTATTACCTTTAAACTATACTCAAAAATTATTATTTAATCCTTTTACGATACCGGGCGGTGTTGGTAAATTCTTAAACTTTATTTCCTTTGGTATTCCATGAGGATGAGTAATTAACAAAAATGAAAAATCATGACCTAATTTTCAATGATTAAATGGCTTTATGAGTGCTAATATTTATAGTTTTTATAATGATGCATTTTGATCTGAAAATTCAAAAGGTAAGGGTTATTTACCCTTTGAAATATTTAGAGAACAAGGAAACGACAAAGTTGGTGCTATATTTGGTGCAAATGCTACTAGTTTTAGTTTTACTACTTTATTAACTGATAAATTAAAAGGTCCTGTTTTAACTAAAGATGGTAAACCAACAAGTGAATTAATTTATTCAACTTATAATTTAAAACAATTAAATCAAAAAACTAACCAAGTTTATTTAATTAATGAAAAAACCAAAGCAATTGAAGCTCAAACACCAGTTAGTGATAGTGAATTAGATAATGATTTAGAATTTTTACAAACACCAGATGGTACAAATTGTAGTTATATAATTGATATGTTTTCAATTCAAGCATTATATAAAGGTAATTTTGAAATTATCTTTTATGCGGATAATCCGTTTACTAATAATGAAGAAGATTATTTACTATTATCAGTATGAAGCTTTCGTGGAAAAACAAAAAGTACATTAAATAATTATTTACGCGATATGACAACTAATTATAAAACTAGTTTTTTACTCCCACATGATTATGAAATACCAACATTTAATTATCCGCAGTGTGTATTACCACCAGTACCATATAACTATGAACCTTATACCAAAGATATTTGAGATGCTAAAACAGGACAAGCATTAAAAACTAAAATTACAGCACCACCACAATGTAAAAAAGCACAACATTATGGTACTACTGTTAATTTATTTTCTGATGAATTTAATGAAGGTTATTGTGAAATCGAAATTGATTTAAGACAAATTGACCCAACAATTCAAAGTATTAGTAAATTTAAAGATGCTTATAAAACAATAGAAATAAGTAATCTTAATAATTTACAAGTTAGGTGTTTTAAACCTGAAATAGAGCGATTTATTAAGTATAGAAATATTAATCTTCTAGGCGGGGCTAATAGTTGCGATTTTAATAGTGGTTTATTGTCTAATATAACTTTAAAAAGGGAAGGTTTACCACAAAATGATAATATTAATTTTGATAATACTATAACTTTATATACTGATAATATAACTAATGAAGTTCAAACATTCTCTACTGCTTCTACTACTGGTTTACCAAGTGGAAATTATAAAAGCATTTATTATACAGAAAAAAGTGGAGCAGTTAATTTTTTACTTCAAATAACAAAATTATCTGATAATGATGATAATAAAATTAAAGAAACATATTTACAAGCATATTATACTAATGATATGAAATTAAAAATTAGATTATCAAAAGTATTATTTGCTCAGTTATTATTGTTGGCTCAAATTAACTTAAATTATGCAGGTAATAATAAAGATATAACAATAGACCTTAATGCTTTGGGTGTATTAAATATCGTAAATAACAGTGATAATCCTATTAAAATCACAATTACACCAAGGTAAAAGAAAAAGAAATGTAAAATCTCTTTTTTATTCTCCTTTAACTTTTACATTACCATCGTTATCAACAATTAAATCAGGTTCTTGTTTAGTTAAATTTCAACGATATACTGAATTAATATACTTACTTTTACTACTTCAAGGGATTTTTATATTTTCTGAAAAAATATCTGTTGTTAAAACTGGAAAACTAGAATCGATATAAAAGTATAAAGATAATGTAGAATTATTTAATTTATCAATTTTTTTTTCATTTCCATCTTCTAATTTTGTATCATTATTAAACTTACTTAAATATCATTTTTGATTTTTATCACCACACCATACTACATAATAATATTTATCATCAATCTCATTAAATGGCTTTTCTTGTGGTGCTATTCATTCTAAATTATCTTTAATTTCTTGGTTAGTAGTATTTATTTTGTTTTCTTCTTTTTCTTTTTTTAATTTTTCTAACCATAATTGATCTTCAGTTTTACACCCAACTAAACTTGTTGTACTTGTTGCTACTAATGAGATTACGCCAATTATACTTAATAATCTTTTCGTTTGATTATTTCCTCTTTTATTATCAATTAAGTGAGTATATTGAAACCGTATAATTAACATTTATATTTCCCGTATAAGTATTTGTATCAAAAGAATTGATAATTGCATTGTTATTACTAATATTTTCAACGTTAATTTTTGTGATATCTAAATTGCTATACATTTCTTTTAGTTTATTTTTAATTTGTTGTTTTGTTGGATTAGATAAATTTTCAGTTTTAAATTCACCTAAATTATTATTTGTAATAATTTTATTTAAATTAACATTAGATATAAAAGTAACGACTACTTTACCACTTAAAATATCTTTTCTTTTAAAATTTATTTTTGCATTTGCTGTTGTTATATCACTAACTTCAAAATCATTTATACTATTTTCTAAATTTTTATTTAATTCTTTTAATTTATTTTTAATTTCTTGTTCTGTTGGTTTATTAACACCATTAATTCTAATTAATCCTAATTCAGTGTTTTTAAAAACTGATTTTACTGGGTTACTATAATTAACATTTATTTCACCAGTATAAATACTTGTATCATTTGTTTTAACTTTGGCACTATTTAAACTAATATTTGTAATATTAATTTTTGAAATATCTAATTTAGGATTAAAAAGTTTTAAGGATTCTTGAACAATTTGGTTTGGTGTTCATCCACCAATTGAAAAATCTATTTCTCCCAAATTAGTATTTGTAATAACTTTGTTTATTGGTACAGATTTATTAACTGTAAAATTAATTGTTTTTTTACCACTAAAACCATCTATAGCGATTACGGCACTATTTTCAGTAATTTCTGTAACATTAATTTTATTAATATTTAATTTGGGATTTAATTCCACTACTTTTTCTTTGATTTGTTGTTCTGTTGGTTTATCAGCTCCATTAGTTTTAAAAATATGATTTTGTGTTTCTCTTTTACCTCTTATAGTTTGTTCTTTTTGATAAGGACTAGCGGCAATTGTTGTTGGTACAGCACTTCCACTAATTGTTAATAAGCTTAATAAACTTAGTAATTTTTTCATACTTGTATTTCTCCTTCTTATCAATTTCTATTGACATTATATATATATATATATATATATACAAGCAAAATTATGAATTATTTTAAAAATTTTATCTTGAAAAATAGTTCTTATTACACGTTTTAAGGTTTAAATTAGCAACAAAATACATTAAGTTTAGTATTTGTTTATAAAAAGTATTGTATTTATAAACTATGGGTGTATAATTAAATTATGAGTTTAATCTTTTTCCATAAAAAAGAGTTTATGCTGACTTGTTAATCGAACAAGGATAAAAAAAGAGGAGTTTATAAAATGGCGCTTACAAAAGAACAATTAATAGAACAAGGTTTAAGTGAAGAAATTGCAGAAAATATCTTAAATCAGTTTAATAATGAAGCCAAACAAATTAGAGAAAGTGTGCAAAAACGCGAAGATGTTATATCAAAAGAAGACTTTATTAAATTATCTAATGAATTAGATGAATTAAAAGCATTTAAAGATATTCCATCAACTAAAATTGAAGATATTAAAACTAATTTAGATAAAGTTAGTGGTAATTCTTTAAGTGAAAGAATGCAAACTTTAAAAGAATTAAAACCTGATTTGTTTGTTGAAGAACAACAATCAATTTCACCAACTAATTTTATTAAAGATATGATTGAAAATTCAGTTGAAAATAAAAATGATGAAATTGAAATTATTAAAGAAAAAGGAGCATATACTCCTGATGAAATTAAAAAATTAACTGATTATACACTTAAAAACCTTAGATAATAAGGGAGTGAAATTATGGCAACAATTAATTTGCCACAAGTACCTTTTACATTGGAAGGTAATACAACAGACCAAAAAGCGTATGTTGATATGGTTAATGCTTTATTGCGTGGACCTTTATATAATGAATATGCAAGTATTATGCAATATGCAACTGCAACTGCTGAACAAGTTGCTTGATTATCTAATGCGGGACAAGCATTATATAATTTAACTCATCGTGTGGTATGACAAAATGATTATTCATTACCAAATGGTGGAGCAACTCAAACAATGGGATTAACAAGAATTCCAGTTCCTATTGATAAGAGATTTAATTTAAAATTAATGAATGAGGCTTTTGACTTGGCATTAATAGAACAAAATATTAAAAACGGTGTTATTGCTGATGCTATTTCTAGTGTTGTACAGAATAAATTTGTTAATTTAGAATGTGAATTAATTCAGGCTATTTATGATTATTGTTTAGCAGATGGTCAATATGAAGTAATTCCATTTCGTAGTTATACAGCAGAAAATGCTGATGATGCAAATAAGGCATTCTTTACATTAAATGAAACTTTGATTGAATTAACAAATCAAATTAGTAATTTATATTTTGGATTGCCAACTGATAAAATGTTTATGGTTTTAGGACGAAGAGCCTATTTAGGATTAACACCTGCTTATTTAAAAGTAATTGGTTCACAAGCTCAATTAAAAGCAATGGTTAATGGTGAATTATATGAAAATACTGCAATGGGAATTCCAGTATCAAAAAGTTTTCATTTAGAAAAAACATATACAAAAGGACAAGTTAACCGTGATAAAGGTTATAATTTTACTAATGTAAATGGTTTAATTATTAATAAACAAGTATGAGCTTATCCAATTAATATGGATACTATTCAACAAGTTTTAGATAATGATACTGCTAACCCTAAATGAATTGGTAAAGTACAATATGCAACACCAACTATTTTATATCCTAAAACATGTAAAATTATTTTAGAAAGACAACCAACAGAAGCAGAAATTAAACAAGCATATGATAACGTAAACAAAACATTTAGAGTACCAGTGGATTATATTATTAATCAACCAAAAAATAATCAAACTACACCACCAATACCAAATATTTCTAAAATAGATATTAGTAAAATTAATAAATTAGATGACACAATCGTTAATTTGCCAGACCCCAAAGATGTTAGTGCTGGATGATTAAAACCTAAATTGCAAGATGTTGTTTTAAAAGCGGTAAAAGCAGTAAATAGTTCTTTAACTGAAAGTGATTTTGATTATTCTATTACACCAAAAGGTAGTGACTGACCAATAGATATTACAAATGATAAAATTGTTGAAGTTGTAATTGAAGGTAAAAATAATGCTGTAGGTAAAACAAAAATCATTGAAGCATTAATTAAAAACTCTTAATAAAAAATGAATTTATTAATATTACGAATTTTAACATTATTAGCAGAGAATTTAGGTAATAAAACAGTAGTAAATAAGTTTGTTAATTTAATTAATAAAGTTAATAAATTTGCTTCATATTATGCAAATCCTTTACAAAAGATTACAAGTAAGATTGAAGATATTTATAAATGATTAGATCCATTTACTTATTTAGATTTAATTAAAAAAGGTCATAAAAAAGAAATACAACAAATATTAAGTCAATTAGAAAAAGATAATAATATTAAAAATAGAGAACAATTTAAAAATGAAAATTATCTAAATACTAATTGACAGCCTTTAAATAGTAGTTGACTTAATAGTGGTATGTTTAATATTACAAATAAATTAACATTAACAGGTAATTTAACTATTTTAATATATACAAAAACAGCAAAACATCCGAAATTTTATGGTCCATATGTTTATCCTAGTGTTCCAGTTGAAATTTGAAAATTATTAAGTAATGCTGTATCTAATGCTGGAACATTGTTTTGGCGTTATTGATTAAGAAAATGATTACCTAGTCATTTAAGAAATTATATTAAAAAACGATTGCCAAAAGCATTAAAAGAAAAATATTCCAAAGGAAATACTAAATTAACATTACCAACAGTTCAAAAATTACAACAAATTAAAAAGTTTATTAATAATTTAAAAATTGGACATTTTAATTTTAATTTTGCTGGTGAAATTAATAATAAAAAATGGTATCGTGAACGCTGAAGTGATGTTAAAAATATTAAGAATTTATATAAAACACCAGTTAAAAATATGTTTTACAAAACTAATCAAACTATTAAAAAAATTAAGAAAACACAAAAAAATATTAATAGTTATAAGCCACGTAATTTAAAAAATAAATATCGTAATCAATTAAGGGGTGTTTTATATGGAAAATAATTTAAGTAATTTGTTATTTATAACAGTTGAAGATGTTAAAGCAAGTAAACTTTGACAACCTATTAATGATAGAAAACAATCTGCTTATAATGATAATTTAATTTATAATGCTATTTTAAAAACTAGTTTATGAATGGATAGATTATCAGGTGGAACAATTTCCGATAAAATAAATAAAAAAGATTTATTTCCCTGAGTAAAAAAAGATAATACTGGTTTAATTGAATATGATAAATGATTAAGTTATATTCAATCTGCTTGCTTATTAGCAGTTATAAATTGATATTTACCAAAAGGAGTTAATGATTTAACTGGTAGTGCTTCATTTTCACAAGGTGGTGTAGCATATTCACAAACTAATGACCCAGAAGCAAATGAGAATATTACTCGTGATGTTAAAAATGCTTTAAAATTAGCAGGTGAAATAATTGATATTATATCTAGTAAAACAGTATCTAGACCTTATAATTATAGTTTAGATAATTATGCTCATCCATGAGAAGAAGAATATAAGCATATTAGTAAAAAAACTTTTTATCCAACATTATTATTTTGATTAAAAGAACGATTACAAACAGATAATTCAATAAATATTACTTATCCTATTATTAATGATTTTAGTAAAATTGATTATAACGAATATATTAAGATTAATATAAATGATTGAGAAGTTGTTGATACAAGTGATTTAGATAATACAAGGTATGATTATCAAATAAATAATTGAGATAAAGAAAATTATAAATATAATATTTGAATTAAAACAAGTAATCAAAATAATTATTATTTAGCAACATACAAAAATTTTATAGGAAAAATAACTATTGGGTCTGCCGAATTAGAAAGTCCTGTTTCTCATCGTGTAGAATTGGAAGATGACGGAATTATTTCTATATATACTGGTAAATTTGATGGAACAATTTCTTATTTACACATTGAAAGAAGAAAAGATAGTTAGAAAGGATTTTAATTAATGAAACAAGATAAAACAACTTGATTAAAGGGTGCATTACCTTGAAATTGGTTTAAAAAAGACCCTATTCCAACTTATAATTGAACGCATAAAGATATTAGAGAATGAGAAAGAAAATATAAAATTCGTAGTTGAGTAGTTAGTTTTTATACCCTGATATTTTTAGTATTAAATTGTTGATTAGAATATGGAATGATTAATGCAATTAAAGATAATATTAATTGATATAATTATGGTCAATATTGAGGTAATGGCATTGCAATATTATTAACACCATTATTTACACATGGAATTCAAGGTATATTTGTTGTTAGTAGTAAACCAAAAATAGATATGAAAATTGATATACCACGATTAAAAGTTTCTAAACTGGGATTAGTATTTACAATATTGCCTTTAATTACTTTAATAATTTCTTTAATTATTATTTGAATTGATAAATCAAAATGAAAAAAAGACCATTTAAGACATTGTTTAGATTGTCGGATTAATCCGCGTGTTATCCAACCAAGAGTAGCAAAACAATGAAATAATTTAGATGGCATAACAGAAGAAAAATTAAAAAATATACAAAATGAAAATAACAAAGAATTAAATTTAAAATAGACTATATATAGGGGCGGTTGATATTTTTGGGTGGTTATATAGTTTAATTTATAAATTATTTTGTTCTGAAAGGATAGATGGCCACTGTTTGAGTAAGAATAAGAAAGGAATTAAAGAAAATGAACGAAACATTAATGATTGCTTTACTTGTATTAGCAGGTGCTGGTGGAATGGGTAGTCTTGGTATTCTAGGATTATCTGCTAAAAAAATTAAAAAATATAAAGCAGAAATTAGAGAATTAAGAACTGCTGTTATTGCTCACGAAAAGCATTTAAGAGGACCTGATTATGCAACAGAATTAGCATTAAAAACAGGTCAAATTAAAAATGTTAAAAAACAAGTTAAAGTAAATGATAAAAAGCAAGCACAAAAAGATGCTATTAAAAAATTAACAAATAGTATTTAAAAAAATAACCTTAATTGGTTATTTTTTATTTTCTAATATTAAGTATAAATTTTTAACTTTACAAATAACTAAATTATTTTCTCCATAATTATTTTTATAATATTCTCAGTATTCAGTTGAATTAATATCTACATCTTGTTTATCAATCCCAATTATATATTCACCACGAGGGTTTTTACAAGGGCGATTACCTTGTTCAGAGCGATAACATAAAATATAATTATTCATATTCTTTATTTCCTTTATCATGTGTTATATAAAAGTTAATAAGATATTCTATTTTTTGAGAATAAGTACTAAAATTTAATTCATTTCAAACTTTTTCTTCGTTTTTATTTAAGTAAATATTAACATTCCTAATTTTGCAAGAATAATATTTTCCAGTTTTTTGATTATATGAATGTTTCATAATATTAACTCTCATAATTAGCAATAATAATGGCATCTCGTAAATGATTACTTATTTTTTCATTCTTATATTTTCAACCTTTACCATATTCATAAGTTAAATTAGTATCTTTTTCATATTTTCATACAGAACTATCATTATATTTACTTAAATTTTCCATATTTTTAACAACTGATTTAGTATGGCGTGGTGATACTCAATTATAACTAACTCAAGTATTTTCAATCGCACCCAGTAATCTTAATAAATCATCTCTATCTTTACTAGCATTAGCAGATGTATATAAACAATCTTCAATATTTAATCCTTTTGGAAAAAGTTCACCTTTATTTTTTACATAATAATCTGAATATAAATATTCATCTATAAATTCATCAATAAATTTATAATGTTCTTTTCAATATTTACTAGTAAATTCATTTTGTTTAATTAATTTATTATCTTCATATATAACAATAGCAGTAGTACCAGTTCCTGATGGGTCAATACCTATTTTTATCATTATCTTAAAAATCTTTCTTTAAATTGATAATAAAAATCTTCGCTTTGCTTTCTAATTATAACTGGTGATAATTTTTCAACATTTAATTCTTCTTTTATTCAATTTTTACCTTTTGAAATAATATCTTGTTCTATTTTTGTATTTGTAATAAAATCTTTAATATTATTAAAATGCTCTTCCCTCATTCAATTTGGATTTAAATTATTAATTTGTTGCTTATTAGTTTCTTTAATAACTTGATTACTATTTTCTTTACTTATTTCAGTACTATCGGGGTCTAATTCATCAGTTGCTATACCAAATGTCTTACACAATCAATAACGAGCACCATAAGTTAAAGCACTACCAACTGCTTTTGCAATATCTGAATTTTGTGCTGATAAAATAATTCCTAATTCTAATTTTTCATCATTTTTATAAAGTGTTAATAAACCTTTTGAATAATAATTTACCATTTTATCATTATTAATAAATGTTGGTTCACCAACTGCTTGAATTGTATAAGTTATATGATGCTCTTTTAATTGTGGTTTTAAAGTTTGATATAAATCACTTTCAGTAAAATAATTATATTTATTAAAATCATTCCTTGCATTTTTACCAACAAAAATATTTATATTAGATTGAATTTCACCAATACTTGCTATTAATGTTTTTTTAGTTTCTTGTTGCATTTTCTCATTCCTCTCTTTCTTGTCATATTAAAATGGCATCTTTAATTTTTTCTAAATCTTGTTTAGTAATATTAACTTTTTCTTTAATTACTATTTTTAATTTTGGATTTATAATTATCATTAATATTTTTTTACTATCTATACAAAAATCTTTTTCTAATAAATAATAAAGTTTTAATTGTCAAATATAGCGTTTAATATCAGTTTCTTCATTAGAACTAGTAATTTTTCAATCACATATTATATATTCATTATCAATAGTTATTCCAATAAAATCAGTTGTACCACACATTAAAGGGTTATAAAGTGTTTTTTCAGTTTCATAATGTTTAAATTTAATATCTTTAAAAGTTTCTTGATATAATTTTGTAAAATTATTAAAAATATCTTTGTGTGATTTTATATCACAATTAATAAACTCAATTAATTCATCATCAAAATTATTTTTTATTCAACAATCAATCATATTATGTAAACATATTCCACGAGTTTGTGCTAATTTTAAAATATTCTCATCAATTTGCGAATAATCTTTTGGCACTAAAATATTAACAATTTGACTAACACTAGGGATTAAAATACTATATTTATGTAATTCATTATTATAAATATATAATGGTTTAATCTCACATGATGGCATCATTATCACCCATTAAATCTTTAATATCTTCTGAACTATAATTTATTTGTTCTTCTGCAATTATTTCTGGTGTTTTTTTAGATAATAATATATCTCTTTTTAAATCATTATTTGTATGTAAAAATTCATAATTAGAAACTTGTACTATTCATTCAGTTTTATTATCTTTATTTTTAAAAGATTGTAAAACACCAGTAACTGCTATTTGACTACCTTTTTGACAATATTTTTGTAAAACAGTTGCTTGTTTATTTCAAACTTGACAAGATATAAAATCAGTTTCTTTTTGAGTAGAATAAGGTCTTATTACTGCTAATTGAAATATGGTATATTCTTTACCATTTTGTGTTTTTTTAATTTCAATATCTTTAGTTGTTCTACCAATTCCAATAAATTTATTCATTATTAAATTTCCTCTAATTCCATTTCTTCAATTAAATTATCAATATATTCATAAGCACTATCTTCTGAATGACATTCTTCTAATGCTAAATTAAATAAATCATCTTCAGTATAAACATAACCATTTTCATCTTTTCACATATTATTCACATCCTTGTCATTTAATATTGTTATCTTCTAAATCAATAATTGTTGTTTCTCATCCTTGTTTATTTTCAACATTACCAGTAATTTTTGCTTCTTCTAATGTATAAAATAATAAAGTTTTAAAATCACCATATTTACTTTTCATTACTAATAAATATCTTTTATTCATAATTTAATTCCTCCTATTTTTAACTCGCTGGCACTCACTCCAAAGTGAAAGTGCCAAAGCGAGAGTTAGTTATATAATTAAGTATTTATCTATTTATTTACTACGCCATCCGCTTCACTACGGGTGAGCGGTGGCGGTATGTTGTTAGTTAAATAATCGACAGTTGTTTTTTTCTTTTGGAGCCAGAGAGTTTTCTCTCTCTTCATCCGCACCATTTCAGGTCAAAACGTTCAGTTTTTAAAATAAATCTACTTGCACCTTGAAGAGCCTAATGCTGACTTTGTGGTTTTTAAACCGCTGTCACTTCTAAGAAGTAATATCTATCGCAAATTTATTTATAAAGTCATTATCTCTATGGTTTATTGTCGTTTGATATTAACCTTGGACTTATCACGACTATCGCTTGTTAAAGCGTCTATTATTTCCGGACTAATTACCGCTGGGCTAGACCGCCTCCTGTGGAATAAAAACACTTAGTTATTTAAAATAACCGTTCCACACTGCATTAAGTTGTAATTTTAATAAAATAATTAACTGAAACAGAGAAAGGACAACACCTTAAATTAGGAGAAAAAACAGAAGACATTTTGTAAAGATTTCTAAGATATTTAATAAATGTGTAACATAACTTAAAGAAGGTATCAAAAAGTTGTGATAAAAGTTTCTATTTTAAGAACTTAAGATGTTGCCCTTTCTCTGAATCAATTAATAATTTTGGTTTTACAAATAAAAAAACCATTTTAGTAAATGGTTTAATTTATTATTCTTATTCAATTTCTATGTATTTTTTAAAACCCTTCTTTTTCCCATGCGACCATTATAATGGATTTTTTATATTTTTAAATATATTTATTATTATATTAAAAAAAAGACACTAATGTCTTTTATCAAATAATTTGTAGTTAACTCTTGTAAAACAAACAAATAATTTGCTGAGATTAAGCAAATTATTTGAATCAATATTTTGTTTTCCTACTGTTTGTAAATTTATCTTAAATTAGATTTTATTTTTTGTTTCACCAGTTGTTAAAATTTCTTTTAAATTTTCATATGTTGTTTCAATCATATTTTTAACCGCTTCATCGGTATATGAACCGACGTGTGGAGTAATAATTACCCGTGGATATAATGTTAATAGTTTATTAGTAATGTCATCTGGCATTTTTTCACCCTTAAAATCTTTAAAGAAAACATCACCTTCATTTTCTAAAACATCTAAGCCAACCCCTTTTAAATGGTTTGACTTTACTGCTTCATAAACAGCTTCACTATCCATTAATTGTCCTCGTGCGACATTAATTAAAACGGACCCTGGTTTCATTTTTGCTAAAAATTCTTTATTAACTAAATGATGATTTTCCTCTTTAATATATGGACAATGCAATGAAATTAAATCTGATTCTTTAATTAATGTGTCTAAATCAGTATAAGTTAAAATTTCTTTTGCTGCATCACTTTCATAGATATCTTGTCCTAGAACTTTTGCTCCCATCCCATGTCATGCTTTTGCTGTCTCAAATCCAATGCGTCCTGTTCCAATAATTCCAATTGTTGAATTACGAATTTCTTTTGCAAACATAAAATCATCAACCTTAAAATTAGTATTTTTTTCATTATTCGCCATATAAAATAAATTTCGTAACAAAGCATTTCCCATTGCAACCGCTAGTTCACTCACAGCATTTGGTGAGTAACCCGGAACATAAGCCATCTTAAATCCTAATTCATGCGCTTTTGCTAAATCAATGTGATTATACCCAACTGTTCTTGTCAATAAATATTTAACACCATATTCTTTCATCTTTAATAAGTTTTCCTCATAACAATCACAATTAGCTCGCACCATGACAGCATTATGGCCTTTCGCTGTTGCAATATTATCTTTTGTTAAATATTCTTCGATTAAAGTTAACTCATAACCATATTTTTCATTTAACTGTTCAAAAAATGGACGTTCAGTTTTACGAACCCCATAACAAACCATTTTAATTTTTGTACTCATTAATATTTTCTCCTAATTTGTATTAATTGTTATTTTTCCTAATATGTAAATAATGAAGTTGCTCCAATTGCTGTTGTAATAATTACTCACAATGGTAACGAAATAATTGAAAATAACGTTGAAACTAATGTTAAGTTACTTGTTAACATTGGTTGTTTATTATAGCCAATTGAATATGCAACAATTACCGAAGCTGGTGGTGCTGCTAACATAATAACAATTACCGCTAATCCGATTGAATCTAATTTTCATGCGCCAGTTTGTTTTCCAATTACGGCAAAAATAACTGCCAACACTAACCCAACCACTGGTGCTAAAATAACTTTCATCATCATTCCATACCATACTTTTTTATCTTGCATTGCTTCGCGAATTTTTCCTTTCGCCAATGTCATCCCAATTGCTAATCAAGCTAATGGTGTACAGACTCCTTCTAATGTTTTTGTTATTTTAAATAATGGTGGAAAAGAATTATCTAATCGTAATGGTGAAAAGAATTTACCACTACCAATCGCATTTTGATCAGGAACAACTGCAATTCCTGGAATTAACTGTGTTACTCAAAAGATAAATCCAATAATTGTTGCAATTAAAATTGGATTAACAAAAATTTGTTTTAAGTTTGCTTTAACCGTTGCCATTTTTTTAGCTCGCATTTCAGCTTTTACTTGGGCATAACCAGCTGGATCCATTTTGACATCAACAACTGTTTCAACTGTTGTTTGCCCAACTGGTGCTAACTGACCTGCCACTGGTTTACTCATTACAATAAACCCTAATGAATATAAGAATACTCGATAAGGAATATTAAAGATATTAGCTGGTAAAGCTGCTTTCCCTGCTCCGAATAAAGCAGTCACAACTGGAATTCCGAAGAAAGTAGTTGAGGCAAAAACAGTACACATTGCTAAAGTATCTCGAACATCTTGATCATATTTAATGTAAAAATATTTTGCAACAATTCCTAAAATAATATAAAATAAAAATCCCACTAATAAAATGGCTGCTTGTGTTTTAACTTGTTCAACAGTTGTATCAGCCATAAACCCATCAAATGCTAAACATGGTAAACCAACTACCATTACAATTTTAATTAAAACTGTTTCTCAGTCTTTTTTAAAGGTTCCCCGTTTTGTTAAAAATCAACCCAAAAAAATCACAAACATCGTCGCAATAATTGCACTTCAAAAGCCCCATGCTTTTAAAGTATCAACAACCGCTTGCCCAACATCCGCTTGTAAATATAAATGCATTAACTTACGTCTCCTCTCATTTTTTCTAATAATAGACTTCTTGCATTACTTGTTAAAAAATTGCAAATATTTGTAAAAAAGATACTAATAGAAAAATATAATTTTAATTAATTATGTTTTTTATTTAAAAATTTAATATTTTTCCACAACGAAAAATTAATTTATTATTTAAATTATTTAATTTTAAATAAATATTTTATGTTAAATATAATAATTGTAAATTATAAATTGAGGCAATTAAATTAAATCTTAAACCAAATCTTTTTCTTCGATTACGATATTTTTCTGTAATAATTTTAAATTTTTTAAGAATAGCAAAAATATTTTCAATAATAATTCTCATTTTTGAAACCAGTATATTATATTGCTTTTGTTCTTTGTTTAAAGGGTTTTTCTTTGTTTTCTTTGTAGGTATTAGAACATTATTGTGATTTTTTTGTATTCCTTGATAACCACTATCAACTATTAATTTGGTATTTTTTAAAATTGGGATTTTTGATTCTTTAAATAAAGCATAATCATGTTTTTTTCCGAGCGAAAAACTTGTTGCAATAATTTTTTTGGTTTCTTGTTCGATAATTACTTGTGTTTTGATCGTGTGTTTTTTCTTTTTACCAGAATAAGATTGTTTTTGTCTTTTTTTGGGCGTTGGATTGGAGTTTCGGTAGCATCAATAATAATAGTTTTATCATTAAAATAATCATTTATTAGTGCTTTTTTACCAGCAAGTTGTTGAAAATCAGAGTTTTTAATTAAAATATCTTCAATTCACTTAATATTACGATAACAATTAGCCTCACTAATATCAAAACTTTTACCAAGATGAAAATAAGTCTGATATTCTCGTCAATATAATAAAGTCATCAATAATCTATTTTCTAATGATAATTTATTAGTTTTACCACCTTTTTTAAATTTTTCTATTTCAGCAACTTTTAAAATATCTAACATTTTATTAAAAGTGGATTTTTTTATTCCTGTTAATCTTAACCATTCTCTATCATTAAGAGTATTAAATTTATTATTGTTCATATTTTTATGTCCTCATAAATTATATTTTATAATAATATTTTAATAAAAAAGGGTATCGCAAGAAGTCTAATGTACTTTTGTACTACTAATATTATACAATAATAAGTGGTAAATTTTGACAAATTAAGAAACTAATTCTCGTTAGTTTCTTAAATCTTATAATTCAATTAAGACTTTAATTCCTGGCCCCATTGTTGTTGTAACAGCAATATTCTTAATATATGCTCCTTTAACAGCAGCTGGTTTTGCTTTCCGAATTGTCTCATAAATTACATCATAATTAGCTTTTAAATCTTCTGCTTTGAATGATGCTTTTCCAATAATTGAATGAATGTTTCCATTTTTATCAACACGATATTCAACTTTTCCTTTTTTAACATCATCAATCGCTTTTGTAACATCTGGTGTAACAGTTCCTGTTTTAGGGTTTGGCATTAGACCTTTTGGTCCTAATAATTTCCCAATTTTCCCTAATTCAGCCATAATATCTGGTGTCGCAATAATTACATCATAATCAAATCAATTTTCTTTTTGAATTTTTTCAATTAAATCTTTTCCCCCAACAAAATTTGCCCCAGCTGCTTTTGCATCAGCTTCCTTACTATTTGTTAAGACTAAAATTCGTTGTGTTTTTCCAGTTCCTTTTGGTAAAACAACTGCTCCCCTAATTTGTTGGTCAGCATGACGAGGATCAACATTTAAATTAAAAGCAACTTCAACTGTTGAATCAAATTTTGTTGTTGCTGTTTTCTTTGCCAATTCAATTGCTTCAGTAATTGGATAAACTTTGTTTTTTTCTACTAATTCAACAGCTTGATTATATTTTTTTCCAAATTTTGCCATTGTTAGTTTTTCTCCTTCTTACTTGGCATACCGTCAACAACAATTCCCATATTACGAGCAGTTCCTTCAATAATATGCATTGCTGCTTCAACATCGTTTGCATTTAAGTCAACCAACTTATATTCAGCGATTTTACGAACTTCGTCTGCTGAAATAGTTGCAACTATTTCATCCTTTGCTTTTGCCGATCCTTTTTGGATTTTAGCAGCTTTCTTTAATAAGATCGCTGCCGGAGTAGTTTTTAATTCAAATTTAAATGATTTATCATCAAATGCTGTAATCACGACTGGTACAACATCACCCATACGGTCTTTTGTTGCATCGTTGAACTGAGTACAAAACTGTGGCATGTTAATTCCTAATGAAGCTAACTCTGGCCCCGGTTTTGCTTGCCCAGCCTGAAATTCTAATTTTGCAATTCTAGTAATCCTTGCCACGAGCAATTTCCTCCTTTTGAATTCTCGCTGTGGTCCAAACGTAATATTAACATTACTACCACATTTAAGCATATTCTACTAAGTAGAATAAATGCCTAGTTAATTATAACAATAAGTTAAGAAAAAGCAACTTTATTTTAATTTACTTTTTAACCATTAATTAAAAAATGAAATAACCAATAAAGTTCTTTCATTTTAATATCATGTTATCTTGTTTTTGGATAAACATAATCTGATGGTTTAAAAGCAATTCCATAGATATTTACAGGTCATGGCGTATAATAAATATTATTAGTTGTTGCATTAACTCCAAAATTAAAACGCAAACTATAATTTCTATTTGCATAAATACTTAATGACCGATCGCTTCCGATTACAGGCACCAAATCAACAACTTCTGTTGTCACTCAAAATTTATCAATATCTGGTAAAATTTGATTTTGTGGATCAGTTTTAAATTTATTTAACAGCATTTTTCAAATTTTACGGTGTGACAAACCATCAGTTTTAACTTGTTTTTCTAGACCATTTCAATAATCAACATCTAAAAACAAAGCACCTTCTTTTCAAACCTTAATATCTCAAGTAATTTTATAATATTTATAAAAGGCACTAATAATTCGACCAAAATTTTTAATTTTTTCAATCATTCCATCACGCGTAATCCCAACACTTAAATAAAATGGTTTACCCTCATTTAAAATAACACCCGACAATGGGATTCCAGCTACTAAAATTTTTGCCAAGTTAATTCTAAACTGACCCAACTGTAATTTTGCATCAGATGTACTTGTTAAAATACTTAATTTTTTGCCATAATATTCTAAAAAGTTTTCTGGTGTTAATTTATCAGGAGCATAACCAGTATTAACCCACGTATATGTTTCATCATCAGGAATAACGGGGGTAACACCATTTGTATCTGGATTAATACTTGAATTTAATAAAACCAAAATTTGTTCATCCTTAGCATAAGTAATACTATTTCGAATTTCACCAAGTTCATTGTCAGCATTTAATGCTGCATCTAATTCTTTTTGGACAATTACATCTAACATGCTGTGATCAAAGGCATAATTTAAATCAAAATTTTCATAAATACTCCGAAAAGCTGGATTTTCATCCACAATAATATTTTCTGCCATTGAATTAAAAAATTTTACAATTGCTTTTGAGACGGTTCCTGTCACAGCCGTCAAAATTTCTTCCATTTTTACTTTATCATTTGTAACTGTATATTGTATTAAAAATGGAACACGTGTTTCTAATGTTTTAAATTGGATTTTAACTTCTAATTTAAAATTCAACCGAACTCCTTGCAAATTGTTAACATCAACATTTGCTAATGATCTTAACTGTTCAGTGTCAATGTGGTTTAACATAAACTGATAACCTTTTACATCAGCACTTAACGGTAATGTATTAAGATAATAATTTGAATATTGGTCAGCAATTTCACGATTAACATTATCAAAAATAGTCAGAAAACCATTTATTAATGCGTTTAACCCTGAACCAACATTTTCATCATTTAAATTCAATTATCGCTGTGATTGTTTCTTACTGACCATTGTAAATAATTTTTCAAGACCATTAGTTGGATAATCGTTAATATCAACTAATGCTTTTTCCATCGCATATTTTTGAAACGCAGCGCTAACTTTTTTGGTAATTTCATTTAAAATTTTTAAATCACCTTGATAATCAATACCATTATTTTCTTCTTTATCAGTATTTGGTTTTGCAACACAACTAATA
Source organism: Spiroplasma poulsonii (assembly GCF_009866525.1). Lineage (GTDB taxonomy): Bacteria > Bacillota_I > Bacilli_A > Mycoplasmatales > Mycoplasmataceae > Spiroplasma > Spiroplasma poulsonii. Next base: position 1,910,554 of record NZ_CM020866.1, read on the forward strand.
ATCAAACCCGGACTAACAACACTAAAATTAAAAACCCCTAGCATTACTAATAATTTTTTCATTTTTTGTTTTTTCCTACCATGAGTTTTTTCATCGGATATGAAGTGATTATACAAAAAAAGACAAGGAGTATAATTATTCAAATCAAGTTATTATCAACCATTAATATAATTAGAACCTTGATAATCATCTTAAATAAAAAAAATGACATTATTGATAGTTAATGTCATTTTTCATAAATATTTAATTTTTTACTCATGGACAAAAATCCATCCTAATGCTCCAACTCCAATGAAAAGATTAGGAATGGCCCCTAAATAAGTTCAGGGTGATTGGTAATCTGCGTTAACAAAGAATCCAATTAAGAAAATGACTGCTAAACCAGTGATCGCTAAAGCTCATAATAATGATCAGAATCCCGGCTTAACTGATAAGGGAATTAAAATATATAAAACCCCTAAAATCAGTAAGACTGGTCAACTTGTATCTCAGCCATAAATCAAAGTTTTTGCTGGAACACCTGCCGCAAACAAAATTCCAATTATAATAAATTCAAGCAGCGCCAATAAACATTAAAATTTTTGGTTATGTCAAATTTTTCATATTTTTTCTCCTTTCGATAATTATAGTAATTATACCGGAAAATTATGAAATTATTTTGGCATTTTTATAACCTTCAGTATTAAAAGAATTAAAATTTTTTGATTTTAAGAATATCAAAACATCGGAAGCACGAAAGTTATTATTAATTGCAGGAATTAGTTGTGGTGAAATATATTGGGCATTATTATCACCTTTAATTGTAAAGTAAAAACCTCAGTGGGGTAGAAGATATTTTACTTTGTTAAAACTATTATTTATTCAATCTTCTTGATAATTTAAATCAATTCGAAATACATTGTTGGATGGGTTAAGATAAATTGGACAACAATAATGTGGAGTAAGGATTATAATTAAATTAATAAATGGAGGTGTAATTATGGCAAAGAATCATTATACCGATGAATTTAAACAACAAATTGTTAGTCTTTATAAAACAGGTAAAACAGCAAAACAATTGTCCAGTGACTATCAGGTCGGTAAATCAAAAGTTTGAAAATGAATTCATGAATTCAATAATTCTGGTTCATTTAAAGCAAAAGATAATCGAAGCCCAGAAGAAAATGAACTAATTTATCTAAGAAAAGAAATTAAACAATTACGAATGGAAAATGATATTTTAAAGCAAGCCACACTGATAATAGGCAAAAAATAGTAATTATTAAAAACAACAAAGAAAAATATGCAATTACTAATTTATGCAAAACACTAAAAGTTCCTAGATCAACGTTTTATTATCAATTGAAATCAAATAATCCTAAATCAAACCATACTATTGATAATGCTGTTATCAGTATTTTCTTAAAAAGTCGTAAAAATTATGGCACAAGAAAAATTAAAGTTATGTTAGCACAACAAAATATTTTATTATCACGAATAAAAATTAGTAAAATAATGCAAAGATATAACTTAATTTCCAATTATACAAAACTTAAATATAAACATCAAAGTAACAAAAACGCTACATACAAATATCATAATTTGTTAAATCAAGAATTTAATAATTATAAACTACATGAAGTTGTTGTCAGTGATTTAACACAAGTTGCTATCAATAGCAAATGATATTATGTGTGCTTTCTAATTGATTTATTTAATCGTGAAGTTATTGATTATGATGTTAGTTCTCATAAAGATGCCAAATTAGTTGAAAATACTTTTAAAAAGCTTAGTTTTTCTTTAGATAATATTAAAATATTTCATACTGATCAAGGCAGCGAATTTAATAACAATATCATTTACAATCTTTTAGCTAAAAACAATGTTGCAAAATCTTATAGTAAACTAGGCTGTCCTTATGATAATGCTGTTTCTGAATCAACCTATAAAATTTTAAAAACAGAATTAATTAAAAACAGAAAATTTAAAAATATTGAACAATTTAAATTAGAATTATTTGACTATGTTAATTGATACAATAATGTACGAATTCACAGCAAATTAAATTATTTAACACCAATTGAATATAAAAATCTTTACTCTACATAAAATTTGTCCAAAAAACCCTTGCCATTCCAAATCAGCTAGTTGATTAACTAAAACTAAGATTAAACCAATTAAACAAAAAACACAACATAAAAAAAGAATTAAATATTTATTTTTTCGAAAAGCAGCCCGAATTGTTAATTTTTGTTTGGTTGTAAAGTCATCATTATGTGAATTTTGACGAGCTTTCCGTGACTGTCGTCACCATCAACCACCACTTGCAATTGATAACAATGTAAACAATACAACCAAAACAATTAAGACTGATACTGGAATATTACTTGCTTGCGCATTTAAATAAAACATTAAAATCATCTATTTAATAAAAAAATAATACTAATAGTGTTATTTTATCAAAAATTTAAACATTTAAAGCACTTTTTGTTGTTTTTTGTACTAAAGCTAATACTTCTTCAGCGGTTTGACAAGTTAGAGCTTTTGCCACTAATTGTTCCATCGCTGGAACTTCTAATTTGCTAATAACTTGACGGGCATTTAAAATACTTGTTGCTGACATTGAAAAGTAATCTAACTTCATTCCCATTAAAAGGGGAATTGCTTGTTCTTCTCCCGCCATCTCACCACACATTCCAACTCATTTGCCTTCTTTATGAGCTCCATCAATAATTGTTTTGATTAAACGTAAAATTGATGGATTATATGGTTGATATAAATAAGCAACAAATTGACTCATCCGATCAGCTGCCATTGTGTATTGAATTAAATCGTTTGTTCCGATTGAAAAGAAATCAGCATGTTTTGCAAACTGGTCCGCCAACATAGCTGCTGATGGAATTTCCATCATCATTCCAATTTCAATATTATCCGCAACTTGATGTCCGGCTTTAATTAGATTTGCTTTTTCTTCTAATGTAATTTCTTTTGCTGCTTTAAATTCATCAATTGTAGCAATCATTGGGAACATAATACCAAGTTTCCCGTGGACACTCGCGCGTAATAAAGCTCGTAATTGTGTTCGAAACACATCCGTTTTATCTAAACATAATCGAATCGCACGATAACCTAAAAATGGATTCATTTCTTCTGGGAATTTAAAATATGATAGTTTTTTATCTCCTACAATATCCAACGTACGAATAATTACTGGTCGGTTTTGCATTCCTTATAACACGCCTTTATATGCTTTATATTGTTCATCTTCCGTTGGAAAATGATCATTATCCATATATAAGAACTCACTTCTAAAGAGTCCAATTCCTTGGCCACCATTATCTAACACCCCTTGAACATCTTTTGGGGCCCCAATGTTACCTTCTAAAACAAATTTTTGGTATCCATCTTTTGATACGGTGGGTTTATCTTTAAATGCTAATAATTCTTGTTGCAATTGGAAAAACTTTGTTCGTTCTGCGGTTCAAGTTTTAATCTCGTCAGCTGATGGGGCTAAAATAACCTCCCCAGTTGTTCCATTAATCATCATCGCTTCATTATGTTTTGCCTGTTTTGTAACATCTTTTAGACCTAACATTGCCGGAATTTCTAAACTACGAGCCATAATAGCAGCATGGCTAGTTCTTCCCCCCATATCACAACTAAATCCTTTTGCAAATTTAGGGTCCAATTGCGCTGTTTGTGATGGTGTTAAATCTTCTGCGACAATAATAACTTCTTCATTAATTGTTGCTAAATCTAACACCGGCACATTTAAAATATATTTAATTAACCGATCAGTTACATCTTTGATATCCGCTGCTCTTTCCTTAAAGTATGGATCCTCCATTCCAGCAAATATTGTAATAAATTTCTGTGCAACAGTATGAATTGCATACGCCGCATTGTTTTTATCATTATTAATCATTTTTTTTGCTTCATCAATCATCGCTGGATCCTGTAAAATCTGACTATGGGCTTCGAAGATCGCCGCTTTCTCAGCTCCCAATTTTTCTAAGGCAATTTCTTGTAATTTTTCAATATCAGCATTTGCCTTCTTCATTGCTGTTTCTAAACTCTTAATTTCACTAGCTGAATCAGAAACCGTATTATTTGAAATCTCATATTTTGGTTCTTCTAATTTAAAAACTTTTGCAATTGCAATTCCATTACTCGCACCTATTCCGTGCAGTTTTTTTGACATAATAAAAATTCCTCACTTCTCTTTCTACTAAAACTATTTTTATTATATACTGAAAATTGGAAAATTACTGTAATTTAAGCATAGTTTTCATACTCAAATTATTATTTTTATTACAATTTGCAAAGTTCATCAAAAATTATTTAAAAATTAAAATGATACCCCAACTCACGAATCTTATAAACTAAATTATTAGATGTGTGGCACTCCCACATTTCCTGTTTTCTATTCTTTTGTAAATATATTCAGCAAGAGTTATAATGATATGGATTATTTAATAGACTTCTTGCATTACTTACTTGTTAAAAAATTGCAAATATTTGTAAAAAAGATACTAATAGAAAAATATAATTTTAATTAATTATGTTTTTTATTTAAAAATTTAATATTTTTCCACAACGAAAAATTAATTTATTATTTAAATTATTTAATTTTAAATAAATATTTTATGTTAAATATAATAATTGTAAATTATAAATTGAGGCAATTAAATTAAATCTTAAACCAAATCTTTTTCTTCGATTACGATATTTTTCTGTAATAATTTTAAATTTTTTAAGAATAGCAAAAATATTTTCAATAATAATTCTCATTTTTGAAACTAGTCTATTATATTGCTTTTGTTCTTTGTTTAAAGGGTTTTTCTTTGTTTTCTTTGTAGGTATTAGAACATTATTGTGATTTTTTTGTATTCCTTGATAACCACTATCAACTATTAATTTGGTATTTTTTAAAATTGGGATTTTTGATTCTTTAAATAAAGCATAATCATGTTTTTTTCCGGGCGAAAAACTTGTTGCAATAATTTTTTTGGTTTCTTGTTCGATAATTACTTGTGTTTTGATCGTGTGTTTTTTCTTTTTACCAGAATAAGATTGTTTTTGTCTTTTTTTGGGCATTGGATTGGAGTTTCGGTAGCATCAATAATAATAGTTTTATCATTAAAATAATCATTTATTAGTGCTTTTTTACCAGCAAGTTGTTGAAAATCAGAGTTTTTAATTAAAATATCTTCAATTCACTTAATATTACGATAACAATTAGCCTCACTAATATCAAAACTTTTACCAAGATGAAAATAAGTCTGATATTCTCGTCAATATAATAAAGTAATCAATAATCTATTTTCTAATGATAATTTATTAGTTTTACCACCTTTTTTAAATTTTTCTATTTCAGCAACTTTTAAAATATCTAACATTTTATTAAAAGTGGATTTTTTTATTCCTATTAATCTTAACCATTCTCTATCATTAAGAGTATTAAATTTATTATTGTTCATATTTTTATGTCCTCATAAATTATATTTTATAATAATATTTTAATAAAAAAGGGTATCGCAAGAAGTCTATTATTGGTTGTTGCATTAACCCCAAAATTAAAGCGCAAACTATACTTTCTATTTGCATAAACGCTTAATGACCGATCCTTCCCAATAACAGAAACCAAATCAACGATTTCTGTTGTTACTCAAAACTTATCAATATCTGGTAAATTTTGATTTTGTGGATCAGTTTTAAATTTATTTAACAGCGTTCTTCAAATTTTACGATGTGATAAACGTTCATTTTTGACGTGTTTTTCTAAACCATTTCAATAATCAACATCTAAAAACAAGGCACCTTCTTTTCAAACTTTAATATCCCAAGTAATTTTGTAATATTGATAAAAAGTACTAATAATTCGACCAAAATTTTTAATTTTTTCAATCATTCCATCACGCGTAATCCCGACACTTAAATAAAAGGGGTTACCCTCATTTAAAATAACACCCGACAATGGGATCCCAGCAACTAAAATTTTTGCCAAGTTAATTCTAAACTGCCCTAATTGCAATTTTGAGCTAGATGTTCTTGTTAAAATATTCAATTTTTCGCCATAATATTCTAAAAAGTTTTCTGGTGTTAATTTATCAGGAGCATAACCAGTATTAACCCACGTATATGTTTCATCATCAGGAATAACGGGGGTAACACCATTTGTATCTGGATTAATACTTGAATTTAATAAAACCAAAATTTGTTCATCCTTAGCATAAGTAATACTATTTCGAATTTCACCAAGTTCATTGTCAGCACATATAATGCTGCATCTAATTCTTTTTGGACAATTACATCTAACATGCTGTGATCAAAGGCATAATTTAAATCAAAATTTTCATAAATACTCCGAAAAGCTGGATTTTCATCCACAATAATATTTTCTGCCATTGAATTAAAAAATTTTACAATTGCTTTTGAAACGGTTCCTGTCACAGCCGTCAAAATTTCTTCCATTTTTACTTTATCATTTGTAACTGTATATTGTACTAAAAATGGAACACGTGTTTCTAATGTTTTAAATTGGATTTTAACTTCTAATTTAAAATCCAACCGAACTCCTTGCAAATTGTTAACATCAACATTTGCTAATGATCTTAACTGTTCAGTGTCAATGTGGTTTAACATAAACTGATAACCTTTTACATCAGCACTTAACGGTAATGTATTAATATAATAATTTGAATATTGGTCAGCAATTTCACGATTAACATTATCAAAAATAGTCAGAAAACCATTTATTAATGCGTTTAACCCTGAACCAACATTTTCATCATTTAAATTCAATTGTCGCTGTGATTGTTTCTTACTGACCATTGTAAATAATTTTTCAAGACCATTAGTTGGATAATCGTTAATATCAACTAATGCTTTTTCCATCGCATATTTTTGAAACGCAGCGCTAACTTTTTTGGTAATTTCATTTAAAATTTTTAAATCACCTTGATAATCAATACCATTATTTTCTTCTTGATCAGTATTTGGTTTTGCAACACAACTAATAATCAAACCCGGACTAACAACACTAAAATTAAAAACCCCTAGCATTACTAATAATTTTTTTATTTTTTGTTTTTTCCTCCCATGAGTTTTTTCATCGGATATGAAGTGATTATACAAAAAAAGACAAGGAATATAATTATTCAAATCAAGTTATTATCAACCATTAATATAATTAGAACCTTGATAACCATCTTAAATAAAAAAAATGACATTATTGATAGTTAATGTCATTTTTAATAAATATTTAATTTTTTACTCATAGACAAAAATCCATCCTAATGCTCCAACTCCAATGAAAAGATTAGGAATGACCCCTAAATAACCTAAATAAGTTCAGGGTGATTGGTAATCTGCGTTAACAAAGAATCCAATTAAGAAAATGACTGCTAAACCAGTGATCGCTAAAGCTCATAATAATGATCAGAATCCCGGCTTAACTGATAAGGAAATTAAAATATATAAAACCCCTAAAATCAGTAAGACTGGTCAACTTGTATCTCAGCCATAAATCAAAGTTTTTGCTGGAACACCTGCCGCAAACAAAATTCCAATTATAATAATTCAAGTAGCGCCAATAAACATTAAAATTTTTGATCATGTCAAATTTTTCATATTTTTTCTCCTTTCGATAATTATAGTAATTATACCGGAAAATTATGAAATTATTTTGGCATTTTTATAACCTTCAGTATTAAAAGAATTAAAATTTTTTGATTTTAAGAATATCAAAACATCGGAAGCACGAAAGTTATTATTAATTGCAGGAATTAGTTGTGGTGAAATATATTGGGCATTATTATCACCTTTAATTGTAAAGTAAAAACCTCAGTGAGTTAGAAGATATTTTACTTTGTTAAAACTATTATTTATTCAATCTTCTTGATAATTTAAATCAATTCGAAATACATTGTGGGCACCTGTTTTTGACACTTTAAATTTCCTTCTGAATATCTGTTTGCAATAAGTTTCCTCAACTATTAGAATCTCATCATACAAATTTTGTTCCATTTACTTCTTGAACTGGATGCGAATCAGCAATTGTTCCGCGTTCATCAAACTCTTTTTGAAAGCTATCATTTAGTTGTTTCATATTTTTACTATTTTTAATGTCTTGTCATTTATCTTGTGCCATCATAGTATATCCACCAACAGCTGTATTTTGCGTTAAAAAGGGATTAGAAATATACATACCATTGTCGGCTTTTCTAAATGTTATTGGCTCATAAATCTGAGTTACGAGTTGCATATTAGCAGTATCAAAAAATGATAACTTTTTCATAACTTCATCAATATTAGTAATATTCTTAAAATGAACATAAGCATGGCTTTCTTGGTTAAGGTCTAACCAATTGTTTTGTTCGAAACTACTTCTTGCCGATGATAAATAATAATTATCATAACCAACGGTAAACTCTTTTGATTCCTCTGTTTTCATATGATAAATCCAATCTGGATCATTATATGAAATAAACTCATCAGTATTTTTACAAGCAATAATTGTCGCTGTTGGTAACAAAATAAATGAACTACTTAATATCACTATTAATAATTTTTTCATCTTCTTTTTTATTCTTTCTAGCAAATTAACAATGGACAATTTAATTCTAGTTACAATAAACAAAAAAGCATTCCCAAAATGCTTTTTATATAACAATCATTAGACTTCTTGCGATACCCTTTTTTATTAAAATATTATTATAAAATATAATTTATGAGGACATAAAAATATGAACAATAATAGACTTCTTGCATTACTTGTTAAAAAATTGCAAATATTTGTAAAAAAGATACTAATAGAAAAATATAATTTTAATTAATTATGTTTTTTATTTAAAAATTTAATATTTTTCCACAACGAAAAATTAATTTATTATTTAAATTATTTAATTTTAAATAAATATTTTATGTTAAATATAATAATTGTAAATTATAAATTGAGGCAATTAAATTAAATCTTAAACCAAATCTTTTTCTTCGATTACGATATTTTTCTGTAATAATTTTAAATTTTTTAAGAATAGCAAAAATATTTTCAATAATAATTCTCATTTTTGAAACTGGTCTATTATATTGCTTTTGTTCTTTGTTTAAAGGGTTTTTCTTTGTTTTCTTTGTAGGTATTAGAACATTATTGTGATTTTTTTGTATTCCTTGATAACCACTATCAACTATTAATTTGGTATTTTTTAAAATTGGGATTTTTGATTCTTTAAATAAAGCATAATCATATTTTTTTCCGAGCGAAAAACTTGTTGCAATAATTTTTTTGGTTTCTTGTTCGATAATTACTTGTGTTTTGATCGTGTGTTTTTTCTTTTTACCAGAATAAGATTGTTTTTGTCTTTTTTTGGGCGTTGGATTGGAGTTTCGGTAGCATCAATAATAATAGTTTTATCATTAAAATAATCATTTATTAGTGCTTTTTTACCAGCAAGTTGTTGAAAATCAGAGTTTTTAATTAAAATATCTTCAATTCACTTAATATTACGATAACAATTAGCCTCACTAATATCAAAACTTTTACCAAGATGAAAATAAGTCTGATATTCTCGTCAATATAATAAAGTCATCAATAATCTATTTTCTAATGATAATTTATTAGTTTTACCACCTTTTTTAAATTTTTCTATTTCAGCAACTTTTAAAATATCTAACATTTTATTAAAAGTGGATTTTTTTATTCCTGTTAATCTTAACCATTCTCTATCATTAAGAGTATTAAATTTATTAGACTTATTGCATTACTTGTTAAAAAATTGCAAATATTTGTAAAAAAGATACTAATAGAAAAATATAATTTTAATTAATTATGTTTTTTATTTAAAAATTTAATATTTTTCCACAACGAAAAATTAATTTATTATTTAAATTATTTAATTTTAAATAAATATTTTATGTTAAATATAATAATTGTAAATTATAAATTGAGGCAATTAAATTAAATCTTAAACCAAATCTTTTTCTTCGATTACGATATTTTTCTGTAATAATTTTAAATTTTTTAAGAATAGCAAAAATATTTTCAATAATAATTCTCATTTTTGAAACTAGTCTATTATATTGCTTTTGTTCTTTGTTTAAAGGGTTTTTCTTTGTTTTCTTTGTAGGTATTAGAACATTATTGTGATTTTTTTGTATTCCTTGATAACAACTATCAACTATTAATTTGGTATTTTTTAAAATTGGGATTTTTGATTCTTTAAATAAAGCATAATCATGTTTTTTTCCGAGCGAAAAACTTGTTGCAATAATTTTTTTGGTTTCTTGTTCGATAATTACTTGTGTTTTGATCGTGTGTTTTTTCTTTTTACCAGAATAAGATTGTTTTTGTCTTTTTTTGGGCGTTGGATTGGAGTTTCGGTAGCATCAATAATAATAGTTTTATCATTAAAATAATCATTTATTAGTGCTTTTTTACCAGCAAGTTGTTGAAAATCAGAGTTTTTAATTAAAATATCTTCAATTCACTTAATATTACGATAACAATTAGCCTCACTAATATCAAAACTTTTACCAAGATGAAAATAAGTCTGATATTCTCGTCAATATAATAAAGTCATCAATAATCTATTTTCTAATGATAATTTATTAGTTTTACCACCTTTTTTAAATTTTTCTATTTCAGCAACTTTTAAAATATCTAACATTTTATTAAAAGTGGATTTTTTTATTCCTGTTAATCTTAACCATTCTCTATCATTAAGAGTATTAAATTTATTATTGTTCATATTTTTATGTCCTCATAAATTATATTTTATAATAATATTTTAATAAAAAAGGGTATCGCAAGAAGTCTAATGAATTAAAAATAGTTTACATGCTAGTTTAACTTCAATTCAAAATATTGGAATTATATTAGCTGTTTTTTCTTTGATTTTTATAGCAATAATTCTTATAGGAATAATATTAATTAATTCAACAAAATTAGGACTACAAAGATTGGGTTATTTTTTTGGATTTAGTAGTGGTTTACTATTATTATTTATTTCTTTTATGCCATTAATCTTTATAAAAAGTGCTAATATTAGTGACGAATTAATGATTTTTGTTTTAATAATGTTATTTATTTTTTTTGGATTTAGTAGTAGTTTATTATTAATTGGGTCAATATTTGGTATTATATCAACAAAAAACAAGATCAATAATTTTGAAACTAACGGGTAATTGCGTTTGTTTGTGCAGCACAGTTAGCTAATGTTCTGGCTTTTATTATTATTTCTGTTGGGTTATGATGCTATTCGCAAATTAATTGGACGATAAAAATAGTTGGGTTTAACTAACTATTTTTATTTAGTTCAAAAATGGGCATTGCAAATTGTCTTATTAAGTTTTATAATATACTATAATATATTGTAAAGAGTGGTGAATTATGATGAAACAATGTGCGATTAATGATGAAATTTGCTGTGGAAATGACTGTCGTTGTGAGAGTAGCTGTTGTGATCACAATGTGGCAACGATTAAAAGTTTTGTTAAAATTATTTCACAAAAATGGTTTTTAAAAATAATTAATGTTTTAAATGAACAAGAATGTGGTTTTAATGAATTACATCACCATTTAAAAGAATGCACTAGAAAAGTGTTAACAGAAACCCTTAATAATTTAATTAAAAGAAATATTGTTGAGAAAAAGGTCTATCTTAAAAATAATGTGACATATTCTTCATATCGGTTAACAGATATTGGTTTTGAATTAGTACGAATGCTTTACCAAATTAAACGATTTAGTTGTGCTTATTTAGTTGATTAAAGATTTGGAATATTTTTTAAAAATATTTTATTTTTCTTATATAATAAATTTAATATATATTTGAAATGGGTGGAACATATGTTAAATCTTGCAAAAGAGGCTACGCGGGGATTTACAAAAAAAATAACGCAATTTATTGGGTTGATTTTGTTTATCATTGGAGCAGTATTAACCTTTACAGCACTTTTTTCGACTGTTTTTCAAGTTAAAAATGGATTAAATGATGTTAAAAGAAATAGTATCTCGTATCATTATGAAATTGGGATGGATAGTTTGAATATTGATAATAATGTTTATAAGAGAAATCCGGATTGAAAAATTAATGGAAATAATCGTGCTTTTTTAGCACAATTTTATTATGACACTAAAATTGATACTAATCGGTTAACTTTTAATAATATTAAGGCAGATGTTTTAGGTTTAAATTGTGATTTAACAAATAATCAAATTTGTACATGATCAAAAGAACCATCATATTTAAATAAACAAACAGGGACAGCATCTTTTACTGCGTTAGTTAAGAATTTTAATGGTAATCTTCCTTCGGCATTTTTAAGTTATATTATTCATCATCCCGATAAAAGCCAGTTAAAAGCTTTAATTGATAATGATAATGTTACTTTAGATCTTAGTTATGATGTTAGTTATCAGTTTGTTGTTAATAATTTAGCTAAAGACACCCAATATTTTAATGCTGTTGCTGTTAATAAAGATAAAAATTTATTATTTAATGGTGATGGGTGACGAGGAAATGATATTTTTTATACTCCATTTAATCGTGTTTATGATGTAACAATTGGTGGGGCCGTTACTGAGATAGCAAAAAACAATATTATTTTAAGTAAGCAATATGCAGACTATAATTCGTTAAATGTTGGTGGAAATTTTAATTTAGGAAATAATTCAAATTTACAATTTAAGATTGCAGGTTATGGTGCTAAGTATAGTAATATTTATCCTAGTTTAGCAAGCTTATCAACAGTTGCTAGTGGTAGTAAAATAATTGATTTAAGGAATGGTTCATTATTATTTATGAATGACATAAATTATAATACGATTAAACAAAACTTTTCTAATGGTGAAGAAAAGTTTACTTGCTTTATTAATGTTAATGGCGACTTAACTGATCCTCAAAAAGTTGCATTGTTGCGCAAGGTTTTAGGTAATTATTTTGTTGCTCCAGATAATGCGATTGTTGTTTTTGAATCATCATTACCAGGCCAAGTGGTAATGTTAACAAATACTGGTTTTATTATTAATACCTCAATTGCGGTTGCCTGTTCAATTATTATTTTAATTATTATTGCCTTTTTTATTAAAAAGGATATTACTTATCAAAAACGCCAAATTGGGGTTTTAAAGTCCTTAGGATATCGACGTTGGGAATTATCTTTTGTTTTTATTTTTAATATTGTCTTTACAACGCTAATTGGTTGTTTATTAGGGTGGGTTATGAGTTTACCATTACAAATGTATTTTACTTCTTCAAACTTATATTCAGTTGGTCTACCATTGTCACTCTTTTATTTTAATCCAGTTATTTTTATTACCGCAACAATTATTATTCCCCTTATCTTTGTTGCGATGGCGTTTTTAATTTCATTTGTTCTTTTAAGCAGAACAGCTTTAGATTTAATTTATGATTTAAAAGGGTCAAATTTAAATTTCCGTGCTAAAAGAGTAAGAAAAGGAAGAAAATATGTCCACTTTGGATTATCCTTTAATATTCATTTATCATTTACCTTTGCTTTAAAATCATTCGGAAAATGAGTAATGGTATTAGTTGTTTTAGCTTTTTCATCCTTCTTATTAATTTTCCAATTAGATGCTGGTGTTATGGCCCAAGGCATTGTTGGTGATTCTTTCCGATATTTTAAAGATGATATAAAATCGTATTTAATTGCATCTTCTGATCAACAAGATATTGCCCAAGAAGCAAACAATAGTAAACCTTATAATTGAATTACAACCAATGAACGTGATCAATATTATTATCGAGCACAAGTCTTAGAGGGTGATAAAACTTTTAATTTTCCAGATCCATTAATGTGTTTCTTAAAATTATCAAGTCCTAATTCCGCTAGGGCACAACAAAGTTGTGGTGATTTACTAAATATTATTGGTGATCCAAGTGGGCCAAATCTTGTTGAAAGTAAGATTAAATATGATGCTAAGACTAACAAATATCCTTATTTAAATTCTGAAACAGTTAAGGCAATTGTTAACTATAAAGTTAAAGATAATAAAACTGGGGAATGAATTAATGGATGAGATCGGTTAATTGAAATAATAAATATTATAAAACCAAGTTTAATTAGTCAAGGTCTATCCGAAGCAGATATTCAAACTATTATTACTGGAATTAATATGATTAATAGTTTGGGTTCATCAACTAATGGTCAGTACCCTGATATTTACTTAGGACCATATATGGTGTATGATTTAGCTTATGATTTCCCGTATGTCTTTCTAACGGCCGGTTGAAGTCCAGATGATGTAAAAAATGCTAAAAATCCTGTTTCACAATTAAATGTTGTTGGTTTATCAAGTGATGAAACACAACGAAATCAATTGTTGAACTATCGCTCTCAAAATACGCCAGTTGATGTTGCCCAAAAAGAAGTTTTTGGTTATAAAATTAGTGACAACCCAGTAAATTATGATTTAAATATGACAATTAATGAACCAATCCCAGTTATTTTAGCAAAACGAGTTTATCAATCAATGGATATTAATCCGGGAGATATTTTTAAATTAAATGTCCGAATCACAAATGCGATTGGCTATGTTCCGGTTGCTTTTAAAGTGGTTAGTTCAGATGATGCCGATATTAGTTCGGGGAATATTTATATGAATCAAGATTCGTTAGTTACTGTTATGAACCAATGAGTTAATGTGACAAGGAAGGGAATCGTGTTCCCACTTGGTTCATATTATAATGTTGTTGCTTCTCGTGCCAGTCCGAGCGGAATGGCTTTACAACCTTATCGTATTATGTCCTCGTTTTCATTAACAGATAATTATGATTTTACAATGTTTGATAATAATAAAAAGATTGATTTTACTAATGCACTGGATTTAAGAACAAATTTAAAATTATTAAATGGGTTGCATAAGATTTGACCGTTTGATACATTACGAGAAAATTATTCGCAAGGAATGCGAACCGTCCGTGATGTTCTTAATGTATTAGAGGGACTAACGATTGTTATTGTTGCTTTAATTCTAGCTGTTTTAATTTCAATGGTGCTTGATGAAAACCGACGAACAATATTGACCTTAAAAGTGCTTGGATATCCAACATGAAAAATTATTTCAATTGTGCTAGGATTTTATTTATTAGCTATCATTATTGGTTATATCTTAAGTTACGTGATTGCACAGTTATTATGGAGTTTAATTGCTAATGTTGTCTTTAAAAGCACCGGAATATTGTTAATACCTTCCTTTTCTGCTTATGTTGTTTCAATTGCAACAGCAGCAATTGGAATAATTCTATTATTAGTTATTACGGTTGGAATTTGAAAAATTAAGAAAAATAAACTAACAAATATTACATCAGAGTAAAACTAAATGTTATCCAATTTAAAAAATGGATAACATTTTTTATTAAAAAGTTATTAAATTTTAGATTATGTCTTATTTTTTGCTAAACTAATTATATAGTTATTGTTATAAAGTAGTTTCTGATTAAAATGCTATTAAAAAAGTGGGCAGGGGTAAAATGAGAAAAATAGTTGTATGGATAGTAGTTATAAATTCTGTTTTTTTTCATAATTTTATACACTCAAATAATATTCTTCAAAATGTTCCATTTTCTTTTAATAATAAACAGTATGTTTGAACGAGAATTGAAGGGCTTGATAATATTTTTCGAAATGCAAATTACCTTTGGGAAGGAAAAAACTTATTTTGGTTCTTCACGGGGTCTTTATGCTTTAACGACCGATGATATTAAGGCAACTAAAATTAAAGGTATTGATGATAAAGTCCTTTTTTTAACAATTGATCAAGATAATAACATTTATTTTGCAACAGAAGATAATGATATTTTTATTTATAAGAATGATACTTCAATTGTTAAAATTGAAGGGGTTGAGGCTGGGGCTGATGTCACTGCGCTTGCTTTAGATAGTATGAATAACTTATATTTGGGAACGCTTGCTGGAATTTATTATTTACCAGCAGGGGAAACTGTTGTTGAAAAAGTTAGTTGAGGAGATTATGTTATTTTTGCATTAATAATTGATGATCAAGATGATGTTTATTTTACAACTAATAAACGAGATTTTTTTTCTTACCAACGAAATAAAGAAGACCCACTAGTGTTGATTCAAAATTTAAATGAATTAATTTATACAATGGCAATTGACCAAACCAATAATATTTATTTAGGGAATTACATTTATCAAACCAAAACAAATGAGTTAAATCAAATTAATTTACGGGATCGAAGTATATATTCAATTGCTGTTGATGCTAATGATAATATTTATTATTGCAGTTTTTTAGATGGTGTTTATTTTTTAAAAAAGGGAGCAGACCAAGTTATTAAAACTAATTTATTTGGTCGAGAAGTTCAAACCATTGCTGTTGATGCTAATGCCAATATTTTTGTTAATAACAATGAGGGTTCTTTTATATTTCAAATTTATAATCCACCAATTATCCCTGACCCAGTTGTTAAGCCAAAAGACATGGTTGTTGCAAAAGTTTTGGGTTATGTGTTTTTAGGTACTTCTGGTGCTGTTGGGATATCTTGTTTAGGGACTTATTTATGAAATAAATATCGTTATAAAAAGAGTCGCCGAAGATAAAAAATTATTTAATAAGTATTAATTTTGAAATAATTTTTATTTATAGTATAATAATATAAGCGTAAATGCCCATATCTTGAGGAAACTATTGAAAACATAATATAAATTTATCAATTATTGGAATGGCAAGGATTTTTTGGACAAATTTTATGTAGAGTAAAGATTTTTATATTCAATTGATGTTAAATAATTTAATTTGCTGTGAATTCGTACATTATTGTATCAATTAACATAGTCAAATAATTCTAATTTAAATTGTTCAATATTTTTAAATTTTCTGTTTTTAATTAATTCTGTTTTTAAAATTTTATAGATTGATTCAGAAACAGCATTATCATAAGGACAGCCTGGTTTACTATAAGATTTTGCAACATTGTTTTTAGCTAAAAGATTGTAAATGATATTGTTATTAAATTCGCTGCCTTGATCAGTGTGAAATATTTTAATATTATCTAAAGAAAAACTAAGCTTTTTAAAAGTATTTTCAACTAATTTGGCATCTTTATGAGAACTAACATCATAACCAATAACTTCACGATTAAATAAATCAATTAGAAAGCACACATAATATCATTTGCTATTGATAGCAACTTGTGTTAAATCACTGACAACAACTTCATTTAGTTTATAATTATTAAATTCTTGATTTAACAAATTATGATATTTGTATGTAGCGTTTTTGTTACTTTGATATTTATATTTAAGTTTTGTATAATTGGAAATTAAGTTATATCTTTGCATTATTTTACTAATTTTTATTCGTGATAATAAAATATTTTGTTGTGCTAACATAACTTTAATTTTTCTTGTGCCATAATTTTTACGACTTTTTAAGAAAATACTGATAACAGCATTATCAATAGTATGGTTTGATTTAGGATTATTTGATTTCAATTGATAATAAAACGTTGATCTAGGAACTTTTAGTGTTTTGCATAAATTAGTAATTGCATATTTTTCTTTGTTGTTTTTAATAATTACTATTTTTTGCCTATTATCAGTGTGGCTTGCTTTAAAATATCATTTTCCATTCGTAATTGTTTAATTTCTTTTCTTAGATGAATTAGTTCATTTTCTTCTGGGCTTCGATTATCTTTTGCTTTAAATGAACCAGAATTATTGAATTCATGAATTCATTTTCAAACTGTTGATTTACCGACCTGATAGTAACTGGACAATTGTTTTGCTGTTTTACCTGTTTTATAAAGACTAACAATTTGTTGTTTAAATTCATCGGTATAATAGACTTCTTGCATTACTTGTTAAAAAATTGCAAATATTTGTAAAAAAGATACTAATAGAAAAATATAATTTTAATTAATTATGTTTTTTATTTAAAAATTTAATATTTTTCCACAACGAAAAATTAATTTATTATTTAATTTTAAATAAATATTTTATGTTAAATATAATAATTGTAAATTATAAATTGAGGCAATTAAATTAAATCTTAAACCAAATCTTTTTCTTCGATTACGATATTTTTCTGTAATAATTTTAAATTTTTTAAGAATAGCAAAAATATTTTCAATAATAATTCTCATTTTTGAAACTAGTCTATTATATTGCTTTTGTTCTTTGTTTAAAGGGTTTTTCTTTGTTTTCTTTGTAGGTATTAGAACATTATTGTGATTTTTTTGTATTCCTTGATAACCACTATCAACTATTAATTTGGTATTTTTTAAAATTGGGATTTTTGATTCTTTAAATAAAGCATAATCATGTTTTTTTCCGAGCGAAAAACTTGTTGCAATAATTTTTTTGGTTTCTTGTTCGATAATTACTTGTGTTTTGATCGTGTGTTTTTTCTTTTTACCAGAATAAGATTGTTTTTGTCTTTTTTTGGGCGTTGGATTGGAGTTTCGGTAGCATCAATAATAATAGTTTTATCATTAAAATAATCATTTATTAGTGCTTTTTTACCAGCAAGTTGTTGAAAATCAGAGTTTTTAATTAAAATATCTTCAATTCACTTAATATTACGATAACAATTAGCCTCACTAATATCAAAACTTTTACCAAGATGAAAATAAGTCTGATATTCTCGTCAATATAATAAAGTCATCAATAATCTATTTTCTAATGATAATTTATTAGTTTTACCACCTTTTTTAAATTTTTCTATTTCAGCAACTTTTAAAATATCTAACATTTTATTAAAAGTGGATTTTTTTATTCCTGTTAATCTTAACCATTCTCTATCATTAAGAGTATTAAATTTATTATTGTTCATATTTTTATGTCCTCATAAATTATATTTTATAATAATATTTTAATAAAAAAGGGTATCGCAAGAAGTCTATTGAAACATTAAACAAAACATATACTACTTTTTATAAAGAAACTGTTCAAGTTAAATATCTAAAATTAATTCCATATTTTTTACCAATTGAAGAAGCAAAACAACGAATTAAAAATTTAGTTAATACTTTAATTCGCATTTTAACAATTATGTCCCCTACTTTTGTTGTTCCCTTAAACATTAATACTAATCGTTACTAAAACTAACGATCACAATATTTTTGAAAGAAAAGTTTAAAAATATGTTATAATTATTTTGTATTGTATTCTTTATTTACAATCAAATACAGAATTGCAATTCATTTTTACTGATTAATCAAATATATTAATCTAACGAAATAAATTAAGAAGAAACAGGAGGACAAAATTACATGGCTTTATTTAATAATAGCACAAAGAAACCAGCTTTCGTTTCTATGGACTTAGGAACTGCTAATACATTGGTGTATGTTTCGGGTTCAGGAATCATTTATAACGAGCCTTCAATTGTTGCTTACAGAATTAAAGAAAACAGAATTATTGCTGTAGGTGCAGAAGCTTACAAAATGATTGGAAAAGGAAACAAGTCAGTTCGTATTGTTAGACCAATGGTTGATGGAGTTATTACCGATATTCGTGCAACAGAAGCACAATTAAGATATATTTTTACAAAACTACGTATTACAAAACAATTAAAACATTCAATTATGTTATTGGCTTGTCCATCAGTTATTACTGAATTAGAAAAAGCTGCCTTGAAAAAAATTGCAATGAACTTAGGAGCATCTAAAGTTTTCGTTGAAGAAGAAGTTAAAATGGCTGCTTTAGGTGGAGGTGTTGATATTTACAAACCTGCTGGAAACTTAGTTGTTGACATGGGTGGAGGAACAACAGATATTGCTGTTATGGCCTCAGGAGACATCGTATTATCTAAATCAGTTAAAGTTGCTGGAAACTATTTAAACGATGAAGTACAAAAATTCATCCGTTCACAATATGGTCTAGAAATTGGATCAAAAACAGCTGAACAAATTAAAATTGAAATCGGATCATTATCGAAATATCCTGATGAAAGAAGAATGAAAGTTTACGGACGTGATGTAGTTTCAGGATTACCAAGAGAAATCGAAGTAACACCAGAAGAAATCCGAGAAGTATTAAAAGTACCTGTGTCAAGAATTATTGACCTAACAGTACAAGTGTTAGAAGAAACACCGCCTGAATTAGCAGGAGACATTTTCCGTAATGGAATTACAATCTGTGGGGGTGGAGCCTTAATTAAAGGAATTGATCGTTACTTTACAGATACATTACAGTTACCATCAAAAATCGGTGAACAACCATTATTAGCCGTTATTAATGGAACTAAAAAATTCGAATCAGACATCTTTGATATCTTAAGATTAGAATCAATGCATGTAAAAGAATTAAATTACTAAAATAGGCTATTAATAAGTTATTATTAATATAACTATGAATAGTTATTAAATTGTTAAGGAGGACAAAAACGTGAGACCAGAAACTAGACCATTTATTTCTCTTGACTTAGGAACTGCTAATGTTTTAGCGTATGTTTCAGGACAAGGTGTAGTCTACAATGAACCATCATTAATGGCTTATAACAATAAAACTAATAGTTTAATTGCCTTAGGAAAAGCTGCCTATGATATGGTTGGAAAAACACACGGGGATATTAGAATGGTAACACCATTAGTAGATGGAGTTATCGCAGATATGGAAGCTGCACAAGATTTATTAAAACACATCTTTTCAAGAATGAAAATGATGAACATTTGAAAAAATGCTATTGTATTATTAGCATGTCCAAGTGGAGTTACAGAACTTGAAAGAGAAGCTTTAAAAAATGTTGCTAAAGAAATGGGTGCTGAATTAGTTATTATCGAAGAGGAAGCTAAAATGGCCGCTTTAGGAGCAGGAATTAATATTGAATTACCTCAAGGACACTTAATCATTGATATTGGTGGGGGAACAACTGACTTAGCTATTATTTCATCAGGTGATATCGTAGTTTCAAGATCAATTAAAGTTGCTGGAAGCCACTTTGACGATGATATTCGTAAATACATTCGTTCAGAATACAACATTGCTATTGGGCAAAAAACAGCTGAAGATGTTAAAAAATTCATTGGTTCATTAGTTAAATACCATAACGAAAGATCAATGCAAATCTATGGACGTGATATTGTTTCAGGATTACCAAAAGAAGCAAAAATTAGTTCAGAAGAAATCAGAAATGTCTTATTAAATGCATTTTCTAAAATTACAGACTTAGTAATTGAACTATTAGAAAATACACCACCTGAATTAGCAGGAGACATTATGAGAAATGGAATTACAGTTTGTGGTGGAGGAGCATTAATTAGAAATATTGATAAATACTTCTTTGATATCTTCCAATTACCAACAAAAACTGCTTCAGATCCATTAAATTGTGTTATTGAAGGAACAAAAATCTTCGAAAAAACAATTAAGAAAAATATCGAAAATGGTTTGTATAATTTCCAAGAAAAAGGATTATTATCATCATTAGGTAAAAAAAGAAAATAAATTGAAACAAAAAAATATTAGAGCAATCTAATATTTTTTTGTTTCAATTTTGTTATTTAAAAATTATTCAAGATTAAATAATTTACGGACATTCTTATTCGTAATACGAATCATTTCTTCAACTGGCATACTTTTTAATTCTGCTAGTTTTTTAACTGTATACATAATGAATTTAGGATAATTTTTTTGCCCACGGTATGGATCAGGAGTTAAATATGGCGCATCTGTTTCAACCAAAATTTTATTTAATGGTACCATTTTAGCAACTTCACGTAACCGGTCGGCATTTTTAAAAGTAATATTTCCTGCAAATGAAAGATAAAATCCTAAATCTAAAAATTTTTCTGCCATTTCAATTGTTCCATTATAACAATGCATCAAACCATTTTTAATTTTTTGTGTTTTTAATATTTCATAACAATCTTCATAAGCATCACGACAGTGAATTGCTACAGGAAGGTTGTGCTCCTTTGCTAATTCAAGTTGTTTGATAAATCAATGTTTTTGCAAGTCTGGTGAAACATTCTTATGGTAATAGTCCAATCCAATTTCACCAACAGCAATTACTTTATCGCTATTTAATAACTGATCTAATTTTGTTAAATCTGTCGCACCATATTCAGCAACACCTGTTGGATGAATTCCAATTGTTGCAAAAACATTATCATATTGCATTGCATGGCGAACTGCTGCTTTACTCGTTTTTAAATCATATCCAACATTATTAAGCCAGTAAACACCACTGATTTTGGCATCAGCAATTATTGCTGAAGTCTCTTCGTTTTCATATTCATGTGACATTAAATGACAGTGTGTATCAAAGATTCCTTGCATATTTTCCTCCTATTTTCCTAGGCAATATCTACTAAAAATTGTTGTCAATAAATCATCTTCATAATTTTCGCCTAGAATCTCACCTAATATTTCCCAAGCCTCATGTAAGTCAACATTAATAATATCAACCGGAAATCCACTCGTAGTATTATTATATGCATTTTTTATTGAATTTGCTACCTTCTCTAACAAAGAAATTTGTTTTATATTTGACAAAACTAACTGATCATCCTTAATAAGATGCTCAGTGTTATATAATATTAAAATCTTATCAATTAATGCTTTAATATCCCGGTTTAAAGCAGAAATACCAACTAAATGCTTATCTACGTTGGGTTTATTAACATTAGGTAAATCAATTTTATTTAAAACTAATAAATACTCTTTGTTTTTAATTAATGCTTTGACGTCAGCATCTAATTCAACTAAATCCAAAACATTATCGGCAACAACTAAGACTAAATCAGCATTTTCAACTTGTTGTCGTGCTTTTTCAATTCCAATTTGTTCAATTTTATCAACTGTTTCACGTAATCCAGCAGTATCAATAATGTTTAATGTTAGCGGTCCTAAGTTAATTTTTCCTTCTACAATATCTCTTGTTGTTCCTGGTATCTCAGAAACAATCGCTTTATCTTCATTCATTAAAGAATTTAGTAATGAGGATTTTCCCACATTTGATTTTCCAAGAATTAACACATTAATTCCCTGATTAATAATTTTCCCAACTTTACTAATTTTAACTAAATCATTGATTTTTTGTTCTAAAACAAATAACCGTTGATTTAATTCTTGTGTTGTTAAGTCACCAACTCCATCATACTCTGGATAATCAATATTTACTTCAATGTTGGCAATAATATCTAATAATTCATCACGATAAGCACTAATTAAGTGTGTATTTTTATTCTGTAAATTATTTAAAGCTATTTTAGCACTCGTATCATTTGTCGCGTTAACCAAATCGTTAATTGCATCGGTTTGGACTAAATTAAGCTTCCCATTTAAAAAAGCTCGTTGGGAAAACTCCCCGCGGTTAGCTAATCGTGCCCCATTCTTTAACAATAACTTAATAATTTTATTAGTAACCAAAACACCCCCATGACAATTAATTTCAATAATATCTTCACCAGTAAATGAATTTGGCTTTTCAAAACAAACTAAAATAACTTGATCAATTGTTTCTTTACCATCGATTAAGTAACCATAGTAAACCTGGTTTCCACTAGGAACTACTGCTTTTAAAAAGATTTTATTAATAATTTTATAACTATCAGGCCCTGACATGCGAATAATTGAAATTGCTTGTTTTACCATCGCCGTTGCTGGGGCAACTATTGTATCTTCAAACATTTTTTTAAAACTCCTCTTTGCTGTGCTAAATTATATCAAACTTTATAACAGAACCTAACCATTATTTCTTATTGCTATATTTAATAACAATTTGACGGGCATTTTCTGGCCCAATTGATTTTGAAATTAAATTTTGCAACTTTAAAATAGTTTTATGAACTAACTTTTGTTGGTTTTTGTTCATAACAGGTAAAATATAATCTTTTTTGATAATTAAACTTTATTAATTATCTTGCGAAGACTTTCAAGTAGAATTGATTCATTGTAGTTAAAAGCAATCGTAATTTTAAAATTATTTTGAAATTTTCGACTAATATATGTATGTAATAGATTTTCTAAGATAAAAATAAACTCAAAGACATTAATATTAAGGGTTAAATCTTTGACATCTAACATAATTAGAATTTGTTTATTATGATATGAAAAAGACATCTCATAATCTTTTGATAATAAGATATCTTCAATGATAATTTTTAAACGCTCTTCACAAAAAGTAATAATATCATCAATCTCAAAAAGAGTTACATGTAATCGTTCAAAAAAAATGTTTTTTGTAAATAATTCTGTTTTATAAAAATATGTTTTCGATGAACTATTTAAAAATTTTTTGAATTTTTTTTGTGATTTAAATTCTTTAACAAAAAGCATTATTCTTTATTTTTCTTCTTACTATGTAAAGAGAATTTTGATTTTTTTGGTTTTGTTTTTATTGGGTTATAAGAAACTTTATTATCTTCACTTGTTTTTGTTGGTTTTGTTTTTGTTACTTCAACAACTTCTGCATTACCAATTGTTGTTAATTTTGGTTTACGAATAAATAAATTCTTAATTTTTTGTCATACTGATTCACTATTTTTATTTTTTTTGCCACGTTTTTTAATTCGTAAGAAATGAAACCCTAAAGTCTGTAAAATTTGAATTACCGCAGAGAAAATCCAATAAATAGCAACCCCTGACGCAATCGAAATTGTAACTACAAAGAAAACAATAATCATTACCCCTTGCATGATAAACTGACGCTTACGGGCCTTTTTCTGTTCTTTTGTAATAACTTTTGTTTTACGAAGGTTTAAAATCGTTGGTAAGATCATTGACACAACTTGAATTGGTAAATAAACAAATAATAACGCTAAATAGACATAATTTTCACTCGTAATCATATCTCAGGGCTTTTCAATTAAAGAAATTTGCCCAATTGTTGCCATTTTTAACTCGCGAGTTGCTCGCACAACGGTATACATCGCAATTAAAAATGGAATCGATAAGAATGACGAACCAATTGTGGATAAGGGGGAAACTCCTTCCTTCCGATATAATTGCATCATTTCCATTTGTTGTTTTTGTTTAGCAGCAGAATCCTTTGAACCTTTATATTTTGCTTGGATTTCTGCTTGTTTAATTTGCATTAACTGCATTTTATCTTGATTACGCTGGGCTTTTCAACTAAACATTAAAGTAATTAACCGAACAATTAACGAAGTTAAGAAAAGTGTTCCAATGATTCCAGCTCCATTATCTAAACCACCAAATCCATAAATTAAATTAACTAAAATTCAGGCAATTGGAAAAACAAAACAACCATAAAACGGTGACGTTGTTTTTACAAAAGCATCAGCCCATGTTCTAATAGCTAAATAAGGATATTCAAATAATTGTCCATTTTCAAAATGAAAAAAGTGTTCTTTTCCGACATTAGTTTTTCCTAAAATAATTTCAAAAAAAACTCCTGGTTTATATACTCTTTGGCCAGAAACATCTAAAATTTGGGCTGTTCCAAACTTAGGAACCATCATTTGTCCACAGCCTCATAACATTGATATAATTAAAAAAAGATACAAAATTAATTTTGTTCATTTTAAGGCAATTGAATATCAAGGTTTTCGTGTTCTTTTCCCATCTGAGAAAATATAATCACGATAGTTCACTATTACGCCTCCTTTTTACATCTTGATTTGGTTTAATAAAACTTTTTTATTAACTAAGTAACTACTACTAAAATATGGTTTTCTAACAATAATAATTTGATCATAACCTTCTGTAGTTGAAAAATCAAATGATAGCATAGTTCTAATTTGTCTTTTTGCTTTATTTCTAACAACAGCATTTCCTAATTTTTTACCAACGGATATTCCAAAACGATGATAATTAAGATCATTTTTTTTAAAATAAATAAAATAAGTGTTAGTTTTAATAAAAGAACGATTATTTATTATTTTTTGAAATTCATAATTCTTTTTAACAATAATTTTTTTTTTCACATTTTTACACAAATAGAAAAATAAAGTATCTTACCAACTAAATTAAGCTGATAATAATTTTCTTCCTTTCGCTCTTCTTCTACTTAAAACTTTACGGCCTGAAGCTGATTGCATTCTTGCTCGAAAGCCATGTGTCCGTTTATGTTTAATTTTGCTTGGTTGTCATGTTCTTTTCATTGCTAGCACCTCCTTATGATACAAATTATTAAGATATCATATAAATAATATATGAATTAAAAAGAAATATCAATTAAAATAATATTTTTTTAAAAATATTAGATATTTTAAAACCTGATTTAAAAAAATCAGGTTTTAAAAATTAATCTTATTTTGTGTAATTTGGTGGTTCTTTTGTAATTGCAATGTCATGGGGATGTGACTCTTTTAAACCATTATTTGAGATTTCAACAAATTGTGCTGTTTTTTGTAATGTTGCAATATTTTTGGCACCACAGTAACCAAACCCACTTCGTAACCCACCAATAAATTGGAAAAGAATATCACTTAATTTTCCTTTTAATAAAACACGACCTTCAACCCCTTCGGGCACTAATTTACGGTTCTTATCTTGAAAATAACGATCAGCACTACCCTTTTTCATTGCTGTTAAAGAACCCATTCCCATATATGTTTTATATTTTTTACCTTCAACAATCATTTCTTCACCAGGTGCCTCCAGAGTTGCCGCAAAAACTGACCCCATCATAACCGCAGCACCGCCAGCTGCTAAAGCTTTAACAACATCACCAGAGTATTTAATACCACCATCAGCAATAATGGGAACCCCTTTTGGGGCACAAACTTCATAAACATCATTAATAGCTGTAATTTGGGGAACTCCAACACCAGCAACAATTCTAGTTGTACAAATGCTTCCTGGCCCTACTCCTACTTTAATTGCATCAGCACCAGCAGCTATTAAATCTAGTGCTCCCGCTCCTGTCACAACATTTCCAGCAATAAGTTCCAGGGTTGGAAAAGCCTTTTTGATTTTGCTGACCATCGTAATAATTCCTTGACTATGCCCATGAGCAGAATCAACAACAATCACATCAACAGCAGCAGCAACCAGTTTTTCAACTCGTAACAAAGTGTTTTCATCAATTCCAACAGCAGCGCCCACTCGTAACCGTCCTTGATCATCTTTACAAGCATTAGGATACTCATCACGATTATTAATATCTTTAATTGTGATTAATCCTTTTAAAATATTTTTAGCATTAACAATCGGTAATTTTTCGATTCGATTATTTAATAAGATTTCTTTTGCTTGCTCTAAATTAATTTTTTCATGAGTTGTAATTAAATTTTTTACTGTCATAAAATCAGCAACTGGTGCTGATAAATCATGGCAAGCTCGAATATCACGATTTGTAATAATCCCTAATAATTTATTTTCTTCATCAACAATTGGCAATCCTGAAATGCGATATTGTGCCATAATATTTTCAGCATCTTGAACAGTCATTGTTGGTTTTAAAGTAATTGGATTAATAATAAAACCTGATTCATTTCGTTTTACTTTTTCAACTTCTGCCGCTTGTTCATCAATTGATAAATTTTTATGAATAATTCCAATTCCACCTTCACGAGCAATTGCAATTGCCAATTTTGATTCAGTAACCGTATCCATTGCTGAAGATAAAAAGGGAATATTTAATTCAATATTTTTTGTTATTTTAGTTCTTAAATCAATTTGATAAGGTAAAATATCTGATTTTTGTGGAACTAATAATAAATCATTAAAAGTATAAGATTTTTTAATTTGCATGTTTTTCTCCTCCAAAAGATTTAATACAAAATTGAATAAAAGAAACATGATCTTAACAAATTAAAAATAAATTAAGACCTATAGTTAATTAATTTAGGGTTAACTGTAGAGACACCAGACCATATTTCTAGTATATATAGGAAAATATATTATAGTATTAAATTATATTGATTATAACAAAAAATTAGAAAGGAACCAACAAAATCTACATTTAAATTGTTTTCCACAAAGAAAAATTTTAAATCACAAAAATTGTTAATAATGTGGAAAAAGATATAATTATTCAATAAAAATAAGCGTTTTATAAAAAAATAAAAAAATATTATATGTGGAAAACCCTTAATATTTCTTAAATTAAATTATTTTTTGCGACTTTTCCACATCTTTTATTTATAATTAATAAGATAAAAACTAATGGAGATGAAATA
>NZ_CM020867.1 GCF_009866525.1 Spiroplasma poulsonii
AATAAATTTAATACTCTTAATAATAGAGAATGGTTAAGATTAACAGGAATAAAAAAATCCACTTTTAATAAAATGTTAGATATTTTAAAAGTTGCTGAAATAGAAAAATTTAAAAAAGGTGGTAAAACTAATAAATTATCATTAGAAAATAGATTATTGATGACTTTATTATATTGACGAGAATATCAGACTTATTTTCATCTTGGTAAAAGTTTTGATATTAGTGAGGCTAATTGTTATCGTAATATTAAGTGAATTGAAGATATTTTAATTAAAAACTCTGATTTTCAACAACTTGCTGGTAAAAAAGCACTAATAAATGATTATTTTAATGATAAAACTATTATTATTGATGCTACCGAAACTCCAATCCAACGCCCAAAAAAAGACAAAAACAATCTTATTCTGGTAAAAAGAAAAAACACACGATCAAAACACAAGTAATTATCGAACAAGAAACCAAAAAAATTATTGCAACAAGTTTTTCGCTCGGAAAAAAACATGATTATGCTTTATTTAAAGAATCAAAAATCCCAATTTTAAAAAATACCAAATTAATAGTTGATAGTGGTTATCAAGGAATACAAAAAAATCACAATAATGTTCTAATACCTACAAAGAAAACAAAGAAAAATCCTTTAAACAAAGAACAAAAGCAATATAATAGACTAGTTTCAAAAATGAGAATTATTATTGAAAATATTTTTGCTATTCTTAAAAAATTTAAAATTATTACAGAAAAATATCGTAATCGAAGAAAAAGATTTGGTTTAAGATTTAATTTAATTGCCTCAATTTATAATTTACAATTATTATATTTAACATAAAATATTTATTTAAAATTAAATAATTTAAATAATAAATTAATTTTTCGTTGTGGAAAAATATTAAATTTTTAAATAAAAAACATAATTAATTAAAATTATATTTTTCTATTAGTATCTTTTTTACAAATATTTGCAATTTTTTAACAAGTAATGCAAGAAGTCTAATGTAATTTTTTTGTTTAATTATATTAATTAAGTCAATAAATAAAATTGGTATTCAAGGTAATAAAATAAATATAGGACTTGCTAAGCAAGCAATACCAACATAATATAAACTTATATTTTTTGATATTGTTTCAAATAAGAAAAATATTACACTTATGAGTTCAAAAAAGAGAATAGCAACAAATAATTTTATTAATATTTTATCTAAAATAACACTAGAATTTTTTTTCATTAGACTTCTTGCATTACTTGTTAAAAAATTGCAAATATTTGTAAAAAAGATACTAATAGAAAAATATAATTTTAATTAATTATGTTTTTTATTTAAAAATTTAATATTTTTCCACAACGAAAAATTAATTTATTATTTAAATTATTTAATTTTAAATAAATATTTTATGTTAAATATAATAATTGTAAATTATAAATTGAGGCAATTAAATTAAATCTTAAACCAAATCTTTTTCTTCGATTACGATATTTTTCTGTAATAATTTTAAATTTTTTAAGAATAGCAAAAATATTTTCAATAATAATTCTCATTTTTGAAACTAGTCTATTATATTGCTTTTGTTCTTTGTTTAAAGGATTTTTCTTTGTTTTCTTTGTAGGTATTAGAACATTATTGTGATTTTTTTGTATTCCTTGATAACCACTATCAACTATTAATTTGGTATTTTTTAAAATTGGGATTTTTGATTCTTTAAATAAAGCATAATCATGTTTTTTTCCGAGCGAAAAACTTGTTGCAATAATTTTTTTGGTTTCTTGTTCGATAATTACTTGTGTTTTGATCGTGTGTTTTTTCTTTTTACCAGAATAAGATTGTTTTTGTCTTTTTTGGGCGTTGGATTGGAGTTTCGGTAGCATCAATAATAATAGTTTTATCATTAAAATAATCATTTATTAGTGCTTTTTTACCAGCAAGTTGTTGAAAATCAGAGTTTTTAATTAAAATATCTTCAATTCACTTAATATTACGATAACAATTAGCCTCACTAATATCAAAACTTTTACCAAGATGAAAATAAGTCTGATATTCTCGTCAATATAATAAAGTCATCAATAATCTATTTTCTAATGATAATTTATTAGTTTTACCACCTTTTTTAAATTTTTCTATTTCAACAACTTTTAAAATATCTAACATTTTATTAAAAGTGGATTTTTTTATTCCTGTTAATCTTAACCATTCTCTATCATTAAGAGTATTAAATTTATTATTGTTCATATTTTTATGTCCTCATAAATTATATTTTATAATAATATTTTAATAAAAAGGGGTGTCGCAAGAAGTCTAATATATATTGTTTGCATGATTAATCAACTTGACAACAAATATAGTAAACAAATCATCGGAATAAAAAGTAAAAACAATAAGATTAAATAATATCCAAGTTTCAGCAACGAGATAAGTAAATTTATCATATGTTTATATCACTCCTTTCTGCAAATAAAAATGGAAATAATACCACCGCACTATTCCCATAAACAAAATTATAATAATTGATATAACATATTTTAAGTTCTGCAAGAGAGGAAATTTAAAATGACCAATTAAAATATGTTAAAATTGTTTATGGAAACACAGGATATTTCAAAGCTTTTTGTGTTTCCATTTTTAGTTGTTGTAGCACTTTAAAATGCCTACATAAAAATTATATCAAATATTTAAAATTAGTAAAATATAAATTGATATAATTGATGTGAGAGAAAATCACTCCCTATTTTGACAAATACATCAGATAGGAGGTGATTACCATACAAGAGATTTTTAAAATGCTATTGTTGGTTTTAGCCTTACTGTTGATGGCAATTATTATTTACATAATAAAAAAATAAGTTATCATTTTAGATAACTTATAACATCGATGGGAGTGGTTAACTCTCACTTTTTTTATTTTGACACTTTTATTATATACCTAAATTTATTTAAAAACAACATTTTTTAAATTCCCAATCAAAGACAAAATAAAAACATCTTAAACTACTAAAATTAAGATGTTTTCTATTAGCATTTAAAATGCTATTCTCTTTTTTGTTAAAAAGAATTCTTGAAAGGAGTTATCTTTTTTAAGATAACCAATCATATTATATAACAAACATTTATTTAAAAGTAATGTTATTTCTCTGTTATAAAAAATAATTTTTTATAATTCTGTTGCTATTGGTAAAGTTATAGTTATTTTTGTAAAACCAGTGGCATTATTAATTCCTGTAATTCATAAAGTTCCTGTTTTGGGAGTTGATAAATCTAAATGTCCGCCCTCAAATCAACCTCTGAAATTTCATTCTATAGTTAAATCATTTTTCCATATCAATGATTTATTAAAATTATTAATGGCTTCATGAATTTTATTTTTAATTAGTGGTAAATATTCATCTTTACTAACCTTTTTAATATCTTTCGCAATAATTTTTTCTGGTGAATCTATTTTTGATAGTAAACTTATATCTACTTTTTGTTTTGATTGTACCAGTGGTGATACTGGAGATGAAACTGGTTTTGTTTCTTTTGCTGGATTTAATTTATTAAATGATTTTGCTTTCCCACCACCACAAGCAACGACACTGCTTGCTCCGGTTGCAGTTAAACTAACAGCTCATAAAATACTTAGTAATTTTTTCATAATTGTTATTTGTTACTCCTTTAATATTTTTTGTTATTTTACATATTTAAAATAATATCATTAAAAAATAAAACAAGTTTATAATTTGTCGATAATTTGTTCTAAAAAAGCAGAAACTGACATATATTATATTCATTAACTATTTTTTCAATTTATATTCATTATATATTTTTTCAATTTCACGCCTAGCAATAGACGATAAATTTATTTCATAATTGTTTTCTGACATTTCATCTATCATATTTTGTTGTTTTAAAGTTATTGAAATATTTTTTCTAACAATCTTTTTTTATATTTAATCTTAGAATAAATTATTTCTTCTTTTATTTCATTAAAACTTTCTTCTTTTGGTATTTGACTAGCAGTATTATCAATTTTATTTTTTAGTGATGCAAGTAATTTATTATTCATAATTAAATCACTCCTTTATCAGTTAATTCCATAACTAATTTATAAATTGGGTTTTTTTCAGTTATTGCAGCGAATTTAAGTACCATTGTTTCTTTTTGCTTAGTAGCAGATAAAGGGATATGTGTATCTAACAATTTCTTACCTATTTCATTTTGAGAAATAAGTTCAAAAACACTTTGATGTAGTTTGTTTTTTTGAATTTTATTCAAAACATAATAATTGATATTATTTTTTATATTCATTCCCATTTTTTTAGAATTATTTATTGTTTCTAAATAAGGTTTAAACATAGTTGTAATACCTTCAAAACTATATGAATGTGGTTCAATCGGAACAATTATTTCATCTGATGCTAATAAAACATTTAATAAAATTGTATTCATAGATGGATATGTATCAAAAAATATATAATCAAATTTATTAATTAATAAATTTTCAATTTCTTCTAAATTCATTTTAAATCTAAATTCAGAATTTGGTTGATTTAAAACTATATTATTTGTTTCTAAAACCATTTTTGAATATGAAGGTACTAAAAAATATTTGATATTCTAGTTTCTACAATCGTTGAAATTAAGTCATCTTTATCTGCACCCAAAATTCATTTAGATATATCATTTGTATCAATCGGATTTTCTAACAAAGTATTTGTTAAATTTGCTTGTGGGTCAAAATCAAATAACAATACCTTTTTTCCAACCTGAGATAATATTTGAGCAACATTAACCGTTAATGTTGTTTTTCCAACACCACCTTTGCTATTACAAAAAGTAATTTTTTTCATTTTTGCCATCTCCTTTTTTATATTTTATCATAAATTAATACACACCGATACATATTAATACACATCAATAAATAACAATACACACCGATACATAAATATTTTATGTATTTAAACAATGTAATTAAATAATATGACTTTGTGCTGTTCAATTCGCCAGTTATCTTCTTTAATGCGTTCGTTGATAAATTTTGCCATTGCTTGGTTTGAAACAATTCATCAACATTCATAATCTTGTTTTAGATACGAAACCACACTGTCAAAAATCGCTTTATATCGTGTTTTTGCTTTGCGAGTGCGTTCACATTCTATTAAGATATTTTTATTATCTGTTGTTTCAATTAGTAGGTCAGGGTATCCTTTAAGATTGCCGTTTTCCATTTTTAACTCCCGCTCTGTTTTATAATGTACAATATCGGTTTGTACAACAAGTCATTTGATCAGCATATCTTGGTGGGGGAGTTCATTAAAATTTATCTTAATTGATTTTTTATGCTCTCGGCCAACAAAAGAATTACCCTTATGAGAGAGATAATAAATATTTTTTCTTGTATGCTGGTCTATTTTATAAAACCCTTTTTTAAATTTCGTTCTAAAATTCGCTTAGCACTTATAAATGATTTTTGTATCAACAAAGCAACTTGTTCTAAATTTAAATATCCTCAACGATTTATCATAATCAATATTTTTGTAAAGATTATAATTAAATTAAGTAGGAGAAAATATTTATGACAAAAAATCATTATACTGATGAATTTAAACAACAAATTGTTAGCCTTTACCAATCTGGTAAAACAACTAATGAAATAGCTAATGATTATCAAATTGGTAAATCTACTATTTGAAAATTAGTTCATGAATTCATTTTCAAACTGTTGATTTACCGACCTGATAGTCACTGGACAATTGTTTTGCTGTTTTACCTGTTTTATAAAGACTAACAATTTGTTGTTTAAATTCATCAGTATAATGATTCTTTGCCATAATTACACCTCCATTTATTGATTTAATTATAATCCTTACTCCACATTATTGTTGTCCAATTTATCTTAACCCATCCAATATCAGCGTTGATATTTTCCAAAATGTATATAATCATATTCTTTTGGGTTTTTCAACGATGATATCAGGGTCATTTTTTTGTTATTAAATAAAAAATAGGTAGAATGAACTTTTTATCACTCTACCTATACACAAAATTATATAAATGTTATAATCTAGCTAAGAACCCTAAGGTTCAGTTAAATTAAAACCTGCCAAATGTTTTACTGACATTTTGCAAGTGTATAAGAGTGGTGTATCAGACCATTCTTTTTTTTGTTTATTTAATTTATTCTATTGTATCATAGTTCTTTATTAGACTTCTTGCATTACTTGTTAAAAAATTGCAAATATTTGTAAAAAAGATACTAATAGAAAAATATAATTTTAATTAATTATGTTTTTTATTTAAAAATTTAATATTTTTCCACAACGAAAAATTAATTTATTATTTAAATTATTTAATTTTAAATAAATATTTTATGTTAAATATAATAATTGTAAATTATAAATTGAGGCAATTAAATTAAATCTTAAACCAAATCTTTTTCTTCGATTACGATATTTTTCTGTAATAATTTTAAATTTTTTAAGAATAGCAAAAATATTTTCAATAATAATTCTCATTTTTGAAACTAGTCTATTATATTGCTTTTGTTCTTTGTTTAAAGGATTTTTCTTTGTTTTCTTTGTAGGTATTAGAACATTATTGTGATTTTTTTGTATTCCTTGATAACCACTATCAACTATTAATTTGGTATTTTTTAAAATTGGGATTTTTGATTCTTTAAATAAAGCATAATCATGTTTTTTTCCGAGCGAAAAACTTGTTGCAATAATTTTTTTGGTTTCTTGTTCGATAATTACTTGTGTTTTGATCGTGTGTTTTTTCTTTTTACCAGAATAAGATTGTTTTTGTCTTTTTTTGGGCGTTGGATTGGAGTTTCGGTAGCATCAATAATAATAGTTTTATCATTAAAATAATCATTTATTAGTGCTTTTTTACCAGCAAGTTGTTGAAAATCAGAGTTTTTAATTAAAATATCTTCAATTCACTTAATATTACGATAACAATTAGCCTCACTAATATCAAAACTTTTACCAAGATGAAAATAAGTCTGATATTCTCGTCAATATAATAAAGTCATCAATAATCTATTTTCTAATGATAATTTATTAGTTTTACCACCTTTTTTAAATTTTTCTATTTCAGCAACTTTTAAAATATCTAACATTTTATTAAAAGTGGATTTTTTTATTCCTGTTAATCTTAACCATTCTCTATTATTAAGAGTATTAAATTTATTATTGTTCATATTTTTATGTCCTCATAAATTATATTTTATAATAATATTTTAATAAAAAGGGGTATCGCAAGAAGTCTATTAAATGAAATAAAAATTAATTAAATTATGTTATATTAAGCACGATGTATTTTAAAATACATCACCTTTAATTAATTTAGGTTTAAATAAAGACACCTTATTTTACTAAGGTGTCTTTATTTTTTAACAAATTTTGGGACAAATGCATATTATTATGGGACAAATTATTAATATTTAATTTATGGAAATGTTTTTAATGATTAATACCATTAATTTTGCTAATTTATACCTATTTTGCTACTTAGAATTTGTATATTTTTCTAATTTGCTATATAATAAATTTGTTAGCAAGTAAATTGCTATTGACAATTAAAAACGGAAACACAAGCAATTTTGACAAGAACTGTGTTTCCATAAACAATTTTAACATATTTTATTTACCTTAGAATGTGTTAAACAATTATTATAATGTTTGTGGAAATAGCGGTATGTTATTTCCCTTTTTATTTGTTTACAAAAAAGTAGTTGAAATTAAATTATTTAATCCCCTTTATGGTACAATAAAAACAACTAAATAAAAACAAAGAAAATGACACGACAGTCATTCTTCTACACACCTATTAAGCGGTCAGGAAAACCGCTTAACTAGGGCTTATTAATTTAACCCCCACCGTTTGGTAGGTCAGTTAAATTATAACATTTTTTAATTTTTGTGTATAGGTAGAATGATAAAAAAAGTCATTCTACCTATTTTTTTATTTATTAAAATATTTCATTAGAAAGGACATGATGTTATGCGCAGAGCAAGTTATATTGATACAAAAATTGATTTAAACCATCAGCAAGAAAAAGTAAAAAAATTAAAAAAGTTGTTGCAAAAAACAGAAATGGAATGACAAAATAATTGATTTAATAACTTGACTGGTGATAAACAAGAACAATACAAAAAACAAGTCGCCGAAATGAAAAGAATTACCCCATCAATTTTGTGAACAATTGAAACCGGAAAAATACAAGTTGAATGAAAACGGAATTGATTTAAAAATCTAACCGAAGATAAAAAAGAAAAATATTATACAGAAATTAACAAAATTAAAACTGAAATTAAAAAAGAAAACAATTTATAACAGCAATTTTTAAAACAAATATCATCGTTGAAAAAACCCAAAAGAATAGATTTATAAATTTTGGAAAATATCAATGCTGATATGGGGTTAAAATACGGTTAAAACCGCAGAAAGGAGCATATTATTATGCAAGAATTGATATTACAAGCAGAACAAATAAATTATCACTTTGTTGAGATAAATGGGTTGAACTATAAAGTTATTAATCAACTTGATGAGAAAAAACATGTTTCTAATTTTTACTTACCGAAAAAATGTGCTCGCCAACACCCTACCTGCAAAGACAGTTATAAAGTCAAAATTTATGACAAATTTATTTGTGTACCAAAAATAATGTGTTTTATTGATAAAACTGGTAAATATTTTTTGGTTGGGATTGATATGTTTTTTACCTACTGAATTTATAACACAAGAGATAATAATAAATATCGCTTAGCAGGTTATCAAGCAATCCGCGACACTGCAATTAAAGAATTGCATTATTTAACTGTGTCTGCTAGAAGATACGAAAAAGAACAAGCAACAAACCCATTTTTAAGTGGGCTAACATATCAACAAGCACGCGAACAAATTTGTGCTGAAAGCGACAAATTAAAAGCAGAATACCAAACTTATGTAAAAACTAAGTATTCTGCTAATAAAAATATTAAAAATGAAACAAGAGAAAATAATTCTCTTGTTGATGATTATAACACACATTATGAAAAAAACAAGGGTGATCCACCAAAAATGTCAGAAGAAGAACTCGAACAGTTACTAGTGGAATTAGACAACTTAGACTAATCCCCTAGTGAGTTTTTCACTCCCCTATCACCCCAGCACAGAGCTTGCATAAAACCAACGAGTAGCAAGACAACAAATACAACACCAAGATATGGTCCTCATCATATCATTTTTGTTATTTGATAAAACAATATTTTTTATTTACTCTTTTCTTCCAATACAAAACCAAAATAAATACCAACACCATATTAAAACAACATATTATATAAAACTACATAAAATTATAATTACTTTTTAAGTAAATTTATCAGTAATTTTATTTAATAAATCACTAAATATATAGTATAATTATTAGGTATTAATGAGGTATTTTAAAATACCTAATATATTTTTATTATACTGCGGAACACAAAGCATTTTGGCACGCCAATTACCCGAAACCTTGCACTCCCAACGTTGTTGATAGCACGGGGTTTCGGCTTAATGTTTGTGTTCCGCAGTGGTGGGTTTTTATTGGTTATGTTAATTGCAATTAACATAACCAATAAAAACCCACCACGTTCCTTTTTTCTTTTTGCCCGTGCCCTTAAAAGAAAAAACTAACCCAAAAAAGAAAAAACCCCACTCTGTTGGTAAAACAAAAGTGGTTAGTAAGGAAAATAACTAATGAGAATTATTCCATATGAATTATATAAATATACTCCTAATTTAAGTTTAATGGCATTGCGTAAGGAATTTGGAATGTATGACTATTGTTTAAATATGAACAAAACTAATATTGCAATGCAACCATTTTTAAACTTGGGGCGTAATTATTTTGATTTATCTTTTCAAAAATGATTTATTGAAATGAAAAAAAGGAAAAATTATGTTAATTCTTTTCATAAATTTTATGCTGAAAAAAATAAATTTAGTCCTATTAAAACAGATTTCTTCTTGCTTTTAGAATGTTGTTTACAGTGAGACTTAAAAGAATTTATGCCATATAATATAAATTTAAGTTGGTATGAAATAATTTTAAAATTTTTTAAACAATAGACTTCTTGCATTACTTGTTAAAAAATTGCAAATATTTGTAAAAAAGATACTAATAGAAAAATATAATTTTAATTAATTATGTTTTTTATTTAAAAATTTAATATTTTTCCACAACGAAAAATTAATTTATTATTTAAATTATTTAATTTTAAATAAATATTTTATGTTAAATATAATAATTGTAAATTATAAATTGAGGCAATTAAATTAAATCTTAAACCAAATCTTTTTCTTCGATTACGATATTTTTCTGTAATAATTTTAAATTTTTTAAGAATAGCAAAAATATTTTCAATAATAATTCTCATTTTTGAAACTAGTCTATTATATTGCTTTTGTTCTTTGTTTAAAGGGTTTTTCTTTGTTTTCTTTGTAGGTATTAGAACATTATTGTGATTTTTTTGTATTCCTTGATAACCACTATCAACTATTAATTTGGTATTTTTTAAAATTGGGATTTTTGATTCTTTAAATAAAGCATAATCATGTTTTTTTCCGAGCGAAAAACTTGTTGCAATAATTTTTTTGGTTTCTTGTTCGATAATTACTTGTGTTTTGATCGTGTGTTTTTTCTTTTTACCAGAATAAGATTGTTTTTGTCTTTTTTTGGGCGTTGGATTGGAGTTTCGGTAGCATCAATAATAATAGTTTTATCATTAAAATAATCATTTATTAGTGCTTTTTTACCAGCAAGTTGTTGAAAATCAGAGTTTTTAATTAAAATATCTTCAATTCACTTAATATTACGATAACAATTAGCCTCACTAATATCAAAACTTTTACCAAGATGAAAATAAGTCTGATATTCTCGTCAATATAATAAAGTCATCAATAATCTATTTTCTAATGATAATTTATTAGTTTTACCACCTTTTTTAAATTTTTCTATTTCAGCAACTTTTAAAATATCTAACATTTTATTAAAAGTGGATTTTTTTATTCCTGTTAATCTTAACCATTCTCTATTATTAAGAGTATTAAATTTATTATTGTTCATATTTTTATGTCCTCATAAATTATATTTTATAATAATATTTTAATAAAAAGGGGTATCGCAAGAAGTCTATTAAATGAAATAAAAATTAATTAAATTATGTTATATTAAGCACGATGTATTTTAAAATACATCACCTTTAATTAATTTAGGTTTAAATAAAGACACCTTATTTTACTAAGGTGTCTTTATTTTTTAACAAATTTTGGGACAAATGCATATTATTATGGGACAAATTATTAATATTTAATTTATGGAAATGTTTTTAATGATTAATACCATTAATTTTGCTAATTTATACCTATTTTGCTACTTAGAATTTGTATATTTTTCTAATTTGCTATATAATAAATTTGTTAGCAAGTAAATTGCTATTGACAATTAAAAACGGAAACACAAGCAATTTTGACAAGAACTGTGTTTCCATAAACAATTTTAACATATTTTATTTACCTTAGAATGTGTTAAACAATTATTATAATGTTTGTGGAAATAGCGGTATGTTATTTCCCTTTTTATTTGTTTACAAAAAAGTAGTTGAAATTAAATTATTTAATCCCCTTTATGGTACAATAAAAACAACTAAATAAAAACAAAGAAAATGACACGACAGTCATTCTTCTACACACCTATTAAGCGGTCAGGAAAACCGCTTAACTAGGGCTTATTAATTTAACCCCCACCGTTTGGTAGGTCAGTTAAATTATAACATTTTTTAATTTTTGTGTATAGGTAGAATGATAAAAAAAGTCATTCTACCTATTTTTTTATTTATTAAAATATTTCATTAGAAAGGACATGATGTTATGCGCAGAGCAAGTTATATTGATACAAAAATTGATTTAAACCATCAGCAAGAAAAAGTAAAAAAATTAAAAAAGTTGTTGCAAAAAACAGAAATGGAATGACAAAATAATTGATTTAATAACTTGACTGGTGATAAACAAGAACAATACAAAAAACAAGTCGCCGAAATGAAAAGAATTACCCCATCAATTTTGTGAACAATTGAAACCGGAAAAATACAAGTTGAATGAAAACGGAATTGATTTAAAAATCTAACCGAAGATAAAAAAGAAAAATATTATACAGAAATTAACAAAATTAAAACTGAAATTAAAAAAGAAAACAATTTATAACAGCAATTTTTAAAACAAATATCATCGTTGAAAAAACCCAAAAGAATAGATTTATAAATTTTGGAAAATATCAATGCTGATATGGGGTTAAAATACGGTTAAAACCGCAGAAAGGAGCATATTATTATGCAAGAATTGATATTACAAGCAGAACAAATAAATTATCACTTTGTTGAGATAAATGGGTTGAACTATAAAGTTATTAATCAACTTGATGAGAAAAAACATGTTTCTAATTTTTACTTACCGAAAAAATGTGCTCGCCAACACCCTACCTGCAAAGACAGTTATAAAGTCAAAATTTATGACAAATTTATTTGTGTACCAAAAATAATGTGTTTTATTGATAAAACTGGTAAATATTTTTTGGTTGGGATTGATATGTTTTTTACCTACTGAATTTATAACACAAGAGATAATAATAAATATCGCTTAGCAGGTTATCAAGCAATCCGCGACACTGCAATTAAAGAATTGCATTATTTAACTGTGTCTGCTAGAAGATACGAAAAAGAACAAGCAACAAACCCATTTTTAAGTGGGCTAACATATCAACAAGCACGCGAACAAATTTGTGCTGAAAGCGACAAATTAAAAGCAGAATACCAAACTTATGTAAAAACTAAGTATTCTGCTAATAAAAATATTAAAAATGAAACAAGAGAAAATAATTCTCTTGTTGATGATTATAACACACATTATGAAAAAAACAAGGGTGATCCACCAAAAATGTCAGAAGAAGAACTCGAACAGTTACTAGTGGAATTAGACAACTTAGACTAATCCCCTAGTGAGTTTTTCACTCCCCTATCACCCCAGCACAGAGCTTGCATAAAACCAACGAGTAGCAAGACAACAAATACAACACCAAGATATGGTCCTCATCATATCATTTTTGTTATTTGATAAAACAATATTTTTTATTTACTCTTTTCTTCCAATACAAAACCAAAATAAATACCAACACCATATTAAAACAACATATTATATAAAACTACATAAAATTATAATTACTTTTTAAGTAAATTTATCAGTAATTTTATTTAATAA
This sequence comes from Spiroplasma poulsonii, assembly GCF_009866525.1. Classification (GTDB taxonomy): domain Bacteria; phylum Bacillota_I; class Bacilli_A; order Mycoplasmatales; family Mycoplasmataceae; genus Spiroplasma; species Spiroplasma poulsonii. The sequence continues at coordinate 13,252 of NZ_CM020867.1, forward strand.
ATCACTAAATATATAGTATAATTATTAGGTATTAATGAGGTATTTTAAAATACCTAATATATTTTTATTATACTGCGGAACACAAAGCATTTTGGCACGCCAATTACCCGAAACCTTGCACTCCCAACGTTGTTGATAGCACGGGGTTTCGGCTTAATGTTTGTGTTCCGCAGTGGTGGGTTTTTATTGGTTATGTTAATTGCAATTAACATAACCAATAAAAACCCACCACGTTCCTTTTTTCTTTTTGCCCGTGCCCTTAAAAGAAAAAACTAACCCAAAAAAGAAAAAACCCCACTCTGTTGGTAAAACAAAAGTGGTTAGTAAGGAAAATAACTAATGAGAATTATTCCATATGAATTATATAAATATACTCCTAATTTAAGTTTAATGGCATTGCGTAAGGAATTTGGAATGTATGACTATTGTTTAAATATGAACAAAACTAATATTGCAATGCAACCATTTTTAAACTTGGGGCGTAATTATTTTGATTTATCTTTTCAAAAATGATTTATTGAAATGAAAAAAAGGAAAAATTATGTTAATTCTTTTCATAAATTTTATGCTGAAAAAAATAAATTTAGTCCTATTAAAACAGATTTCTTCTTGCTTTTAGAATGTTGTTTACAGTGAGACTTAAAAGAATTTATGCCATATAATATAAATTTAAGTTGGTATGAAATAATTTTAAAATTTTTTAAACAATAGACTTCTTGCATTACTTGTTAAAAAATTGCAAATATTTGTAAAAAAGATACTAATAGAAAAATATAATTTTAATTAATTATGTTTTTTATTTAAAAATTTAATATTTTTCCACAACGAAAAATTAATTTATTATTTAAATTATTTAATTTTAAATAAATATTTTATGTTAAATATAATAATTGTAAATTATAAATTGAGGCAATTAAATTAAATCTTAAACCAAATCTTTTTCTTCGATTACGATATTTTTCTGTAATAATTTTAAATTTTTTAAGAATAGCAAAAATATTTTCAATAATAATTCTCATTTTTGAAACTAGTCTATTATATTGCTTTTGTTCTTTGTTTAAAGGGTTTTTCTTTGTTTTCTTTGTAGGTATTAGAACATTATTGTGATTTTTTTGTATTCCTTGATAACCACTATCAACTATTAATTTGGTATTTTTTAAAATTGGGATTTTTGATTCTTTAAATAAAGCATAATCATGTTTTTTTCCGAGCGAAAAACTTGTTGCAATAATTTTTTTGGTTTCTTGTTCGATAATTACTTGTGTTTTGATCGTGTGTTTTTTCTTTTTACCAGAATAAGATTGTTTTTGTCTTTTTTTGGGCGTTGGATTGGAGTTTCGGTAGCATCAATAATAATAGTTTTATCATTAAAATAATCATTTATTAGTGCTTTTTTACCAGCAAGTTGTTGAAAATCAGAGTTTTTAATTAAAATATCTTCAATTCACTTAATATTGCGATAACAATTAGCCCCACTAATATCAAAACTTTTACCAAGATGAAAATAAGTCTGATATTCTCGTCAATATAATAAAGTCATCAATAATCTATTTTCTAATGATAATTTATTAGTTTTACCGCCTTTTTTAAATTTTTCTATTTCAACAACTTTTAAAATATCTAACATTTTATTAAAAGTGGATTTTTTTATTCCTGTTAATCTTAACCATTCTCTATCATTAAGAGTATTAAATTTATTATTGTTCATATTTTTATGTCCTCATAAATTATATTTTATAATAATATTTTAATAAAAAGGGGTATCGCAAGAAGTCTAATGAATAAGATATTAACTCAATGCAATAGAAACAATTTTATTTATTTAATGTTTCTTGGTTGATTTTAATCGCTGCAAGGATTTTGTTTCATTCTTTTTGATATAGATTAATTAAGTGTTTACCTTGTCAAATTTCACTTTTGACATATATTTTAGCGTCATTATCATACAATCAGATAATATATTCATCATTGGCTTTGATACCAACAGCAAGCGACTTACCGCTCCGTGAACCGTGAATACATTTTTTACTAATTCACACCGACAACCCTTTATGTTCGGGGATTGAAAATAAATTTGCTTTTTCGGTTTCGCGTTTCAGTTTTCTGCGTGCCATGATGTTAACTGTTATTCATTCGTTTTGTTTTTGTTCCATATTTTATGTTTCCTTTCCTAAGTTATTAATGTCTTCTTGGGTGCCAATTGCTTTGATTTCTTCGCTTGTTGCGATAACTTGCAAAATATAGCGCTTATCATTAATACTAAAAAAACACAGTCCCTTTTTAGGAGTTAAAATAACATTTTTCTCATAGGCATTTATCATATTGTTATCAGTCAATAATTCAGTATAATTTTGCAACCCAATTGAATTCAAGTGATGAATAAATTGATAAGTACATTGCTCAATTATTCCCCGTGCTTGGCGTTTAACCTCCTCGCTGTGTTGTGTAAAATCACCGATACTTTGCGTTAAAATATATAAAATTCCATTAAATTTACGACAAGTTTTAGACAAAGTAAATAAATAATTAAGAGCAAGCATATTATCTTGGTTAATTAATAAGTGTGCTTCATCAACAGCAATGCAAATTCAACTCTGTTGCTCAGGTGGTAAATTTAAGTTATCTTCTTTATTTTTTTTCATAACACGGTCAAGCAAAGCAAGCAACAAATACATTTGTGCGTTAGCAATTGTTTTTGATTTTGCCATGTTGTAAATATCAAAAACAATCAAGTCGCTTTTAATTTCTAAGGTACTAGCACCATTAAACAATGTGCCATCTGCTCCTTTGGTTAGTTTTCACAGCATTTTTTCCAATAAATTATGTTGTTCTTTTTTATTAACCAAGTTATATAAATCAGTTAAAATTGGATAATCTTTCCGTGTTAATTGACTTAAATTTGTATCAGCAGTTATTTTAAAGTTTTTATACAACTGAATAATATATTCTTGTAATTTAGCAAGTTCAATATTTGTTAAATCACTGTACAAATTTTTAAACCATTGTTCTAAAAACGAAATATGTTCAGCAAAATTATCAGTAAAGATTTCTAAGGGGTTTATTTTTGCTTTCGGGTTATTACCAAATTCAATAATTTCCCCACCGTGATAATTGGCAAAACTACCATATTCGCGTTGCGGGTCAATAATATAGATTTTTGTGCTATTACAATATAATCAGTTAAGTTGTTTTTTAACATTAAATGTCTTACCAAACCCCATTTGACCTACAATAAAAGCATTATGACTTGCTCTTATTGATGATTTGGTTTTAATGTCAAATATAATTGGTTGTATTTGTTCATTTTCACCCATTATTAATCCTTGGGGGTCATTTAACGGTTTACTTGGAAACGGCCAAGCACTCGCAAGAGTAATGGTCGCCATTTCTTGCTCAATGTTTTTTAATTTATCATTATTCTTAAATAACAAACATTTATAAGTTGCAAATTGGCGAAATGTCAAATCATTAATAGTAAAACGATTTCTTATCATTTCATTTTTTAAATTTGAAACAACTTGGTCTAAATCAGTTTTACTATCAGCAAAGCAAGTGAAAACAATTGAAACCATTTTCAAGGTTTCCCCACCAACTTGAATAAGTTGTAATAACTCATTAGACTTCTTGCGATACCCTTTTTTATTAAAATATTATTATAAAATATAATTTATGAGGACATAAAAATATGAACAATAATAAATTTAATACTCTTAATGATAGAGAATGGTTAAGATTAACAGGAATAAAAAAATCCACTTTTAATAAAATGTTAGATATTTTAAAAGTTGTTGAAATAGAAAAATTTAAAAAAGGTGGTAAAACTAATAAATTATCATTAGAAAATAGATTATTGATGACTTTATTATATTGACGAGAATATCAGACTTATTTTCATCTTGGTAAAAGTTTTGATATTAGTGAGGCTAATTGTTATCGTAATATTAAGTGAATTGAAGATATTTTAATTAAAAACTCTGATTTTCAACAACTTGCTGGTAAAAAAGCACTAATAAATGATTATTTTAATGATAAAACTATTATTATTGATGCTACCGAAACTCCAATCCAACGCCCAAAAAAAGACAAAAACAATCTTATTCTGGTAAAAAGAAAAAACACACGATCAAAACACAAGTAATTATCGAACAAGAAACCAAAAAAATTATTGCAACAAGTTTTTCGCTCGGAAAAAAACATGATTATGCTTTATTTAAAGAATCAAAAATCCCAATTTTAAAAAATACCAAATTAATAGTTGATAGTGGTTATCAATGAATACAAAAAAATCACAATAATGTTCTAATACCTACAAAGAAAACAAAGAAAAATCCTTTAAACAAAGAACAAAAGCAATATAATAGACTAGTTTCAAAAATGAGAATTATTATTGAAAATATTTTTGCTATTCTTAAAAAATTTAAAATTATTACAGAAAATTTGGTAAAAATCACAATATCGCCGATAATATCGCAATGACAATACAACCAATAATTAACAAAGGTATCATTGCAATTGCTAATATTGTAAATATTTTTTTAAAATAATAGGCAATAAATCGCTCTAACCCTTGTTTTAATATTGGTTTTTTTGATTTTATAACCGTTAAATTATCTTGTTTTTGTTTTCTGAACAACATAATTACACCACCTAACTTGTGATTGGTGCGATAGTATCTTTAAACGCCAATACAATTGCACTTGCAAGAATAACAATTAACAAACAGATTAATACCCACATCACTTTTTTAATTGTTTCTTTGCGATTAGCACTATCAGCGTTGAATTTACCACCAATCGCATATACACCAATCATTATGATTGCTGATACAACTGCGATGGCAATTAACACTGGCATTGTAATACCTAAAATTTTGTTAAGTAAGTCATTAACCCCACTTGTCGCTAACAAAGTCATCATTATTTTTCACCACCTTTATTTTTTTGTGCGTCTTTTTCGGCCTCTTCTTTTCTAACTTGTTCAACTAATTTATCGTGGCGGTTTTTTTTTAATTTTTGGTAAAAAATATTTATCAAAAACAAATCTTTTAAACAACCAATACGCCAGACCAAGACCCGCCAAAACACCAACAACAACGCCAATAATTCACAGTTTACTATCCCCGCCTTTTTTGTCCGGTGTACTACTGTCTTTGATTTGTAGGGTAAATTGCTCTGCTGTCGCGTTATTGTATTTAACAGTAATATTTACTTTGTCATTTGGTTTAAAATCACTTTGGTTTAAAACAAACGAAACTTTGTTTATATCATAATTGCTAGTATTTACTGCAGGAATTTTGATACTGTTTGGAATTTGTGTTTTTAGCTGTGCTACTACTTGCTCTTTTGTCAACGGTGCTTTTGAAAACAATTTACCATTGGTTTTAAACCAATCAGCAACCACCGTTGCAAATTGACTATCACTTGCTAGTTGCTGTCAATTTTTACTTTCGTTAATTATTTTGTTTAGTTCGGTTGCATTAAGTTTTTTAATACTTTCATTATAGCCGTTTAAATTTGCTCAACTATAAAAATATTGTCCTTGGTCTGTGTCTCAAAAGTTCGGTGTTAAATTATCTTTGTTAATAACAACATAATAACTACTTTTGTTTGTTGCATTATCTTCTGTTTCTATTAAATAACGACCCTGATAAGTATCTAATTGACTGCCATCTAAATTGTATGTTTGGTTATCAAATATTTGAAAAACTTTTCTGTTTTTTTCTCATTTTTCATCTAAACCAAATATTTGCGCTGTAATATTTGTACTACTAGTTGGTTTATTTAAACTAACGTTAACTTCGGTATCAGAGTAGTACAAATCACTAGTTAAAGTAATATCTCCTACTTTGCCATTGGTTGGTAGTTGATATACATAACTATCAACATTGCCAATTACCGAAGTGTTTTTTTTAACATTAATACTTGGTTGAGATAGAAATGATGATACGATAATTTGCCCCACATAACTTTTTTTATCAAGGGTAAAAACAACTTCAATTTTATAGTCTTTATTTTCAACGGTAGTACTATCTGTTGGTAAGTCAAATTCTCATACTTTATTTGTTTGGGACATTTCTTTACCATTGACTTTAACAGTTTTAATATTGGTATTTTCCATTTTGACTTTAACTTGTCCATTAGCAACAAGTTGGTCATCACGCAATCACGCTATATTTTTTGATTTATCAACCAAATTAACATTTATATTTGTTTTTACCCACGACAAAACAGATTGAAGTTTGAATACTCCGTTATCAGTTCCAAGATAAATGTTATCTTTACTATCAACAGCAGTTTTTACCCTACCATTTACTCCATTAATTTTTGTTGGTATTGTTTCCCCGTGTTTCAACACATAGGCACCCTTATCAACTCCAAGATAAATGTTGTTAGAACTATCAACTGCAATTGAAATTGCAGCAAAATCTATGCCATCAATTTTGGTCGGAGTTGTTGACCCCGCAGCCAACTTATATACATAATCACTAAAAAGACTAAAATAAACATTATCGTTGTTATCTGCTGTAATAGAAACAACTGATTTATCAATTCCATTTATTTTTGTTGGTGTTGTTTCACCCTGTTTCAACACATAGGCACCCTTATCAACTCCAAGATAAATGTTATCTTTACTATCAACTGCAATTGCTAATGCATAACTTACTCCATTAATTTTTGTTGGTGTTGTTTCACCATGTTTTAACACAAATAAACCATCACTTGTCCCAAAATATACATTGTTATTTTTATCAACGACAATTGAATCAATAATACCAATAATGTCATTTATTTTGGTTGGTGTTGTTTCACCCTGTTTCAACACAAACGAAACTTTGTTTATGGCAAAATAAATATTATTAGAACTATCAACAGCAATTGCTGTTGCTTCGTTTATTCCATTTATTTTATTTAATGGTAGATAGTCGTTGTTTGCGTTAGATGTCAAAGCACTAACATCGCGTTTGACACAAGTTTGTACAGTGTTGGCAATCAACGGTGCAGGAACGCTCGTTGTCAAAGTTGAAATTGTTAAGATACTTAATAATTTTTTCATTTCGTTATTTCCTTTCTGAAATCTCTTTTTAATAAAAAAAGAGAATAGCACCACCGCACTATTCCCACACGCAATTTCTAACATATTTCACAAGCGTATCACAAAAATACCACCAAGAAATATGTTAAAATTGTCGGTGGAAACGCTAGTAAACGCTAGTGTTTCCACGATAGTAATTTATTTTCAGATAAATTACTATCACTAATTTTTATTAAAAATATTTAATTCCATAAATAATATATCACTATAAACAATCTTGTTTATAGTTTTTTATTTGCTAAAACTTTACTAAATATGATAAAAAAGTAAAGATTGATATTTGATACATTTGGGCTAGGTACCAAAGATAAAAATATCTTTGTAAGGAAATTATAACACAAAGTTATAATTTACCACAGTTGTTATTTCCCATAGTTTTTATCTATTCTTTTTTATCTTTGTTTTCATATAATTTTTTAAAGTTATTTATCTGTTCTAAAATAAATACTTGCCGAAAATCTTTATTTTTTTCCATATTTTTTAAACTGTTTGGTTTCAAATTTAAAAAATTATTTGCACTATATTCAAAAAACTTTCCATTATGATATTCGCAAAAGGGAGGAACACCAACAACAACAAGCGAAACCATATTTTTATTGCAATTATTTATTTCACACTTTTTTACTTTTTTCATTGTTATTTGATTTCCTTGATGAGTTCTTCATAGGCTTGTTTTTGCCGCCAATATGTAGGGTTGGTTCATATTGTGTCTAATTTAACGGTGTTCTTTGAAAATGTATCAGAATGTTTAATCTCACATTTTAATAAATATTGAGTAAGATTATCATTTTTTAATCATTCCCAAATAGTTTCTGTAACATCATTATTTTTTACATTGTTTAATAAAATTTTAATATTTGGTGGTTCTTTATTAATAATTTTAGCAATATAATTTAAAGTATTTTTTAAATCTAATACACCTTTATAACAACCACCATCATCTGTTAAAGGTGCAATTATTAAATCAGACAACATTAAAAAACTTACAGATAATTCATTTATTGTTGGCGGGTAATCAATCAACACATAATCATAACTATCAAAAGTTTTATCATTTTGCATATACAAAGTATCTGCTATTAAATGTTGGTCTTTTTCATTTGAATAGTTTAAATTTAAAATAGCAGATACTTTGTTTAGTTGTTCTCCACCAACAATAATATCAATGTTTTTATATTTTGTTTCTTGTATAATTTGTGCTATTTTGATTAATTCTGGTTCTGTTAAAACAGACTTTATTGTTTTATTTTTATGATAAACATTATTAACTAAATTTAGTGTTAGAGTTGCTTGGGGGTCAAGGTCAATCAACAAGACCTTTACCTCATCAAGGGCCAACTTGTAGGCAACATTTTTGCAAAGGGTTGTTTTTCCTGCCCCACCCTTTTTTACTGCAAAACTAATCATCTTCATTATTACTATCCTCCAAATCTATATTATATCTTTCTACTAAAATTTCATTCATTAAAGTTGTTAATTGCCATTTCTTACTTTTTGCTTCATTTCTAAATGCCATAACAACTCGAGAATTGCATTTCATACGCGGCATAAAAGTAGAATTATCTAATTTTTTAAATTCTTTAACATCACTAAAACTTGATGTTTTATTTATTAAATTTTTAGTTATATTTGTTTTTTCTTTATCTATATTTGGCATAATTATTTTGTTTCCTTTCTAAAATAATTATTTATACTTTATATAGTAAATATAATTAATAATAATAATAATACCAAAAATATAAATAAAATCAAGGTTTTTTATATAAATAATTATTTATACTTATTTATACTTTATATAGTAAATATAATTATTTTATATAAAATAATTATGATAATATTAATTATAAAATTTTATTACCATTTCCCTGTGAAAATAACACTCAATGCACCACAGACAACGACAGTAAAACAAGCAATGAATAACCCTTATAAAATAAGGGTTTTAACACAATGTAAAAGGGTATAAAAGCATTGTTTTTAACTTAACGATGTTATAATTAGGTTGAGAGTTTTAACCACTCCCTAGCAGTTCCAAAAAATAGTTAGGCGGTGGTTTAATGGAATTATTACAAATTATTTGTAATGTTCTCAAAATAATCACGCTACTATTGCAAATTATTTTTATAATTAAAAAATTATCCGAATAGGATAATTTAATGCACTAGGAGAGTGGTTAACTCTCACTTTTTTATTTGTTCCAAAATAATATTATCATAAAAAATTATTTTTTGCATTCACAAGTATTATCTTGTGAATTTTTATTTTCATTACATTTGCATTCACAGCTGCAATTACATTTTTCTTTTTCCATTTTCACACCTACTTTCATTTATATTTTACTCCTTTTTGTTTCAAATTTCGTAGGTGTTTAACTCTTGTCAAGCATAGTTATTTATTTGATTTTCAATTCAATTGGCGAGTGTTTGGGTAGGGGTAATTCAATGGACTTGATAGTTGTCTTTATAGTATTTGCGGAGACCATCAAGTTTTTTTCTAAACCGCTCTGGAATTTTACGCGTTCGCTCAAACTCGACTAATTGAATTGTCCCATCATTTTTGTAAACAATTAAATCGGGGTAAGCATTAAGATTACCGTTTTCCATTTTTAATTCCCTCTCTGTTTGATAGTTTTCAATATCACTTTGTGCAACAAGTCATTTGATTAACATGTCTTGGTGGGGCATTTCATAACAATTTATCTTAATTGCTTTTTTATGCTCTCGCCCAACAAAAGTATTACCCTTATGAGAAAGATAATAAATATTTTTTCTTGTGTGTTGGTCGATTTTATAAAAACCTTTTTTTATATTTCGTTCCAAAATTCGTTTAGCACTTATAAATGATTTTTGGGTCAACAAAGCAACTTGCTCTGTGTTTAAATATCCCCAACGATTAATCATAATCAATATTTTTTCTAACTCACCCATAACACCAACACCTTGCTATTCATTTTTATTTATATTTAATTTATTTTTCTAAATTAAATAATAATGTTGATTTACAAAAATCAATTACCTCTATCATATTTAATTGTTTAGGTTTAATTTTTCCTGTTTTATTTAAACTCATAAACTTATTTTTATACCAATATAATAAATTTTGATATTTTTCATTATCAAAATAGTATTCTCTTATTTTATATTGTTTAAAAAATTTTAAAATTATTTCATACCAACTTAAATTTATATTATATGGCGTAAATTCTTTTAAGTCTCACTGTAAACAACATTCTAAAAGCAAGAAGAAATCTGTTTTAATAGGACTAAATTTATTTTTTTCAGCATAAAATTTATGAAAAGAATTAACATAATTTTTCCTTTTTTTCATTTCAATAAATCATTTTTGAAAAGATAAATCAAAATAATTACGCCCCAAGTTTAAAAATGGTTGCATTGCAATATTAGTTTTGTTCATATTTAAACAATAGTCATACATTCCAAATTCCTTACGCAATGCCATTAAACTTAAATTAGGAGTATATTTATATAATTCATATGGAATAATTCTCATTAGTTATTTTCCTTACTAACCACTTTTGTTTTACCAACAGAGTGGGGTTTTTTCTTTTTTGGGTTCGTTTTTTCTTTTAAGGGCACGGGCAAAAAGAAAAAAGGAACGTGGTGGGTTTTTATTGGTTATGTTAATTGCAATTAACATAACCAATAAAAACCCACCACTGCGGAACACAAACATTAAGCCGAAACCCCGTGCTATCAACAACGTTGGGAGTGCAAGGTTTCGGGTAATTGGCGTGCCAAAATGCTTTGTGTTCCGCAGTATAATAAAAATATATTAGGTATTTTAAAATACCTCATTAATACCTAATAATTATACTATATATTTAGTGATTTATTAGACTTCTTGCGATACCCTTTTTTATTAAAATATTATTATAAAATATAATTTATGAGGACATAAAAATATGAACAATAATAAATTTAATACTCTTAATGATAGAGAATGGTTAAGATTAACAGGAATAAAAAAATCCACTTTTAATAAAATGTTAGATATTTTAAAAGTTGCTGAAATAGAAAAATTTAAAAAAGGTGGTAAAACTAATAAATTATCATTAGAAAATAGATTATTGATGACTTTATTATATTGACGAGAATATCAGACTTATTTTCATCTTGGTAAAAGTTTTGATATTAGTGGGGCTAATTGTTATCGCAATATTAAGTGAATTGAAGATATTTTAATTAAAAACTCTGATTTTCAACAACTTGCTGGTAAAAAAGCACTAATAAATGATTATTTTAATGATAAAACTATTATTATTGATGCTACCGAAACTCCAATCCAACGCCCAAAAAAAGACAAAAACAATCTTATTCTGGTAAAAAGAAAAAACACACGATCAAAACACAAGTAATTATCGAACAAGAAACCAAAAAAATTATTGCAACAAGTTTTTCGCTCGGAAAAAAACATGATTATGCTTTATTTAAAGAATCAAAAATCCCAATTTTAAAAAATACCAAATTAATAGTTGATAGTGGTTATCAAGGAATACAAAAAAATCACAATAATGTTCTAATACCTACAAAGAAAACAAAGAAAAACCCTTTAAACAAAGAACAAAAGCAATATAATATACTGGTTTCAAAAATGAGAATTATTATTGAAAATATTTTTGCTATTCTTAAAAAATTTAAAATTATTACAGAAAAATATCGTAATCGAAGAAAAAGATTTGGTTTAAGATTTAATTTAATTGCCTCAATTTATAATTTACAATTATTATATTTAACATAAAATATTTATTTAAAATTAAATAATTTAAATAATAAATTAATTTTTCGTTGTGGAAAAATATTAAATTTTTAAATAAAAAACATAATTAATTAAAATTATATTTTTCTATTAGTATCTTTTTTACAAATATTTGCAATTTTTTAACAAGTAATGCAAGAAGTCTATTAAATAAAATTACTGATAAATTTACTTAAAAAGTAATTATAATTTTATGTAGTTTTATATAATATGTTGTTTTAATATGGTGTTGGTATTTATTTTGGTTTTGTATTGGAAGAAAAGAGTAAATAAAAAATATTGTTTTATCAAATAACAAAAATGATATGATGAGGACCATATCTTGGTGTTGTATTTGTTGTCTTGCTACTCGTTGGTTTTATGCAAGCTCTGTGCTGGGGTGATAGGGGAGTGAAAAACTCACTAGGGGATTAGTCTAAGTTGTCTAATTCCACTAGTAACTGTTCGAGTTCTTCTTCTGACATTTTTGGTGGATCACCCTTGTTTTTTTCATAATGTGTGTTATAATCATCAACAAGAGAATTATTTTCTCTTGTTTCATTTTTAATATTTTTATTAGCAGAATACTTAGTTTTTACATAAGTTTGGTATTCTGCTTTTAATTTGTCGCTTTCAGCACAAATTTGTTCGCGTGCTTGTTGATATGTTAGCCCACTTAAAAATGGGTTTGTTGCTTGTTCTTTTTCGTATCTTCTAGCAGACACAGTTAAATAATGCAATTCTTTAATTGCAGTGTCGCGGATTGCTTGATAACCTGCTAAGCGATATTTATTATTATCTCTTGTGTTATAAATTCAGTAGGTAAAAAACATATCAATCCCAACCAAAAAATATTTACCAGTTTTATCAATAAAACACATTATTTTTGGTACACAAATAAATTTGTCATAAATTTTGACTTTATAACTGTCTTTGCAGGTAGGGTGTTGGCGAGCACATTTTTTCGGTAAGTAAAAATTAGAAACATGTTTTTTCTCATCAAGTTGATTAATAACTTTATAGTTCAACCCATTTATCTCAACAAAGTGATAATTTATTTGTTCTGCTTGTAATATCAATTCTTGCATAATAATATGCTCCTTTCTGCGGTTTTAACCGTATTTTAACCCCATATCAGCATTGATATTTTCCAAAATTTATAAATCTATTCTTTTGGGTTTTTTCAACGATGATATTTGTTTTAAAAATTGCTGTTATAAATTGTTTTCTTTTTTAATTTCAGTTTTAATTTTGTTAATTTCTGTATAATATTTTTCTTTTTTATCTTCGGTTAGATTTTTAAATCAATTCCGTTTTCATTCAACTTGTATTTTTCCGGTTTCAATTGTTCACAAAATTGATGGGGTAATTCTTTTCATTTCGGCGACTTGTTTTTTGTATTGTTCTTGTTTATCACCAGTCAAGTTATTAAATCAATTATTTTGTCATTCCATTTCTGTTTTTTGCAACAACTTTTTTAATTTTTTTACTTTTTCTTGCTGATGGTTTAAATCAATTTTTGTATCAATATAACTTGCTCTGCGCATAACATCATGTCCTTTCTAATGAAATATTTTAATAAATAAAAAAATAGGTAGAATGACTTTTTTTATCATTCTACCTATACACAAAAATTAAAAAATGTTATAATTTAACTGACCTACCAAACGGTGGGGGTTAAATTAATAAGCCCTAGTTAAGCGGTTTTCCTGACCGCTTAATAGGTGTGTAGAAGAATGACTGTCGTGTCATTTTCTTTGTTTTTATTTAGTTGTTTTTATTGTACCATAAAGGGGATTAAATAATTTAATTTCAACTACTTTTTTGTAAACAAATAAAAAGGGAAATAACAGACCGCTATTTCCACAAACATTATAATAATTGTTTAACACATTCTAAGGTAAATAAAATATGTTAAAATTGTTTATGGAAACACAGTTCTTGTCAAAATTGCTTGTGTTTCCGTTTTTAATTGTCAATAGCAATTTACTTGCTAACAAATTTATTATATAGCAAATTAGAAAAATATACAAATTCTAAGTAGCAAAATAGGTATAAATTAGCAAAATTAATGGTATTAATCATTAAAAACATTTCCATAAATTAAATATTAATAATTTGTCCCATAATAATATGCATTTGTCCCAAAATTTGTTAAAAAATAAAGACACCTTAGTAAAATAAGGTGTCTTTATTTAAACCTAAATTAATTAAAGGTGATGTATTTTAAAATACATCGTGCTTAATATAACATAATTTAATTAATTTTTATTTCATTTAATAGACTTCTTGCGATACCCCTTTTTATTAAAATATTATTATAAAATATAATTTATGAGGACATAAAAATATGAACAAT